>CAYTOD010000013.1:0-38841 GCA_964439315.1 uncultured Mycobacterium sp. | reverse complement strand
CCCCCCCGCGCCGCCGCCCCCCCCCCCCCCCCCCCGCCCCCCCCCCCCCCCCCCGCCCCCCGAGCTGGTGGATTGGCTTCTCGGACAGGGCATCAGCCTCGAGGAGATCCGCACCTCTCATACGCCTACGCTGCTGCCGGCCCGCCGGGTGCTGGGCCACGACGGTACCTACGTCTCGGCTCGCGAGATCAGCGAGGCTGCCGGTCTGGATCTCGATGAGCTGATGCGGTTTCAGCGGGCTGCGGGCCTGCCGCACGTCGACGACCCGGACGCTGCGGTGTTCATGCGGGCCGACGGCGAATTCGCCCTGCATCTCAAGCACTTCCTGGACCTCGGGATCGACCGTGGGCAACTCCTGACCGTCGTGCGGTTGCTGGCCGAAGGGCTCTCGCGCGCCGCTGAGATGATGCGCGCCTCGCTGACCTCGACGGTGGTTCACCCGGGCGTGAGTGAACTTGAAATCGTCACGGGCGCAACGACAGTCGTGGAGAATCTCGCGCCCCGCCTCGGTCCGATGATCCAGGATCTGCTGATGCTGCAGCTTCGGCACGCGGTGGAGACCGAGGCGTTCAACGCCGCCGAGCGCGCTGCGGGAGCCCAGCTCCCCGGTGCGCGAACCGTGGCCGTCGGGTTCGCCGACCTCGTCGGCTTTACCCGGCTGGGCGAGGAGGTGCCGCCCGAGCAACTGGAGGGCGTGGCCGACCGCCTGGCTGATCTTGCCCGCGAGAATGTCTGGGCGCCAGTGCGATTGGTCAAGACCATCGGTGACGCCGTGATGTTCGTCTCCACCGACGCGGCCGCCCTGGTCGAGGCGATGCTGACTCTCGTGGCGTTGGTGGAGGCCGATCCGGCGATGCCCCAGCTGCGTGCCGGGGTGGCGTACGGGTCCGCGGTGAGCCGGGCGGGCGACTGGTTCGGCAGCCCGGTCAACACCGCGAGCCGGGTGACCGCGATCGCACGGCCCGGAACGGTGTTGGTCACCGAAGCCACACACGCCGAGGTTGCCGCGAACGAGGGGTTCGCGTGGTCCTACGCCGGTGCGCGATGGCTGCGCGGAATCCCCGACGACGTCAGGCTCTACCGGGCGCACCGAGTAGTGGAGAACGCGCCGCAGAGCGGAAAGCTGTTGCGGCGGCCACGGGATCGCCGCGGCGGCCGCCACCGCATCCCGGTGATGACCAGGCGCTGACGGCCCACACTTCGACTACCTCTGAGAGCGAGCGGGCCGAGCGACGTTGGGGGAGTGCGCCTTTCGGGCGGATTTCCCTGTGGCTGCCCGGGCGACGGCTGACGCCGGTCGGTTCGCCTTCATGGCCGGGATTGGTGAGGCTGCCGGGATCGGTTGAGCTGCAGGTGAATTGGCGGCCGCAATCGCGGCCGCGGATGGGATGATGCTCACAGCCTTCGGCTTGATGATCTTCTGAATGGGTTTGAGGACGGCCTGAATGACCATCCCGACCGTCTGCACTATCGACCCCAGCCCGAACCCGACGAAGGCGAGCCCGTAGACCACCGCCTGACGCAGTTTCGGCGGCAGCTTTGCCACGGCCTGGTCGAGCCAGGAGTAGTTGCTCATATCCGGCCACGAATCCGACGGGGCCGCCGCTGCCGAGGTCGGAGCGGTCGCGGCCGCTCGAACCAGTGCGAGGTCGGTGAGGCCTCCGACTGCCGACGACACCTCGGCGGCCAGTCGGACCGCGGAGGTCTCCACGAGCCGGGGTGTTGTCGACTCCGCGTGGGGGACTGTCACCAGACCCAACGCCACCACGGCGGCAACCGGGTAGGCGAGCCGGCTTCGCTGTGCATCGCTGCTCACTGGGGGTCTCCTCGGTGCCGGATCGGTGTTCAGCTAATACTACTGAGCCGTCCGGAGTTGTCCCCGCGCGAATTTTCCTTGTGCCGTGCGCCCGTCAGGCGGGCATCGTGTTGAGGAAGTCGTCGATCATCGCCCAGGTCGTCGTGGGGGCCGACCGCCCGGTCAGCACCCCGAGGTGCCCGCCTGGAGCCACCTCGAGCCGGACCTCGGGGGAATTCGGCAGCAGATCCCCGACCGCCAGTGCGACGTCGACGGGTACCAGCACATCGGTCTTGCCGGCCACGTTGATGACGGGCACCCGTACATCGGCGAGGTCGACCATTCGGGTGGGCCCCTGGATCTTGCCGGTTGCCAGTTCGTTGCGCTGCACCATGCGCTGGTAGATCTGCAGCGTTGCGCGGCCGGGGTAGGCGAGCATGCTGTTCATCAGGCCGTCGACCGCCTCGACCTGGGCCAGGAAGTCTCGGTCGTCGCGGTGTTTGATCAGCGTGATGGGCTTCTTGAGGTAGACCGTCAGAGACGTGGCTTTGAACGCCGGTCCGACGATGGCCGCAGGCAGGCCGCCGAGCAGTTTCAGGAATCCGCCGAAGATGCGTCCGCCGGTGTACTTGCCGGCCGTGCGGATCGGGGCGATCACGGGGTTCTTGCTGAGGTCGAAGGGGCTGGCCACCATGACCACCGAGCGGATCGGCAGTTCCGGATAAGCGGCGGTGGTGAGCAGCGCGATCACCCCGCCCAGGCACCAGCCGACCAGGTGCACCGGCTTGCCCCCGTTGTCCTCCGACACCTTCTTGATGGCGTTCGGGATCACCTCGGTGACGAAGAAGTCGACTCCGAGACCCCGGTCGGACAGTTCGATCTCGCCGTAGTCCACCAGATAGGTCGGGCGGCCTTCGTTGACGAAGTGTTCGGCGAGGGAGCACCCCCGGCGCAGGTCGAAGCAGGCGGCCTGCGAGCCCAGTGGCGGCACGAACAGAACCGGATCGCCGTTGAGGGTCTCGGTGGCCGGAATGTAGCGGTGCAACGTGGACTTGTACTTCTCCTCCATCACCTCCGACGGCAACCGGGAGGTGTCGGCGATGCCGCCCTTAACGAGGAAGTCGAACAGGTTGGACACCGCTTGGCGGCGTTGCTCCAGCGTGCGCTTCTTTTCAATCGCGGGACTCATGGGCCCGAGAATACGAGGGTCTCATCGACTGCGCTGTGCCTTTGACGACTGGCCCTCTGCCATGTTGTGCCGATCGGCCTCTGCCACCGTATGGCGACTGGCTTCTGCCGCGGTGTGGCGGCTGGCTTCTGCCATGCTGTGGCGATGATCCGACCGCCGCGCGGCGCGATCACCCTGGCCGCCGTGGTCATCGCGGTGGTGGCGGGGTGCGGGCCGCCGGCCAGGACGGTCTCCGGCACCGCCACCCGCGGCGTATCGCACTCGGCTGGGGTTCGCGATGGGGACCTGGAATTCGCCGTGCTCGACGTCTCGCGGGCCCGGCAGGTGGGCGACCTCGCCGATCCCGGGCGGTCGATCACGGCCCACGGGGTGTTTATCTCGGTCACCCTGTCGATCCGCAATGTCGGCGACCGGCCGATTACCTTTGTCGACGCCCATCAACAGCTCGTCGACAACCGGGGGAAGGTGTTCGCGGTAAGCCGTGCGGCCGATATCTACGCCAACCCGGGCGTCCCCTCGACGAGGATGGCGCCCGGTGACGAATTGCAGGTGCGCCTAGCCTTCGACGTGCCGACGGGCACCGACCCCGCCGAGATTGTGCTGCGGGCCTCGGAGTCGTCCCGCGGAGTGTCCGTGCCATTGCGGTGAGCCCGTCTGCACTCCCGTCGGGAACTACCATCGACGTTTATGGGTGAATCGCCGCGTCCGCGGCATCGCAACACCCGTGTGCTTACCGTGCTTTTCGCGGTCGCCGCCTCCGCACTGGTGGTGTCTGCGGTGACGCTGGCGATGGTCAACAGCCCCGCTGACTTCCCGACCACTCGGCCCGTCACCAAAGTGACGGAAACGGAGTCCCGGCCGGCGATGTCGCCCCCACCTCCGGCGCCGACGACAGCGTCCTCGACCGTGCCGACAACGACGGAGATGCCGACGGCGGAACCGACGACACCGCTGACGACATCAGTGCCGCATTCGTCTCACACCACGGCGACGACGCGGCCGCACAATACGGTCGCGACATCCGAGCAACCCCGCAGCAGCGTCACCCGCAACCCGATGAGCTTCCACCCGAGTCCGATACCCAAGCCCTGAGCCTCAGCTGCCGGTGAGTTCCTCGCCCAAAGTCCAGTGCCAGGTCGCGTCGCTCGCCGATTGGACATCGGTCATGTGGAGAGTGATCCGGTATTTCCGGCCGCCGCGTTTCATCACGCAGTCCTCGGAGGCGCCGATCTGGGGTGGCAGGTCGCTGGGGCACGAGATCAGAAGGGCCGAGCCGGGAAACTTCTGACGAACCTCCTGCCCGGTGATCTGCTCGAGATCGCCGCGAGGAACCGCGCCGTCGATGTGTTCGGCGGGACGGGACTTCACCCACAGGGCCACAGAGGTGATCACCGCCGCGAAGGCGATGATCGATACCACCACCAGCGCCCAGCGCAGGCTGGCATTCGGGCTCTTGTAAGGGGACCTGAACTCGTCCCGCGGTGGCATGGTCAAAGCTTCACCTCGATAGCGGCGGCCATACGGTGATCGTAGAGCAGGAAGTTCGATCTTCCCGCCCTCGTCACGGGCTGAAGCTCTTGATGTGACCGGTGATGCGCTCGCTGAGACCGTCGGGGATTCTGATCGACAAGGTGGCGTCGTCGAGGGCGACGACGGTGTCTTCCGTCGTGTAGGGAAGCAGGTCCTGAGCCTCGCCGATTCGGGCGCACAACGTCAGGAAGAACTGTTCGTAACCCACCAGGGGGCACAGGGTGAACGCGCCCATGTCCGCCACGAACGTCCGGACGTCGGGATTAACTGGGGTCTGCAGACAACTCTCGGCCTGGGCGAGGAAGGCCTCGTGATAGTCCATCATCCGGTTCGCGGCGCTGACGATTCCGTCGTGATCGGCGCTGCTTTCGTCACCGGCGGCGCCGAACACCCCGGTGAAACCGGGACTGAGCATGAATTGCTCGAGTTGGCCGACGTAGTCGGTGATGGCGCTCATCGCGTGGTACGCCGTCATTGTGTACGCCTGGCCGGTGATGGGCGCCAGCCCGGGGCGGGGTTGATAGCCCGAGGCAACGGCGCGAAGCCGCGCCTGAACGTCGTTGCGGCGCTGCAGAAGAACCGAGGTGAACACCGCCCACGGCCAGGTGCGGGGCTTGTCGGCGATGAGGCGAGCCAAGGCCTCCTTCGAAGTCGCGACGTGAGCGATCATCGCCGACTTCGCGTCCGGGGGAAGAATCCGTTGCGGTGTCGGATCGACGGGGCGGGCCATGGCCTCGGTCATTGCGCGGAAGTCGGGTGGCCATGGCCACGGCTGGGCGAGGGCTGCCCTGGACCGGGACGCGGAGTACACCGACCGGAGGGCGTAGCCCAGCAGGGCCAGGCCGACCATGACCGTCAGCCAGGAATGTGAGCCCGACCCTCCTAACAGCATGACTGCGCCGATGATCAAGGCCACCCGGGCACTTCCGGACAGCCTCCGATGCGTCGCATTCGCCATCGCGCCCCCTGATTCCAACCGGTCAGGGCGAGGCTATCGCCGGCATCCGACATCCCGATACTCCCATCGGGAGGGCCGGATGCCGGGGTCTATCCGTCGAGTCGGTCGAGGTAGTGCCGTCGTAGGGTCTCGTCGTAGTCGCCGGGCGGCCGGCTACGGGTGACGAGTCGCTTGACGGTCTCCAGGATCGGTTCGGGCGCTGCCTGCTCGAGGGCGCCGAATGGAGCGAGCCAGCGCGGAACGGTGATCTCCCGTGCGGGGTGCCGGGCGCTGTCAACGATCGCGCGTGCGACCGTCTCGGGTTCCAGGACCGGCTGTAGATCCAGCGAAACTCCGGCAGTGAGTTCAGTTTTCACCGCGGCTGGCAACACCGTGGTGATAGTGACCGCGCTGTCGGCGATCTCGGCCCGAACGGCCCGCGAGAGCGCCGCGACCGCGAATTTGGTGGCGCAGTAGGTTGCGATCCCCGGGGTGGTGACCTTGGCTGCCATCGAGGCGACGTTGACGATGTGCCCGTGGTTTCGCTCCAGCATGCCGGGCAGTGCGAGATGCATACCGTTTAGCACCCCGATCAGATTGATCGCGATCTCGCGGTGATGGCCCTCGAGACTCTGCTCGACGAACGGCCCGAGTCGCATGATCCCGGCATTGTTGACGAGCATCTCCACCGGTCCGTCCGAGCCTGCGGCGCTGAGGAAGCGTGCGAAGCTGCCTGAGTCGGTGACGTCCAGATGTGCTGAGCGGCAACCGATTGTGGTGGCGGACTCCACCGCCGCGACTTCGTCGACATCGCCGATCCAGACCTGTGCGCCGCGTTGGGCCAGCTCCGCTGCGGTCGCGCGCCCGATACCGCGTGCTGCGCCGGTGACGCACACGACGGCGCCCCGCAGGTCGATCACCGGCCGGCCTCGTCAGCGAATTCCCGCAGCGCGAACCAGGCGATCTTGCGAATCTCGCCGTCGGGCATCCGCAACAGGGCACGGCCCAGGTAGATGCCCGGTAGCAGTTCCACCACCTCGTCCCGGGTCCGCTTGATGGGAAACGTGCGCACGCTCGGATTGCGGTAAGCAGGAACGCTGTAGTCCAGCGCGCGGACCCTCACCCGCGGCTCCACCAGTGCGACGTCGATGCGGTGGTTGAAGTGGAAGCCCACCATCTCGCCGTTCTCCTCCCGGAGCCCGTTGTATAGCGGTGCGAGCACGCGCATCGCGTATTTGGCGACCGGCGCCAGCCTGTTGAAACCCGTCCCGGCGGCCGCGTCGAACGTCTTTCCCCGCCAGGTCGGATCGATCGTCATCAACGGGTTGGCCAGGTAGGCCTCCGGGACGCCGAACAGCTTGCCGACGATCAGCCCTTCCATGGGGCCGTCGGGTCCGTCCGGTGCCCAGCCCCGGGCGAAGATTGCCTCGAGTTGCCTGTGCTGGCCCGCCGAACCGAGGTCGCGCAGGTGGTCCCAGCACAGCGCCCGGGCCAACGCCGGCGCTGTCTTCGCGAGCTCGCGAAGCTCGTCGAGTAGGGAAACGCCATGTCCCGGTGAATTTTTCGGCGCAGCGGTGGCGGTAGGCGCAGTTGCGGTGGCTTTGGTCGTCACAAGCGATTCCTTCCGAACGGCAATTCTGGTACGAAACCGTGCCAGACTGCTGGGGTGATGTCAACGCCCTCACTGCGGCCGCGTCGAAGTGACACGATGGGCGTCGTGCCTACCGCGCCGCAGGGGAGATATCGGGGAGTGGCCGCCGAGGATCGGCAGCGCGAACGACGTGGCCGGCTGCTCGACGCCGCGCTGGATATCATGGCCGGCGGCGGGTGGCGCACCGCCACCGTGGACCAGGTCTGTACGGCAGCGGGGTTGAACAAGCGCTACTTCTACGAGAGTTTCACCGATCTGGACACGCTCGCGGCGGCCGTCGTCGACGACATCGCCGCCGAAGTCGGGCAGGCCACTGTGGCTGCGTTCGCCGGCGCGCCTGCGGAAACCCTTGAGCGGCAAGCGCTTCTGACGGTGGGTGCGCTCGTCAGAGCCTTGGTTCAGGATCCGCGCCGGGCCCGTGTCCTGCTCGGAGGAGTGGCGGCCACGCCCGCTGTGCAGGCCCACCGCGCGCTGGTCATGAGTGGGTTGACCCAGATCCTCGTCGCACACGCCCGGCTGATCCACGGTGTCGAACTCGAAACCGATCCGCTGGCGCAGGTCGCCCCGGCCTTCGTCGTGGGCGGAACCGCGGAGGCGATCCTCGCATTCGTTGACGGCGCGGCGGCACTGTCCGTCGACGAGCTGATCAACGAACTCACCACGTTATGGCTGATCACCGGAAGTGGAGCCGCGGAAGTAGCGCGGGCACGCACTCCGCACAAGCCCGAGTGAGCAGCCGCGCTGCGGTCGCTCGCGGCCGCCGGTTGCGCGGTAAGTCGTGCGGCCATACCGTCATGGTTCCTTCCAGCTCGAGCAGGAGACGGTCCATGGCGGCGTTCACCGAACACGAGTTGGCCTACCTCGGTAGCCAGCCGTTGATGCGATTCGCGTCGGCCTCGCTCGACGGCCGGCCGGACGTTGCGACGGTGGCGTTCTCGGTGGACGGCGACGACATCGTCACCGCCGGCTTCGACATCGCCAAAACGGTGCGCTACCGCAACATCGCGGCCAATCCCCGTGCGACGGTGGTGATCGATGATCTCGCCGCCCTCGAACCGTGGACCCCGCGCGGCATCAAGGTTCGCGGACGCGCGCGCATCGAGGATGGCCAGCGGTTCCGCATCACGCCCGAGGTGATCTGGAGTTGGGGTGTCAACGATCCCGGGGAGGGCATCCCCCGGATGGAGCGCCGGACCGTCGAGAACGGGACGTGAGCATGGACAAGCTGTCGTTCTCCGACCTGCTCAGCGCGGATCTCGCCGGGACCCACCGGCGGACCCCCAGTGCGGGAGACACCGTCGACCCGGCCGTCGTCGACGCCGATCTGGCCCGGGTCCAGCGCGACGGGTACGTCGTCCTTCCCGAACTGCTCAGCCCCGACCAGCTGGCCGAGATCAGGGCCGAGGTCACCCCGCTGCTGAACCTGCATGGCCGCAACAACTTCGAGGGCCGGGCGACGCAGCGCGTGTACAGCGTGCTGAACAAGACCCGGGCCTGCGACGTCGTCGCCGACCACCCGCGGGTGCTCGCCCTGCTCGACCGGTTACTGCTGCCCAACTACCTGCTGTCGATGCTGCAGGTGATCAGCATCCAGCCCGGTGAGCAGGCCCAGATGCTGCACACCGACGATTGTTTCTATCCGCTGCCGCGACCCCGAAAAGCGTTGGGCGCAGCCACGATCTGGGCGATCGACGACTTCACCGCCGACAACGGCGCCACCGACGTGATCCCGGGCAGCCACCTGTGGGCGGACGAGATGCCCGACCCCGCCGACCGTGAACCGGTGGTGATGCCGGCCGGCTCATGCGTGTTCTTCCTGGGCACCCTGTGGCACGGCGGGGGAGCGAACCGGTCCGCTCACCCGCGACTGGCCGTGACGGCCCAGTACTGCGAGCCCTGGGTGCGCCCGCAGGAGGCGTTCACCCTGTCGATCGGCCGCGACACCGTCCGTGCCGTGTCCGAGGACATCCGCCGGATGCTGGGCTACAGCATCCATCCGCCGTTCATCGGGCAGGTCGACGGAATGCACCCCAAACGGCTGCTGGACGAGCGCTGAGGGCGTAGATCCCTGCGGAATTCGGGCCCGCTCGGTAACCTGTGATCGGGTCTTGGGGGGCCGCGTCGGATAAGGGCATTCGAACCGTGGAGGGATCGCGCGCGAAATGAGTTTCGGCGCCAAACGTGCTTTCAAATTGCTGCAGGCAAACCCTGAGGTCCTGCCGGATCCGGTGGCGCTCCTCGACCCGATCCGAGACCCCGAGGGGCGGATCACGGACTTCGTGATCAGTTGGGTGTCGAAGTCGGTGATGGGGTCGTTGGGAGCGCCTCCCGCGGACTGGATCGGGCGCCGTTTGTCGACGGTGGTCGACGACGAGTATCAACCGACGGTCGCGGAGATGGTCATCGAGACCGACGGCGGGTCAACGTCCGTGCGGCGCATGCTTCTCCGCGACGCGCATGACGTCCCGCGGTGGGCGGAGGTTCACGCCAAGGCTTTCTTCGACGGTAAGGACCGGCCCGACGGCCGGGTGGTCTCCTGGCGGATGATTGACCATGAGGTCGCTGCCGAGCAGGCGATCGAACAGGCTCGTCTGAAGCAGGCCCAAGCCGACGACCGCTTCCGCAGGTTGATGGAGTCGTCGAACGTAGGCATGTGCCTCACCGCTCCGGACGGCAGGTTCGACGTGGTCAACCAGGCGTTGTGCGACTTCTACGGCTATGACGCCGAGACGCTGGTGACCAAGACCTGGCAGGAACTGACGCCCAGCCGCTATCTGGAGGCCGACCTGCAATGGGCTGCCGACATGGTCGCGGGGCAGCTCGACAGGTATCGGGTCACCAAGCAGTACATCCACGCCGGCGGCCACCTGGTCTGGGCGGATCTCTCGGTGAGTTGCCTCCGCGACGCCGCCGGCGAACTTGAGTACTTCGTCGCTCAGATCGTCGACGTCACAAAGGAAGTGGAGTCGCGACAGCTTCTCGCCGAGCGGGAACGCGAGAATCGCGCGATGGCCGATCGGTTGGCCGCCGACCTGGTCAGCGCGGCGTCCTACGTGGCCTCGATCCTGCCCGGCGACCTCGAGGGGCCGGTCCGGGTTTCCTCGCGCTATCTGCCATCCGAGAAGTTGGGCGGCGACAGCTTCGACTACCGCTGGGTCGACGAGGACCACCTCATCGCCTATCTCATCGACGTGTCCGGTCACGGGGTCGAGTCCGCGCTGCTGACGGTGTCGGTGCACAACGTGCTGCGCTCGGGATCGCTGCCCCCCGAGACGCAACTCCAGCCCGACCGGGTGCTGGCCGAACTCAACCGGCTGTTCGGTATGGAGGTGCAGGGCGGCAACTACTTCACCGCCTGGTACGGCGTCTACCGGCGCTCGACGCGGACCCTGCGGTATGCCAGCGCGGGTCACCCGCCGGCGCTGGGGCTGAGCCCCGATGGAGACGGCGTCGCCGTGACGCCACTGGCCACACCCACCCTGCCGGTCGGGATGTTCGCCGATACCGAATTCAGCACCGCGGAGTACCGGCCGCCGGCGGGCAGCCAGATCCTGATCTACAGCGACGGGGCCTACGAGCGCGCCATCGACGACGGAACGTCCCAGAAGGACTTCGTGGAACTGTGCGCAGAATTGGCAACTCGGACCGGCTGGTCGCTGGATGTTCTCGTCGAGCGCATCCAGGCCGAACTGGAGGACGACTGCTCGCTGGTGCTGCTGACGTTCGAGTGAGCGGACGTCGTTGCTAGACAGGTGGATCGATGTGGTGATGGCTCAGATACAGGATCATCGTCAGCGCCACAAGGAACGTGTACGCGCCGAGCGTGACCAGACTGGCCTTCTTGTCGGTTGACTTGGTCAGGGCCTCGTCGGCATCGTGTTGGTTGCGTCTGCTTGCCACGACGGTGTACCCCATCGCGACCAGGATGTAGATCATCGACAACAGGTAGATCAGGTCGAGCATGGTCAGATACTCGACCGAGGGCAGGTTGTCGTCAGTGGTCCACTGCAAAGCCACGATCGTGAGCATGGCGGTGATCCCGATACCGGTGCGGGCCTCCTCGAGGCGGGCCGGCAGTACATAGATGAGCCAGGAGAGCAGGATCACGATGAAGATCGGCAGCATGATTTTCACCAGATAGGGCAGGACCTGCCGCTTGACCGGGATGGTGATCACGACGCGGGAGTACTTCACCTCTGGCGGTGCGGTCAGATCGCCGAAGTTGGTGCGATAGAGGTGCGGGAGGATGTCCATCGTCGGCTTTTCCAACAGGTAGCCGGGATTCGTGACCGACCTGCTGATCGCCACCGGGGTGGTGTCCGGCACGAATTCGAGCTCGCGGTCGTCGCGTCCGCGGTCCTCGAAGATGAGCTCGAGGTTCTGCACGTCGAAGGGGTATTTCTCCAGGTTCATCTTCCGGCTGAAGACGCCCTGGTACCGCATGACCATGTATTTCGAGCCGTCCGGCATGTCGCGCGGGCTGTCGTAGAGCGGTTCGCCCGTTACCCCGCCGGTCGCCGAACTCGTTGTGTTCTGCGTCGCGTTGGAGTTCATCACCTCGACCGTCTGCCACGGACTGATCGCGGGGTTCTTCCAGCGCATCCACAGATAGAAGTCGACGGTGTAGCTGTCGTCCGCGAGGTTGATGTCCTGCAGGTCGTTGATGAAAGCGCCGATGACGACGCGGTCCTTGCCGGTGTCCGCGCTCGCCGGTGCCGGCACTGCGACAGCTGTTGCGGCGACGGCGAAGAGCGCCAACAGCGCATGGAGGACGACGGCGAACCGGGAACGCCGGGCCGCCGCCTGTGTTGTCAGGATCGTCCTACTTCGGGGGCATCCGGATGCCGCCGTCGACGCGGACCACCTCGGCGTTCATGTAGGAGTTGGTGACCAGTTCCAGCACCATCGAGGCCAGTTCCTCGGGCTTGCCGAGGCGGTTCGGGAACAGCACCGACTGACCGAGCTTCGCCTTGAACGCCTCAGAGGCTTCGCCCTCGCCGTAGATCGGGGTGTCGATCAGGCCGGGGGCCACGGTGTTGACCCGGATGCCCACGGCGGCCAGGTCCCGTGCCACCGGCAGAGTCAGGCCCACCACGCCGCCTTTGGACGACGAGTACGCCGCCTGACCGATCTGGCCGTCGAAGGCTGCGACGCTGGTCATGTTGACGATCGCGCCGCGCTCGCCGCTTTCGGTCGGGTCGAGCCGGCTCATTGCCGTTGCGGCCAGCCGGATGCAGTCGAACGTTCCGACCAGGTTGATGGCGATGACCTTCTTGTAGACGTCGAGGTTGTGCGCGGAGGCGAACTCGCCGTCCTTGCCGATGGTGCGCTGCGCCCAGCCGATGCCGGCCGAATTGACCAGTGCCCGAAGCGGACCCAGGTCCATCGCGGTGTTGACGGCGTCCTCGATCTGTTCGGTCTTGGTGACGTCGACGGGCACGTAGACGCCGCCGATCTCGTGGGCGAGTGCGTGCCCGCGGTCGGCCTGGAGGTCTGCGATGACGACACGGGCCCCCCGGTCGGCCAGTTGCCGCGCGGTGGCCGCTCCGATGCCGGATGCCCCGCCTGTGACGATTGCGCTTGCGCCGTTGAGTTCCATGGCGCCCACTTTACGGATCGTCAATCGAGGGCTATTCGCGGGACTTCCCGGCGAAGCCCATCGTCACAGCCAGTCGTTGCGGCGGAAGGTGACGTAGAGCGTGATGCAGAACAGTGCCATCGCCGTCAGTGCGCTGTAGTAACCCCAGTGCCACGTCAGTTCGGGCATGTATTCGAAGTTCATGCCGTAGATGGCGCCGATCATCGTCGGGACGGCGGCGATCGCCACCCATGCCGAGATCTTCCGCATGTCGGCGTTCTGCTGGACCTGGGTTCTGGCCAGGGCAGCCCGAATCAGGTCGGAGAGCATCTCGTCGTAGCCGGTGACGTAGTCGGCGGCTTGTTTCTGCGAGGTCAGCACGTCGAGCAGGTACTGCTGGACTTCGCGCGGAAGTAGATCGGCGTGGTCGCCGGTCATCTCCTGCAGTGCGTAGGTCAGCGGGCCGATGGCCCGTCGAAGTTCGACCACGTCGCGCTTGAGCAGATAGATCTGCTCGACGCTGGTCGTGGTGTGGGGCGAGAACGTGTCCTCTTCGGCGGCGTCGATATCGGCTTCGAGCGCAACGGCGACCTCGAGATAGTGGTCGACGACGTGCCGGGCGACCTCCTCGAGCACGCCGTAGGGACCGAGCGTCAGTTGGGACTGGTCACGGTCGACCGACT
This sequence comes from uncultured Mycobacterium sp., assembly GCA_964439315.1. Classification (GTDB taxonomy): domain Bacteria; phylum Actinomycetota; class Actinomycetes; order Mycobacteriales; family Mycobacteriaceae; genus Mycobacterium. The sequence continues at coordinate 25,478 of CAYTOD010000013.1, read as the reverse complement.
CGCGGACCTCGTCGAGTCCGCTGTGGTCGCCGTGGCGGACGACGATGACGAAGTCGGATCCGACGAACACCATGATCTCGCCGGTTTCGGCGATCCGGCGGGCGCTCTCGAGGGAGTCGGACGGCTGGTAATTGACCGTTTTGAGGACGAAGAAGATCGAGTTGTCGAAGCGTTCGACCTTGGGGCGCTGATGGGCGTGGACGGCGTCCTCGACGGCGATCGGGTGCAGTCCGAAGGCCTTCGCAACGGTCTCCATCTGCTGGTCGTTCGGTTCGTGCAGTCCGAGCCAAAGGAACGCCGCTGCGCCGGAGGCGTTGAGTTCGCGGACGCGCTGTAGGGCGTCGGTGTGGTTCCAGGAGCCGGGCAGCCGTTGACCCTCGACATAGACGGCGCAGTCCACCGTCGCCTGCTCGACGCGGTTGTCGGGCGCGGGGACATCCTCGGCCTTGCGGGGGCCGAGGACGTCGAGCACGCTGTAGTGCGGGAGTGACGGTGACATTTCCTGCGATTGTCGGCCTCGCGGCCGAAATTGGAAAGCCGTCTTCGAGGCTGAATTCAACTTCCGTTGGTCGAGGTAGGTAAGCCGGAGGGAGTTCGCGGTGAGTTTGCAGTTGTCCGATGAGCAGAAAAGCATGGTCGCGACCATCCGCGAGTTCGCCGCCAGGGAGTGCGGCACTCGGGAGAAACTGCTGGAACTGACCGACGGCGGGCGGGTGCACACAAACCCCGAGATCGCCCGCAAGCTGGCAGATCTGGGCTTCCTGGGTCTGTCCATCCCCGAGGAGTACGGAGGGGCGGGCGGGGGACTGTTCGACGCGTGCCTCTTCGTCGAGGAGTTGGGCTACAACCGCATTCCGTTGGCCAGCTTCCCGGTCACGCTGATCGTGGCGCACATGTATTTGGCCTCCGCCTCCGAGGAACTCAAGCACGAGGTGCTGGGCGCGATCGTCGAGGGCATGCCCACGGCGGTCGCCATGTCCGAGCCCGGATCCGGCTCCGACGTCGCCTCGTTGCGCTGCAAGGCCGAGAAGGTGGATGGCGGCTACCGCATCAACGGTCAGAAGACCTGGATCTCCAACGCTCAACTGTCCGAACACATCGTGCTGGTGGCCCGTACGTCGGACACCGGCGACAAACATCAGGGTATCTCGATGATCTCGGTGCCCACCGCCAGCGCCGGCATCGAGATCCGGCCCATCGCGACGATGGGGCTGGAGGTCAACGACGTGTTCTTCACCGATTGCGAGGTTGGTCAGGACAGGCTGTTGGGTGAGGAGGGGCGGGGCTGGCTGCAGCTGATCGCGGGGTTGAACACCGAGCGGGTGATCGTGGGTGCGGCAGCACTCGGGCAGGCCCGCCGTGCGTTCGACGACACTCTGGACTACGTCAAGACCCGCGAGCAGTTCGGTCGGCCGGTCGGCTCGAATCAGGCTCTCTCGCAACGGCTTGCCGATCTTGCCACCGAGATCGAATGCACCCGGCTGCTGGTTCGCGACGTCGCACAGCGGGTGGACGAGAATCCCGGAAAGCTGATGCCCCGGGAGGCGTCGATGGTCAAGCTCAAGGCAACCGAAGTCGCCAAACATGCCACCTTGGAAGGCATTCAGATGATGGGCGGCATGGGCTACACGGTGGAGGGCGGTATGGAGCAGCAACTGCGGGCCACCATCGTCGGGACCATCGCCGGCGGTACCAGCGAGATCCAGCGCGACATCATCGCCAAGACGCTGGGCCTGTAACCGACGGTCAGCCGCCCGCCTGAATGTTGGCGACGATGGTGGCCGCTTCCTGACCGCAGACCGGGCGCAGGTCGAAGCCGGCGGTGACGATGTTGTCGATCCGGCGTTTCAAGTCTCCGGAATCCATGTGGGCCTCGAGGTTTCGGCCCGGGCACGAGGTTCCCGTGGCGACCTCCCGGTGGCTGGCCAGGGTGTTGGTGGTGATGCCGAATTGCCTTGTGGCCCAAGCGCATGCCAGTGCTGCGCCGTTGAGCTGAGCCTCCGTCACCGCCTCCTCGTCGAAGTTCCCTTCGCACAGAACCAGGAAGTGGCCGGTGGTGTCGTAGTCGGTTGCGGTGTCTCCGGCGATCGCGGTGTTGCGCAACTCGTAAATGTTGCCGTGCCGGTCGACTCCGACGTGGTAGGCGATGTCGACCCAGCCTTTGTCGTCCTGGTGGTAGCGCTGGTGCTGGCGCAGGCGCGCCGGCATCACGCTGTTGTCGGGCAGTGCCACCGCGGAGTGGTGGATCGTCATCCGGGTGATGGTCTGCGGCGTGCCGCCCGGCCGTGGCGGGCGTGCGCCCCAGGACGCACGGCACAACATGACACCGGAGTTGACCGCGGAGGGGGAGTCCTTCCACGGCAGTCTCGGGGTCTGTGCCGTTGCCGGGATCGAGCTACCCGCCACTGCGGCCACCCCGGCGGCGCCGGCAGCGCGAAGGACGTCGCGGCGGTTGATGTTAGTCATGAGGGATTCCTTGGAACGCGATCCGGAGTCAGTCGACTTCGGCGGTGATGTCACGGACCAGGTCGAGGACCTGCTTGGTCGCGCTGTCGCTCTGGCAGACAATGGAATCCACCACGACGTTGTTCTTCACGCCCAGCCCGCGGTCGCATGCGACGCCGGAGGGTCCGACCGTTTGTGCGATCAGGGCGACTCCGTCATCGGTCACCACCACGTCGGCGAACTTGACCTCCGCGCTGGGATCGTTGGGATCGACCTGGCGGATGGCGCTGCGGTTCTGGCACGCGCGCCATTCGTCCACCTGGCGGTCCCGCGCCGATTTCGCGGCGTCCACCGACGGGTACGCCACCACCGCTTGTTGAACGGAAGCTGTTCCGCGTTGCGGGTCGGGATTGGCGGCGGTGTAGACGTTGGCCTCCAGGGCTGTGTAGCCGCCTCCGGCATAGCTGGATTGAGCGATCGGCCCGTATGCGGCGGCGCACTCGGTGCTGGTGATCTTGCGCGAGTAGTCGACGGGCTGGTTCGTGGAGGCTCCCAACCGCATTGGCACCCCCATGATCGAGCTGAGCTTGGCATCCGACAAGAGCAGACGTGAAACCGAACCCGGTTCCACCAGTGGCTCGCTGGGAGCGGCCGGTGACGCCTGAGTGGAGTTGCCGTCGTCTGATGCGCGGCCCAGTGCGAACACTCCGACGAGCAGGGCCACCAGGATGGCCGCGCCCACGCCGAGGCCGATGAGGGCCGGCTTCCGGCGGAGCGCCGACGTTTGTGCAGCGATCTCGGATATGGGCCGGGGGTTCTCCCGCGGCGAGATCGAGATCGGTTCTGCAGCAGCGGCTTTGAGCCCCAGTGCCCTCGCCGCGGCGTCGGCGAGCTCGCGCCCGCTCTGGTACCGGCGGGCCGGGTCTTTGGCCATTGCGGTGGCGATGACTTCGTCGATAGCGGGCGGTAGGCCTGGTACGACGTCGGTGACCCGCGGCGGCGGCTGGGTCAGATGAGCCTCGATCACCGTCGCCGGGGGGCCGCCGGGATAGGGGACGCGCCCAGTGAGAAGCCGGAACAGGCTGCAGCCCAGCGAATAGAGGTCCGCTCTGCCGTCCGAGGGGCGACCGGCCAGTACCTCGGGTGCCGCGTAGGCGACGGTGGCGAAAACCGATCCGGCCAGAGAGGTCTCACTCTGGCCCCGATACCGCGCGACGCCGAAGTCGCCGAGCAGGACGCGCTCATCGGCTCCCACGTCACTGGACAGCAGGAAATTCGCCGGCTTGACGTCGCGATGGACGACGTGACGCTGGTGGGCGTAGTCCAGCGCCTTGCCGATCTGCTCGATGACGTGGACCGCCCGTGCCGGGGTCATCTGCCCGTAGCGCAACGCCGTGTCGGCATCGGTCCCGGGGACGTATTCCATGGCTATCCACAGGTGACCGTCATCGTGGCCGCGGCGGTACACGGTCACGATGTTCGGATGGCTCAGCTGCGAGATGACGTCAGCCTCGCGAAGGAACCTGGTCTCGAAGGCGGCGTCGTCGGAGAGTTGCTTGTTGAGGACCTTCAGTGACTCGTACCGCGGCAGATCGGGACTGCGGGCGAGGAATACCGTTCCCATCTGGCCCTGGCCCAGCACGCGCTCGATGCGGTAGCCCGCAATCGTCGAACCGCTGGTCAACACCTGCTGAATATACCCGTAGGGGAGAGTGCGCGAGGTCTCGAGCATGGTGGCTCCACTCCTGCTATAGCAGCGCTAAATCGATGCGCTGGCACTCGGATTCCCCGGTGCTATCTCTCTGGGTGGGAATAGGGGGAGCGGGCCGCGCCGCTCCTATCGACCTCAGGCCGATTCCTCCAAGGTGAAGCGGGCCCGGCTGGCGCTCACCGTATAGCCGTTGCGTTCGGCGAGCGACCTCAGCTGGCGCAGCGCGAAGCTGCGTGGACGACCCGACTCCGGGATCACGATGCCCGCCCAGAGACCCTCGGCCCCGGGGGACTCGCAGGCATCCCGCGCGCACATCCAGCGTCGCGGGCACTGCCGGCACAACGCCTTCGCTCCTTCGTCCATATCCACCGTCCAGCGCTGCGGATCCGTGGCGCAGGGGCCCAGCGGCAATTCGAGGAGGAGGGGGGTGGTCGGGGCGCTGAATGCGGTCATTGTGACGGGTTCCTTCTGCGGCGAGGAGTAACAACATCGTAAACTATAGCGATAGTAAAGTTTGAGATCAAGTTGTTTCCCGAAACATCCCCGATTCAGCGCCACAATTGCGGTAAACTCCGGGAGCCGTAGAGGGCCCTGAATGGCTCGGAAGCCGCACTCCCATCCGAAGGATGTCCGTTACGTTGAGCGATCCCGCTTCGACCGGCGGTGCCGACGATCCCGGACGCGCGCGAGCCGGCGCGGCGGTCGCGGCCAGGCGCCGTCAGCTGGGGATCAGCCAGCGCGGTCTTGCCTCCGAAGGGGTCATCACCGCTGCCGCTCTGATCGCCTTCGAGAAGGGTCGAAGCTGGCCGAGGCAGAGCACCCGCCGCAAGTTGGAGGAGGTTCTGCAGTGGGAGCCCGGCTCGATCGACCGCATCCGCCGCGGGGAGGCGCCCGACGGGGGCCCGTCGCGCCCACCCCTCGGGGATGAGCCGTCTCTGCTGGTTGCCGCACTGTCTTCGGCAGCCCATGCGCTGACCTCGGTGATCGAGTCACTTCCGCCTGCCGAGTCCCCCGAATATGCGGACCGGGCCAGTGCGGTCCTCGCTGATTTGCGCCAGCTCGAGTCGGTGGCCGCCAAGGCGGCCCGCGTGGGACCTGCGACTCCGGAAATCCTCAAGGCGCTGGCCACTATCCGGCGCCAGTACGACGGCCTGATGCTGACGGTGGCCGGGAGCGCCGGAGCCACCTTGGGCCAGCGGGTCTACGCCGTGCGGCGACTGAATGCCCTGACCGATGCGGAACTGGCCCAGGCGAGCGGCTTACCTGAACAAGTGATCGTCAAAGCGCAGGCCGAGCAGCCGCTGTCGGCGGGCGAGGCAGCCGCTCTGGAGACTGCTGTGGCACAACTGAACTGGGCGTGATCCGCCCGCACGGATCTTCGCGGAGATGGGCCTGGCGAACAGCGACGAATGGTCGAAAAAGCGTCGTCCGGACTGTCGCGCCGCTGTTAGGCTCGCCATGTGGTTGCGGGGCGGGTTGGGAATCCATTCGAGCTTGTCGTGGCTTTGAGTTCGCTCGCGCACGGGTGTTCGTGATGACCTCGTTCCTGGCCGGTGCCGCGGCCGATGCACTCATCGACGACGTCGTCGCGGCCGAACTCACCGTCGACGGCGTGCTTGTGGTCGCGGACCGGATGGGCATCGGCGACTTTCCGACCGCCCTCGGAATTCGCCTCAACATCCCCTACCCCGACCTGCGCAAGACGGTCTGGGAACAGGTCGCCCGTGATCTCACCGCCCAGGGCGTCCTGACCGCCCGCGGCGAGCCCCATCCCGCGGTCGCCGACATGCTGACCGCGCTGAGCAGGTCCGACCGAACCCTGGAGGGCCGCTGGTGGCGCCGTGATCAGGGCGGCGACATGGTCCGTTTCGCGGTCTCCCGGCGCGGTGATCGGCACGTGATCGCGGTGCGTCACGGTGACCTCATCGTCCTTCAGCGGGTGGCCGCCAAGGTCGGTCTTGCCGGGATGGTGACCGCGGTACTCGGCTCAGGTCAACCGGCCGAAGTCGAGCCGCTCACCGGCCTGGCCGCGACTCTTGCCGGGTGCCGGACTGCCGACCAGCTCGGCCAGTTCGATATCGGACTCTCCTCGGCGCGGACCTACGCTGCCTTGATCGGCCAGCCGGATAGCTGGTCGGAAATCGTCGCCACCCAGCGTCACCCGGGTGGCACCGTGAGCGGCACCGGCGTCGCGGCCGGCGTTCTCGACGGCCGGCAGGGCAGGATCGTCTCGATTCCGCGCCGGGTCAACGGCGAGTTGTATGGAAGCTTTCTGCCCGGCAGTGACGACAACCTGGAGCGCGCGCTGGACGGACTCGTCGAGTTCCTGCCCGCCCGTAGTTGGTTCGAACCCGAGGAGTCCGGCGCCGCAGGCGGTTTCGAGTGACCGGCGGGAACGACGACGGCTGGGACGCCGCTGACTTCGACCCGGCTCCGGCGCCTGAGAGCGACGTGCACGAGACGCCCGCGCCGGTGTTCAGCGTCACCAATCCGTCCGGCACCGTCACCGCCATCGCGTCGATTGCGGGTCGGCTGCGCGGTGTCGAACTCGAATCCGGATCCGGCTCGGCGCACCCGATGACCGAATCTGAACTGGCGCAGGAGATCCTGCTGGTCGGTCGGCTGGCCGACCAGAAGGCGCGCGCCGAGCTCTTCACTTACCTCGTGGACCGGACGGCCGAGGCCGGACAGGATCCGCAGGCGACAGCCCGATTCCTCCGCGACGATGTCGGGCTGCCGACGCCGGAGGAATCGGCTGCTGCGTGGGCGGAGGCGTTCGGTACTCAGTACCTCCTGGGGGAGGACCCGGAGGAGGACCATGGCTGACCGTCTGGCCAACGTCTTTGCCAGTGCCGTCGGAATGTTGGCGACCTCTCCGGCCCGGTCCCAGGAGCTCTTCACCGAGATCACCCACTACGACGAGGCCGCCTGCGACGCCTGGATCGGCCGGATCGGTGGCGGCGACCTCGAGCGCGTCACCCTGTTCCGGGCGTGGTTCTCGCGCAAGAACTTCGGCCGGCTGGCCGGTGCCGCGGAGCTCTCCGTCAACTCGATGAACGCCAGGGTGCCGATCGGCGGAGCGTTCGGCAATATCACCTACCCGGTGAACTCGCCGTTGGCGCTGAGCATGGGCTTCGCCGTCTCCGAAGCCACTGCGGGGAACTTCGCCGACGCCATGGAAGCCATCGACGACGCTGCTGCGCCTCCTGGCGCCGCGTACCTGATCTCCTGGGTCAAAGCGGTCATCTACGGCGCCGCCGACCGATGGACGGATGTGATCGAGTCGGTCAAGAACGCCGAGTCCTGGCCCGATCCGTTCCTGGCCGCGGCTGCGAAGGTGGCGCACGGCGTCGCCGCGGCCAATCTCGGTCTGTTCAACGAAGCCGAACGCCGTCTCACCGAGGCGAATTCATCGCCGGCCGGTGCCGCATGCGCCACGGTGATCGCCTGGTATCTGGCCATGACCCGTCGTGCGCTGGGCAACGAGGACGGTGCGGTGATCCTGCTCGAGTGGCTACAGGCCACCCATCCCAGCCCCAAAGTCGCCGAAGCACTGCGTAATCCGGCATTCCGCTTGACGACGACGACCGCGGAGAGCATCGAATTGCGCGCCGACGCCTGGGATCGGGAGAGCGTCGTGGCGGATAATTCCGGCCGGGAGGCTCTGCTCGCCGAGGCGCAGAAGGAGTTGGACGACCAGATCGGGTTGGGGCGGGTCAAGGAGCAGGTCGACCGCTACCGCGCGGCGACGCAGATGGCGAAACTCCGCGGCGCCCGGGGCATGAAGGTCGGTCAGTCCAGCCGGCACATGATCTTCACCGGACCACCCGGTACCGGCAAAACGACGATCGCCCGCGTGGTGGCGAACATCCTCGCCGGCCTCGGGGTTATCTCCGAGCCCAAACTCGTCGAGACATCCCGCAAGGATTTCGTCGCCGAGTACGAGGGCCAGTCGGCTGTGAAGACCACAAAGACCATCGACCGGGCACTCGGCGGGGTGCTGTTCATCGACGAGGCGTACACGCTGGTGCAGGAACGTGACGGCCGGGCCGACCCGTTCGGGACCGAAGCCCTGGACACATTGCTGGCCAGGATGGAGAACGACCGCGACCAACTGGTCGTGATCATCGCCGGGTACGGCAATGACATCGATCGTCTACTCGAGGCCAACGACGGCCTGCGGTCCCGGTTCGCCACCCGTATCGAGTTCGAGTCCTACTCGCCCGACGAGATCGCACAGATCGCGGATGTCATTGCTGCGAAGAATGATTCGCGACTCGACAACGATGCCCACCAGCAGGTGGTCAAGGCTGCCACCAGGCTGAGCGGCGAACGCCTGAACGGTAAGCCGGCTCTCGACATCGCCGGGAACGGACGCTACGCGCGGCAATTGGTCGAAGCCGCTGAGGAGTGCCGCGACCTGCGGTTGAGTCGGTCACCGAATCTGGACCAGCTGGCCACCGAGGAACTGGCCACCGTCACCGGTGATGACATGGCGGGGGCGATCTCTGCCGTGCACTCCCGTCTCGGGGTCGGGGACTAGCCGATGGCGGGATACCGGCTCACCACCAAGGTTCAGGTCAGCGGCTGGCGCTTTCTGCTCCGGCGAGTTGAACATGCCATCGTCCGGCGCGACACCCGGATGTTCGACGACCCGCTGCGGTTTTACAGCCGCGCAGTGTCTGCGGGCATCATCATCGCCACACTGGTGGGTTTGGGCGCCGTGCTGTCCGCCTACTTCAAGCCGCTGGGTAAGCGCGGCAGCGACAGCCTCGTCGTGGACCGTTCGACGAACCAGTTGTACGTGATGCTTCCCGGCTCTTCGCAGTTGCGTCCGGTGTACAACCTCACCTCTGCCCGCTTGGTACTGGGCACCGACAGCAGCCCGGTCGGGGTGAAGTCCGACGAGCTCAACAAGATCCCCAAGGGCCAGCCGATCGGGATTCCGGGAGCTCCCTACGCCACACCGGTGTCGAAGAATCCCGCCTCGAACTGGTCCTTGTGCGACACGGTGATGAATCCTCAGTCGGTGGCGCCGACCGTCGACACCGCCGCGATCGTTTTGCCGATCACCACGGACTCCGCGGTCGGGCCGATGGCGGAGGGACAGGGTGTCGTCGTAAATTTCGAGCGTCGCGACTGGCTGGTCACCAAAGACGGCCGCCACGCCATCAACCTCGCCGATCGCGCGGTTGCCGCGGCGGTTGGGGTCCCGGTGACCGTGAAGACCACCCCCATCTCGCAGGGCCTGTTCAATGCGATCAAGGATGCCGGCCCATGGCAGTTGCCGCCCATCGAGAAGGCGGGTGAACCGAATACTGTTGGCCTGCCTCCCAATCTGGTGATCGGCGCTGTGTTCCAGGCAGTCGGGGACAAGGGTCCGCAGGACTACGTCGTTCTGCCCGATGGCATCGCCAAGATCAGTGGGATCACTGCTGCGGCACTGCGGGCCACCGACTCTCACGGCCTGGTGACTCCGCCGATGATCGAATACAGCACCGTCTCCCGCGCACCGGAAAAGGTGTACGGCTCCCCGCTGCCCGGAGTGGCCCTGAACATCGTGGACCGCGCGGAGTCGCCGGTGCTGTGTTGGACATGGGCTCGGGCGGCCGGCGATCAGACGGCGGAGAGCGCGGTGCTGGTGGGCCGACACCTGCCGCTGGCGCTGGACCGGCTGAATACCGGCATCAAGCAGATCGCCGGCGGCATCACGGTCTATATCGACGGCGGTCAGTTCGTCCGGCTTCAGGCCCCGGATCCGCGGTACGGCGAGGGCCTCTATTACGTCGATCCGCAGGGCGTGAGGTACGGATTGGCCGACGAGGACACGGCGAAGGTGCTTGGGCTGATCGAACCCAAGAACGCACCCTGGCAGGTGGTGAATCTCCTGGTAGACGGTCCTGTCTTGTCCAAACAGGCCGCTCTCGTCGAGCACGACACCCTGCCGTCGGACCCCAGACCTCGTCCGATCGAGAGTGGGGGCGGCCGGTGACGACGCGAAAGTTCACTCCGATCATCAAGCGCGGGCCGCGGCTGACCCCGGGGGAGATCACCGTGGCTCCGCCGGATGACCTCGGCATCGAAATCCCGCCGTCGGGCCTGCAGAAGGCATTGCCGTACGTCATGGGTGGCGGCATGATCGGGATGATCGGGATCATGCTGTTCACCGGCGTACGGCAGTTGTCGCCCTACATGCTGATGATGCCGCTGATGATGATTATGGGGACCGTCGGATTCATGGCCGGCGGTGGTCCGGGTGGGAAGAAGATTCCCGAAATCGATGAGGACCGTAAGGAGTACCTGCGTTACCTCGGCAATATCCGCGGCCGCGTCGTCGACTCCGCTACGGCCCAGGTGGCCTTCTTCGCCTACCACGCTCCGCATCCCGACGACTTGTTGTCACTGGTCGGCTCTGCCAGGCAGTGGTCGCGCCCGGCGAACTCGGAGTTCTATGCCGCCGCCCGGATCGGAGTCGGTTCCGAGCCTGCGGTGGACCGTTTGCTCAAGCCGGCGATCGGCGGCGAACTCTCCGGCCCCGAAGCCGCTCCGCAGGCCCACCTCGAACCCGTCAGCCACATGTGGCTGACCAAGTTCCTACGCACCCACGGACTCGTCCACGATTGCCCGAAGCTGCTGCAGCTCAGGACATTTCCGACCATTGCCATCGGTGGAGACCCATCCCGTGCCGCGGCGTTGCTGAGGGCGATGATCTGCCATCTCGCGGTATTCCAACCGCCGGACCTATTGCAGATCCGGGTCCTCACCGACGATCCGGAGAACCCGGATTGGGAATTTCTGAAGTGGCTTCCCCACACCCAGGACCCGACTCGCACAGATGGCGCTGGCGCCGTCCGAATGGTCTTCACCCGCACCGACGGCTTCACCGATCTGGCGGCCAGGGGACCGCACACGCCGGATGCCGCACCGGGCGGGCCATGGGTGATCGTGGTGGACCTGACCGGCGAAGGTGCAGGTTTCCCGGTCGATGGCAGGGCCGGCGTGACCGTGCTGACGTTGGGTAACCACCGGGGCTCGGCGTACCGGATCAAGGTGGATCCGAATGGCGCAGCAGAGGACAGACTCCCCAACCATGGCTATCGGCAGGTTGTTTCGGCGTGCGACGAGCTGTCCCCGGCCGACGCCGGTCGCATCGCGCGGAAGCTGGCCGGGTGGTCTATCACCGGAGCGATCATCGACAAAGGCACCCGCGTCCAGAAGAAGGTCGCCACCGAGTGGTATCAACTGGTCGGTGCCGAGTCGGTCGAACAGGTGACCCCGGCACGATGGCGGATGTTCGTCGACACCGACCGGGATCGCCTGCGGATTCCGTTCGGCCACGAACTGAAGACCGGCGACATCATGTACCTGGACATCAAGGAGGGGGCTGAGTTCGGTGCGGGCCCGCACGGGATGCTCATCGGCACAACGGGTTCGGGTAAGTCGGAGTTCCTTCGGACGCTGATCCTGTCGCTGGCGGCCACTCACCATCCCGACCAGGTGAACCTGCTACTCACCGACTTCAAGGGCGGCTCGACCTTTCTCGGCATGGAGAAGCTTCCGCACACTGCGGCGGTGGTGACCAACATGGAGGAAGAGGCCGAGCTGGTCAGCCGGATGGGTGAGGTGCTCATGGGCGAACTCGACCGGCGGCAGGCGATCCTGCGGCAAGCCGGGATGCAGGTCGGTGCGGCCGGCGCGCTGTCCGGGGTGGCCGAGTACGAGAAACACCGGGAACGTGGTGCGGATCTTCCTCCCTTGCCCACGCTGTTCGTCGTCGTCGACGAGTTCGCAGAGCTGCTGCAGAATCATCCCGACTTCATCGCGCTGTTCGATCGGATCTGCCGCGTGGGCCGGTCATTGCGTGTACATCTGCTGCTGGCCACTCAATCGCTGAATACCGGCGGTGCGCGGATCGACAAGCTCGAACCGAACCTCACCTATCGGATCGCGTTGCGCACCACCAGCTCAGCGGAGTCCAAGGCGGTGATCGGAACGCCGGAAGCCCAGTACATCACCAACAAAGAGAGTGGCGTGGGCTTCCTGCGGGTCGGGATGGAAGACCCGGTTAAGTTCCAATCCGCCTACACCGGAACGAATTACCTTCCGGCCGCGCTGACCCAATCCGCGGGCGTCGATGCCGAGCGTAAGGGCGACGGCCTGGAGGGTTTCCGGGTCCGGAAGTTCACCACCTCTGCCGTGAACTACTCGACAGGAGCACGACAGTGAGCGCTGGCGCCGAACCCCGGGTGCTTCGTGAGGTGGTTCTCGACCAGTTGACCACCGGGGAGGTGCGCGCCTACCGGATGTGGTTGCCGCCGTTGGCCGATCCCGCACCGGTCGATGAGCTGGTAAGCCGGGACCGCCCACATCCACTGCGCTTCAGCCTGGGCATCATGGACGAACCTCGGCGTCACCGTCAGGAAGTGTGGGGAATCGACGTCTCCGGCGGAGGCGGCAACATCGCAATCGGCGGTGCCCCCCAGAGTGGGAAGTCGACCTTTCTGCAGACCATGATCCTCTCCGCGGCCGTGACGCACAGTCCGCGCGACGTGCAGTTCTACTGCATCGACTTCGGTGGGGGCGGTTTGATATACCTCGAGGACCTGCCCCATGTCGGCGGCGTTGCCGCCCGGACCGAGCCGGACAAGGTGAGTCGAACCGTCGCGGAGATGAAAGCCGTTCTGCGACAGCGGGAAAGGGCTTTCAAGGAGTTCAGGGTCGGCTCGATCGCCGATTACCGGCAGATGCGCCATGACCCCAGTCACCCGGCCTCCGAAGACCCATTCGGCGACGTGTTCCTGGTGATCGACGGCTGGCCGGCCTTCGTCAGCGAGTTCCCCGACCTCGAACCGATCGTCCAGGACGTGGCCAGTCAGGGTCTGGCATTCGGGGTGCACACCGTGATCGCCACCCCGCGGTGGACCGAGTTGAAATCGAAGGTCCGCGACTACCTGCAGACCAAGGTCGAGTTCCGCCTCGGTGACGTCAACGAGACGCAGGTCGACCGAATGACCCGCGAGATCCCGTTCAACCGTCCCGGGCGGGCGATCTCGGCGGAGAAGCATCACCTGATGATCGGCGTGCCGCGACTCGACGGCGTCCGAAGCGCCGAGAACCTGGTCGCGGCCATGACCGAAGCCGTCGACCGGGTCGCCGCTGCCAATACCGCGCAGGCGCCCCAGGTGCGGGTGTTGCCGGAGCGGATCCATCTGCGCGAGGTCGACCCGCGTCCGGCCGGGCCGGAGTCTGACTACCGGACCCGGTGGTCGATCCCGATCGGCGTTCGCGAGTCCGACCTGACGCCGGCGGCCGCGGACATGGGCGTAATGCCACATCTGCTGATCTTCGGGGCCGCCAAGTCGGGGAAGACCACCATCGCACACGCCGTCGCCCAGGCGATCTGTGCCCGCAACGATCCATCGCAGGTGCGCTTCATGCTCGCCGACTTCCGTTCCGGACTGCTCGGTGCCGTGCCGCAGAGCCATCTGTTGGACGCGGGCGCGATCAACCGCAACATCAACTCCCTGGAGGAGTCCATCAAGGCACTGGCGGCGAACCTCGCCAAGCGGTTGCCCCCGTCCGACCTGACGGCCGCTCAGTTGCGGGCGAGGTCGTGGTGGACCGGCCCGGACATCGTCCTGCTGGTCGACGATTGGCACATGATCGTCGCCGCCGGCGGGCTGATTCCTCCGATGGCGCCATTGGCGCCACTGCTGCCCGCCGCCGCTGACATCGGTCTGCATGTGGTGCTGACCTGCCAGATGAGCCAAGCCCACAAAGCGACGATGGATCGTTTTGTCGGCCCGTTGTACGGGTCGGGATCACCCACGCTGTTCCTCTCCGGCGACAAGCAGGAGTTCCCGTCCAGCGAGATCAAGCTCAAGAAGAGACCCCCTGGCCAGGGCTTCTTTGTCACGCCCGACGCAAAGGAGGTCATCCAGGCGGCCTACATCGAGCCGCCCGCGGAATAAGTGCACCGAGCACAAACCACGCGCCGCTAGAATTGGACCACAAGTTCAGCAAAGTTAAAGCCCGCGGTCTAGCAAAGCGTCATTCGGTGATCGACGGCGGTGGAAGCCTGCGTCCCAGGACGCCGTCCAGCGCCAGATATTTAGGAGGGGATCCGAGATGGAACCCATGAGTCACAACCCGGCGGCTGCGGGAGTCGGCGGTCAGATCGTCGCCACCGGTGCGGAAGGCGTTGCCGCCGGCGCGGCGGCCGGCGTCGCCACCACTGCCCTGGCTCCGGCCGGCGTCGACGAGGTGTCGGCACTGGCGGCGCTGTCCTTCGGCGCCGAGGGCGCCGAGGTCGCTGCGGTGAATGCCGCGGCGCAGGAGGAAATAAGCAGGGCTGGAGCAGCCATTATCGAGATAGCGGCCACCTACGCCGAGGTCGATGAGGCGCACGGCACGATTCTGAGCTGAGTTGGCGCGAGCGGAAATTCCAGCAAGTCGGACGGGGGTGACACGGTAGATGGTTGGACTGGCGATACCGGTGATGCCGACGTGGCACGCGCTCCCCCCGGAGATCAACACCTCCCGGCTGATGCTGGGTCCGGGGTCCGCGCCCATGATGCAGGCGGCCGCCGCCTGGGAGGCTCTCGCGCTCTCGCTGGAAGCTCAGGCTGACGAATTGGCTGCCTCTCTTGCGCAACTCTCAGCAACATGGACGGGCTCAGCCAGCGAACGCGCGATCCAGGCTGCGACCCCCACCGTCATGTGGCTGCGCACCACGAGCCTGCAAGCCCACAAGCGTGGTCTGCAGGCTGCTTCGCAGGCCACCGCACACGCCACCGCTCTGACCGAAACCCCCCCGATTCCGGAGATCGAGGAGAACCACATCACCCACGCGGTTCTCGAAGCCACCAACTTCCTCGGGGTGAACGCGGTGCCCATCGGGCTCAACGAAGAGGATTACTTCGTCCGGATGTGGAACCAGGCCGCTGCGACGATGGACGCCTACCACGCGGAAACCCTGGTGAACACTGCGTTCGAGGCGGTTCCTCCCATGATGCCGATCGTTGTACCCGGGGCCGGCGAGGCTGTCGGGGCGTTCGGCGTGGCTCAGGCTGCTGCTATGGCTCCCGGCGCCGCGGCGCGGGAAGCGGCGATCGCCCAGGCCGGAGCTCAGGCCACGGCGGAGTCGACGGCGCTGCAGGCGGGCCGGGGAGCGTCGATGGCGAATCAGACAGCCGCGGGCGCGGAGAACAAGGCCGAGCGCGCCGGTGACAGCCGGGCGATGAAGCAACCCCAGGACCAACTGGGGCAGCAGGGCATGCAGATGATGAGCCAGCTGGCGTCGCAGATCGGGCAGCTGCCGCAACAGGCCGGTCAGCTCCTGCAGAGCCCGATGCAGCAGCTCACCCAACCGCTGCAACAGGTTTCGCAGCTGTTCAGCCAGATGGGGCACGGCGGAAACAGCGGTGGTTCGCTGGCAGGCACCGGGGCGGGGCGCGGCGCGCAAGTCGGGCTCATCGGAGCCAGCCCGTTCTCCAGCCACCCCCTGGCTGGTGGCGGCGGGCCGTCGGTCGGTGCCGGTCTGGTGCGGGCGGCGTCGTTGCCCGGTGCCGGAGGAATGGGAGCCCGGACGCCGATGCTGGCCGGACTGCTCGGCGAGTCGGCCCTGAACCCGGCTTCCGTGGCGGCCGCGGGAGCTGGATCCACGGCCGTGGGGTTGGCCCCCGTCGCAGCCGGCGGAGCGGGCGGTGTCGGCGCCGGGCCGATGGGTGGAATGGGTAATCGGGGCACCAGCGGGGGAGTGCGCCGTGGCCTGGGCGGCCCCGAAGCCCTGGACTACGACTCTGATGAAGAAGACGCCGATGACTGGTGATCCGCTCGGCGCGTAAGACTTTCCGCCCGCCAGGGCCGGGAGACTCGCCAACAGTTGGTGAGGACACAGAAAGAGAAGAAGGAAAACAGCAATGGCACAGATGAATACCGATGCTGCTGTCCTCGCCAAGGAGGCCGGCAACTTCGAGCGGATCTCGGCGGAGTTGAAGTCAGTGATCGCCCAGGTCGAAGGCACCGCCAGCGCGCTGGCTGGTAGCTGGCACGGCCAGGCAGGTCAGGCCGCGCAGGCTGCGCTGCTGCGTTTCCACGAGGCTGCCAGCCGCCAGGTCCAGGAGCTCAACGACATCTCCAACAACATTCAGACCGCGGGTGTTCAGTACACCTCGACCGATGAGGACCAGACGTCGTCGCTGCAGTCCGCGATGAACATCTGATCGACCTCAAACATCAACACGGACAACGGAATCAAAGGAGAACTGAGAATGTCGGAACAGCTGTGGAACTTCGCCGGTATCGAGGGTGGTTCCTCGGAGATTCAGGGCGCGGTGGCCACCACCGCCGGATTGCTCGACGAGGGCAAGGGCTCACTGGCCGCGTTGGCTTCGGTCTGGGGTGGCTCGGGCTCGGAGTCTTATCAGGCCGTGCAACAGCGGTGGGATAGCACCTCCAACGAACTGAACTCCGCACTGCAGAACCTGGCCCACACCATCAGCGAGGCCGGTTCCACCATGCAGCAGACCGAATCGGGCGTGACGGGCATGTTCGCCTGACAGAATGACACCAGGTGAAAGTTGGCGGGATCGTTGCGGCGAACCCGCCAACTTTCCTCGGGTGTGGACCGGGAACCCTGAAGTGACCGTGAGAGGTGCTTGTGTCGGCGGATTACGAGAGTCTGTTCAAACCGTCTGGTGACGAAAGTGATTCGCCGCCCGAGGGCGATTCGTCGGCTGCGATGCCTGAAAATCCCTCGTCCACTGTCGATTTCGCCGACAAGGAATGGGAGCCAACAGTCAGCGGAGGGGCGGGTCCCATGCCGACGTCCGTGCGCTCTGCGGAGTCGCACGTCACGCCGCAGCCGAACATCGGCCTGCCGCCCGGTGCGCCGGCCGGTGGGCGCCCCCCGGTGCGTTCCTGGCCGGAAGTTCCTGCGCCGCAAGCCGGTATCCGTGCTCCCCGCGGTCCGGCTGTCTCCGGTCCGCCCACCGGCGCTTGGAGCGACGCCGATATCAGCACCGAGGCAACCTCGTTGGTCAATCCTCAGGCGGCCGCGGATGTGTTGAACCGGCCGGTAGTCCCCGCCCCGAGCACAGGTCATTACGGTGACGGCCGCACGGAGATCGTGAATGTCTGGCCGGTCACCGAAGCGATGGCCAATGCCCCGGAACAGACCTCGGCGGCCACCATCGGCAACCATCGCGCCATCGATGCGCTGACTCACGTCGACGTGAAGACCGCGGTCAAGATGCCCCCGCAGCGTGGGTGGCGGCACATTCTCTATGTATTGACCCGGATCAACCTCGGGTTGTCGCCGGACGAGGTCTACGAGATGGATCTGCACACCCGGATCCGTCGCAACGCCCGAGACTCCTACCAGATCGGCGTTTTCGGGCTGAAGGGCGGAGTGGGCAAGACCGCGGTCACCGTGACGCTCGGCTCCGTCCTGAGCAAGGTGCGCGGTGACCGGATTCTGGCTGTCGACGCCGATCCGGATTCGGGGAATCTCGCCGATCGCGGCGGGCGCGAGTCCGCTGCGACGATCGCCGACCTGTTGGCTGACCGAAAACTCTCGCGCTACAACGATATTCGCGCCTATACCAGCATGAACCGCTCGAATCTCGAAGTGCTGGCCTCCGACGACTACAGCTCAGCCCGGCGTCCCTTCGGCCCTGAGGAGTGGGACGCAGCCACCAACATCGTCTCCCGGTACTACAACCTGGTCCTGGCGGACAGTGGCGCGGGCCTGTTCCACCCTGCCGCCCGCAGTGTGCTGAACTCGATCTCCGGTCTGGTGATCGTGGCCAGCGCGTCCATCGACGGTGCCCGTCAGGCAGCGGTCACCATGGATTGGTTGCGGCAGAACGGATATCAGCACCTACTGGGCCGAACCTGTGTGGTGATCAACCACGTCGTACCCGGGAAGCCCAACATCGACGTCGACGACTTGGTTCAGCAGTTCCAGCGTCATGTCGCTCCGGGCCGCGTGGTCGTGTTGCCTTACGACAAGCACATCGCCGCGGGTACTGCCATCGATCTCGATCTGACGAATTCGAACTACCAGCGCAAGGTCACTGAATTGGCCGCTGCGTTGTCCGACGACTTCGAGCGGCTGGAACGGCGGTGAGTTCGCCGGCGTCCGCGCCAACGTCGGGCGGCGCGTCGCGTTCCGCGGCTGAACGTCCGGCGACCACCAGGGTCACCATCCTGACCGGGCGCCGGATGACTGACCTAGTGTTGCCGGCCGCTGCTCCGGTGGATGTGTATATCGACGAGACGGTAGGTGTGCTCTCTGACCTGTTGGAGGGCACCCCCGCCGACATTCTCGCGGGATTCGACTTCAAGGCCCAGGGTATGTGGTCGTTCGCCCGGCCGGGCGCGCCGCCGTTGAAGCGCAACCTGTCCCTCGACGAGGCCGGCGTCGTCGACGGCTCGCTCCTGACACTTGTCTCGACCAGTCGGACAGAACGGTATCGGCCGCTGGTCGAGGACGTCATCGACGCGATCGCGGTTCTGGACGAGTCCCCTCAGTTCGATCGTGCCGCCTTGAACCGGTTCATCGGGTTCGCGATTCCGGTTGTGGCGACGGCGACGGGGGTCGTCTCGTTCGTGAGCTGGTTGCATAGCGGACAGGCGTGGTGGTGGACGGTGGGTCTGCTGCTGCTCGGGCTGCTGACGTTGGGCGGCAGTTGGCAGGCGTGGGCCCGCTATCGGCATGCCGCCCTCTCGGAGAGTCTGCTGACCGGGGCCGCCGCACTGCTGGCGTCCGGTGCCGCCACAGCGGTGCCACTGCCTCGCGGGTTCACCTCGGCGGGAGCGCCTCAATTGGCCGCGGCTGCGGCGGTATTCGCGGCGGTGGCGATCTTCACCAAGGGGGGTCCACGCGGCAGAGCTGAAATAGCCTCCTTCGCCGGCACCGTGGCGATCTCGGTCACCGTCGCAGCCGTCTTCTACGGGTATGGCTGGAGGGACTGGGTTCCCGCGGCCGCCGTTGCGGTCGGCCTGATCGTCGTCACCAACGCGGCGAAACTGACTGTGGCCGTTGCCCGTATCGCTCTCCCGCCGATTCCTGCTCCCGGCGAGACCGTCGCGCTCGAGGAACTGCTGGATCCGGTGACCGACTCACCTGCGCTGGCAGAGGAATCGTCCACCTGGCGGGCGATCATCGCCTCCGTCCCGGAATCCGCAGCTCGGTTGACGGAGCGCAGCGATCTGGCCAAAAGACTGCTGATCGGATTCGTTGCCGGCGGCAGTGCGATCCTGGCGCTGGGTGCGATCGCCGTTGTCGTGCGCGGGCATTTCCTGGTGCACAGCGTCATCGTCGCCGCACTGGTGACGGTGATCTGCGCCTTTCGGGCGCGGTTGTACGCCGAGCGGTGGTGCGCGTGGTGGCTGCTCGCGACGTCGGTGGCGGTGCCGATCGGTGTGCTGACCAAACTTGCTCTCTGGTACCCGAATTGGGCCTGGTTGTCGATAACAGTCTTCGTCGTGGTCGGCGTCGCTGCATTGATCGTGGTCGGTGCCACCGAAGGGGTTCGCCGGGTCTCACCGGTGGTGCGCCGGATTCTCGAACTCGTCGACGGCGTGGCGATCGCGGCGGTGATTCCGCTCTTGCTCTGGATCGCCGGGGTTTACGACATGCTGCGGAACCTTCGTTTTTAGCGGAACTACTGACCGTGCTGGGAGAAACCCCAGTCCAGCAGGGCGCGGCCCTGGTCCCACAGATCGTCCTTGCCGTACATCATTACGGCGACCAGTCGCTTGCCGTCACGCTGAGCCATGGCGACGTAGGTTTCCTGAGCGAGGTTGGTGTAGCCCGTTTTTCCGCCGATGAAGCCGGGATAGGTGGGGAGAAGGTGGTCGTGACTGGCGATCAGCTTGACCCCGCCGGCACCATCGGGGAACTGGGCCGTGGACTGGTGGATGATCTGGGCGAACAGCGGATAGCTCAACGCGGTGATGTAGATCTGCCCGAGGTCATGAGCCGTGGTGACGGATTCCCAGCCCGGCCCGTCCAGGCCTGAGGGCGATCCGGCACGGGTGGCCCGCGCTCCGATCTGCGCGGCCTTCGCGTTCATCTTCTGTACGGCCACCGCGGGGCCGCCGAGCATTTCGCCGAGCAGGTTCGCGGCATCGTTCCCCGACACCATGAGCAGGGCGTCGAGCAACTGACGGGTGGTGTAGACCGCTCCTGGAACCAGGCCCACGCAGGAGCATTCGACGTCGGTGCTTGTCGTGGTGGCCCGCACTGCGGCCGCCGGGTTCAGTTGGTCGAGGACCACCATGGCCAGCAGTGCCTTGATGGTGCTGGCCGGGGCGTGCTGCCCGTAGGGGTCTCTGGCGCCGAGTACGCGCCCGCTGACCATATCGGCGACCAGCCAGGCCTGGGCGGGTCCTTCGGGTGCGGTCATCGCGGCTGCCTGCGGCTCAGGGTCGGCGGTCGCCACAGCCGGGGCGAGAGTCGAAGTGAGGACTGCCACTGTGGCCAGGGCTGTGCGGCGGAGCCAGACATGCATGGTCGCGAGGCTATTGGGGGTAGACCGCGTTTGGGGTTCGAAGCGGTATCCGATCTGTTGCGAATCTGTCAGCCTGTTGTCTCACGTCAAGATGCGCGCGGCGGCGGATTCGTTGCCTCACGTGAACGTGCGCGCGCAGCTGCTGGTGGCGATGTCAGCGGCCATCATGGCCAGCTGATACCGGGCCGCGGTACGTCTCGGTTATTTCAACGAGGCAACGAAGCCCTGTTTCGCGCGCATTCAAGACGAGTCAATTCGGTCGGCGGGGGACACTAGGATCGAATGTATGTTCGAATACTTGGTTGAGTTCGACTCCGGGGCTGATGAGTCGGCGCTGGTGGACGAGATCGCGGCGTTGGAGCGGCTGAAGGCCGCGGCGGCGGCGAAGCAGGCCCGCTTGAGTGTCGCGTTCGATACCGTGCGCCGTGCGGCGGAGGCAGCGTCGGGGGTTCCGGCGGCGCGACGGGGCCGGGGCGTTTCCGCGGAGGTGGCGTTGGCGCGGCGCGAGTCCCCGGCTCGAGGTGGCCGCTATCTGGGGTTGGCCAGAGCGTTGGTAACCGAGATGCCGTGCACGCTGGCGGCCCTGGAGCGCGGGGATCTCTCCGAGTGGCGGGCCACCCTGGTGGTGCGGGAGTCGGCGTGTCTGGGCGTCGAGGACCGGCGTGTGCTGGATGAGGAGTTGCGCGGGCCGGCTTCACGGTTGGAGGGTGTGGGGGATGCGGCGCTGGTGGCTGCGGCCAAGGCGATCGCATACCGGCTGGATCCACATGCGGTGGTGGATCGTGCTGCCCGGGCCGTCGAGGATCGCACGGTGACGATCCGGCCGGCGCCGGACACCATGACGTACGTGACAGCGTTGCTGCCGGTGGCCCAAGGGGTTTCGGTGTATGCGGTCCTCAAGAGGCGTGCCGATCTGTGCGCCGATGGCCGCTCGCGGGGGCAGGCGATGGCCGATGCGCTGGTCGAATCGGTGACGGGCCGCCCAGCCGACGAGGCGGTGCCCGTGTCGGTGAACGTGGTGATTTCCGATCAAGCGCTGCTGGGCGTGGAGGACGGTGCAGCCGTGATCGCGGGGTACGGGTCGGTGCCGGCCGGAGTGGCCCGGGGCCTGATCGCGGATGCGTTGGCCGATCCTCAGGCCCGCGCGGTGTTGCGGCGGTTGTACGCGGCGCCGTCGTCGGGCGCGTTGGTGGGATTGGAGTCGCGATCGCGAGTGTTCCCTGCGGGCTTGGCGGCGTTCATCGGGGTGCGCGATCAGCGTTGCAGGACTCCGTACTGCGATGCCCCCATCCGTCATCGCGACCATGCAACCGCTCACCGCCGCGGTGGGCCGACCAGTGCCGGCAACGGGCTGGGTTTGTGCGAGCGGTGCAACTACACCAAGGAAGCCGCCGGGTGGACGGTCACCGCCCACCAACCCGAGAGCGGAAGGCACTCAGCGGAATTCACCACCCCGACCGGCGCGCGCCACCACTCGACCGCGCCGCCACTGCCCGGAACGCCGGCGCCCGGAACGCAGGACAGTGCCGCCGCCTAGCTTCAGTGACCGCGCGCCACCCAGTCGTCGTAGTTGACCAACTCGCCACCGATCGTGGTCGAATCGCCGTGGCCGGTGTACACGACCGTTTCGGCGGGCAGTGCTCCGAGTTTGTCCTTGATCGAAGCCAGGATCGTCGGGAAGTCGGAGAACGATCGACCGGTGGCGCCGGGACCGCCGTGGAAGAGAGTGTCGCCGGAGAACAGCGCCCCCAGTGCCGGCGCGTACAGACACGTCGACCCGGGGGAGTGGCCCGGGGTAGCGATGGCATGCAGCTCGATGCCGCCGGCGGTGAGGACCTGACCGTCCTCGAGGGCGCGAAAAGCCTTGTCCCCGTGCGTCATCTCCCACAGCATGGTGTCGGCGGGGTTGAGCAGGACGGGGGCGTCGAGATCGGAGGCCAGCTGAGGAGCGGCGGTGATGTGGTCGTTGTGGCCGTGGGTGCACACCACCGCGACGACATGCCTTCCTGCGACGGCCTTCTCGATGGCGGTCGCGTCGTGGGCGGCGTCGATCACGATGACGTCCGATTCATCGCCGACGAGCCAGATGTTGTTGTCCACCTCCCAGGTTCCGCCGTCGAGCTCGAAGGTGCCGTGGGTGACGACGCGTTCGATCACAAGACCACCACCGAGCGCAGCACCTCACCGGCGTGCATCTTGTGGAAGGCCGCTTCGACGTCGCCGAGTCCGATGCGCTCGCTGACGAACTTGTCCAGGGGAAGTCGGCCCTGCCGGTACAACGAGATGAGAGTCGGGAAGTCGCGTTCGGGAAGGCAGTCGCCGTACCAGGACGACTTCAGCGACCCGCCGCGGGAGAAGAAGTCGATCAACGGCATGTCCAGGCGCATGTCCGGCGTCGGAACCCCCACCAGCACAACGGTTCCGGCAAGGTCGCGGGCGTAGAACGCCTGCTTCCAGGTCTCCGGCCGGCCGACTGCGTCGATCACGACGTCGGTACCGACTCCGCCGGTCAGATCCTGAATGGTCTCCACGACATCCAGCTCGCGGGCGTTGACCGTGTGGGTGGCGCCGAACTCGCGAGCCCAGCGCAGCTTGGTGTCGTCGGTGTCGACGGCGATGATCTGCCGGGCGCCGACGAGTTTCGCGCCGGCGATCGCGGCGTCGCCCACGCCGCCGCAGCCGATCACCGCGACGGTGTCGTCGCGTCCCACCGCGCCGGTGTTGATCGCCGCACCGATGCCGGCCATCACTCCGCAGCCCAGCAGGCCGGCGACGGCAGGGTCGGCCTCGGGGTCGACTTTGGTGCACTGTCCCTCGTGCACAAGGGTTTTGTCGGCGAACGCCCCGATGCCCAATGCCGGCGTGAGTTCGGTGCCGTCGGTCAGGGTCATCTTCTGGGTGGCATTGAACGTGCTGAAGCAGTACTGGGGACGGCCCCGCTTGCAGGCCCGGCACTGCCCGCACACCGCGCGCCAGTTGAGGATGACGAAATCTCCGGGGACGACGGCTGTGACACCCTCGCCGACTGTCTCGACGACGCCGGCGGCCTCATGGCCGAGCAGGAAGGGATAGGAGTCATTGATGCCGCCCTCCCGGTAGGTGAGGTCGGTGTGGCAGACCCCGCAGGCCTGGACTGCGACGACAACCTCGCCGGGGCCGGGGTCGGGGATGACGACGTCGACCAACTCGACCGGGGCACCCTTTTTCCGCGAGATCACACCGCGCACCGTCTGGCTCATGAATTCAGACCCTAGCCGGGATAGGTTGACGACGATGTCTGCCCTCGATGTGATCCGGACCTGGCCGGTGCCGACAGCCGCCGCGGCCGTGGTGGGGCCGTCCGGCGTGCTTGCCGCCCATGGCGACACCGCGCGGGGCTTCGCGTTGGCCTCGGTGACCAAGCCCCTGGTCGCGCGGGCGGTACAGGTTGCCATCGAGGAGGGCGCCGTCGACCTCGAGACCCCGGCCGGCCCGCCGGGAGCGACGGTCCGGCATCTGCTGGCGCATGCCTCGGGCCTGTCGATGCTGTCGGCCGAGGTCGTCGCGCAACCCGGCACCCGCCGGGTGTACTCCAACTACGGCTTCCGGGTGCTCGCCGAGACGGTCGAGGAGCAGTCCGGGATCGAGTTCGCCCGGTACCTGCGCGAGGCGGTGTTCGAACCCCTGGGCATGGCGGCTTCGGATCTCCCGGGCGGAGCGGCGACGGCCGGTTTCGGCGCGGTGTCCACCGTCGAGGATCTGGCCTCGTTCACCGTCGACCTGCTGCGTCCTCGGACGGTCTCGGTGGCCGCCCATGCCGAGGCCACCCAGGTGCAGTTTCCGGGGCTGATCGGGGTGCTGCCCGGCTTCGGCATGCAACGCCCGAACGACTGGGGCCTGGGCTTTGAGATTCGGGACGGCAAGTCGCCGCATTGGACTGCGGCGGAGAACTCGGCGGCCACCTACGGCCACTTCGGCCAGAGTGGGACGTTCCTGTGGGTCGATCCGGTCGCTGACCTGGCCTTGGTAGTCCTGACCGACCGTGAGTTCGGGGACTGGGCCAAGCCGCTCTGGGCGGCGATCTCTGGCGAGGTTCTAAGAGAGTTCACCTCGGACTAGCGCAACATAGGCCACAAGAGGCACAATAGGCACGCACGACACAACTGCATCTTCGGAAACACCAGGTCGTTGGGGAAGACGTCCCTCGTGGAGCCGAAGGAGAAGTGATGCGTGCGTCGAATCAGTTCGCCGACACGACGACCGGCGTGGTGTACCTCCACGCCTCGCCGGCGGCGGTATGCCCACATGTCGAGTGGGCTTTGTCGTCGACCCTGGGTGCAGGGGCGAACCTGAAGTGGACCCCGCAGCCGGCCATGCCCGGCCAGCTGCGTGCGGTGACCAATTGGATCGGTCCAGTGGGGACCGGAGCGCGACTGGCCAATGCACTACGTTCCTGGTCCGTGCTGCGCTTCGAGGTCACCGAGGATCCCAGCCCGGGCGTGGACGGTCAGCGGTTCTGCCACACCCCGCAGCTCGGGCTGTGGAGCGGCGCCATGAGCGCCAACGGCGACATCATGGTCGGCGAGATGCGACTGCGCGCCCTGATGGCGGCCGGGCCGGACATGCTGGCAGCCGAGTTGGACACCGTGCTGGGAACGGCGTGGGACGACGCCCTCGAGCCCTACCGCGACGGCGGCGTGGGCGGCGAGGTGAGCTGGCTCAGCCGCGGGGTGGGCTGACGACGATGCGTCCGCGCCAGCGGGCGAGGAGGAGTCGGCCGATCGGGCATGGCTGACGACGATGCGTCCGCGCCAGCGGGCGAG
>CAYTOD010000012.1:46624-66037 GCA_964439315.1 uncultured Mycobacterium sp. | reverse complement strand
CCGCCCTCGGCGGCGCCGGCGGCACCGCCGGACTGCTGGGCACCCCCGGCGCCGTGGGCCGGTCCGGCGGCAACGGCACCGTCGTCACTGCCACGCCGATCGCCTCGGCGCCCCTGCTGTCGATCACCACCACCGGAACGTGGTTGACCAACAGCGACGGACAGGTGGTGATCCTGCACGGCGCCAACGAGGTCTACAAGCTCCCGCCCTACGAGCCGTCGGCGAGCGGATTCAGCGCCCAGGACGCCGCCTTCCTGGCCGACAACGGCTTCACGACGGTTCGGCTCGGCGTGATCTGGGCGGCCGTGGAACCCGAGCCCGGCGTCATCGACAGCAACTATCTCGACTCGATCAAACAGACCGTCCAGACCCTGGCCGGCTCCGGCGTCTACAGCGTCATCGACATGCACCAGGACAACTGGAGCACCGAGTTCCAGGGCGAGGGCGCTCCGGAGTGGGCGACCTTCGACGGGGGCAAGCGCAACCCGGCGCGCGGCTTTCCGGCCAACTACTGGCTGAACCCCGCCGAGCAGCATGCGTGGGACTCATTCTGGCGCAACGTTTCTGCGCCCGACGGGCAGGGGTTGCAGGACCACTACGCCCTGGCGTGGCAGCACATCGCAAGTGCCTTCAGCGGCAATCCGGCGGTGGCCGGGTACGACGTGATGAACGAGCCCTTCCCGGGCTCGGCGTGGCCGGCGGCCCTCATCGGAATCCCGTTCTTCGGCCGGCAGCAGCTGGCGCCGTTATACAACCAGGTCGACGCCGCAATCCGGTCTGTCGACCCATTTACCCCGCTGTACATCGAACCGCCGGCTCCCGCGGCCGCGCAGGTGGGCAACATCCTCGGTATCCCGGTCATTCTCGGAGCGGTCAACGACCCCAATACCGTTCTGGCATTTCACAATTACTGCGCCGGCGCACCCGGCCGGCTGTGCGCGTTCATCGCCGAGCGCATCGCCCGCGAGTCGGACAGGTATGCGGCCAACCACGACATGCCCAGCGACATGAACGAGTTCGGCGCCACCGACAAGGTCGCCGAACTCACCACCGAGGCGAAGTCGGCCGACACGCGATTGATGAGCTGGGCGGTCTGGGCCTTCACCGGAGTCGGCGACATCACGACCACCGGGGATAGAAACGCCGAGGCGCTGGTCTATGACCCTGCCCTGCCGCCGACCGGCGACAACGTGAACACGTCCAACCTGAAGACGCTCGCGACGCCCTATCCGCAAGCCATTTCGGGCACGCCGACCTCGTTCTCGTACCGGAACGGCATCTTCACGTTCAGCTACTCCACCGCCAAGGCGGACGGCTCCGGTGACTTCCCCGCCGGCTCACCGACCACCATTTCGGTGCCGGCCATCGCCTACCCGAACGGCTACTCGGTCAGCGTCACCGGCGGCCAGGTCACCTCAGGGCCGGATGCTCCCCGGCTCGTCGTCGCCGCGGACGACGGGGCCACGACGGTCACCGTGGTGGTCGCGCCACTGCAGTGATACCGGTCGAACACTCGCGCTATCCACCACCTCGGGAGGGGACCACCATGGGCAAGAGCACGAAGACGAAAGAACCCAGCAGCACCGCGCCGCCGAAGACCATGTCGGACAAAGACTATGAACGCGAACTCAAACACCTGCACGGCGAATTGGCAGCCATGCAGGAATGGGTGAAGGCCACGGGCGCCAAGGTCTGCGTCGTCTTCGAAGGGCGAGACGCCGCCGGAAAGGGCGGCGTGATCAAGGCGATCACGGAGCGGGTCAGCCCGCGGGTCTTCCGCGTCGTCGCGCTGCCGGCCCCGTCTGAGCGCGAGAAGTCTCAGATGGTGATGCAGCGCTACCTCCCCCACATGCCTTCCGCCGGCGAGGTCGCCGTTTTCGATCGCAGCTGGTACAACCGGGCGGGCGTCGAGCGGGTCATGGGCTTCACGCCGATGCCCGTCGTCGAGCGGTTCCTCGATGGCGTGCCGGCGGTCGAGAAGATGGTGGTCGACTCCGGAATCATCCTGTTGAAGTACTGGCTGGAAGTCAGCCCCGAGGAACAGACCCGCCGCCTGACCGACCGCATCGACGACCCCCGCAAGCAGTGGAAGCTGAGCCCGATGGACGTGGCGTCCTACGCGAAGTGGGATGAGTACACGGTGGCCCGCGATGAGATGTTCATTCAGACCAGCACATCCTGGGCGCCCTGGTTCGTCGCGAACAGCGAGGACAAGAAGCGGGCCCGGCTCAACGTCATCTCACATCTGTTGTCGCATGTTCCCTACGAACACATCAAGCACGGGAAGGTGAGGCTGCCCAAGCGCTCCGTGAAAGCGACGCCGCCTCCCTTGGACACGTATCACGCTGTGCCCGAAAAGTTCTGACCCAAGCAAGATCTCGGGGCAAACAGCTCCGGTGACGCGTCCCCCGGCGTTAGCATGAAATGCCCGCAGGAGTTGCCGTGAACGCTTCACTTGATTTCGATGGGTTCGCACAAGAGCTACGAGCCCTGGACCGACTCGAAGACCTTCAGAACAAGGTCAAAGTTGCCGCGCGGGCTCTGGCCGACGCGCAGGGAGCGACTTTCGTTCTTCTCGACGGCGAGTGTTGCTACTACGCCGACGAAGATTCGATGAGTCCGTTGTGGAAGGGCCAACGGTTCCCCGCCGCCAGGTGCATCAGCGGCCGGACCATGATGCATCGCACCTCGGTGGCGATTCCAGACATTCAGCACGACGAGCGCGTGCCGCAGGAGGCCTACCGGCCGACGTTCGTCCGAAGTCTCGTGGTGGCGCCGATGCTAGCGCCGGAACCGCTGGGTGCGATCGGCGTCTACTGGTCGTCACGCAGTCGGCCGACCCCGGAGGTGGTGGCCGCTATGGAACACCTCGCAGATACGGCCGCCCAGGAACTTCGACGCTTTCCCGATGGGCTACCCGACCCCAGTTTCAAACCGGCATGGGCCACCGCAAGCCGCTAAAGTTCTGTCCGGCAATGAAATTCCCAGTGTCGGGATCGAGGTCTAGGCCGCGATGGGATTTGCCGCTGCGGTTGACTGCAGTGCCCGCGTCATGCGATTGAACACGACCGCGAAAACCTGCGCCTCACCGCTGGCCCCGTAGGAGAGCGGTTCGCCGCGCTCGACGCTGTAACCGTCGCCCGTGATCGTCACCCGGACGGTCGCCCCTCCGGCCGATTCCGGCTGGGAGACACCGACCGTTAGCCCGGCGAGCGGGATGCGCTGGGAACCCCTACGGCCGCCGATGATCAGGTGGTCAGCGGTGAGCCGCAGACCGGCGAAGCTGGCCACGACGTTGTCGCGGCGGTCGTTGACGGCCGAGGAAGCGTCGGATGCAACCGCTACCACCACAACGAACGCGAAGATCGTTCCGATGACCAAAGCCCCCCACAGTGCGGGATGGAGTAGTGATGTCATCGGAACCGCCCCCTGATGCGAAGTTGGCCTTTCGAGTCCTACTTGCAGTCAACCGATGGAGGCCCTTGCGCCAGTAGGGCCGAAGGCGACGGGGACGGCGCCATTGGTCACCGGCTTCGTAGTCCAATTGGCACTCATCGGAGGGACTTTGGTCCCACCGCCGATGCCCGTCGTCGAAGAGTTACAGCGGGAAGAGACGGTCGATGTCGTTCGCGACCCGTGTCGCCCACGCGGCGTACGCGCCGGGCCCGGGGTGGAATCCGTCGCTCGCGATGTGAGCGAGATCCGGCTCGAAATCCGGGTCCACGAGATGGCAACCCGGCTGTCGCGGGATCCATTCCGCGAGTGCGGCATTGAAGTCGCGAGCGCGGGCGCCGAGGTACCAGCGCAGCGGCTGCGGGAGTGCCGGAAAGAGGTGCATCGGCGGCAGCGCGGTGAAGAGCAGTGCACGCGGCGCGAAACGCGTCTGAACTAGGTCGGTCAGCGCAGCCAGGCGCGCAAGCCAGCGGGTGCGGCCGGTGCCGCCGGTCACGTCATTGACGCCCAGCGACAGCACGACCACGTCGAAGCGGTCCTCGGGCAGCGCCGCCAGATGCGCACGCGCGTCGGCGGTCTTGTAGCCAGTACGCGCCTCCAGCCGCCATTCGAGGCTGCGGCGCCCGGACAGTTCGGCCACCAGTCGGCCGGCGAGAGCCTCGTCTTGGGAGTTGGCGCCCACGCCGGCCGCGGCGGAGTCGCCCGCCACCAGTAGGCGCAAGGGGGCACCCTCGCCCGCTCGCCCCGAGCGCGGACCTAGAGGCTCCGGCAGGCGCGGCGTTACCCGGCGGACGTGGAGGCCCTGCAGCAGGAGAAGGGGGCCGAGGGCGGCGGTGGCAAGCAGATGCCGCGCCCCGGACCTAGCTGCTCGAGGTATCGGCCAGACGCCGGAGTGGCTCGGTCGAGGCATCATCGAGGAATCTCCGTTCCCGGAAGCATCGCTGCCGGAGGTCGCCGTCAACCGTATGTCGCCGGGCCACCCGGGAAGGTGGGATATAACAATCGAATGACGAGCAAATCGCCTGGGACGCTGCTCAGCCAGGAGTCGTTGAGCACCTCGATCGCCGGTGCGCGGGCCTGGCGGATCCGCTACATGTCCTGCGACCTCAACGACGTCCCCCACGAAGCGACTGGCTTGATCATCGCGCCCACCGAAACGGGCAGCGCCCGCCCGATCATGACCTGGTGCCACGGCACCACCGGCCTCGGAGACGCTGCCTGCCCGTCGGCCCAATCCGATCCCGCTCGCGAATTGGACCTGTACTTCACGCCTCAGTCGACCGCACAGATCGACTACGGCGTGCCAGGATTGCAGAGTTTCATCAACGATGGCTGGGTGGTCTGCGCCACGGACTATCAGGGACTCGGCAGCCCAGGGATGCACCAGTACAACGTGAATCGCACCAACGCCCGGGACGCCGTCTTCATCGCCCAGGCAGCCCGTCACCTCGACGCCGGCGCGGGCAGGGCGCTGACCTGCATCGGCTGGTCACAGGGTGGCGCGGCCGCGGCTGCCGTAGCCGAACTCGATGCCACTGATTTCGGTGATTTGACACTCGTTGGCGTAGTGGCGATGTCGCCATCCGTGAGCAAGATTGCACTCCAAAGTCCGCTGGGCCCTAGTGCCGCGCTCAGCGACCCGTCGGCCCCGCCGGATACCCATCTGATCATGTTCTTCGCGGGCATCCAGGCCGCCGAACCAGCGTCCCTGGCGCTGTCAGAAGTGTTCACGCCGCTGGGCATGGAGATCATTCAGACGGCCTGGGACATCCAGCCGGCGCACCATCTGACCGATACGGTCAATCGGCTCGCCCGGCTCAAGGGCCCTGTACTCAATGCCAAGCCGACGAACTTCGATGCCTGGAAGGCCGCGGTCATCGCGGGATCTGCGGCCACCCGCAAACCCATTGCACCGGTTCTGGTTTGCATTGACTCCTTCGACGGCGGGACGGTGACTCCGGTGCCCTGGCAGACGGCGTATGTCGAGGCGGTCAAGGGCTTCGGCGGCATCGTGGACGTCCGCGAATACCCGCACGACGACCACTTCGCCCTCCCCCAAAGCTCGATCGTCGACGCTCGGGAATGGCTGACGAATCTGCTCCCCTGAGCAGCCGAGTGTCAGCGTGGCAACTCAGCTTTCTTATCGAAGCGCGTTCGGTTGTTCTCGATGTCGGGTTTCGCGGCGATCGCCCAATTCGCTATTCCCATAACGGGTTCGGTGAAGCTGATACCGAGTGGCGTCAGCTCGTAGTCGGTGTGCAACGGCACCGTCGGATAGACCGTCCGCAGCACCAGACCGTCGCGTTCGAGCTTACGCAGCGTGACGGTGAGCATCCGATGTGAGATTCCGACCACCGCTCTTTGGAGGGCGTTGAAACGTTGGGGACCCGTGCTCAGGCAGAGGATCACCAGCAGGGTCCACTTGTCGCCGAGCTGGCTCAGTGTCTCGCGCACGATGCGGCACTCCGCGCTGTCGCCCGCCGCGACCCGGGGCCCCTCCGGGGTGATGGTCGTCGCGCAGTTGTCGGCGACGGTCACGGCCCGGGTGCCCGATGTCATCGCTATCTCCGTGTTCACAACGCACTTTCAGGTGCGCTCTTGCGGTGGTTCGGCACGACCGGGAAACATCGTTGTCCAGTTACTTCGAGTGCGTACCCATCCGTTTGTACCAGGAACAGGAGCCCATCGGTGGCCTCGATCGAGGAGTTCGACTTTCAGGCCATGCAGGCCCAGGGCAATACCGCGGGCGTACCGGAGTTGTACGTCCTGACGATGACCCCCCTGCCGCTGGGCTCCGAATCGAGCCGAACGCCTGCCGACCCCACGCCGCTGGAGGTGCACTACGCCTACATCGCGCGTCTGATCGAGCAGGGCAAGATCCTGCTGATGGGGCCCTGCATGGGCGAGCCACGCGTCTCCGGCGACGCGCCCGTGCCGCCCGGGTTCGGCATCCTCAACGTCGCAACCCGAGAGGAAGCAGAGGACATCGCCCGTAACGAGCCATTCCACGCGATGGGGTGGCGGCACAACACCGTCACGTCGTGGACGCCGAAATTCGGCGACCTCATCGAGGTGACGCGCACCAAGACCGGAAAGAGGTAGCAACCTTGTCCTTCATGGCCCCCGAAGGCACCCGCGGAGTCCGCATGTCCGGACCTGCGAAGTCAATCATCAAGTGGTTC
Source organism: uncultured Mycobacterium sp. (assembly GCA_964439315.1). GTDB lineage: Bacteria > Actinomycetota > Actinomycetes > Mycobacteriales > Mycobacteriaceae > Mycobacterium. Next base: position 59,402 of record CAYTOD010000012.1, on the reverse strand, counting down.
AACGGACTCACCGCAAGCCGGATCGGCCGGACCGGCAAGGCCTTCGGCACGATGCCCGCTCTGGTGTTGACCACTGTCGGCCGAAAAAGCGGGATGGAGCGGCGAACTCCCCTGGCCTACATCCCGGACGGGCGAGACGGCTGGCTCATCATTGCCGCCTACGCCGGCGCGGTGAACAACCCGGCCTGGTACTACAACCTCGGAGCCCACCCCGATCGCGTGCGGATCGAACTCGACGGCCGCACCCACGATGTCACCGCCACCGAACGCCACGGCCCCGACCGCGACGCCGCGTGGGAAAGAATCGTCACCGCCAGCAAGCGGTTCGCCAATTACCAGGACAAGACCGACCGCGAACTCCATGTTCGTGCCGTTGATCCTTCTCTCGGTTCCGACAGCCAAGGCCGATTGCGAAGGCGGGGATTGCGGCGGCGACTCTGGTGGCGGCTGGATTCAGATCCATCCGACGTTCAGTTTCGGCGGCGGATTTCCCTGCTACCCGGGTCGACTTGGGCTCTGCCTGGGCCGCCTGAACGGGCCGATCCCGGGCGCGGCGCTGCGACCGGTTCCCCCCGCCGGTCCCGCGCCCCGCGTCGGTCCGCGCGGCACCTGGCCCTAGCCCGACCGGTTCCTGCAGCCCGTTGACGAACTCGTCACATACGAGGAAAACATCAGCATTTCTCTTGACTGGCACTTCCGGCGTATGTGACGATTTCGTCAGTCAGGAAGGTGAAGGTGCCATGGGCGAAGTCGTCGGCGCGCACAACGAGTTGCACAGCGAGCAGGGCGCGATACGCGGCGAGCACCCCGGGCGTGCACGCAACCCGGTGATCAAGGTCGCCGATCTGGCCTGGCTGGAATTCGACAAGCCCAACCTGTCCCGCGCGGCCGCCTGCGCCCGCGCCTTCGGGTTCACCACCAGTGCGACGACACCCGAGGAACTGCAACTGCGGGGCACCGATGCCGGCGGCCCCTGCGTGATCATCCGACATGGACCGGCGACACGATTCCGGGGCTTCGCCTTCCGCGCCAACGACGAGGCCGACCTTCTGCGGCTGGCCGACAAGACCGGCGCAGCAGTGGTCGCCCTACCCGAGAGCATCGGGGGAAGGGCCATCACTCTGGTCGATCCGAGCGGCACAACAGTCAAAGTCGTTGCGGGCCTTCATGAACTGCCTCCACTGTCCAGCCAGCAGCCCCATGCCTTCAATTTCGGCCACGAACTCAACCGGGCCAACAGCACTCAGCGGCCGCCGCGCGAGCCGGCACGGGTTCAGCGGCTCGGGCACGTTGTGCTCTCCTCCACGAAGTACATCGAGAACCTGAATTGGTACCTCGAGCACTTCGGGCTCATCGTGAGCGACTTCCTCTACTACGACGGCCAGCGCGAGCGGGGCCCGACGATGAGCTTCATCCGGTGCGACCGCGGCGGCACGCCGACCGACCACCACACCATGGCCATGGCCCTGGGGCCGGCGAACCGCTACGTGCACTCCGCATATCAGGTCAGCGATCTCGACGCCTTGGCCGCCGGCGGCGAATACCTACGCGCACAGGGCTATTTCCGGTCGTGGGGTATCGGTCGGCATATCCAGGGCAGCCAGTTGTTCGACTACTGGCGCGACCCCGACGGATTTCTCGTCGAGCACTTCGCGGACGGTGACATGTTCGACAACAGCGTCGAGACCGGCTGGGCACCGTTCACCGCCTCCGGCCTGGCCCAGTGGGGGCCGCCGGTCACCAAGGACTTCCTGGGCATCGATCCGAAGCACGCGCGCGACGAGGTGGGCGCCATCGCGACCGCACTGCGTGACAAGAACGAATTCGACGTGAAGAGGTTGATCGGATTGCTGAAGGTGGCTCGCTCATGACGATCTCAGTTCTGCGCACCTGCGACGGTTGGTGGGTTCAGACCGCTCAAGGAGCGGCCAAGGTCGAGACCTCCGCCGCGACCACCGGCGAACTCCTGAAGGACCGCGCTGCGCTGAGCGCCGCCCGGGCGAGTACCTCCACCGTTCCCGTCGACACCCTCGAACTGCTGTCACCGGTGACCACGCCATGCCGCGTGGTGGCCCAGATGACGAACTTCGCCTCCCACGTTCGCGATGCCGGGATGGATCCGGACAGCACGCCGCTGACGTTCTTCCGGAAGTCCTCAGCCTCCATCAGCGGACCGTTCGATCCGATCGTGAAGCCATCCCACGTCCGGTTCCTGGACTACGAAGTCGAGATCGGGCTGATCGTCGGGCGCGACATTCCCGTCGGCACAACGATTTCCAGCGCCGACCTGCCGGATGTCCTCGCCGGACTGGTGGTGACCAACGATGTGTCGGCTCGGGATGTCCAACTACCCCAGACCCAGTTCTACGAGGCGAAGTCATACCCGACGTTCACGCCCGTCGGTCCCGCACTGGTTCTGCTGGACGCCGGCGAGTGGCGCCGGTTCGGCGATCTCCGGCTTCGGTTGAGCGTGAACGGAGAGGAACGGCAGAACGCGGTGGTCGACGGCGACATGATGTACCGGCCCCTGCAGGCGCTGCAATCGCTCAGCCGGTTCCAGGATCTCAGCGCCGGAGACCTCATCCTCACCGGAACCCCCGTCGGCACCGCGCTGAGCGCGCCACCCAAACCGGTTCAGATGATCTCCAACCTGCTGCCGCCCGCGGTGAAGTGGAAGGCGTTCTTCAAGAGCCAGGAACGCAATACGAAGTACCTGCGCGACGGCGACCGCGTCGAGGCCTCGATCGCCACCGACGACGGCGCCATCGACCTTGGTGCACAACGGATGACGGTGCGGTGGTGAGTTCGGCTTAAACGTCGATCTCCGGAAGCGGACGGCTACAGACCTTGTGCGCGTCGCGGGCGGACATGCCGAACAACCGCAACAAGTCCTCGGCCATCGCATCCGTGGTCTGCTCGTCGTCCCGGCCCGGATCGCCGGCCAGCAGCGCCCCCAACCCCATCAGCATTCCGCCCACGACAGCCAGTGCGCGTTGCGGGTCATCGACTTTGAACCGCCCGGCGGCAGTCGCCGCCTTGATGTCGCGCAGTGCACGCGGCGCAAGACCGTGCTCGGAGGTCAGGGCCGCCTGCCAGTTCGCCAGCAGGATGGCGCTCTCCACCGGGCGGCGACGGAAGAACCGGCCGGTCATCCGAAAGGAACTGGCGAACGTCTCAGCGGGATCGTCGATCTGTGCCGTCACCTCGTCGAGCATGTCGCCGTGTCGTTCGACGACGTCGTCGACGGCCGCAGCGAACAACTCCTCCTTCGTTGTGAAGTGGTTGTAGAACGAGCCCATCCCCACATCGGCCGCCTGGGTGATCTCCAGGACCGGAACGTTAAGGCGGCCGGCGGCGATCAGGTCCTGTGCGGCGTGGATCAACGCCGACCGGGTGCGCTGTTTGCGGCGGTCGCGCCGAGTAAGCAGGGCCTCGCTCCCGTCCATCGGGCAACAACCTCATTTCGCTCTGTCCCACTGGGTCGATGCAAGCCTGCTCAATGATGATGATTTCGTCAACAACTCTTGACTGAGGTTCGGATCATATGTGACGATTTCGTCAACTAGTTCGGCGAGGAGTCTGGATGGACCTGGAATCCCACTACCCCGTGGTGATCATCGGTGCGGGTCCGGTCGGCGTCACGGCGGCGACCCTGCTCGCTCAGTACGGCGTGCGCAGCCTGATCCTCGACCGCTGGGCCGGGATGTACCCCCAACCGCGGGCGGTGCACCTCGATGACGAGGTGTGCCGGATTCTCGATCGTCTCGGGATCGCCGAGGAATTCGCTGCGATCTCCCGGCCTGCACTGGGACTGCGCCTGCTCGACCCCGATCTCAAGGTGCTCGCCGAGTTCCACCGCGACCCCGCCCGCAGCCGCCACGGATATCCGGAAGCCAACATGTTCGATCAACCCGACCTCGAGACCCTTCTCCGGACCAACCTCAAGCGTTATCCCGAGACCACGCTGCGGGGCGACGCCGAAGTCACCGACCTGACCGATCTCTCCGGCGGGCGCACGCGGATCCGTTTCACCGACCGCTCCGATAACACCGAACATGCGGTGGACGGCGACTATGTCCTGGGCTGCGACGGAGCGAACAGCCTGGTGCGCAAGCACATCGGTGCCACCATGCGCGACCTTCGCTTCGAACAGCGTTGGCTGGTGATCGACATCGATGCCGCCGTCGATCTCGAGCAGTGGGATGGCGTTCACCAGGTCTGCAATCCGCTTCGGGCCGGCACCTTCATGCGGGTGGGCCCGCACCGGTATCGCTGGGAGTTCCGGCTACTTTCCGGAGAAAGCGCCGACGACTTCCGCACGCTGGGCACTCTGCGTCCCCTGATCGCGCCTTGGCTGGGATCCACCGGTGACGCGAATCTCCGGATCATCCGCGTCGCGGAATACACCTTCCGCGCGCAGATCGCCGATCGCTGGCGACGGGGAAACACCTTTCTGCTCGGCGACGCCGCCCACCTCACCCCGCCGTTCATCGGTCAAGGTCTGTGCGCGGGGCTGCGCGATGCCATGAACCTCGGCTGGAAACTGGCCGGCGTCCTCAACGAAAGCCTGCCGGACCCTGTGCTCGACAGCTACCAGTCCGAGCGGAAGCCTCACGCCCGCGGGATGATCGCCCTCGCGCTCACGGTCGGGCACTCGATGACGGCCGGCGGGCGGATCGGCAACATCCTGCGCCGCGCGGTGGCACCGCGCGCGCACCTGATCCCGGGACTGTCCAGCCGGCTACTCGACTCCGCGACGCCGCCGCTGCGCGGATCGGGGTCGCTGCTCAAGGATCTCGGTAAGCGACTCGGGCCCCAGAGACTCACCGGCCGGCTGTGCCCCAACGCCCCCACACCGGCGGGCCCCCGGCTCGACGCCGTTGTCGGGAGGGGTTTCTCGGTTATCACCAGTGTGCAGCCGACCGCTGAACAGCGAGACCTGATCCAACGACGCCACGCGGTGGCCTGCTACGCGGGCCCTGGCACGCCCCTGGCCGACTGGTTACGCAGCGGCAAGGCGCGGGCGGCCATCGTCAGGCCGGACTTCACCGTGCTGAGCGCCGGCGAGGATCTCTCGGAACTGTGTGCCGCAATGCCGTCGTTCGAGACGAACGCGACTTAAATCTGCTGCCGATTTTCCAGAACCCAACGAGGGCTGGACGGTTAGGCTGCCCGCAAGGGGCTTCATTCCAATTCGGCGAAAGTGATCTCGATGAGTCATTCGACAGGCACGGCTGCGACTTTTCCCGCTCACGACCCCGCTGGGTGGCGACAGCTGCCGACCTCCTACAAGCCTCTGAACCATGACCGGGTTGCCGCGCTCATGGCCAAGGAGTGGGAGCGGTACGCCAAGACCACGACCGGCTCGGCCGACCACGCGGCACAGTCGAGCAAGACCCTTCCGCTCGGTGTGACCAGCAGCTTCCAGTACTGGGATCCGTACCCGATGGGCGTGAAGTCCGCTCGCGGCGCCTACGTCACCGACTGTGACGACCGCAAGGTGCTGGACCTGTCGATGGGCTTCGGCGCCATGCTCGTCGGCCACCTCAACCCCACCGTGGTCGACAAGGTCAAGCACTCCCTCGACGAGATCGGCACGCTGTTCGTGACCCCGTCGCCGATCTCGACCGACGTCGCCGAGCGGTTCAAAGAGCGCTTCGGGCTGGACATGCTGCGGTTCACCAACTCCGGCACGGAGTCGACGATGTACGCGGTGCGCGCCGCGCGTGCCTACACCGGCCGCAAGGAGATCATCAAGATCGAGGGCGGCTACCACGGCGGCTACGACGGTCTGTCGGTGTCGGTGAAGCCCGGCATCGACGAGATCGGTCCCGCCGACAACCCGACCCCGCAGGTGCCTTTCGACGCCGAGCCCGGTGTCGTGCACACGGTGGCCTACAACGACCTCGGCCAGATGGAGCGCAAGCTCAAAGAGCACGGCAAGAAGGTCGCCTGCGTGGTCATGGAACCGGTCATCGAGAACCTCGGGATCATCCTGCCCGACGCCGGCTACGTCGCCGGCGTGCGCAAATTGTGCGACGACCACAACGTTGTGCTGATCTTCGACGAGGTCAAGACCGGCCTGACCGCCGGCGCCCACGGCGCCGCGGCGCGCCTCGGCGTCAAGCCCGACCTGATCACCCTGGCCAAGTCCATCGGCGGCGGCCTCCCGCTGGCCGCCTTCGGCGGCACCGCGGAGGTCATGCAGGTCGTCGTCGACAACCGGATGGCACACTTCGGCACCTACAACGGCAACCCGCTCTGCATGGCTGCGGCCCTGGCGGTCGACGAGGTGGCAACGCCACAGGCGCTGGCGGCGGCCGAACAGGTCAACGACAACGCCATGGAAGCCATGGACACCATCATCCGCGAGTACGAACTGCCGGCCCACACCGTCGGCTTCGGCGTCAAGGGTTCGGTGACCTGGTCGCCCACCCCGATCCGCAACTACCGCGACTGGAAGCTGGTGACCGACTTCGAGGTCGCCGAGTTGGGCTGGCTGTGGGGTATCAACCGCGGTGTACTCACGCCTCCCGGCATGGACGACCAGTGGCTGGTGTCGCTGGCCCACACCGACGCGGACATGAACAAGTGGGTCGAGGCCTTCGGTGAACTCGCCAAGGAGCTTCGCGGCTGATCGATCTCGCCAAACTGGTTGAACCAGCAAGTGCTCTGCGCTAGCTTTGCCGAATCAATGGCTGGCGCTGAAGGGTGCGGATGGTGGAGCTGACCAGGACCGGAATCTGGCTGGGAGCAGCACTGTCTGTTCTCGGAGTGGCACCGATAGCAATGCCGGTCTGCGTCGCGACCGCCGACCGCGGTAACGCCGACTCCGGGGCGGCGCCATCGGATCCGGCCCAGCGGCACCACGGTGGGTTCACGCTCAGATCCGCACCCGACAGCACCACAGCATCCACTGTGGCTGCCGCCCAATCGAATTCGCCCCGCCCACTGCTTCGCACAGCTCCGGATGCTCCCCGACCGGCGGCGGCCCTCGCCATCGCCGATCAGGCGGTGCAGCGTGCCGGCGTTTGGTCGTCTGAAGCACGCGCCACCCCATCCGGCCGCACGCCCACGACCCTGCCCCTCCTCGAAGGATCGGCACTGCCCGTCGCTGCTGCAGCCGCCCCCACCCCGGTGGCGGTTGCTTCTGTTGCGGCGGTCGCGGGTTCGGTTTCTGGCGTGGCCGGGGGTTTATTGGGGTTGTTGACCGGCGGGGACGGTGGCGGCTCGGCGATGGGACCGTTGGCCTGGACGGCGGTGGCGGCCAGCCGCCGGCAGTTGGGCGGCACCGCGCGCGCAGTCGTGCCGGCGGCAGCGGTGGCGGCAGGTCAGCCCTACGTGCGCTCGATCGTGTTGCCGCCGAAGCGGACTTACGGCACGGACCAGACATTGACGTTCACGTTGAAGTTCAGTGAGCCCGTGGACGTCACCGTTGCGGATCCCACCACCAACTTCTCGATTCCGGTGCAGGTCGGCTTTGCGATGCGCGATGCCCAGTACGTGCGCGGCAGCGGCACCAACAGCCTGGTGTTCGAAATGACTGTCACACCCAATGACGTAGGTGCAATCCGGGTCGGGCGGGTGTCGACGGCACTGGAACCGGGAGCCACCGCCCCGGCACGGATCTTCGATTTCAACGGTCAGGGTTCCGAGAACGCCCCGGTGGCCAATCCAAGGATTGTCAACAGCGCCGGCGTTGCGGTGTCGGAGACCGAGCCGACGGTCGATTACGGGAACTTGCAGGTCGATGCCCGCGGGCCCGGTGTGGTGAGCTTCGGTGACAACGGGGTGATCGCCACCACCAAGCATTTGGCGATCCTGAAGGTCAACTTCGATCAGCCGGTGGTGGTCAAGGGCAATCCGACCGTGCCGGTCACCGTGGGCGGGGTCAATTCGAAGATGGTGCTGCTCGGCGGATCGGGCACCAAGACACTGACCTTCGTCATGCTGCGCACCGGCTCCAACCCCGGCACGGTCAGCTTCGGCACCAACGGCCAGTACATCGACCTGCCCACCGGTGCCGACATCAAAGACCGCCTCGGCAACAGCATCGACCGCATCCTGGGCAACTTCGGCACGCAGCCCGGGACCCTCGGGCCGGCGCTGCTCGACACCAACGGCGACACCATGGTCGCGATGGGCACGCACTTCGAGCACCTCGGCACCGTCACCGCCGACCAACTCAACGTCATCATGACAACCGGGCTCAATGGTTTCTACTTTCCGACGCCCCCGTACAGCGACGGCTACCAGTTGCCGGATTTCACAGATCCCGGCCACGTCGCCACCCACGCGGTGGATCTGTATCGGGTTGCTTACGAGTCAACAATCCCCGAGCAGGGAAACCGGCCAACGCTCGCCTACGGACTGGTCGCCATCCCAGAGGGCACCACCGGTCCGGTACCGATCGTCTCGTACCAGCACGGGGCGATCGTGGGTAAGGGTGAAGTTCCCTCGCAGTCGTTCAATTGGCTGCTGGACCCGGGGTCCGATCCGCAGCTGTACGCGGAGTCGTACGAGACCCGGCTCAACGTCGCCCAGTTCGGCGGCCAGGGCTACGCGGTGATCGCATCCGACTACTTCGGCCTCGGGAACTCCACCGAGAACGACGGATACATCAGTAAGCCAAGCCAGCAGCAGGCCTGCCTGGACATGTACAGAGCGTCGCTGAAACTGTTCGACGCCCAAGGGGTTACGACCTCGGACTTGTTCCTGGGCGGCTGGTCACAGGGCGGCCTTGTCACCGTCGACCTCCTCGAGAAACTCCAGAGCTTGGGCATCCCGGTGGCAGGGGCAGGCACCGCGGCGGCACCGGGCAACGTCCAACTGACCGCGAACGCCTGGTACTTCAACCCTCGCACCGGCGCGGACGGCAACATCCCCGACGATCGCGGCCTGACGGTTGTCGGCACACTCAGCAATTTCTCGATCACCGGATACGCCGGCTATCCCGACTCGCCGCTTCAGATGCTCGGCGTCAACTACGAAGCAGCCCGAGCGTTCTACATGCGGGAATACAACGACCCACTCGGGTACAACGCCACCGGAATCGTCATCGACCGAACAGGATTGGCTAAGGTGACGCTCCCCTACAGCCTCCAGCAACTGATCGCCCCTCAGTACAGCGGCAAAGACAACCAGGCCGCCTTCTCGCAGACCATCTACGCGCAGCTACTGGCGGCCTCGGGTGCCGGCCAGAACTATCTGACCGGCAACATGCAGATGTACTACGGGACCCAGGACCAGGCGATCCCGGTCTTCGCGGGCCGAGCGGTCTACGAGTGGCAAAGGGACAGTTTCGGGAATGACCACATCACGGCGATCCCGGTGGAGTACGGCAACCATCGCGGGACGTTCATCTCCGCGGTGTATGGGGAACTTCCGTGGTTCAACAGCCTGCGATGACCGTCGACAACGGCGTAAGCGCAGTTCAAACTGCTTGCAACTGGCCTTTCAAACTGGTTGAACCACGCCTCCCGATCTGTTAATTTTCGCTGAGAAATATTCAGTAATCAATTAGGGGCGATTAATGGCCGGTCGAAGAGTCGTAAAGTTCGGGGCGGCCGCGTTCGCCATCGGGGTGTCGCTGACCGGGGCGCCTGGCGCCGGGGTTGCGTCCGCGGACAATGCGGGCACCGACGCGTCGTCGACGGCCGCGTCACCGAGGTCCCAGACGGGAACCGCAGGCACGTCGACGTCGTCCTCGCGACGCGTCGCCCGCTCGGCGGCGTCGGTCATGCCCGCCGCATCGGCGCGGACCTCCGCTAATAGCACTCCGCCGCAGGGCAATCCGGTCGCTGTCGCGCCGAGTCCCAATCGGATTCCTCCCGCCCTGGCTGCACGTGCTGCGGTGGCCGAGTCCGTGCGCACCTGGCTGGCCGACACCCCCGCAGCCTTGAGGCTCGCCGTTCCCGCCGCATCCGTCACGGCGCAACCGACGCAGACTGCCGTGGTCACGCCGGTGGCACTCGCGCGCTCTCTTGCAGCCGCGGCCCCGGTTGCTTCCGTTGCGGCAGCGGCGGGTTCGGTCTCCGGCGTGGCCGGCGGTTTGTTGGGGCTGTTGACCGGTGGAGACGGTGGCGGCTCGGCAATGGGGCCGTTGGCGTGGGCGGCCGTGGCGGTCAGCCGCCGGCAGTTGGGCGGCGCCGCACGCACCGTGGTGCCGGCCGCGGCGGTGGTCAGCACCGCGCAGGCGGCGGCAGCGGCGGCGGCGGGACAGCCGTACGTGCGCTCGATCGTGTTGCCGCCCAAGCGGACCTACGGCACGGACCAGACGCTCACCTTCACGCTGAAATTCAGCGAAGCGGTCACGGTCAACGATCCCAGCACCTTCACGATTCCGGTGCAGGTGGGCTTCGCCATGCGCAATGCCGAGTACGTCCGGGGCAGCGGGACCAACAGTCTGGTTTTCAAGATGAAGGTCACCGCCAATGACGTAGGTGCGATCGCCGTCGGTCGGGTATCGAAGACGTTGCAGCCCGGGGCCACCGCCCCGGCGCGGATCTTCGATTTCAACGGGCAGGGTTCCGAAAACGCCCCGGTGGCCAATCCAAGGATCGTCAACAGCGCCGGCGTTGCGGTGTCGGAAACCGAGCCGACGGTTGATTACGGCAACCTGCAGGTCGACGCCCGCGGGCCCGGCGTGGTCAGCTTCGGCGACAGCGGGGCGATCACCACCACCAAGCACCTGGCGATCCTGAAGGTCAACTTCGACCAGCCGGTGGTCGTCAAGGGCAATCCCACCGTGCCGGTCACGGTGGGCGGGGTCAACCAGAAGATGGTGCTACTCGGAGGATCGGGCACCAAGACGCTGACCTTCGTCATCCTGCGCCAGGGTTCGAATCCCGGTGCGGTCAGCTTCGGCACCAACGGTCAGTACATCGACCTGCCCACCGGTGCCGACATCAAAGACCGCCTCGGCAACAGCATCGACCGCATCCTGGGCAACTTCGGCACGGAGCCCGGGACCCTCGGGGCGCCGCTGCTGGACACCAACGGCGACACCATGGTCGCCCTAGGCACACACTTCGAGAAGCTCGGCACCCTCACCGCCGACCAGCTCAATACCGTCATGAGCACGGAGCTCAACAACTTCTACTCTCCACCACCTGTGGAATCAGGCTGGCAACCGTTCACTGCGAACTACACGTTGCCTGACTTCCTGGCGTCGGCTACCCCAGGAGAACCCAGCCACGCCGCTACCCATGCCGTGGATCTCTACCGGGTGGCCTATGAGTCGACGATTCCCGAGCAGGGCAACCGGCCGACGCTCGCCTACGGCCTGGTCGCCATCCCGGAAGGCACCACCGGTCCGCTGCCGATCATGTCGTACCAGCATGGGACGATCGTGGGCAAGGGCGAAGTTCCCTCGCAGTCGTTCAACTTGACGTTGCAGCCGGCTGGGACCATCCCCACCGCGTCCGACGTGTTGCTGAATGCGTTTGCCTACGAGACCCGGCTCAACGTCGCCCAGTTCGGCGGGCAAGGCTACGCGGTCATCGCACCCGACTACTTCGGTGTGGGCAACTCCACCGAGAATGACGGTTACATCAGCAAGGCCAGCCAGCAGCAAGCCTGCCTGGACATGTACACGGCGTCGCTGAAACTGTTTGACGCCCAGCGCGTTACGACGTCGGATTTCTTCGTGGGCGGCTGGTCCCAGGGCGGTCTGGTGACCGTCGACTTCCTCGAGAAACTCCAAGGCGCGAACATCAAGGTCACGGGCGCCGCCACCGCGTCGGCGCCGGCCAACGTGCAACTGACCTCCAACGAGTGGTACTTCAACCCGCGATACGGCAGCTATGTACCACTTGAAACCCCGGATGCCGCGTGGCTGAACGTGGTCGGTGAGTTGAGCAATTTCTCGATCACCGGATACGCCGGCTATCCCGACTCCGCGCTGCAGATGCTCGGCGTCAACTATGAGGCGGCTCGTGCGATGTACATGCGGGAGTACAACTCCCCCGTGTACGCGCAGGACGCACAAGGCAACATCACGATCAAAGATGGCCTCGAATACACAGACGGGGGCTATGCCCCCGTGGGCAAACCGGCGGGTCCGGACCAGGGCATCATCGTCCACCGCACCGGTTTGGCCGACGTCCTGCTGCCCTACAACCTCCAACTCGTCATCGCCCCGCAGTACAGCGGCAAGATCAACCAGCCCGCGTTCTCACAGACCGAATACGCCCAGTTGCTGTCCGATCAGGGCGCCGGGCAGGACCTCTCCCTGACCATGAAGTTACGGATGTACTACGGCACCCAAGACGAAGTGATACCGGTGTCCGCGGGCGTCGACGTGACCAAGTGGCAGAACAACAGTTTCGGCAACACCAACGTCGTGGCGATTCCGGTGGAGGATGGCAACCACCGCGGAACGTTCGTCACGTCGGTGTACGACGAATTCGAGTGGTTCCAGAACCTTCGGGCAGGCTCGACCGCCTAAGCGCGACGAGGGCCGCTCAGCGCAGCGACGTTTGGTAGCGGCGCATCCCGGCGATCCACCGGTCGTAGTCGGCGCCCTTCTGTCGGTACATGGCCAGTACCTCAGGGTGCGGCAGCACCAGGAACGTACCGTCGGTGATGGCCTCGACCACCAGTGCGGCCACGTCGTCGGCGGTGATCACCGCTCCCGCACCGGTGACCGCCGCCGCGGCTATCCGGCCCTCCGCGTCTTCCGCGTCGCGCATTCCCCGCAGAAGCGGAGTGTCCACGCCCATCGGGCATACGCAACTCACGCCGATTCCCCTGTCGCCGTAGGTGATTGCCAACCACT
>CAYTOD010000012.1:14129-46614 GCA_964439315.1 uncultured Mycobacterium sp. | reverse complement strand
CCCCCCCCCGAGGGGGTGGGCCCCCGCCCCCGGGCAAACCCAACCCCCCGCGTACCCCCCTGGCGCGGTTGGTGGGCCCCCCCCCCCCCCCCCCCCCCACGGCGGCGTGCTTGGTCACGCTGTAGGGCGCTGCGCCGAGCTGGGTCAGTAGGCCCGCAGCCGAGGCGACGGCGATGAAGTGGCCACCGGCCCGCTCAACCCATTCCGGTACAACAGCTTTCGCAGCGCGGATGTGCGCGCGGAGGTTGACGTCGAGGATCCGGTCCCAGTCGGCTTCGTCGTCACCGAGGCCGGGCGCCCCGGCGATGCCGGCATTGGCGACGTAGATGTCCACCGGGCCGAACGACCGCCGTGCCGTCTCAAGCAGGGCCGCGATGCCGTCGGTGCTCGCGGCGTCGACGGCCAGCGCGACACCGCCCGCCATTGCGGCGGTCTCGGCAACCGAGTCGGCGTCGATATCGCCGACCACCACTGACGCGCCTGCCGAAGACAGTGCCATCGCGATGGACCTGCCAATGCCCGAACCCGCGCCGGTGACCACCGCCACCGATCCGTCGATCTTCATAGTTGCATCTCTACCTCATGGGGCTTCCTCGGCAGGCGAATACGATGTGCCGATGAGTACGTCATCGACGGTCATCAACCCGGAAGCACCTGTCCTCGTCACGGGTGCCAGCGGCTACATCGGCAGCTGGATCGTCCGGTCCCTGCTTGAGGCGGGCTACACCGTGCACGGCACGGTCCGTAATCCGCAGAAGCCCTCCGGTCTGGAGCATCTGCACAAACTCGCGGCCGACCATCCCGGCAAGCTCACGCTGTTCAAAGCCGACCTGCTCGATCCCGGCAGCTTCGACGAGGCCATGGCCGGCTGCGAACTCGTTATGCACACCGCATCGCCATTCCTGCTGACCGGGTTCACTGACGCCCAGGAAGCGCTCGTCCGCCCGGCGCTCGAGGGCACCCGCAACGTGCTGGACTCGGTCAACCGCACCTCGTCGGTCAAGCGGGTGGTGCTCACCAGCAGTGTGGTCGCGATCTACGGGGATAACTGTGAGTCCCGGAACGTCCCCGGCGGTGTCTTCACCGAGGAGGACTGGAACACCACCAGCAGCGTTGATCACCAGCCGTATCCGTACTCCAAGACGGTGGCCGAGCAGGAGGCCTGGCGCTACCAGAAGGCACAGGACCGTTGGGACATGGTGACGATTCACCCGGGCCTGGTGCTCGGCCCGTCGTTGACCAGTGCGAGCGACTCCGCCAGCCTCAGCACGATGAAGCAGTTCACCGACGGCACACTGCTGGCCGGCGCTCCGGATCTGGCCATGGGCGTGGTGGACGTGCGCGACGTCGCCGACGCCCATCTGCGTGCCGGGTTCACCCCCGAGGCGCACGGGCGCTACATCGTCAACGCCGCCTCGTTGACCCTGCTGCAGATCGGCCAGATCCTGCGCCGCGGGTTCGGCCAGCTCTATCCGTTCCCGAGGATGACGGCGCCCAAGGTGGTCATCAAGGCCATCGCGCCTCTTGCCGGTCTGACGCGAAAGTACGTCGGCCTCAACGTCGGCTACCCGCTGGAGTTCGACAACAGCCGCAGCCGCAGGGAATTAGGACTGCAGTATCGGCCGGTAGAGCAGACGATCACCGAGCACTTCCAGCAGATGCTCGACGACGGCGTGGTCCGCCGTTTGCCTCGCGTGGGGTGAATCGCCGCCGCAAAGCGAGTGAGACGTAGACCAGTGCGACGAGCACGGGCACTTCAATGAGGGGCCCGACGACACCCGCGAGCGCCTGTCCGGAGGTGGCGCCGTAGGTGGCAATCGCTACGGCGATGGCGAGTTCGAAGTTGTTGCCGGCGGCGGTGAAGGCGAGTGTGGTGGTTCGTTCGTATCCCAGCCCGAGGGCGGCGCCGAGAAGATAGCCGCCGCCCCACATGATCGCGAAGTACGCCAGTAGCGGGAGCGCGATGCGGGCGACGTCCCAGGGCTGGTTGGTGATCTGATCGCCCTGCAGCGCAAAGAGAATGACGATGGTGAACAACAGGCCGTATAGCGCCCACGGCCCGACGGTCGGCAGGAATTTCGTCTCGTACCACTGGCGGCCCTTGGTGCGTTCACCGATACGCCGGGACAGGTAGCCGGCAAGCAACGGGATGCCGAGGAAGATCAGTACGGACTTGGCGATCTGCCAGGGCGACGTCGCGATCGAGGTCTGCGGAAGCCCCAGCCAGCCGGGGAGTACCGAGAGATAGAACCAGCCGAGCACGGCGAACATGAACACCTGGAAGATCGAGTTCAGCGCGACGAGCACGGCGGCGGCTTCGCGGTCACCGCACGCCAGGTCGTTCCAGATGATGACCATGGCAATGCAACGCGCCAACCCGACGATGATCAAGCCGGTGCGGTACTCGGGCAGGTCGGGCAGCAGCAGCCAGGCCAGGGCGAACATCAATGCCGGGCCCAGCACCCAGTTGAGCAGAAGCGAACTGACGAGGAGCTTTCGATCCCCCGTCACAGTGTCCAGGCGGTCGTAGCGCACCTTCGCCAGCACCGGGTACATCATGATCAGCAGACCCAGGGCGATCGGGAGCGAGATCCCATCTAGCTGAACCTTTTCCAGCGCAGTGTTCAAGCCGGGGATCCAGCGGCCCAGCAGTAGACCGGCCGCCATCGCAATCCCAATCCACACCGGCAGGAACCGATCGAGGGTGGAGAGTTTGGCCACCACGGGATCGGCGTTCGGGGACGCTTCTTTCGGCACCGAAGGATCGTGTTTGGACACCGATGGATATTGACAGGTATCTATGCAGGGTTCAAGCCTGCTGCTTGGGGACGCCCTCGCGCAGGAGTTGGTGGGTGGTGGCGCTGGCCGTCTTTAGCCACAACCGCAGCAGATGACGGCGCTCGGCAAGATCGTCGGGATCGCTGTAGGCCTCCCGGGAGTGCAGGACTGTGGTGTTGTTGAGCAGCTGAATGTCGCCGGGTTCGAAACGCATCTCGATGTGGAAGGCGGGGTCGTTGGCGATGGACTCGATGAGGTCCAACGCCGCCCGCTGATCGTCGCTGAGACGCGGCGCCGCGGGGTGACGCTGCGAGTCCCTGATGTACCAGGCGATGAAGAACAGCCTCGGTAGGCCGTCGATGTCGATGATCGGCGGAAGTTCGAAGAACGGCGGCTCGCCCGGGCTCTGTTCGTCGTTTTGGTCCCACGGCATCGGCCGGTACATGACCTCGACGAGAGATGAATCGCGCCTGAGCATTTCGTTGTACACGGCGTGGGCGCTGACAATCCGGGACTCCCCGCCCGTCGCAGCCGGGTGAAGGCACAGCAGGCCGACCAGATCCGAGCCGTCGCTGTGGAAATCCTGGCGGAGGTTCGTGCGGTACTTGCGCACGCCCGGCGATGCCGGCAACCGTTCGTCGCGGATGTGGGTGATGACGTTGGCATCGCGATCCTGGCCGACGGGGTCGCCGACCAGCCGGCCCAGGCCGAGGTAGGCGCGCTCGGTCTGATCCTCGCTCAGCGCGTCGATGGGGAATCCGCGGAGCCGTACGAAACCCGGACCGCTGCGCAGCAGCTCAGCCCACCGCGGCGCTGATTCGCTGAAATGTTCTGCGAGGAATGGCATTTCGCCGCCTCGGCCGTAGTCGACAAGCGCTTGCCGGTCGGCGGCGGAGAAGTCGAACGACCACACCGACTCGTCGGGGAAATCCCGAACCGTCCATACCGAGGGCGAGAAGGCGTCGACCGCCGGCCTCACCCCGCGGTCGTTTCGGCGCCGCCGCAGCAGCCGGCCTCTTCGATGATCGGCAGCGTCCCGAAGAACGTCTCGGCGTCGGCGAGTTTGGCGTAGACCTCCCAGCGCTCCCCGCCCGGGCCGGTCACCCATACCTTGTCCTGGGTCGCGAAGCAGCAGGTGCTGCCCATCTCCTCCTCGGTGAACAACCCCTCGCCGGACAGGCGGGCGATCTCGGCGTGCACCTGCTCGCTGGATTCCACTTCGACACCGAGGTGATTGAGAGTGCCGCCCTGGCCGGGGTTCTCGAGCAGGACGAGTTTCAGCGGGGGCTCGGCGATGGCGAAGTTGGCGTAGCCCGGCTTGACCTTGGCCGGCCCGGTGTTGAACAGCTTGGAATAGAACGCGATGGCCGTGTCGATGTCGTCGACGTTGAGAGCCAATTGGACGCGGGACATGGGAAGCCTCCTGACAACCTATACGACATATGTCGAACTTGTGGACGATCCCCAGCATGCCACCTTTTCGATATATGTCAAGCAGTCTGGCATGATGGTCTCATGCCCAAGGCGTTGCCGGTGATCGACATCTCCGAGCCCGTGTGTTGCGCGCCCGTCGCGGCCGGCCGGATGACCGACGACGATGCCCTGCAGATCGCTTTGCGCCTCAAGGCGCTGGCCGACCCGGCTCGGGTCAAGATCATGTCGATGCTGTTCGGCGGACCGGACAACGGTCTGAACAGTGGCGAATTGGCGACGGCGATCGGCGTGGGGGAATCCACGGTCTCCCATCACCTGACTCAGTTGCGCAACGCCGGACTGGTCGAGTCGACCCGTCGCGGAATGAACGTCTTCCACCGTCCGCACCGTGCCGCGTTCGCGGCTCTTGTCGGTGTGCTGGACCCGACCTGCTGCTCGTAGAACAGATTTCGGCCCGTCGCCGATCAGCGCTGTGCGCCGTCGGGCAGGAGTTCGGCGATGAGATCTTCGACGCGGGCCTTGATCTGGTCGCGGATCGGCCGGACCGCCGCGACACCCTTGCCGGCCGGGTCCTCGAGGACCCAGTCGCGGTAGCTCTTGCCGGGGAAGATCGGGCAGGTATCCCCGCATCCCATCGTGATGACGACGTCGGAGGCCTGCACCGCGTCGGCTGTGAGGATCTTCGGGCTCTGACGGGAGATGTCGATGCCCACCTCGGCCATCGCCGCCACCGCGGCGGGATTGACCGCATCGGCGGGCGCACTGCCGGCCGAGCGGACCTCGATGGCATCCCCCGCAAGCGCGGACAGGAACCCCGCCGCCATCTGGGACCGGCCCGCGTTGTGGATGCAGACGAACAGAACGGACGGCCTCGCGCTCGTCGGATCAAAGGTCATCGGCAGGCCCTTTCGTCGACCGTCGGACTGTCCGGTGCTGCCAGGACCGCTGAGAGTTGTTGCAGCGCTGAGGGAATCACCCAGTAGTACACCCAGGTCCCGCGGCGCTCGCAGTCCAGCAGGCCGGCCTCGCGCAGCGTCTTGAGATGATGGGAGATGGTGGGCTGGGACAGCTCGAAGGCCGGGGTGATGTCGCAGACGCAGCACTGCCCGCCCTCATGACTGGCGATCAGGCTCAGGATGCGCAAGCGCACCGGATCACCCAGTGCCTTGAACATCCGCGCCAACTCCCCGGCCCAATCGGAGTCCATCGGCTCATCGGCCAACGGAGGGCAGCACGGTTCGGCACCGGGCGAGCGCTTCATCGACACAGGCCTATATTGATGGGGATCGAAGCAACCGTCAACCGTTGCGAGACTGAGGAGCTCACCCATGGCCACCATCGCCGTTTTCGAACCGGCCCTGTGCTTCAACACCGGCGTGTGCGGCGAGGACGTCGACCAGAACCTGATCACGTTCACCGCGGATATGGCGTGGCTGATCGACCGGGGCGCGACCATCAACCGCCTCAACCTGGCCAACGATCCGATGGCGTTCGCCGGTGACGAGGCGGTCAAGCGGTTCCTGGAGATCGCCGGTTCGGCCGGACTGCCACTGGTTGCCGTCGACGGCGTCACCGTTCTGACCGGGCGCTATCCCACCCGGGCGGAGTTGGCCCACTGGGCCGGCCTCGACGCCCCTGCTGCCGTGCCCGCGGGTGCGATCAACCTGGGTCTGTCCGAAGCCGGTTCAGCGGCCGGTCCGTCGTGTTGCGCGTCCGACGACTCCGGTTGCTGCTAGATCAGCGCGCGATGACCACTCCGGACCTGTCGTTCCTTCACGAGCCGCCGCGATTCCTGTTCTTCACCGGCAAGGGCGGCGTCGGCAAGACCTCAATCGCCTGCGCGACGGCCCTCGCACTCGCCCGGGAGGGCAGAAAGGTGCTGCTGGTCTCCACCGACCCGGCCTCCAACGTGGGCCAGGTCTTCGGACTCCAGATCGGCAACACCATCACCGCGATCCCCGCGGTGCCGGGGCTTTCCGCGCTGGAGATCGATCCCGAGGCCGCCGCGTCGGACTACCGCGAACACATCATCGGTCCGGTGCGCGGGCTGCTGCCCGAGGCTGAGATCGCCTCGATCACGGAACAACTATCCGGATCGTGCACCACAGAGGTGGCCTCCTTCGACGAATTCACCGCTCTGCTCGCAGACAGCGACGGCACCGTCGCCGGATTCGACCACGTCCTGTTCGACACCGCACCCACCGGACACACCATTCGGTTGTTGCAGCTTCCCGGAAACTGGACGGAGTTTCTGCAGGCCGGCAAGGGCGACGCCTCCTGCTTGGGTCCGCTGGCCGGACTCGACAAACAGAAGAGCACCTACGCCGCCGCGGTGGCCGCGCTGGCCGATCCCGTCCGCACCCGTCTGATCCTCGTCGCCCGCCCTTCGCGCTCCGCGCTTCGCGAAATCGACCGCACGCATGCCGAACTCGCCGCAGTCGGTATGAATCGGCAGTACGTCGTCGTCAACGCCGTGATGCCGGAACCCGCCGACGACACCGACCCCCTGGCCTCGGAGGTACGCCGGCGCGAGCAGGCCGCCCTGGCCGCGATGCCCCCGGCGCTGCAGGCTCTGCCGACCGACTGCATCGACCTCAAGGCCGACAACATGGTCGGTCTCGATGCCCTGAATACCTTGTTCGAGCCGACAGCGGACGCCGTCCCGGCCGATCCGGCACTCGATGCCCCGCATCCGGTGGCCGTCGCACCACTGCGTGACCTCGTCGACGACATCGAGCGCAGCGGTGCAGGACTGGTCATGTGCATGGGCAAGGGCGGAGTCGGCAAGACCACGGTCGCCGCGGCAGTCGCCGTCGCACTGGCCGAACGCGGCCACGACGTCCACCTGAGTACCACCGACCCCGCCGCCCATCTCACCGAAACCCTGCAGGGCGGCCTCGAGCATCTGCGGGTTTCCCGGATCGACCCCGCCGAGGCCAGCCAGGCCTACCGCGACCGCGTCATGGCGACCAAGGGCGCGCACCTCGACGAGGCCGGCCGTGCCACGCTCGCCGAAGACCTGCGCTCGCCGTGCACCGAGGAAGTGGCTGTCTTCCAAGCCTTTTCCAGGGTCATCCACGAATCCCGCAGCACGTTCGTCGTCCTGGACACCGCCCCCACCGGACACACCCTGCTGCTCCTCGACGCCACCGGCTCCTACCACCGCGAGATCGCCCGCCAGATGGGCGACAGCGGCCATTACACAACCCCACTGATGCGCCTGCAGGATCCCAGCCTCACCAAGGTTCTGCTCATCACGCTAGCCGAAACGACCCCCGTCCTGGAAGCCGCCGAATTGCAGAGCGACCTCGAACGCGCGGGCATCCATCCCTGGGCGTGGGTCATCAACAACTCCGTCGCCGCCGCCAACCCGGCCAACGCCTTGCTGCGCCGGCGCGCTGCTGCGGAGATCCACGAAATCGACGCCGTCCGAACGAAGTACGCCGACCGTTACGCCGTCATTCCGCTGCTGGCTGACGAACCCGTCGGCATCCCCGCACTGTTGGATCTCACCGCCGTCAGACCGCCTCACTCAGCGCAGACCGATGTTGGCGCGACCGGCCCATGAGAACGTTCCCGAGCCCTACACTTCTCGGATGAACATCGGCAAACTCATCGCCGACCTCGCGACCGCCCCTGTCAAAGTGGGCATCGCGGTGGCCGACGCCGGATACACCGCTGCGGGCATGGCCCTCGGGCTTGTGAAGCAGACGGTGGGCTATGAGAGCTCGCAGCTCGTCGACCCGATCACCGACCTGTTCCCGCTGCGCGGCGCACTCGTCGGCGCCAACCGCGTTGCCGAGTTGACCGAAAGCGACCGGGCCTTGGGACGGATGCTGGCCCGCGGCGGCCCGGCGGACAAGCTGTCGCGCCCCGGTGGAGTTCTCGACCTGCTGACCGAACCCGGCGGCCTGCTGGATCGGATCTCGGTCGAAGGCAGCTCACTGGAGCGGGTCCTGGAACCCGGCGGGCTCATCGATCGGCTGCTCGACGAGGACGGCCCACTTGAGCGACTGCTCGCCGAGGACGGCGTGATCGAGCGACTGCTCATCGAGGACGGCGTGGTCGAGCGACTGTTCGCCGAGGACGGCATCATCGACAAGCTGACGGTCAAGGGCGGCCCGCTCGAGCAGCTCACCGAAGCCGCCGAAATCCTGAGCCGGCTGCAGCCCGTCGTGGAGACGTTGACGCCCACCACCGACACCCTCGAGTCTGCCGTCGATGCGCTCAACCGGATGGTGGGCTCGCTGAGCACCATCACCGACCGCATTCCGCGGCGACGGCCGAAGGCGCTGTCACAGTCGAACGCCGAACAAGAGGCCATCGGCGGCTGACGGGCCGCGCAGCCCCTCGCCGATCGTCAGCTCTGCCAGGCGGGCGTGCCGTCGATGTAGGTGGCGTGGAAGGCGATTCGGTCCCAGCCGGACGGATCGGACTCCCACGGGTCGGTGTCGGCGATGGCGAAGTCCGCGCGCTTGCCGACCTCGAGGCTGCCGCGGTCGTCGGCGTGAATCTGCCACGCGGCGTGCGTGGTGATGGCCGCCAGCGCCTGCGCAGGCGTCACGCATTCGGCCGGGTTCAGCACCGAACCGTCGACCTGAAGCTGCCGCAACACACCGGTGCGGGCGCTCTGCAGGGGATGCACCTTGCTGACGTTGTAGTCGGAGTGAAACGACGGCCGAAGGCCCGCCCGGTACGCCGACGCCGCGCGGTCCAGACGGTCCGACCGCGCCGGACCGAGGATGGTGTCCCGGAACGCCGCACCCCAGTAGTAGACGTGGTTCATCAGAAAGCTCGGCGAGATCCCGGCCGTGGCCATCCGCGCCAACTGGTCGTCGGTGGTGAAGGAAACGTGCTCGAACCGGTGCCGCAGATCGTTGGCCGGGTAGCCGGGCAGCAGCTCTTCCATTGCGGTGAGCGCGAATTCGACCGCGGCGTCGCCGTTGGTGTGCACCATCATCTGCCAGCCGCCGTCGAGCCCGGCCTTGAGGGCGTCGTGCAGACCCTCCGGGGTCAGGTTCGCGTGTCCGCCGGTGTCCTCGCCGAGGTACGGCTGGAAGAAGTAGCCCGAACGGCCCTGGTTCGACCCGTCGACGACGACCTTCCAGGCGTCGGCGCGCACCATCTCGTCACCGCTGAACGGCGTCACTCCGGCCGCCGTCCACGCAGCCGACACGTCGGCCGGGGTGGCACAACCGGCCAGGATCGCGAACTGCGCCGTCGACACCCGCACCGGCAGGCGTTGGGCCCCGTTCATCTGATGCAGCACACCCACTTCGCTGGGCCCGGCGATCGACCCGGTGGCGGCCTCACGTAACGACGTGACCCCTTGGGCTGCACAGGCATTGAGGATCTCGGTGATACCGGACACCACCTCGGCCTGCGTCGGCTTGGGCAGATTCGCCATCACCATCATCATGGCCGGGGCCTCGCCGATGATGCCGTTGAGCTTGCCGTCCACCCGGCCGAACTCACCGCCCGGCGGATCAAGGGTTTGGTCGGTGATGCCGGCTGCGGCCAAGGCCGGGCTGTTGGCGTAGAGGTAATGCATCGAGGCGTTCATCACCAGCACCGGGTGATCGGGCACCGCGGTGTCGAGTATCGCGCGGGTCAGGTCGGGCTCGCCGGGGTAGAGGCTGGGGTCGAACAGCTTGCCCTGGACCCACTGGCCTTTAGGGGTCTGGGCCGCAGCCGACTTGAGCGCGGCGATGACGTCATCGAATGTCGGACAGGCCTCATGGGACAGATCCGTCCAGGTGAGGTTGATCAGGGACGTCCAGATGTGCATGTGCGGCTCGATCAGACCCGGCAGGACGATGCCGTCGGGCTTCAGCGTCGTCGTGCTCGAATCGGCCAGGCCCTCGACGTCGGACAGGGCGCCGATCCCGATGATCCGTCCCCCGGAGATCGCCATCGCCTCGGCGCTCGGCGCGGCCGGGTTGTTGGTGACGATCCTGCCGACGACGAGGGTGTCGGCGCGAGCACGGACAGGCTTGCCGGCGGCGTGGTTGGCCGCCTCGATGGCACCCGCACCGCCTCCCAGTGCCCCGCCGAGATGGGCGGCGGTCAACCCGTGGTCGCCGCAGCAGGAGTTTGTCGGTGCCATCGCGTCCGCCCTTTCCGAGGTCAGGTGATTATGCAGGTAGCGGGCCGGGATCTAGTACCCGATTCACTCGTATTACCTATATTCGGCGATTCCGCCTCGCCGGACGATTAAGGCATGACTCAAGCAATGAGCAGGCCCGAGATCTGGACTCCGATTCTCTCGGCGCCGGCCGGGGGGGTCTACCACCCGGAGGCTCCGGCGGCGGTTCTGCACGCGATGCTCGACGAGCACTTGCAGGACATCAAGGCGCAGGCCGGGGAACTCTCCGACTCCGTCGCGGAGTTCCTGAAAACTCGCGAGTCGGCCTAAGTCAGTCTGCCGAGGCCTCGGATCAGCCCGTCGAGGCCGCGTTCGACCTTGCTGCGCGGGCAGCCGACGTTGAGGCGCAGATGCCCGGTCGAGCCGTATGTGGTTCCCGGCATGATCGCCAGTTTCTCGTTTCCGATCAGATCGGTCTGTAGCGCGTCGTCGCTCACGCCCAAGGGCGATACATCAATCCAGGCGAGGTAGCCGGCCTGCGGCGGAATCCAGCCCAGCTGCGGAAACGACTCGTCGAGGCGCTGCTGGACCAGGAGCAGGTTGCCCCAGAGGTAGTCGCGCAGCGCGTCGAGCCACGGCCCGCCCTCCCGGTAGGCGGCGATGGTCGCGACGAGTGCGAGCACCGCGGGTGAACTCAGCCCATCGCCGGAGAGACCGGCGAGGTAATCACTTCGCGCCGCGTCGTCGGCGATCAGACCGTAACTGCCGGTGAGCGCGGGGATGTTGAAAGACTTCGACGCCGAGGTGACCACCGCCCACTTCGGGGGGTCGGTCAACTGGGCGGCGATCCGGGCGAACACCAGGTGCCGACGCGGCGGGTGGGTCAGATCGGAGTGGATCTCGTCGCTGATGACCGCGACGCCCTCACGCGCGCACAGTCGCCCGATCCGGATCAGTTCGTCCTCGGTCCAGACGTGGCCGGTGGGGTTGTGCGGCGAGCACAGCAGCAGCACCGTGTTCTCCGGACGGGCCAGTTCACCCTCCAGCGCGGCCCAGTCCCCCATCGCGACCCGGCGCAAGTGCCTGCCGCTGGCCGCAACGGTCTTGGGAAAGGCGTCGTAGCAAGGACTGTGAACCACCACGCCGTCGCCGGGTTCGGACCATATCCCGATCAGCCGGGCCACCTGATAGATCACCGAGGGGGCATAGGTGATCCAGGCCGGATCGATGACCGTGTCGTACCGCTGGGCGTACCAGTGCTCGACGGCGGACAGGAAATCGCCGTTGCGCCAACGCGAGTACCCCAGGATCGGGTGGTCCAACCGGCGCCGCAGCGCCTCGATGACCACGGGCGCGGTCGCCAGGTCCATGTCGGAGATGGTGAAGGGCAGCAGGTCGGGCACTCCGAAGCGGTCGGCGACGTAGTCCCACTGGGTGCACCAGGTGCCCCGCCGGTCGACGACCGTGTCGAAATCGAACCCGGAGTCAGCCATCAGGCTGACGGAACCAGTTCTGCCAGAGCGTCTTTGACCGCTTGCACTTGCGGGCCGATGACCACTTGCACGTTGTGGTCGTCCAGTTTGACCACACCGACCGCCCCGAGTTTCTTCAATCGCGCCTCGTCGAGCAGGCTCGCGTCGGCCACCGTCATCCGCAGCCTGGTGATGCAGTTGTCCAGGGTCTCGATGTTGCCCGCTCCGCCCAGGGCCGCCAGGATGGCTACCGGATCATACTTGCCCGCAACGAGTTTCACGGGTCCGGTGGGCGCCGCTGCCGCTGGCGCCGAGGTTGTGGTCGCCGGCGACTCCTCACCCTCGGGCAGGGTGTCGTCGGTACGCCCAGGGGTCGCCAGGTTGAACCGCAGGATCGCCCAGCGGAACAGGAAGTAGTAGACGGCGAACCAGATGGCCGCGAGCAGCACGATCATGTACCACTTGGTCTGCGTGCCCTGCATCACGCCGAACACCACGAAGTCGATGATGTTGCCGTCGGTGTTCCCGATGAACACTCCCAGCACTGCGGCCGCCAGGAAGCCGAGGCCGATCAGCACCGCGTGGATGGCGTAGAGCCAGGGCGCGATGAACAGGAAGAGGAACTCCAGCGGTTCGGTGATGCCGCCCACGACGCAGGCCACCACGCCGGAGATCAACAGCGCCTTGATCTCCGGGCGCAGGTTCTTGCGCGCGGTGGTGTACATCGCCAGCGCTGCACCCGGCAGGCCGCCGAGGTAGACGGGCATCTTGCCCTGCGACAGGAAGGTGGTGGCGTGCCGTACCGGTTCGCTGATCGGTTGGTCCAGACCGCATTTGAGTTGTGCGTAGAAGATGTTCAGCGCGCCCTGCACGTCGGTCCCGCAGACGGTGGCGTCGCCACCGGCCTGGGTGAAGCGGAACATCGCGACCAGGATGTGATGCAGGCCGATCGGCCGCAACAGCGCTTCGCCGGTGCCGAAGAAGAACGGGCCGAACACGCCGGCGGAGGCGATCAGCCGGCCCAGATCGCCGATCCAGCCGTTGATCGTCGGCCAGATGAACGGCACGATCACCCCGACCACACTCATCACCAGAGCGGAGATGATCGGGACAAACCGGGTGCCGCCGAAAAACGCCAGGGCATCTGGCATCTGGATGGTCCGGAAACGATTGTGCAGGCGCAGCACGATGATTCCGACCGCGATGGCGCCGAGCAGGCCGGTGTCCATCGAGGGAATCCCGAGCACGTCCCGGATGGCGTAGTGGGCGATCTGCGCCTTGTCGGTGACGTCGACGTTGCGCGCATCGAGGAAGAAGTTGATGGCCAGGTTCATCGACGCGTACCCGACGAACCCGGCGAAGGCCGCCACTCCCTTGTCCTGCCTGGCCAATCCGAGTGGGATGGCCATCGCGAACAACACCGGCAGGAAGGTGAACGCCACGAGCCCGGTGTTGGTCATCCAGTGCCAGATCACCGGCAGCGGTCCCCACGCCAGGAACGGCAGCTGCTTCTGCACCGTCGAGCTGCCGAACGAGGATCCGACGCCGAGCATGATGCCGCAGAACGCCAGCAGGGCGACCGGCAGCATGAACGTCTTGCCCAGGCCCTGCAGGAACTCCCAACGGCTGCCGGACTTCTTGGCCGGCGCCGCAACTGCGGTGGCTGTCATCTGTGCTCCGCTCGTCGAATTGGTGCTGAGCACAAGTAAACCGCTCCGCGCGGCTGCGGAGGCCCGGTTCGCTCACGCCGCCGGTAGGCTTGCCCGCCATGAACCTCTACGTCCGCGTCGTCGCCGGACTCGCAGTGGCCACCGCAGGACTCACCGCATGCTCGTCGGCCAAGGAACCCGCCGCGCAATCGAGTAGCACCGCGAGTTCGGTGTCCACGACGTCGAGCACCCCGGCTACGTCGACCACGACGACCTCGAGCACGACGCCGTCAACCACTGCGACGTCAACAACTGCGACGACGACCACAACGACGACGATCACCGCAACGACCTCGACCACTGCGACGTCAACGGCGGCTCCGATGGTGGGCGGCATGACCGAGTGCACCAAGGAGGCGCTGGCCGCGCCCGCTCTGGCGGCCGCACAGGCCCTCGGACCGGAGAACCTCTACACCGTCGACCAGTTGCACTGCGCCAACGGCTGGGCAGTCACCGCGGGGATCCTCTCCAGCAAGAGCAACCCCTCGATGGGTGCCCCGACCTCGTTCATCTTCGAGCAGGAGGGGCAGTTTTGGGTGCCCAAGGACAAGGCCAAGGTGTGCGGCACCAATCCGGTCACCACCACCCCGCCTGCGGACGCGGAGATCCCGGCCGCGCTCTTCCTACCGGGGTGCGCTGCGGGCTGAGCCGCGCGGGCGGACTCGGGTCAGTTGACCGTGACGTGCACGTGGTTGTAGTGGTTGGCCACCCGCCACATCGTGTACTTCACGCCGAACCGCGCCATCTGGCTCTGGACGTCGGCGTTGATAGCGTCGCCCAGGCCCATGTCGGAGCCGATCATGATGTCGATGGCGTGTCCACTGGGGTGATCGGGCAGCGGATCCGAGCGAACGCCGCCGATGGACTGCACACCCGGATAAGCGGCCATGATGTACGCGGCCAGGCTCCTCGCGGCAGGCACCAGACCGCCCATCCCGACCGTGGGGATCGGCGAGGCCAGGCCCATCGCCGCCACCACCGACGGCGACAGCGCCGAGGTCAGCTCGGCACGTTGCGCCTGCGGGAGCATCGCGTAGTCGGCATTGACCGTGGCGATCTTCGACCGGAGCTGTGACTGCTTGTTCTGCAGGTCCGAGCGCAGGGCGACGGCCTGATCGACGGCCGACTTGGCCGCGGCCGCGGACTCCGCCGACGCCACCGCGACGGTCTGAGCCTGCTGGTTGACCTGACGGACGGCCTGCAGTTGGTCGGACATCTCGGTGGTCATCAGCCGTTGGAAGGCCAGCTTGTCGATCAGGATCTGCGGCGACGGCGCCGACAGCAGCCCGGTGAAGCTGCCCCTGGTCCCGCCCACGTAGACGGCGGCCGCCAGTTTGTCGACGGCGCTCTGATGGACGGCGAGCTCGGCCTTGGCGGCATCGAGGGCGACCAGATCGGCGGCATGCCTGGTGTCCGCCTCGGCGAGCAGCTGGAGCTTCTTGTCGAG
This sequence comes from uncultured Mycobacterium sp., assembly GCA_964439315.1. Lineage (GTDB taxonomy): Bacteria > Actinomycetota > Actinomycetes > Mycobacteriales > Mycobacteriaceae > Mycobacterium. The sequence continues at coordinate 31,689 of CAYTOD010000012.1, read as the reverse complement.
ATCGACCTTGGCCGATTGAATCGCCCCGGAGAGCTCCTCGGCCTGACGTGACAGGTCCTTGATCTCGGTGACCGTGTCATGAGCCGGTTCGGCGTATGCGGCACCGCCGCACGCCGCGCTCAAAGCGCACAGAGCGACGACCGCGCCCGCCACCTGCTTGGACACCGCAAATTTGTCTGCAAAAAAGAAGTACTTCACAACTGAATCCTTTGACTGCCGTCGACGTCTTCGCCGCCGAACCGCCTGCCTTAGGCCCTAAGGAGGCTACGAGATGGCGGCGGGGTCTGTCCAACCGCGCTGGTCGCCGATCAGGCGTGCAACGCTTCCGCTGCCAGGGTGTCTTCCCTGTCCAGGACCCGCATCGAGACCCGGTAGAGCAGCAGGGCGAGCACCGTGATGATGGTCAGGATCAGCAGGACCGAGCCGTACCCCGCCGCCTTCGGCGACTGGCCGGCGAACGAGGTCAGCGACAGATCCATACTCAGCAGCTTGGCGGCGTAGGCGATGCCGATCGGGACGGCCATATTGATGGTCAGGTTGTAGAAGCCGATCGCGATACCGCCTTTGGCTTTCGGGACGTCCCGGATCGCGGTGGACAGCAGCGGTGCGTACATCAGGGCGAAGCCCGATCCGAACAGCACCATCGAGATCACGAAAATGCCCACCCAACCGCCGACGAGAATCGCGGGAAGAACGAGCGCCAGGGCGATCATCGTCATCGCGATGACGATGGCGCGCCGCGAGCTCAGGCGCGCGGCGATCCTGCCGGTGAACACACCGACCAGCACGGCAGCGGTGTAGCCGGGGACCAGCAACAGCGACACATCCGACAGCTTCCAGCCGTACAGGCCCTTGATGATGAACGGGAAGATGAACTGGTAGCCCAGTTGCACCGAGTAGATGACGAAGACGACGACGAGCATCAACGTGTAGCGCTTGTTCGTGAAGAATTCCTTGGTGATCAGCGCGTCCGGGTGGGTGGAGATGTGCCAGACGAACACCGCGACGCCCGCCAGCGCGGGCAGTAGTAACCACCAGTGGAAATCCTGCATGAACAACACGATCCCGGTGGCGATCACCGCGACCAGGAAGAGCCCGAACACGTCGAGATTCGTCTTACCGGTGTGCTCGATCGGCACGTTCTTCAGGATGAAGGGAATGGTCAGCAACGCAAGAAGATTCACCAGAAAGAACGCCGTCCAACCGATGTAGGTGGCGATGAATCCGCTGCCCACCGCGCCGAGCAACAACGACAGCTGGAACGCCGCGGTGCTGTAGCCCAGGTACTTCTTCTGCTCGTCGCCCTTGAAATGTTTGGTGACCCAGATGACGTACAGGGTCTCGGCCGCGGCGAGACCGCAGGTCTGGATGATCCGACCGGTCAGCACTCCGGGGAACGAGCCCTGCAGCGCGAAGCCGATGAGCGACCCGACCGCCATTACGATGACGGCGAAGATCATCAGCTTGCGGATGCTGATGGAGTCCGACAGCGCGGCGTACACCACCGCGCCGATACCGATCAGGATCCCGGGCAGAGTGGCCTGCAGGCTCACAGTGTTCTCCGACAGACCCAGCGACGTCGCGATCGACGGCGACAGCAGCTTGAAGCCGTTGTCCATGATCAGGGAGAACACGAACAGCGTGAGCAGAACCGGGACGGCCTGCTTGGGATGCAGGGCCAGGCCGGTCTTCGGGTCGCTGTGCTCGACTTCGCTCACGGCAATTCCAGAGCGATCTCGATCATCGCGGTGAACGCGGTCTCGCGCTCCTCCGGGGTGGTGTGCAAGCCGGCGGGGATGTTGTCGCTCACGGTGAAGATTCCCAGGGCGTCCACGCCGGCGGCGGCGGCGTTGGCGAACAGGCCCGCCGACTCCATCTCGACGGCCAGGATGCCCATCCTCGCCCACTTGCCGAGCGCGTCGGGATCTTCGTTGTAGAAGATGTCCGAGGACAGGATGTTGCCGACGTGGGTGCGTTGCCCGCGTTCGTCGGCGACGCGCTTGGCCTTCTCCAGCAGCCGGTAGGAGGACAGCGGCGCATAGGTGCCGGGCATGCCGAACTGGGTCAGATAACTCGAGTCCGTCGAGGCGCCCTGGGCGATGACGACGTCGTAGAGGTCGATGTCCTCCTGGATGGTTCCGCAACTGCCGACCCTGATGAGGTTCTTGACGTCGAAGACGTGGATCAGCTCCCAGCTGTACAGCGAGATCGACGGGATCCCCATGCCGGTGCCCATCACCGACACCTTCCGGCCCCGATAGCTACCGGTGAAGCCGTACATTCCGCGAACTTCGTTGAAACACCGGGGGTTTTCGAAATAGGTCTCGGCGATGAACCTGGCGCGCAACGGATCGCCGGGGAGCAGGATCGTCTCGGCGATCTCCTCTCCCTTGGGATCGATGTGCGGTGTGCGCTTGCTGGACATATGCCGGACACTAGCGCCCCAATGGGGGTTCGACTTCGTAATCACTAGGGTTGCGGCATGACCAGCGCAGCCAACCTTCCGGCCGTCGTCGCGGGTGTCGACGGATCCGAAACCGCCCTCGATGCCGCCCGGTGGGCCGGCGACTTCGCCGCCCGACATTCACTCGGTCTGACGCTCCTGCACGCGGTCCCGAGATTGGACTGGCACTTCGACCGCGTCGAAGCGCCCGCCGACGTGCCCGGCGGTGCCGACGGGATCCTCGCCGCGGCCGAGTCTGCCGTGCGCTCGGCGCATCCCGATCTTGCGATCGCCACGGCGGCCGTCAAGGGTTCGGTCGCCACAGTCCTGACGGAGGCGTCGCAATCCGCTCGGCTGCTCGTGGTGGGCAACGGCGAGGTGGACCATCGCGCCGTGGGCGGGCACGCCGTCCGGATCACGCATCAGGCGCAGTGCCCCGTGGTGGTGTGGCGTCCCCCGGTCGCCAAGCGGACCGGCAAGCCTCTGCCCGTCGTCGTCGGCGTGGATGAGTCCGAGGGGGCGGCCCGCGCTCTCGGCGAGGCGTTCGACGTCGCCGCCGCTTTGCACGCGCCGCTGACGGTGGTGCACATGTGGGAGATCGGCGCCGCGGTCGGCATGGGCGATCTCGGCGGCCAGGGCATGATGGACTGGCAGTTGCTCGATGTTCTGCAGACTCAGCAGCGCCAGCAGATGGACGAGATGATCGCTCCGTTCGCCAAGAAATATCGGAACGCTCACGTCAGCAAGGTCTTTCAGGACATCAGCCCGGCCAAGGGCCTCACCGACCTGTCACGCGAGGCCCAATTGGTGGTGGTGGGCAGAAGCGGCCGCGGACGGCTGGCCGATGCGGTCCTCGGATCGGTCAGCCAGAACCTGGTCCATCACGCCGAGTGCCCGGTTCTGTTGGTCCAGTAGCGGTTTGGGCTAACGCCGGTCCAGGGCGAACACCCGGATCTCGCGGTCGGTGCGGGTCCGGTAGGCGGGATAGGCCTTGAGGTAGGTCATGAACAAATCGCAGGCGTGGTCGTACTCGTCACCGGAGAGCGCAGTCGCGACCACCGGAATCTCCTTGCCCCCCATGGTGACCCAGGCATTCGGGTTCGCCAGGAGATTCGACGACCAGGCCGGGTGCGCCGCCTGCCCGAAATTGCTGCCGAACAGATAGAGCCGATCGCCCTCGCGGGTGTAGATTAGCGGCGACTGCCGCCGCTGGCCCGACTTGCGGCCGACGGTGGTCAGCACCAGCACCTGCAATCCAAACGGCCCCAGCACCGTGTAACGGCCCTTGGTTCTCGTCAGCAGCCGGCGGTCCAGTGGGACGACGGCGCGGATCAACCGGGAACCCAAGGGAGTTGCGGCGAAGGCATCGATGACGCCGCGCAACGGGCTCGATTCCGAACCCCATCGGGCATCGGGAAAACCTTCGTCGGTCATGCCGTAGAAGCTAGCCCAATCCTCATCCACCCGGGACGGAACCTTCCATTGCACTGAAAGTGCGTTATCCTGCACCTATGGACGACGTGACCGCAGCGCTGGCGTCGGCGATCGGTGGGCGGGTGAAGCGCGAGCGAAAGTCGCGCGGGTGGACGCTGGACCAGCTTGCGGAGTCGGCGGGAGTGAGCCGCCGGATGGTGGTCAGCGTCGAGAAGGGCGAGGTGAACCCCAGCGTCGGCACCCTCCTTCGGCTTGCGGAAGCGCTGCGCGTCGGGCTGCCCACCCTGGTGGAACCGCCGCAGACGACGCCGGTCACGGTCACCCGGCGAGGCGACGGCCCGGAACTGTGGACCGGCGACGGCGGGGGGCGCGGGGTTCTGGTGGCCGGCACCGCCACCCCCGACACAGTCGAGTTGTGGGACTGGTCGTTAGGGCCGGGAGACTCCCGCACCAGCGAGGCTCACGCCCCGAACACCCGGGAATTGATTCACGTCCATCAGGGCTCGGTCATCGTCACGGCCGGCGACCGTTCGGTCACCCTCGGCGCGGGCGATGCGGCCTCGTTCCCCGGCGACGTCGCGCATTCGTACGCCAACGCCGGGCGCCGGGCGGCCAGGTTCTCACTGGCGGTGTTCGAACCCGCCGACCCGCGGTCATGACGCCACGCACCCTCCCGGCGCCGCCATGGGCGCTGGCCGTCGCGGCGATGTTCTCGGTCCAGCTGGGTTCGGCACTGTCGATGCCACTGATCGCCACCGTGGGACCCGCCGGGACCGCATGGCTGCGTCTCACAGCCGGTGCCCTGATCTTCATTGCGATTGCGCGCCCACCCCTGCGGCGGATCGCCCGTCGCGACATTCCCGCACTGCTGGGGTTGGGCATCACCACCGGGCTGATGACCGTCCTCTTCCTGGCCGCCATCGAACGCATTCCCCTCGGGACATCAGTCGCCATCGAGTTCCTCGGGCCCCTAACCGTGGCGGCGGTCCGCAGCCACACCCGTCAGGCCTTGATCTGGCCGGCGCTCGCCTTCATCGGGGTCGTCCTGCTCACCCAGCCCTGGCGCGGCGAGATCAATGTCGCCGGTGTCGGATTGGCTGCCGGTTCAGCGCTGGGCTGGGCCACCTACATCGTGCTCACCCAACACATCGGCGACCGCTTCGACGGCACGACGGGCCTGAGCATCACCATGCCCGTCGGCGCGGCGACAGCGGCCATCGCCGGGGTGCCTCAGGCCAGCGGCCACCTCAACCCCGCCGTGCTGACCACTGCTCTCGGACTCGCGATCCTCGTGCCGGTGCTGCCCTTCGCCCTGGAGATGACGGCGCTGCGCCACATGACGCCGGCGGCCTTCGGAACCCTGATGGCCCTGGAACCGGGCTTCGGTCAAATCCTCGGAATGCTTGTGCTGCACCAAAAGCCCACCGCCATGCAGATTGCGGGAATCCTGCTGGTGGTACTGGCAGGAGCGGCAGCCCAGCTCAACGGCCGGCGTCGCATACCGGAGCAACTCGTGTGACGTCGCTGACCGTTGCGCCCCGCTTGTAGGGTTCTGGCGTGTCAGTCGCCCACATGGCCATCATCATCCTGGCCGGGTTCGCCGCGGGCGCGATCAACTCGGTGGTGGGTTCGGGCACGCTGATCACCTTCCCGACACTGGTGACCCTGGGCCTGCCTCCGGTGACGGCGACGATGTCCAACGCCGTCGGCATGGTGCCCGGCGGCGTGACGGGCACCTGGGGCTACCGGGCCGAACTGGCCGGGCAGTGGCAACGGCTGCGGTGGCAGATCCCGGCGTTGGTCGTCGGGGCCGCGATCGGCGCTTTCCTGCTGCTGAACCTGCCGGACAAGGTCTTCATCCGGATCGTGCCCGTGCTCCTCGTCCTCGCGTTGGCACTGGTGCTGCTGGGCCCGCGGATCCAGGCCTATGCCCGCCAGCGGGCCGAGGCGGCCGGCCGTTCGGTGGACCATGTGTCGACCCGGCGGATGGCCGTACTGTCGGCGGGCACCTTCGCCGTCGGCGTGTACGGCGGCTATTTCACTGCCGCACAAGGCATTCTGCTGGTGGGTCTGATGGGCGCCCTGCTGCCCGAGGACCTTCAGCGGATGAACGCGGCCAAGAATCTGATGTCGCTGTTGATCAACGTCGTCGCCGCAGCGGGATACGTCCTAGTGGCGTTCGGCCGGATCAATTGGCCCGTCGCGGGGTTGATCGCGATCGGATCCCTGCTGGGCGGTTGGCTGGGCGCCCGGTACGGACGGCGACTTTCGCCGGCGGCGTTGCGGGGCTTCATCCTGATCGTCGGCGCGATCGGCCTGTATCGGCTGCTGGCCCTGTAGTCGGCTGGGCGGTCCAGTCGGCTGGGCGGTTCAGTCGGCTGGGCGGTGCAGTCAGCAGGGCGTGAGTGCGGACTTCCCCCACAGGTTCGGCGTCGCGTCGTTGTCGTAGCCCGAGATGAACTCGACCAGGCGGCCCGCCGACTCATCCAGCTTGCGGCGATGCAGCGCACCGACGTTCCCGCCGTAGACGTGGATGCTGATCGACACGTCGTCCGACGTGTTGGTGACGCGATGCCAGTCGCCGATGGTCGGTGACACCGCGTCGACCTCGCCGCGCACCATCGTGTGGGTCTTCCCCGACCAGACCGGCAGACCGTCGCGCAATTCGTATTCCTCGCTCTGCTCGGTGCCGCGCACTTGGCCGACGAGCCCCCACACCGTGTGGTTGTGCACCGGGGTTCGCTGGCCGGGTCCCCACACGAAACTGACCATGCTGAACCGTTCGAGGGGATCGCAGTGCAGCAGGTACTGGGCATAGCGATCCGACCGCGCAGTGGCGTACTCCGGGGGCAGCCAGTGGTCGTCGCGGATCAATTCGGCCAGGAGGTCGCGTCCGCGTGCGAGCAGGACACCCTCATCGGACGTGCTGTCGACCAATTCGGTCATGCCGCGCACGTAAGTACGCAACGGCGTTATGTCGTGCTGGGCAGTGGACATGTGGATCTCCCCGTCGTTCATCACGTGCTGTGGCGCAACTTTCTCACCTCCAACTCGCAGAGAGTGGCGGATTCCGGAACAGGGGCACTGGACGATCGCACTGGGCCGTCGTTAAGCTTTTTCTCAGTCGAAATCTGGATGGGGCACGATGACGCACTCACCCTGTATCGGTCGGATCGGCGGCCTCGCGATCGCCCTCGGCATGGGCACCGCGGTGATGACCGGGTGCGCGCTCGCCGCAGCCGACTCCGGTTCGCCGGGTTCGTCCACGGCGAGCACGCAACCGGCCCGTGGCCCGGCACACTCCCGCGCCCAGCGTCCCCTGCCGCGGGAGCATCGGGCCCAGCTCGCCCAACGCTCGAGTCCCCGCCGATCCGCCGTGGCCGTCGCCGTCAACCCTGACACGATGCCGCCAAAGCCGGCCCTGAAGGAGATTTGGGTATCCGTCGGTTCTTCCGTGATGGGCCTGGCCCAGGCGGGTTTTCGGGAGTTCGCCCTGTCGGGGTACCTGGGTCGAACGGTACCGACGCTGAACCAGACGGTCGAGCTGCACGGCGACAATCTGGTTCCCAGCTCCACCGAACTGGTCACCTCGGCGTACGGACAGTGGACGTATTGGCCCGGTGGACCGACCCTGCTTCAGGGCCGGCAGCAGTACAGCGTCGTCGACCCGAAGACCAAGCAGACCGCGGGAACCTTTGCCGCCCTTGTCAGTACGGGAAGTCCCTTCACCCTCCGCAGCAAGTACGTCGAACTCATGGTCACCGGCAACGACGGCACCAACGTCGGAACCGGGCCCGGGCAGGTGCCTCCCGTCGGCTCTCTGATCGCGACCTTCGACCTCATCGGCGGATTCGGCTGGTCCTACTCCGCCATGCCCTCGGCGCCGAAGGCGGCGGTGGCCTTCACATTCCTCACACCGTTCGGGAACATCCCCGTTCCGTTCAGGTTCGACGCGTCCAAAGGCATCGCCGACCACACGGTCGACAACCAGCCGGTCCGGCTGGGCAACGGATACAGCATCGCCCCGGCTGAACCCGCAGGCGAAATCTACTTGGGTACAAGCGGATTCCTGCCGTACTACACCACCGTTCAGGCTCGTGAGGTTTTCAGCCTCCGCGACCCGACGGGCAACGCGGTCGGTAGCTTCGAGGGCGTCGTCACCCCCACCGCTGACATGGCGGGCGTCCATACCCAGGCGATCCTGGTGACCAGGGTTCTCGACGGCACCCCCGGAACCGCACCCGGGGAGGTCCCGCCGGTCGGGTCGGTCTACAACGTCATGTACCAGAAAAACGACCGCAAGTACGTGCTGTACTCCTCGCTGCCCTCCCCCTCCGGTGACGTGGTGTCGGTGATCAAGGTGGACGGCGACACGACCTCCAACATCGCGACGTTCCCGCTGAATCTTCTCGATGCGTCGGCCCTGCCCCGGGTCACCCGGCTTCCGGTCGGCAAGGGCTACAGCTTCCTGCCCATCTCCGATCTACTGCCGTCCGGAGTCAATGGGTTGCCGCCCAGAGAGATTCAGGTCCAGGGCTATCAGCAGTTCGGCGTGTTCGACGCGGCCGGCGTTCAGGTGGGAAGCTTCGACGCCGATGTCGCAACCCAGTTGGACATGTACGGGATTCACAGCCAATCCCTGCTCGTCACCGCCGTGACCGGAGGGACCGCAGGAACCGCCGCCGGTGACGTGCCGCCGGTCGGCTCGGTGATCGATTACGTCTACCTCGGCAACACCGGATTCGGGACGGCCTACTCGGCGCGGCCGTCGTCCGCCGGCACCGCGATCTCCTTCAAAATCCTTACCCCGCTTGTCGACATTCGCACTCTGGGAAGGTACGACGCCGCCAAGAGCACTTCCGGGGTCGACTTCTTCGATCCCTTCGCCGGCCCGTGAGAAGGTAGCAGCGACCCATACGACCGATACCCGGAGGACGAGTCCGTTGTTGGAGCGGGATTTCGAGGGATTCACCGTTGAGCTTCGCAACGACGGTGTCGGTGTTGTCCTGTTCAACCGGCCGGAGAAGTTCAACGCTCTCGGCGCAGAGACCCTCGGGATCCTCGACAAGGCGCTCCGCGCGCTGGGCGAGCAGGACGGTTGCGGGGCGATCGTTCTCTCCGGAGTGGGCCCGGCGTTCTGCGCGGGGATGGACCTCGGCGCCGGCCTGACCGAGACGGCGGGCGATCCGGTTCAGCGGGTGTATGACGCGATGCGCGACGCGGTCGGATGCGTGCTCGCGATGAGGGAGATTCGCCAGCCGGTGCTCGCGGCCGTGCGGGGTCCGGCGGTCGGTGGTGGCTTCGCGCTCGCCACCGCCGCGGACATCCGGATCTGCGCGCCCGACGCGGCGTTCATGGCTCCCTTCGTGAAACTCGGCGTCTCGATCGGCGACATGGGATTGTCGTGGATGCTGCCCCGGATGATCGGCGCCGGCGCCGCGGCGGAGGTGTTCTACACCGGGCGCACTCTGGGGGCCGACGAAAGTCTTCGGCTCGGACTCGTCCAGCACGTCGCCGACGATCCGCTCGAGACCGCACTGGCTCTTGCCGCCAAAATCGCCTCGCGGCCCCGACTCGGCGTCCAGATGTCGAAGGAACTGCTCAACTCCAGCCTCGGCGCCGGGGGGCTGCGGGAACATCTGGAAATGGAGATGCGATCGCAGGTGATCACCCTGATGACCGAAGACCACCGGGCGGCCCTGCGGGCGTTCGCCTCCCGCACCAGGGACTCCCGGAAGTGAAGGTCCACCACCTCAACTGCGGAACCATCCTGGGGGTGCCGGGTCATCCGCTGGTGTGTCACGTGCTGCTCGTCGAGAGCGAGAACGGCCTGGTTCTCGTCGACGCGGGCTTCGGCACCGAGGACTGCGCCGCCCCGGCGTCCCGGCTCGGCCCCTCCCGGCACCTGGTCCGGCCGGCCCTGCGGGAGGCCGAGACCGCGGCCCGGCAGATCGAATCCCTGGGTTTCAGCACGGACGACGTGCGGCACATCGTGGTCACGCATTTCGACGTCGACCACATCGGCGGCATCGCCGACTTCCCCCGGGCCCGCATCCACGTGACCGCCGACGAAGCCCGCGGCGCCGTCCACCGACCGTCGTTCGCGGAACGTCTCCGCTACCGCAGCAGCCAGTGGTCGCATCGACCGCACCTCGTCGAACACCGGCCCACGGGTGAATCGTGGCGCGGGTTCGCGGCGGCGAAACCGCTCGACGAAATCGACCCCGGGATCGTGCTGATCCCGATGGCCGGACACACCCGCGGGCATGCCGGCGTCGCGGTGGACGCCGGCCATCGCTGGGTGCTGCACGCCGGAGATGCGTTCTATCACCGCGGGATGGTGGATGGCCGGACTCCGGTCCCGGGTCTGCTTCGCGTCCAGGAGACGCTCACCGTCTTCGACCGTAAACAGCTGCGCGCCAACAAGGATCGGCTGGCCGAGTTGCACTCCCGGCAGGAGCCCGATCTGCTTATCGTCTGCGCGCACGACCCGGAGATGTTCGCCCGCGCGCGGGACACCGCCTGAGATGGAACTCGAGGTCATCGGATTCGATCTGGCGTCCTGTGTTGTGGCCGAGCGGCACGGTGCGGATCGGATCGAGCTGTGCGCCAATCCTCACGAGGGCGGCACCACCCCGTCCTACGGCACGATCGCCGTCGCCCGCTCCCACACCTCCATCGAGCTGTTCCCCATCATTCGTCCACGCGGCGGCGACTTCCTCTACACGGAGCTCGAATTTCAGGCGATGATCGCCGACATTGAGCAGTGCGAGAAGCTAGGTTGCGACGGCGTGGTCATCGGGATGCTGACGGAGGACGGCGCGGTCGATGTCGAACGGTGCGCCGAACTGGTCGCGCACGCGGGTTCGATGCAGGTCACCTTCCACCGCGCGTTCGACCGGGTCCGCGATCCTTTCGCTGCGCTGGAACAGGTTGTGGAGCTGGGTTGTTCGCGAATCCTCACCAGCGGTCAGCATCCGAATGTCGACCTGGGAAGGGAGCGGCTGAAGTCACTCGTGGCGGCGGCCGGAAACCGAATCCGGATCATGCCGGGTTCAGGTGTCAGATCCGCCAACATCCGCGGACTGGCAGAGTTCACCGGCGCCAGGGCTTTTCACAGTTCGGCACGATCGGTGCGCCCGTCCTCGATGCGGTACGTGAACCCCGACATGGCCGAGCACCTGGATGCCGTCAGCATCGACGCGGACGAGGTGTCCGAGCTGAGGAGAATCCTCGATGCCTACTCCGCGGAAGTCGCGGACGCCCGGATCTGAATGCCCGCGAGGATGAGCAGCGCCAGCAGGGGGGCGCCGATCGTCACGCTCAGGGCTGCGGCATCGGGCACACCCTGGCCGCGGTGGTGTGCCAGTACGCCGATCAGGGGCTGAAAGAGCAGGCCGCCAATGCCCATAATCAGCATGTTGGTCAGGCCCATCGCCACTCCGGAGAGCCTCTGGGGCGCCTTGTCTTTCACGATCGTGAAGGACAACGCGTAGAAGGAGTTGAAGAATCCCAACGCGAACATCGCCGCGCTCAAGGCCACCCGGCCGTCCGCCACGAACAGGATGAGCGCCATCGACGCCGCCGTCCCGAGCGCGCCCAGAGCGAGCAGCGCGACCGGCCTGCCGTACCGGGAGGACAACCAGGCCGAACCGAGCATGCCGGGCAGGCACCCCCAGAAATAGAACGATCCGCAGACCGAGGCCGCCGACAGGCTCAGGTTGTGGTGCGCCTGGAAATAGGAGACGCCCCAAAGCATCCCGAAAGCGACGCCGGTGCAGGCCACAAGTCCACCGGCGGTCGCCCGGGAGATGACCGGCAGCGAAACCACCAGCCGCGCTATCTCGCCGAGACGGGGCAGGCTTTCGTCCGGTCCGTCACCGGAGGGGCGCCGATTCCGCACGAAGAGCACGATCAGCAGCAACAGAAAACTCGAGAACACTCCGCAGGCAATCATTCCCGTTCGCCACCCGGCACGTTCGACGATGAAGCCGAGGGTCTCCTGACCGAGTGCCGCACCGGTCATTCCGGCCATCTCGGTCAACGCCGCCAGCAATGGGAAGAGCCGCTCGGGAAACCACTGGGCGGCCAGCGTCAGGGTGCACACCACAGTGGGCGCGGCCCCCAGTCCCATCAGGATTCGGGTCCACTCCGCCGAGGTCGCGGTCTCCGACATCGCGAACAGGAAGGACGCCCCGGTGCACAGCAGCGCTCCGGTGATGAGCACCGCGCGGGCGCCGAAGCGGGACACGAGGATTCCGGACGGCACCTGCAGGAGGATGTAGGGGTAGTAGAAACTCGACGAGAGCCCGCCGAAGCCCGACTCGTTGAGCGAGAGATCGACCACCAATCCCTCGCGCATCACGCTGGGAAAGGTCTGCAGCACCATCTGGAAGAAGACGAACATCGCCGCGGTGCCGAACACCAATCGGCCGCGCCAACGGGGCGCACCGTCCACCGCACCGTCCACCTCAGCGGCCATGCCGCGATCGTACGGACGGGCTACGGACAACGGGTCATCTTCGCGGTCTTGCCGCTCCCATTGGTCGATTCCATGGTCTTGTCGTCGATCACCGTCACGTGGACCTTGAAGTCGGGCTCGCCGACAAAGCCTATGGTGCCGTCGGTGTAGGTCCAGTTACCGAACGGGCCATCGCTGGTGCCGTCGGGCCGCAGGTCGATGGCCAGCGTGCAGTCGCCGTCGGTGCCCCATTTCCCGATCAGGAAATCCCGGTTCGGCACGGTGCCCTTGGCGGGTGCGGCGGGGGTGGTCGTCGCGGCGGGAGTCGGGGAGACCCTCGTCGAGAGCTCGCTCGACGTTGCCGCGGCCGGCTTCGCCGACGAGTCGGCGGGCCTTGCGGGTCCACCGCAGGCGACCAGGGAAAGTGCGGCGACAGCTCCGACGACGACTCGCTTCTTCATCTGAATTCTTTTCCCGACGAAGGGCGGCGTCAAACGTGTCGCGCGGCCTCCTGCGCCGCCGACCCTCCGCGCAATCGCGGCTGGCCGATCAGCCCTTCTGCAAGCCGTTGCCCGGCACCGCGGTCGGAGCTGGGCGGCCCGACCCGGAATTCGAACCTCCACCGGCATTCGGGTCCGGGGTGATCGCTCCGGGAACGGCTTTATTGCTCGGCGACAGCGACGCCGTCGCCGACGTGCTCATCGAGGGGGCGGGCTTGTCATCCTTGGCACTGCACGCCGTCACGGCGCCCATTCCGACCAGCGCAGTCGCGCCCAAGAGAAGGCCGACCCTCCGTGCCACACGTCCTGCCATCATGAACCCATTCTCCTTCGCGTTGCTCGCGCTGGCGCGCCGCTCTTAACAGAGTATTCACTGCGATGCAGCCCGGCAGAACAGCTTGGCGGGGCGCCCGCCGCCGTCGGAGCTGTAGAAGTCGTCGGTTTCGACGAGCTGGAGTTTCATCCTGCGCCGGAAGGTGTCGAGTTTGTCGGGACCGATCTCGGCCCCGGCGACAGCCTCGTGGACCCGGCGCAACTGCCGCAGCGTGAATGTCTCGCCGAGCAGATGGTCTGGATCGGGTCGGTCCTTGTAGCGGGCCTGCAGATCCGACACCGCGAGTTCGATGATGTCGTTGTGGTCGTAGGCGAGCCGGCCCGGTGCGCCGACGGGCACAAGCCGGGTGTGGTCGGCGAAGCGGTCGGCGAGCTGATCGGCGCGCACCACCGCGACGTGCGCCACGGAGAGAACCCAGCCCCGGTCGTCCCGGCCCAAGCGATCGAACACGTGCAGCTGGCGAGGCCGAAGATCGCGGACATCGGCTTTCGTCCGCAATGAACGCTCGACGGCCTCGGCGAGAATCTCGCCGTCCCACAGGAAGGTTCCCGGCAGCGCCCAGCCCGACCCGGAGTCCCGACGCACCTCGAGAACAACCAGACCTCGCTTGGGATCCACGCTGAGCACAGCGGTGTCCACCGCGACCGAGGGCCGTACATAGTCCGCGAGACGCTTTCCCTCGGTGTCCCGGTCGGCACGGCCCATAGCGATGAGCCTAATTGCGGCAACGTAATACGGCTAACTGCCGTACAGGTGCAGCGCGCGGACCGTCTCGGTGGCCAGCTGGCCGCTCAATGTCACGATCGGCGGACCGCCGCGCTGATGGATGACATTCGCGAGTATGACCACATAGCTGTCCGACCCTGGATCGATCCACAGCGAGGTCCCGGTGAAACCGCCACCACCGAAGCTGCCGATCGGGAACAGCAATCCGCGCGGCCGGGACAGCGCGGTGTCGATATCCCAGCCGAATCCACGCAGATCCTGTCCGGGAATCGCCGGATAGTTCGGGGCGAGAAGGGGATCGCTCCGGTTCGGCGCGGCGGCGACGGCCGCGCGCAGGGCGGCGTTGGCCGCGTCGATCTGCTCCGGAGTGTGCCCGGGCTGCTGCGGCGTCGTCATGAGTTCCGCGGTCGACCGCCGCAGCGGAAACTCACTGCGGCGCCCCGCCACCCGGTCGAGGAGTGCCTGCGCGAAGAGTCCGATGTCACGCACCGTCGAGAACACCCCGGCGCTGCCGGCCACTCCGCCCATGCGGCGCGCGGTCGGGTCGTGCACGGTTCCGCGCAGCAGACGGTCGAAGTCCGGATTCCCCGCCGGATCGTTGCGGTTGTCCTCGTCGTGCGCGGTGGGTGCGATACGCGCCAGAAGATCGGTGCTCCACGTGCCCGCCGGGCAGTCCCCGACCCGGGGTGCCGCGGGATCGACGCTGACCGCCGTGCCGATGATCTGATGCGGCCCACAGGCTTTCGCCGCCGGCAGGTACCGGGTGTCCGACATGTCCAACGGCTCGAACACGTTGTGCTGGACGTAAACGTCTTCGGCTTGGCCGGTGACCTTCTCGATCATCGCGCCGAGCAGGATGAAGCCGATGTCGGAATAGTGGAAGACCGTGCCGGGATCAAACGCCAGCGGGGTGGCAAGCGCGCGGCGAAGGCCCTCTTCACGGTCAGCCCGCCAGAGTCCCCACGGACCGGTCATGCTCAGATCCCCCGCCAGGCCCGAGGTGTGGGTGAGCACCATCCGCAGCGTCACCTCGGCGCGGCGCGGGTCGTTCGCCGGGTTGAAATCGGGCAGATAGGTCTGCAGCGGATCGTCGATCCGGACCATGCCCTGTTCGGTCAACTGCAGCACGGCCGTCGCTGTCGCAAGGCTTTTCGTCAGCGACGCCAGGTCGAAGATCGTGTCCTCGGTCATCGGCTCCGCGGGGGCGGGCGAGCCGTCCAGACCCGGCTCGCCGTCGAGTTTGCGCAACCCGAAGGCCTGCCGGAAGACGATCTCGCCGGCGTGCCCGATCTGGATCACCGCACCGGGCATCCGCGGCGCGGCGATCGCCGCGTTGACGAGGTCGACGACGGGCGCGAAGTCGCCCGCCGGGACGACGGGCGCCGCCGATGGAACGGTCGGCCTGGCGATCACCGATGTCGCAGTGGGCGCCGCGGATTCCGGGCCGGCCTTGTCGGTGTGGCTGCAGGCGGGGACCACAGCGACGAGGAACGCGGCGGTTCCATTGGCCCACCGCCGAGCGGCGCGCGCTCCTGACGCATGCACGAGTCGACCGTAGCGGGATGCGACGGCCGCTACCGTGATCAGGTGGCCGACAACGAGGTGATGAACTTCGCCGACGCGGCGGAACCCGGATCACGGCTACCGCGCAGCGTCTACGACGTGGGCCGGGAGCCCGACCCGCTCTACACCCTCGCCAACGAACGCACCTACCTGTCGTGGCTCCGTCTGGCGGTCACGCTGCTCGCAGGCGCCGTCGCCATCGACCGGCTGTTCCTCGAACACCCCTGGTACGGGAGCAAGGGTCTCGCGCTGGGCTTGGTGGCGATCGCCTTCGGCACCTGCGGCGTCGGGGTCCAGCGCTGGTGGCGGACCGAGCGCGCCCTGCGAATGCGCCGGCCGCTGCCGGGGTTCGGGGCCCCGTTGCTCGGCATAGCGGCTGTCATGCTCGCCGGAGCGGGCGTCGTCATCCTCATCGTCACGCCCTGGACTGGATCCTGATGCCCGACGAGCCCCGGCTCAGGCCCGACCAGCCGGCCCGGCTCAGGCCCGACCAGCCGGCCCGGCTCACGCCTGATCAGCCGGCCCGGCTCAGACCCGACCAGCCGGCCCGGCTGTGGGGAGCCCAGTACCCCTTCGAGCGCAACCAACTTCAGCGGTCGATGACGCTGACCGCCCTGGGCGGCATCTTCGCCGTCACCCTGGTACTGCTCATTCACGCCGATGTCAGCGGAGTCCTGGGGATCGCTTTCCTCTGTGCGGGCGCCATGTCAGCGCTCGCCGCGGTGTCGCGGCGACGCTACGTTCAGGAGACCCGCGCCGGGTTCGCCATCGTGGCGACCAGGGGTGGCGGTTTCGTGTTCGGGTCGGCACTGGCCTTCACCCTCGTGGGCGGTTTCGTCGCCGCCCTGGTGCTGCACGGCTGACGCCCCTCGCGGCGAAAGGCCGCGAAAAACACTGCCGCGGTGCGGAACTGATCCGTCGCCGGCGGGCCCGGGCTTCAGCGGAGGTATTGGGCGAAGACGTAGCCCTCGTCGGCGATCGCCTGGGCCAGGCGCAGCCGCTTGATCTCACCGAGCGGACCGCCGACGATCCCCTGCGCCGTGCCGGTCAGAATCGGCGCGATCGTGATGTCGTACTCGTCGATCAGGTCCGCGACGGCGAGCTGCGTCAGCAACTGCGCGCCGCCCTCGCAGACGATCCGCGCAAGCCCCCGGTGATGGAGGGCATCGATGAGGGTGCGCGCCCCGAGGTCGGGAACCTCGAGCACGTCGGCGTGGGCATGGGCACGCGTCAGGCTGCTCGGGTCGACCGCGTCGGTCAGCACGATGGGCCGCTGATCGGACTCGCTGAAGAGCGGATCCTGCCAGGGCAACTCGAGGCTGCGGCTGACGATCGCCACGACCGGCGCCGGCCGCAGCCCCGCCGCAGCGCGGGCGTCCCGGTGTTCGGCGCGGGCCCGCATCGGCTGGTAGCGCTCGGCACGGATGGTGCCGGCACCGACCAGGATCGCGTCGGAGAGCCGACGGGCCTCACTGAAGATCAGCCGATCGGTAGGGCTGGAGATCGAGCCGCTGAGGCCGTCGGGCCCGGCGATGGCGCCGTTGAGCGTGGTCAGCATCATCGCGCGGGTCCAGGCACCGGGCGGCCACCAGTAGGCCTCGGCGAGGTCTATCGGGCTGCTCAAGGCGCCGGTCAGCAGTTCCACGGCTACCTGCGACCTTCGGCGAGGGCTTCCACCCCGGTCATCCTATGGCTTGTCTGCGCACCCCGACCCGGGCGCTGCTAGGGTCCGGCAGATGCTCCGCCGACTGATCCTCCCGGCTGTCTTCTGCCTGTCGGTGACGATGGCGGCCGCCCCGGTCGGTTACGCGGATCCTGCGGTCGGTCCGGCGACCGCTCCCGCCGGCCCGCCGCCGCCCCCCGCCCCCGCCGCCGCGCCGGGGGGGCTCAAGGCCCCGGTCGCGGGCCGCCACCCCGGGACCCGGGGGGGCCAACTCCAGCGCGCGGCCGCCGACCAACGGCGGCGAGGGTGGCGCGGAGGGTAGCGGGGAAGGGATGTCACCCGCTGGCCGCGGCCGGGGCGGAGGGTGGGGTACAACGCGCAGGTACAGGCGCACGCCGCGGAACATGTCGGCAAACGACTCCATGAAGGCAATGCG
>CAYTOD010000012.1:0-14119 GCA_964439315.1 uncultured Mycobacterium sp. | reverse complement strand
GGGGGGGGGGCCGGGGCGCGCCGCCGGGGGGGGGTCGGGGTCCCGGGGGGGGGGGGGGGCCCCCACCCCCGCGGCCCCGCCGCCGCCCGCCGACCCCGCCGCCGCTCCGTGGGCTCTCAAGGCACCGGTCGCGTCCGGCAACCCGGGAACGCTGACCACCCCGGAGGGCCGCACGCTGACGGTCTCGGCGTCGAAGGAGTCACTCGAACCGGTGACCTCGCTGACGAACACCCCGTGGTCGCGGGAGTACCTGGTGAATGGTGTCTTCTCCGGAACGGTCTCCGGCCCGAACCGATCCGCGCTGCAGGGCGGTGACCTGGAGGCCGGCTACCAGATCGGCTGCGGCATCACCCAGCAGGACCTCCACTCGATTTCCAGCGCCGGAATCACTCCGGGAAGCGGCATTCCGATCCTGGACGGCGCACTGTTCCCGGTCTTCCTCAGCGCGAATGCCTCCGAACAGATTCGGATCGTCCTCGAGCCGGGGCGGGTGAACACCGTTTCGGTGACCAAGAAGGCGTTCGAGGGCGACTGGGCGCGGGTGTCCGTCACCGGTCTGCGGATCAGGATCGACGGGTGCGCGGGCCAGTCGTTCATCCGGTCGTTCGCGACGTTCACCAGTTCCACCGATGACAACTCCGCCGTGGTGACCTACCTCGGCGTCACCCGGGCCGTCTAGTGCGCCGGAATCGGCGCGTGGCGATGGCCACCGCGAGTTGTGTTGTGCTGGTGGCCGTTGCCGCAGCCGCACCCGCACCGGCGGACCCGGCCGACCCGCCGATCCCGCCGCCGTCCGCGCAAGCCGCTGATCCGGCGGCACCCGATGCGAGCGCCGTCGCCCCGCCACCCGACAACGGTGTGGTGGCATCGGCACCGCCGGGTATCGCCGAGACCGCCGACGGCCGGACCCTGACCGTTGTCGCCTCCAACGAGACGCAGCTTCCGGTGGCCCCGCTCACCACGGCGCTGAGTTCCCGCGACTGGCTGGTGGGGGCCACCTTCACCGGTACCACGACGGGCTCGGTTCGCGGCGGGACTCTCGAAGTCGGCTATCAGATCGGTTGCGGCATCGAGATGAACCAGGTCCGGCTCGGCGGCACGATCGGGGCCAACGTCAACAGCTCGTCGGTCGCCTTTCCGATCTCGGGGGTGGTCGACGTTCGGGCGCGTCCGGGAACCGTCACCAACGCGGTGGTGATGAAGAAGGAATTCAAGGGCACCAAAACGCAGGTCATCGTCAAGGACATCCACGTGCACGTCGACGGCTGCGTGGGGCAATCGTCACTGCGTTCATATGCGGTGCTGACGAGTTCGAGCCCGCACACCGAAGACATCGTCGGGTATTACGGAGTCCCGAAAATCTTTTAGCGGCAACGCCTTAGGCGGGCGGATCCCACCGGATCCAGTCGACGACGACCGACGACGGGAACGGGGTGGACGAATTCGGCGGGCCGGCCCACGATCCGCCGACGGCCAGATTCATGATCGCGAACATGGGCTGGTTGTAGACCCATTGCGATCCCGGGCTCAGCGAGTCCGGGGTGAGCGTGCCGAGCGTCAGATTGTCGACGCCGAAGGTGATCGAGTCGGGCAGGTGGTTGACCCAGTAGTTGTGGTAACCGGTGGACAGATCGGGCACGTTCCCGATGACCTGGGCCTGCTGGGTGTCGGTACTCCCGGCGATCGGCCCGTGCAGCGTCGCGTAGATAGTCGTTGTGGTGCTGGGCAATTCGAGCACGTCGATCTCGCCCGACTGTGGCCAGGCCACCGTGTCCTCGTTGGCCCCCTTCAGCCAGAAGGCGGGCCACAGCCCCTGTCCCTTGGGGACTTTGATCCGCGCAGTGATGGTGCCGTAACCGAAGCTGACCTTGTTCTTGGACTCGACCCAGCCCGAGGTGTAACCGCTCTTGCTCTTCATGGCCTTGAGCACCAGGTTCCCCTGGCCGTCGAGGGTGGCGTTGCCGGTCTGGTAGTTCTCGACGCCGGGATCCCACCCGGAGCCGGTTTTGATGCTCCAGTTGGCGGCGCTGGGCGAGGATCCCGAACTGCCGGTGAAGTCCTCGATGAACGGACCGCTGGTCACCGACATCGTGTCGATGTAGAGGCTGCGCTTCGAGGTCGCATTGGACGTGGAGACGGTCAGAACGTGTGAGCCCGCCGGGATCACGCCGGTCATCGTGTAGTTGGACCAGTAGGTCCCGTTCACGACGATGGTGGTGACGGGAACGCCGTCGATCGCGACCGTCATGTTGGGCGCGCCCGAATTGAGCGTCGACTTGGCGCGGATGACCAGCGCGGTGGAGGCCGGCAGGTTCACCGTGGCCGACGCGGAGGATGAACCCGAGGTCAGGACGAGCGCCGACCCGGCCGAGGCGCTGCGGTCGGTCTGTACCCGCCCGCCCCCTGACGGCGCGATGACGAAGGCTTCGGCCTCCACCGAGTTGACGGGTGCCGTAGCGGTTGCGCTTGCCGCGTTCCTCGAGGTGGCGGTCCGGGCGGCCAGCGACGGGACGTTGCGCTCACGCCGGCCGGCGGCCAGCAGAGCCGCAACCGCGGTGTCCGCTGGTATCACCGGCGCGCTGCCCGTCAGCGAATCTGCCAGTGCAGCAGAAACATTCGTGATCGTCGCCACCAAGGGTGCATCCGCGGCGGCGGGCGTCCCACCGGACGTCGGCTGGGGGGTCACCGGAGTCGACGTCACCGACGGCGCCGCCGCCGGGGCGTGGGGGGGGGGGGGGGCCGGCGGGGGGGGGGGGGGGGGGGGGGGCCGGGGGGGGGGCCGGGGGGGGCCCCGGGTGGCGAGGGCACCGACGGCGCCGCCGCGGGGGCGTCGGCCGGGGTCGGCCCTGGTTCGGGGGGCTGGGGGTGGGCCGACGGGCCGGTGACCGGAAGATGCACCGCAGGAGCGGGAGAGGACGGCGAGGCGTCGGGCAGGGTGAAACGGACATCCGGACGATTGGCGGTCGACGCCGGTGCGGCGTGCGACGAGGCGTGCTGCCGGGAGGCTCTGGGCCCGGCATGGGATTGCGCGGCCCGCACCGAACCCGCCGAGGAACGGGTGGACGAGGTCACCGTCTGGGACGTGGAGACGCCCGCGTCTGCCGTGGAGTCTCCGGTGTCGCCGTAGGCGCGGCCCGTGCACGCCTCACAGATACCGGTCGCGGCGGCCGTTCCGATACCGAAGGCGACCGCGAGGATTCCCAGTCGGCCGACGTAGGCGCCAGCCGTCCCGTGGTGGTGGCCCCAGGGCAGGTGCAGGACGTGGTGTCCCCTGCGCTGATGAAAGTGCAGACCCAAATTCATGATCACCTCTTCCCCGCTGACCATATCGCCGTGCGAACTGCGTTTGCTGGGGATTATCTCATCTGCCCGATCCCGGCCTTCACGGTCAACAGGTAGAAGAGCACTGCCCACAGTCCGTTGACGACGAGCACCACGGCAAAGCCCCTGATGTCGGTCGCGGGCTGACGTGCCGACGGCGAAGGGTTCAACCACCACCGAAGGATCGGCAGACCGTAGAACGGCATGGTCAGGTAGCTCATCACGAAACTGGACAGCAGGTTGCCGGTCAGCATCGCCAGCCAGAACGGCAGTCCGAGGGGCGCGGTCAGCAACGTCAGCAGTACGACGGTCGGATAGAGGCCCAGCCACACCGCGATGGAGGTTTTGAAGTTCGACGGCGGAGCCGTGGCCGGCCCGTCGAACGCGAACCAGTTGCCGAACGACTGGTCGATGGTCCGGAGGGTGAAGTCACCGAAGCCACCTTCGGCGAGCAACCTGCGACGTTCGGCGGAATTCAACCAGGCGCCGAGATGCTCGGCGGTGTCGAAGCGATAAATGGTTGTCCATTCGTCCTGAACGCCCTCGATGGGACGGAACACCTCCGACCCGCGGAAGCCCGGATAGCCCGCCTCCGCCTGGGCCATCTTCTTGCGCCATGCCAGGAAGGCGGCGACCTGGTCGTCGGCGACGCGGTTGGTCACCATCACCGTCACGAGGGGATCGGGAATCTCGTTGTCCTGGGAGAGGACCTGCTGGGTGGCCGGCCCGTCGAAGAGGCCCTCGCCCCGGTCGAGCAATTCCTGCCGAGCCGCACTGTTCAACCAGTTCCGGACGTGCGGCACAGAGTCGAACTTGTAGGCGACAACCCAATCCGGCTGAATTTCGTTGGGATGCTTGACATCCACCCCCCGATAGCCTGGAAAGCGGGCCGCGGCATCGGCGACCTCGTGCTCCCAGGCCAGGAAGTCGTCTTCGCGGCCCGGGTGCACACGCCTGCCGATGATCAGCATCGCGGCGCCGTCGCCGGCTGCGGGTGTCGCTTCGACGGATGCTTCCATCGGCCGAGCTTAAACGCACCCGCGCATCGGGCTCGCCGAATGCACCGGCCCCTATACTCGGCGTCATGACGATCGCCGGGCGACTTCTGGACGTGATCGACGGCGACATCCTGCCGCTCACCGAACGCGGTGTTGCCCTGGGCAACAAGGTTTTCGGGGCTGCAATCCTGCGGAAGTCGGATCTGTCCCTGGTGGTGGCCGGAACCAACGACGAGACCGTCAACCCGCTTTTTCACGGCGAGGTGCACACCCTCAACGAGTTCTACGCGATGCCCGAGCGGCCGTCCACCCGCGATCTGATTTTCCTGGCCACCCATGAGCCCTGCTCGCTGTGCATGTCCGCGATCACCTGGGCGGGCTTCGACAACTTCTACTACCTGTTCAGTCACAGTGAATCGCGGGACAGCTTCGCGATTCCGCACGATCTCCGGATCCTGCACGAGGTGTTCGGGGTGGAGCCGGGCGGTTACCGGCACAGCAACGCGTATTGGACCGCCTATTCGATCCCGGAGCTCGCCGCGACGGAGAGCCAGCCGTTGCGCGGCGAGCTCGAGGAGCAGCAGAACCGGATCCGCACTCGCTACGCACGGCTGTCGGAGACGTACCAACAGTCCAAGACCGGCAACGACATTCCGCTCAACTGACTCGTCACATCAGCACCACCGGCGGGTGCATCAATACGTGCCCACCTCCGAGCGACAACTGCTCGGTGCAGGCGACGTTGTCGCTCGAAGGTGGGCGACTTCGCACCTTCCCCGCGGGGTGACGGATGTGACTCGGGATCGCCAACCCTGGGGCTAGGGTGGGATCCACCAGAGACAGGGGGATTTGGGTGAGTACGAATTCGATTGATGCGGTCTTCGTGAACGGCAAGATCACTACGCTGGGCGGTGCCGCGCCCGAGGTGCAGGCGGTGGCCGTCAGCGAGGGCAGGATCGTCGCGGTCGGAACCGATTCCGAGATCAAGAAATTGGCCTCGCCCACCACCGCGGTGGTCGACCTCGAACACCGGCGGGTGGTACCCGGCCTGATCGACGCGCACTGCCATCCGGTCGAGACGCTCTGGATGAAGGACGACTTCGTCGACGCCCGCTTCCCGGACACCAAGTCGGTGGCCGAGACACTGGACAAGATCCGGGACCGGGTCACGAAGACCGCCAAGGACGAGTGGATCATGGTGGCCTGCGTCTCGGCGTCGGAGAACAAATTCGCCGAAAAGCGCCTCCCCACAAAGGCTGAGCTCGATGCAGCCTCGCCGGACAACCCGTTGATCCTGGGCAACGGAACGCACATGGCCATCGCGAACACCGCGGCACTGAAGGCGATGGACGTCAAGAAGGGCCAGCACAACCTGCCGAAGGGCGGGACGGTGCTGCTCGACGACAGCGGCGAGCCCACCGGCGTCATCACCGACGGGTTCGCCGACATTCCGGTAGCGCCCGCGGCCAGCGAGGTGGAGGGTTACTACGCCAAGGGGATTCCCGAGTTCTGGAACGAGCACGGGTACACCTCCGTACTGGCGATCACCCCCCATCAGGTCGTGCCGGCACTGCAGGACGTCAGCACGAAGGTGAAGCAACCCGACATCCGCTACTCGGTCTCGGTGTGGGCGCAACCCAACGGGATGGGGTTCCCCGACGACCTGACGACGTTCGAGATGCCATCGGCCGCGGATCCGGACTACTACCGATTCGTCGGGGTCAAGGCCTGGGTGGACGGCGAGAACGACTGCCGGACCGGCTACATGTACGAGCCCTATCTCGGCCATTTCGACATCGACCCACCCGGCGGTAAGGGCACCCTGGTGACTCCGCAGAAGCAGGCCAGCGCCTTCGCCGACTTCGCCGCGGGCAACGGGCGGATCGCCATGCTGCACTGCTCCGGGGATGCCGCCGTCGACATCGGACTCACCGCCTATGAGCACGCGGCCAAGAGCGCGTCAGCCTCGGAGACCCTGAAGCGCATCGAGCACTTCGGCATGTTCCAGCTGACCGACACCCAGCTTGAGCGAGCGAAAGAACTTGTCGGCAAAGGCTTTCGGATCTCGGTTCAGCCGATCTGGTTGAACGAGCTGGTCAAGGCCGACTACGAGAACATGGGCCCGGAGCGGACGAAGACCGGCTTCAAGTTCAAGACCCTGATCGACGCCGGCCTGAATCCCGCGGCCAGCACCGACATGACGGGGATCTACCTCGGGAACGTCAATGCCTTCGTCGCCATGGAGGCGATGGTCACCCGGGTGTCCGACGATGGTCTGTTCGAACCACAGGAAGCGATCTCGGTCGAGGACGCGGTGCGGATGTGGACGCTCTGGCCCGCCGAGGCGATCGGAGAGGGCGACAACCGGGGCAGTCTCGAGGTCGGGAAGCTGGCGGATATGACGGTCCTGACCGACGACATCTTCGCGATCCCGGAGAACACTCTGCACTCGGTCCAGGCGGCCATGACCATCGTGGGCGGCCGGGTCGTGTTCAGCCGCAAGGCAACCGCTTAGCCGCGGCGGGTCTTGATCCAGGATCCGAGGTTGGATCGCAGATAGAAGATCCCGGCCAGGATGCTCAGATACGACGCCACCATGACCACCCAGGCGAACGGCAAGAGCAGCGGCTGGCCGTAGAGGGTCATCGCGTCGAAAGAGCCCGGCGCCACCGCAAATCCCAGCCCCATGATCGTGCCGCCGATGGTGGACCGGATGACGCGGGGTGCCAGAGGGCCGATGAGTTTCTTGCCGCGCATGGATCGCCCTCCGACCAACGCACCGGCGACCAGGGTCAGTAGCAGGACCGTCTGATGGACGGCCTCGTGGGTGTCGCCCTTGGCGATGTCACCGAGCAGTTCGGTGTAGGCCCACGGCGAGTAGATCTGGACCAAGGCCACGAAGAGCACCGCGATGATCAGGACGGCCGTGCGCGGATCCCAGGCGTTGTGCAGGAAGTCGCGGAAGCTTTCGTGCGGTCCGGCGATGAGCCGCCGCGCGGTCAACCCCGCGACGAGAGCCAGACCGATCAGCGGCACCACCGGATGGTCGAGCGACGTGGTGGTCGGCACGGAACCGACGTGCGCCGTGGCCTGGTGCCCGAACACGTGCGGAGCGGCCAGGCAGCCGAGGAAGAAGCCGACGATTGCCGACACGAAGGCGTACTCACCCGAGCCGATGCGGGCCACGGTGCCCGTCGTGCAGGCGCCGTTGACCACCGCGCCCAAACCCAGCAGCAGTCCGCCGACCACCGACCAGACCGTCACCGGGAACACGTGGGCCGCCGGGGTGAACCCGGTGGCGAACCCGAGCAGGGCCAGTCCACCGGCCACCCAGAACCAGGTGTAGACGATCGACAGGAACCGGTCCCACGACCGCCGGTGGACGATGTCGTCGAAGGCGACCACGGTGCAGGTGTTGCCGCGCTGGATGGCCATCCCGATCACGAAGACCAGGGGCAACGAAACCCACAGCGCTGGAGTCACGTGGCGATCCTAGGCACGAAGTGCTGCTCGGCGCGCCAGGTCCACCGATCGGGGGACGCCGCAGTCCTCCGGTATCCGGGCCGTCCGGAGGACGCCGACGGGTGCCTCACCGGCGCAGAGTGGTTCCCATCAGTCCTCTCGAAACGGGGGGAACCAGAGGCAGAGGAGCCGGGACCATGAAGACCATCATCATCGACACCGAGGAGATCACCGACCGGGCCCTGACCGCGGCGGTGCCGCCGGTCGGCGTCGACTCCGTCACCGTCACCCGGTCGACCGGCCGTCGGGATGCCGCGGAGGGCGACACCTACCGCGCCTTCCGGAACCCGGCCCGGTTCACGCCCCGGTACCGGATCGAACTGGTCGTCGACGACAGCGCCGTCGCCACGGTGTTCGACTCGGTGTCCTTCGCCTACGACGCGGGATTCTTCAGCGACGCCGAGATGTGGGTCGACGCCCCGGCCCTCGCGCTGACCGCGTGATCGATAGCCTCGAGCGGTGATCACCCGTCCGGCGACCTGCAGCGACGCACCCGCCGTCGCCGAGATCGGCCGATTGGCCTTCCCGCCCACCTACGCCGGTTCGCTGGATCCCAGCGTGATAGACACCGTCGTTAAGGCGCTCTACACCGAGGAGGCGACGGCGGCCACGATCGAGGTCGCCGGCCGCAACCCGGACAGCCGCTTCCTTGTGGTGGAGAACGACGGCCGGGTGGACGGCTTTCTGCACTACGACGAACTCGGACCAGAACCCGAACTGCACCGGATCTATCTGCTGCCCGCGGCGATCGGAACCGGTGCGGGTTCGGCTCTGATGCGCGCCCTGCACGAAACCCTCTCTCCGGACAAGAGTTACGTGCTGCTGGTGGCCGCCGGCAATACCCGGGCGATCGCCTTCTACGAAGGCCACGGCCTGGCGGTGCGCGATGAGGTCGACGGCGTCGAGTATTACCGGACCCATATGGGTGTCGACATCGCCGCCGACGCGAAGCCCTACCCGGCCTACATCATGGCGCGAGACGTCACCAGTTCGAGCGCACGTAATCCTTGAGGAATACCCCGTAGAGGTCGACTCCGTTCTCCCCCTGCACGATCGGGTCATAGACGCGCGCGGCGCCGTCGACCAGATCCAGCGGGGCGTGGAACCCCTCCTCCGCCAGCCGGACCTTGGTGAAGTGCGGACGCTCGTCGGTGATCCACCCGGTGTCGACGCTCGTCATCAGGATCCCGTCGGTCTCGAACATCTCCTCGGCACTGGTACGGGTGAGCATGTTCAGCGCGGCCTTGGCCATGTTGGTGTGCGGATGCCCGGGCCCTTTGTAGCGACGGGAGAACACGCCCTCCATCGCGGACACGTTGACCACGTACTTGCGCCGGGCCGGCGACGCCGCCATCGCCGGGCGGAGCCGGCTGATGAGGATGAACGGGGCGGTCGCGTTGGCCAATTGAACTTCGAGCATCTCCAGCGGCTCGACGTCCTGGACGTGCTGCGTCCAGCTGTTCACGTGGTGTTCGTCGGGGATGAGCCCGCCGGCGTCGATCGCGGTCCCGGCGGCCAGTCGTTCCAGTGAGCTCGATCCGGCGGCCAGTGCCGCTTCGGTGAGTTCGTCGGCCCGCGAGGCGGCCGCCGCCAGGATCGGGTGGCTGGCGACCGAGGCGGCCAGCGCCTGTGGGTGCGGGTCGTTGGTGTGACCGAAGGTCAGCAGTTCGGGCAGCGGCCCGGCCGGCAGCGGGGCGAGTTCGGCTTCGGCCAGCGGCGCGTAGGCGCCCGGGGACCGGCGGACCGTCTGGGCGGCGTTGTTGATCAGGATGTCCAGCGGCCCGGCCGCCGCGACGGCGTCGGCGAGGCCGACCACCTGGGCCGGGTCGCGCAGGTCGATCCCGACGATGCGCAGGCGGTGCAGCCAGTCCGCGGAGTCGGGCAGGCTGGAAAAGCGACGCACGGCGTCCCGGGGGAATCGGGTGGTGATCGTCGTGTGCGCGCCGTCGCGCAGCAGGCGCAGTGCGATGTACATGCCGATCTTCGCCCGGCCGCCGGTGAGCAGGGCGCGCCGGCCGGTCAGGTCGGTGCGGGCATCACGCTTGGCATGGCTGAGCCGCGCACAGTTCGGGCACAACTGGTGGTAGAACGCGTCGACCTGGGTGTACTGCTGCTTGCAGATGTAGCAGCCGCGCGACCGCAGCAGGGTCCCCGCACTCGGCGCGGCCGTCGACGAGGACAGCGGGATACCCCGGGTCTCGTCGTCGATGCGATCGGGCGCACCGGTGGCGGTCGCCGCGACCACCGCGCGGTCGGCCTCGGCGATCGCATTGCGCTTCTCGTCGCGCCGGGACTTCTTGGCGGCCTTGAACATATGGGCCGTGGCCCGGCGGACCGCGATGAAATCGGGATGCTTCGGGTCGAGCTGGTGGAGTTCGGCCAGAACGGCGAGAGTCACCTGTAAGCGGTCGGGGTCGATGCCGTCCCGGTGATCTGGGCGCTCGGAAGTCACGTCAGATTCTAACGAGGCCCGTCGGGTGCGACGATTGACCCATGACCGCAACGCTCGTCGCCAAGGACGTGGCCGGCGGATTCGCCCACCGCACGCTCTTCGAGGGAGTCGACGTCACGGTGGCGCCAGGCGACGTGCTCGGGGTGATCGGGGCCAATGGGGCGGGCAAGAGCACGCTACTGCGGATCCTGGCCGGGGACCTGGAACCGCTGAGCGGGGTGGTGAGCGTCGCTCCGGCGGACGCGTTCATCGGGTGGCTGCCGCAGGAACACGAACGGATCCCCGGCGAGACCGTCACGGCCTATATCGCCCGCCGCGCGGGATGCACCGCGGCTACCCGGGCCATGGACGCCGCGGCAGCGGCACTGGCCGACCCGGATCAGTCCGGCGCCGAGGGCGACCCCGCCGACGCCTACGGCGCCGCGCTGGACCACTGGCTGGCCACCGGAGCGGCCGACCTGGAGGAGCGGCTACCGGCCGTGCTGGCCGAGCTCGGTCTCGATTCCGTTGCTCTGCAACCGGATTCGACTGTTATGACCGCACTGTCCGGCGGTCAGGCCGCCCGGGTCGGCCTGGCCGCTCTGCTGGTGTCCCGGTTCGACATCGTGCTGCTCGACGAGCCGACGAACGACCTCGACCTCGACGGCCTGGACCGGCTGGAGCGGTTTGTCGGCGACCTGCGCGGGGGCGTGGTGCTGGTGAGTCACGATCGGGAGTTCCTGGCGCGCAGCGTCACCCGCGTCCTGGAGCTGGATCTGGCGCAGAACGCCACCACGGTCTTCGGCGGCGGGTACGCGAGCTATCTGGAGGAGCGCGAGGTCAACCGCCGGCACAAGCGCGAGCAGTACGAGGAGTTCGCTGAGAAGAAGGCCGACCTGGTGAACCGGGCTCGCATTCAGCGAGAGTGGTCGAGCCAGGGTGTCCGCAACGCGATCCGCAAGTCTCCCGACAACGACAAGATCCGGCGCCGCGCCGCCGCCGAGTCCAGCGAGAAGCAGGCTCAGAAGGTGCGGCAGATGGAGAGTCGGATCGCCCGGCTCGAGGAGGTGGCCGAACCGCGCAAGGAGTGGACGCTGCAGTTCACCATCGGCGCCGCGCCGCGGTCGAGTTCGGTCGTCGCCACTCTCGACAATGCCGTTGTGCGGCAAGGGGATTTCGTTTTGGGGCCCCTCTCGTTGCAGGTCGACGCCGGAGACCGGATCGGCATCACCGGACCGAACGGCGCGGGGAAGTCGACGTTGCTGCGGCTGCTGCTGGGCCGCCGCACCCCCGATGCGGGTCGGGCCAGTCTGGGCGCCAACATCGCGATCGGCGAGATCGACCAGGCCCGGGCCGAGTTCACCGGTACCGACCGGCTCGTCGACCGCTTCGAACAGCACGTGCCGCAATGGTCCACCGCCGACGTGCGCACGCTGCTGGCCAAGTTCGGGTTGCGCGCCGACCATGTGGAGCGGCCGGTCGACGACCTCTCCCCCGGTGAGCGCACCCGCGCCGGGCTCGCACTCCTGCAGGCCCGCGGCACGAATGTGCTTGTGCTGGACGAGCCGACGAACCATCTCGACCTGGCCGCCATCGAACAGCTGGAGGACGCACTCGACTCCTACGAGGGTGCCCTTCTGCTGGTCACGCACGACCGCCGGATGCTGGAGAACGTCCGCCTGGACCGTTCCTGGCTGGTTGACGACGGCCGCGTCGAGGAGTTGTAGCTAGTTATCGCCTGCGGCGACAAGCGAACTCAGCCGGACCTTGGGGTTGTCCTCGGCGAAGCCCTGCAGCCGCCACTTCGTGGTGAACAGCGCCAGCATCACGCCGTCGGTGCGGGTCAGCACCTCCATCGACACCTGCTTGTCGGCGAACGGGGCGTCCTCGGGATCGATCGCCCGGGCGACGGTGTACGGCAGACGTTCCAGCGCGATGGGTGAGTTGAACTCCGTCGCCATCCGGTGGCTGAAAACCTCGAACTGCATCGGGCCGACCGCGGCGAGGACGGGTGCCTGCTCACCGCGGCGATCCGACCGCAATACCTGCACGACGCCCTCCTGCTCCAGTTGCTCGATGCCCTTGCGGAACTGCTTGTGCTTGCTGGGATCGGTACCCCTGGCCACCGAGAAGTGCTCCGGCGAGAAGCTCGGAATCGGCGGAAAGTGCACGGGCACATCGCGATACAGGGTGTCTCCGGGGCGTAGCGCGGCGGCGTTGGCCAGGCCGATGACATCGCCGGGCCACGCGTTCTCCAGGGTGGAGCGCTGCTGGCCGAACACCGACTGCGCGTACTTGGTGACGAACGGCTTCCCGGTGGAGGCGTGGGTGAGAACGTCGCCGCGCTCGAACGTGCCCGAGCACACCCGGGCATAGGCGATGCGATCGCGGTGCGCGGAATCCATGCCCGCCTGGACCTTGAAGATGAACGCGCTGAACGGCGCATCGACCGGGCGGAGATTGCCGTCGACGTCGGGTTGGTCGCCGGGCGGGGGCGCCAGCCTGGCCAGGTTATCCAGGAGTTGGTTCACGCCGAAGTTCAGCGCCGCCGAGGTGAACAGCACCGGCGTCGTCTCGCCACGCAGGAACGCCCCCTGATCGTGGTCGCCGCCATCGGCACTGAGCAGTTCACACTCCTCGACCGCGGTGTCCCAGTCCGAACCGGCCGCGTCGTGGGCCCGCTCCGGGGCGATGTGTTCCTCGGGGGCGGCGGTGGCGCCGCCGGCCGTGCGGGTAAACCGGATGAAGTTGCCGGTGCGGCGATCCAGCACGCCCTTGAAGTCGCCGGCGATGCCCACCGGCCACGTCAGCGGCGTGGGCTTGAGTTCGATGCGCTCGGCGATCTCGTCGAGGAGTTCGAGTGCGTGACGACCGGGACGGTCCCACTTGTTGATCACCGTGATGATCGGGATGTGGCGAACGCGGCACACCTGAAAAAGCTTGAGCGTCTGCGGTTCCAGGCCCTTGGCGGCGTCGATGAGCATGATCGCGCAGTCGACGGCACTGAGCACCCGGTAGGTGTCCTCGGAGAAATCGGCGTGCCCCGGGGTGTCGAGCAGGTTGATGACGCAGTCCTGCCCGTCGGGGGAGGTGTAGGGGAACTGCAGAGCCGTGGACGTGATCGAGATGCCGCGGGCCTGTTCCATCTCCATCCAGTCCGACACCGTGGCGCGCCGGCCGGACTTGCCGTGGATGGCGCCGGCCTCGTTGATCACCTTCGCGTGCAGGACGAGGGCCTCGGTCAGCGTCGACTTTCCGGCGTCGGGGTGGCTGATCACCGCGAAGGTTCTCCGGCGGCGCGCTTCAGCCGCCAAGCGGTCTGCTGCTTTCCCGCTGGGGGCCGGGGCTAGGTCAAGGTCGTGATCCATCGGTGTCGATGCTATTTGCCGGGAACCCAAAGCATCGAATCGCGTGGTTCGCCCCGCCCGTTATATTCGAAACCGTGGGGGTTGGAACCACGGCTCAGAACCGGTCGGCCGCGACACGGCAGCACATCATCGACGCCGCCGTCGACCTCTTCGTCGACCAGGGGTACGGCGAGACCCGTCTGCAGGAGATCGTCGACCGGGCGCAGGTCACGACAGGCGCTTTCTACTACCACTTCGATTCCAAGGCGAAACTCGCCGAGGCGATCATGGCCCAGGGCTGGCCGAAGGCACTGAAGGTCGTGGACGATTGCCTGAACGCCGAGCAGGGCTCGGGCCTTGAACGGGTCATCCTGATGACCTTTGCCCTCAGCGTGCTGATGAAGAGGGACCGGTCGGTGTGGATCGCCAACCACCTCAACCAGGCGTTCGGGCAACTCAGCGAAGAGGGACGCCGCGGATTCGAGGCCCGGGCGCGGACT
>CAYTOD010000011.1:64068-71226 GCA_964439315.1 uncultured Mycobacterium sp. | reverse complement strand
GACGATCAGGATGCTCGGGCCGGGCGCGGCCTGGGAGATCGAGAAGATGTCGGCGAACTGCGAGTCGGTGAGCCAGTGAAAGCCGTTGACGGCTTTCATGTGCATTTCGGGCAGCACGGTGTTGCCGCCGCCGATCGACAACAGCGACAGCCCGCCGAACAGGCTCATCAGCGCCAGATAGGTCCTCACGGCTCGGCCCGCTCGCGGGGCCACGCCCAGATCAGGCTCAGCGGGGCGAGGATGGCCAGGGTCACCAGCAGCGGCCAGCGCAGCACCCCGTTGAGTAGGAAGGCCGCCGCGAACAGCGCCACCGGGATGACGCCGTTCAGGCACTTCTTGCCGGTCTTGATCACCATCGTCAGCGTCAGCGCCACCGCGGCCGCCGAGGCGCCGTGCAGCGCACCCTGGACCGAGGGCAGTTCCTTATAGGTGAAGTAGACGAACCCCAGGCCGAGCATCAGCGCGACCGGCGCCAGGCACAGCCCGATCACTGCGGTGAGCGCACCCGGGGCGCCGCGCAGGGCCGAGCCGACGAACACCGCCAGGTTCACCTGGTTGGCCCCGGGCATGATGCGGCACATCGTCATCGCCGAGAGGAACTGCTCGTCGCTCATCCACTGCTTGCGGACCACGACGACCTCCCGGGACCACGCCCCGAGCCCGCCGCCGAAGGACGCCAACGCGACGTGGTTGAACGCCGTGGCGATCTCGGTCAGCGGCACCTTCCTGGGCGCCGGGGCGATCTCGTCGAGGGGCAGATCGCTCATGCGATCACTCGTGCATGAGGTCGTCGTCGTGGGGGAAGTCGTCCTCGATGTGGAGATTCGGGTCGTAGTGCAGCGGATCCGGCGGCTCGTAGTGGTGGGAAATCTTCCAGTCGCTCTTGAACACCTCTTTGAGGCGCTGGACGACAGGCGGATGGTCGATCACGATGCCCAACTCGCGCCGGAGGTCGAAGGCGCTGCGGTCGATGTTCATCGAGCCCACCAGCGCCTCGCGCCCGTCGATGATCAGCAGCTTCGCGTGCACCCGGAGATTTTTCTGCTTGCGTACCCTGACCCCGAAGCGGCGCAGTGTCCGCAGTGAGGCGAAGGTGTCCAGGACGTCCCACTCGCTGATGCCGTGCTTGCCGCCGCACAGCACCTTGACGAGGACGCCGCGTTCGGCGGCTGCGGCGAGATGATCGAGGATCACGGCGTCCACGTACTTCGGGTGCTGCACGTACAGCTTCTGTTGCGCCTTGTCGATGAACCGCGCCATCTGGTAGCGCGAATTGGAGTTGCTCCACAGCAGGCCCGCATCGAACTCCGGCGTGAAATCGCGGTGGTCCCAGTCGGCCTCGAACACGTCGATGATCTGGTCGATGTGGACCGGATCCTCGGTGATGATCCCGTAGTCACGGGTCAGCGTGAAGTACTTCTCCATGAGGTTGTAGGTGGCGACCATCGCGGCCTTGCGGTCGACGACGATCGACTTCTCATGTGTCACATAGAACTTCGGGCTCGACCACTGGGCGGAGATGCCGGCTTTCTTGAAGGTCTCGTAGGCCTCGTCGTTGGCGCGGTCTCCACCGGAGCGCTTGGCGTTGAGCATCACCCGCACGTCCACGCCGGCCTTCATGCGGTCGATGGTGGCCGCGATCAAGCTGGGCTCGGTGAAGGTGAATTGCTTGATCAGCAGCGAACTCTGGGCCGACTCGATGAAGTTGCGGACCGGCTCGATGCCGTCGTCGGGCTCGATGATCAGACGGGGTGGAAGCGTTGACATGTGCTCAGCCTGCCGGTGTGGGGGTGGGTGGAGTGATGGGAAGTGGTGCGGGAAGGGCTTCGGAGACTTCGTCTTTGGGATTCTGGCCGAGGAAGGCGCCCTTGAGTTCGCCGGCCTGGTACATCTCGTGCAGGCGGCGCAGGAAGGCTATCCGGCCGGTGCCGGGACTGTCCGAGTCGGGCCCGAGGCCGGGCGCCCCGCTGCCCTGTCCGGGCGCGGCCGGCGTGAGGTTCTGCGGCAACAGATAGTCGGTGTTGAAGGCGCTGAGGGCCGGGAACACCGGGGCGTCGGTGCTGCCGGGAACAGTGGGCACGGGGTTCTGCGCCAGCAGCAGGGCGGCACCGGACAGGTTCGGGATGCCCAGCGGTCCGGCCGCCTCGGTGCCGCGCTGGCCCAGTACCGAACCGATCGAGGTCAGCGTGGAGCCCACGCCGGGGGCGGGCGCGGGGTCGGCGGCGGGCTGGTCCGGCGGGGTGTCGGCCGCCGCGGGCGTCCCGAGTGCCACGGCGGCGGCCAGCGCGGCAAGGACCGCACGGCCTACCGGTTTATGCATCTCGGACCTCGCGAATCCTCGGGGGTGCGCTTTGCGCGCCGTCGTTCTGGAACACCGTAATACCGACGGCGCCGTGTGACGCGGGTTGTCCGGCCCCGAAATCCCGCTGACCGGGCGAGCCCTGGCCGCTCAGCCTGCCGGCAGGACCGCCGGTGGCTGGTCGACCGGCGGGGTCGCCGCCGGCTGGCCGACCGGCGGCGCGGCGTCGTCCGGGGGAGCCAGGTAGTGCTCGATTCCGGCCGGGATGTTGGTTCCTGGCGGCGGTGCCGTCCCGGGCAGCGGCTGGCCGAGTTCACTGCCGGGCATGCGGCCGAGTGAACCGTGGAGCATCGCGTGCAGACCCTTGAATGCGTCGACGCGGGCGAACGGGCCCGGCGGAACATTGGACTGGAGGACGTAGGGCGACGGCTCGTCGCCGGTGGGCATCCGGTAGTTGTGAGCCATCAACGACGATATGTCGGCCAGCGGATTCACCGCGGGCGCGCCGTTGAGCCCCACCCCCTGAGCGATCGCCGCAGCCGGGGAGCCGGCGTTGCCGGTCAGCAGGCTGGCCAGCGCACCGGCCGGGTCGGCCTTGCTCTGCTGTGACGCCGCCGTGAACGGGTCCACGACCGGCAGTGGGGCATCGACCACCTGCGCGGGCGCCGGATCGGCGACCGCTGGGTCTGGGGCGTCGGGGTCGGCCGTCGCGAGGCCCGCTCCCAGTGCCGATCCGACGGCGCTCCCGGCGAGGAACACCGTCGTCAGAGCGACCGCGCGGCGGGTCTTGGGGACCACGATCAGAAGACCTTGGTGACGCCGTAGTAGGCGACGATGTCGTCGTCGTCGGTGGCTGAACTCGTCAGGATCGCGTAGGACCGCAGCGACGAAGCGCCGACGCAGTTGTCGACCTTGATGTGGATGTCCCGCACGGTGACGCGGACAGAGGTGCCCTTGAAGCTCTTCTTGTCGACCACCACGTTGGTGACGGTGCCGGGCCGGGGCTCGACCTCGAACTGCCCCTGGGCCTGGATCGCGATCGACGGCGGCAGGATCACGCCGGCCGCGCCGAAGTTGGTGTTGCCCAGCACGCCGGTCAGGCCGCCGTTCAGCTTCACCTTGTCCATCTCGACGCCGCAACCGATCTGGTATCCGACCTCGAGCGTGCCGCCGGCCACCGAACCGGTGGTGTTGCCGGTGAAGGTGCCGCCCACCAGCCAATCGCGCGCGGCCAGCGAGGTGGTCAACGGAGCGATCGGCAACTGCGTCTCGTTCTTGCCGACGACGGTCAGGGTCCGGCCGTCACCGGTCTTGGCGATGCCCGGCACCTCGGAGGCGACCGCCCCGGTGTCGGCCGGAGGGGCCGGCGGCGTCGTGTTGGCGGCGGGCAGGACCTCGGCCGCGCCCGGTGCGGCCGGGGGTGCCGCCGGATCGGCGGCCGGATCGGCCAGCGTCACCGGTGCGGTGGCGACCGCGAGAACCAGGCCGGCGGTCGCGAGAGCGAGTCGATGCATGGGTCGGGATTGCCTTTCCATCAGACGGCCCGGGTGACGCCGTAGTAGGTCACCACATCGTCGGTGTTGTCAGTGGAACTGGTGAATGTGGCGAAGGACCGGATGAAGGACTGTCCGGCGCACCCGTCGATCTTGATGCGGAACCCGGTGATGTTGATGTGGGACTTGGTGCCCTTGAAGGACTTCTTGCCGACCGGGACGATGTTCACCACGCCCGGCTTGAGGTCGATCTTCATCTGTTCGCCCGCCTGCGCGCCGAGGATGATCGGGAAGATCGAGCCGGTGGCGAAGGGCAGGCCGAGGCCGCCGATGCCCGTCACGCTGGTGATCGACTCGAGGTCGTCCTGGGTGATGCCGCAGCCGATCTGGTAGCCGGCCTCCAGGGTTCCGCCGCCCAGCTTGGTCTTCCCGGCTCCGGTGACGGTGCCTTCGAAGCTGCCGTCGACGATGTACTCGCGCGACCAGGGCGAGTTCGTCAGCGGGGCCACCGGCTCCATGGACTCGTTCTTCGCCACCACCGTCAGTACCCAACCGTCCGGAGTGGTCAGCGTGCCCGGCGTGGCGGACGCGATCGGTGCGGCGGGAGCCTCGGGAACCGGCCCGGCGGGGGCGGGCTTCGGCGCGGCCTCGGCGGCCGGGACGGCCGGGGGATCGGCCGGCGGGTCGGCGAGGGCATTCGGAGCCGTGGCCGTCGCCAGCAGCAGGCACGCTCCGAGCAGTGCGGATGATCGGTACGACATGTCGTGCTGGCGCCTCTCGGTCCGTGGGGATCTACTCCGTGGGGATCTACTGAGTGATCGTCGGTCGTTATCGGTTCGTTTCATACCGCGGCTATCGTCGAGTGCCCAGATAAACAGATGGAAAACGGGCGGGAAACGCCGGGTTCTTCTTTGCCGTCCAACTGTGGTCGGCCTCCTCGGCTGTGCTTTCGTCATGCATTTCGCGTTAGTCTCAGTCGGAAATAACGGCTTCGGAGGGGTTCGATGAGTTTGCCACAGCTCGCGTCTCTGCTGCGTTGCGCGGGGCTTGCGATCGTGGTGCCTGCGCTGATCGCGGCACCACCGGCTTTCGCCGACGACACCGACGATTCCGCGGTGGCGGGACCGGTCGCCGTCGGTTCAGTGGCTCCCGTCGAGTCCGGCGGGGCGGTCGCGGGCGCCTGCAGACAGTTCGGCGCGGCTTTGAATCTCGCTGCGCAGAATTACGAGGACTTCGCCTACGCGACGGCCGGGAACGGCAACGTGGTCAACTATGACGACCCGACGGTGTGGCGATCCAACGTGATCGGCCGGACCGCCCTGCGCGAAGCGGCTGCCGCCGCGTTGCAGGCCTCCCACACGCCGGGGCTCCCGCCCGAGGTCTCCGATCCCATGCAGACCTGGTCGCTGCACGCGACCAAACTACTGCTGGTGATGGGCTTGCGCGGCGGCGGCGATTCGCTGAACACGTCAGCCACCCAGCTCAACTCCGATGCCCACGCCGCACAGATGGCGTGTGCGCTCAACGGCGGGCGGGCCTGACCTCTAGTCCTGTGCTGACTGGGCCTCGATGACGGTCTCGGTCGGTGCGGTGCGCTCCCACAGCACCGCTCCCACGCACGCGGTGACCACCCATCCCGTGCCCAGCACCCCGCACCAGGTGATCAGGGCCATCGCCACGCCGATCGGACCGAACTCCCGCCAGCCGTCGATCACGGTCGGGAAGATCAGGCGCCCGATCGCCGGGACGATGATGCCGTCGATGACCACGCCGGCCAGGCCGGCCAGCGCGAGATAGCGAACACCGTGGCCCCCGTCGCGGACCAGGACCGCCGGAGTCAGTGACCAGAAGGCCCACACCGGGATCAGCGCGACCGCGAACAGCAGCAACTGCACGGGACCGCTGTGGTCGCTCCCGTAGGCGATGCGTTCACGGAGCACCAGCATGGTCAGGTAGAGCAGGAACCACAGAGATCCCCGCGCCAGGGCCGGACCGAATCCGAAGGGCTCGCGCTGCCAGGCCTTCGCGAACATCCCTGCGACGGTGACCGACATCGGGATGCCCCAGAACAGGAACGCGGCGATGCCGACGAAGGTCCACATCGACTGCAGACCGGACGTACTGCCGAACGCGTCGCGCACCGTTTCACTGGTCCGGCCGGTCAGGCCGAGTTCGCGGATCCAGACGGTGCCCGGGTTGGCGCTGTCGGCGAAACCGCTGACATAGCTGAAACCGAGAATCATCAGGGGGATGACGACGGTGAACACCTGCACCGACACCAGCACGCCCTGATTGGCGCCGTCGATCTCCTTGAATCGCGCGACGACGGCCGCCACCGCGGACAGCTTGCGGGAGGCGGCCAGCTTCGCTCGGCGTTCCTCGACGCGCCGGTTCAGATCTTCCCGGGTGGGGACGTGTTTCATGGGGCGAACCTACCGACCCGGTCCTGCGGCGGGGCGGTTTCGGCCCTGGATGAATCGGACGGGCGGGTTGTCGGATCTTTCCGTATAATTGAGTTATCAACGCCGGCCGCTTCGGTGGCCGGATTCATCATCGTCGGGGGTTCGTTTTCGCTGCGGGGGGTTTCGTCGTCCCTTGGATCGGTACGTGCTGTCGTCGACCTTACGAAGGGAACGCCCGTGACCGACTCCAACCAGACCCTGATCGCGGCTCTGCTCGACCGCTCCGGGTCGATGAACACCTGCAAGGAAGCCACCGAGGACGGCTGGCGCGAACTGATCAACGCCCAGCGGCAGAACCCGGGTCAGTGCCGGGTCACCCTCGCGCAGTTCGACACCGAGTACGACGTCCTGTACCCGCCCACCGATATCTCGGTGGTCCCGGAATTCGTCGTCGCACCGCGGGGGAGGACGGCACTGCTGGACTCCACCGGCCGGTTCATCACCGAAGTGGGACAACAGCTTTCGGCGATGCCTGAACACGAGCGTCCCGGACAGGTGATCTGCCTAATCATGACCGACGGTATGGAGAACGCCAGCCGGGAATGGGACTGGGCGGCCGTCCGGACACTGATCACCCAGCAGCGCGAGGTCTACAGCTGGGAGTTCATCTTCCTGGGGGCGGACATGGACGCCGTCGAGGTCGGTGCGCAGATGGGCATGGACCGGAAACTGGCGATGACCTATGACAAGAGGTCCTATTCCGCCAACCGGGCCGCTTACGCCCTGACGTCGGACAAGATCACGGCGGCCCGTGCCTCACGAGGTTCCGTGGCAGGCTTCTCCTCCGCTGAGCGTGCCGCAGCGATGGGTACGCCGGAAGACAGCAACTAGCCGGCGGTCGGGGGGGGGGGGGGGGGCCGCCGCGGGGGCCGGCCCGCCCCCCCCCCCCCCCCCCCCCCCCCCC
>CAYTOD010000011.1:53845-64058 GCA_964439315.1 uncultured Mycobacterium sp. | reverse complement strand
GTGGGGTACGCGGTACCACAGCAACTCGCGGGGGGGCGGCGGTGGCGGTTATAACCCGGGGGTCCCGGCAACGGCCAGAGCCGCCGCGAAGACGGCCGCGGGGGCGGCCATGCCGGCCAGGAATCCCGTCCCGAAGCGACGGCCGCCGGCGGTGAACGCGAGCACGACCTTGACCAAGAGGTTCGAGGCGAGTGCGGCGGCGATGGCCAGCAGCGCGGTCCCGACGGTGATGTCGCCCTTTCCGGCCAGGCTGGCCGCTGCCACCGAGCCCGCATGGGCGTCGGCCAGGCCGGCGGCGGCCGCGGCCAGGACGGCGCCGTTGGGGCCCAGAACGTCTGCGCCCCAACGGCCCAGCAGCAGCGCGAAGGTGAGCACGGCGGCCAGAATGAGGGCCGGGCGGATCGCGAAGGGCCGGCTGGCCGGGACCTCCGGGACAG
Source organism: uncultured Mycobacterium sp. (assembly GCA_964439315.1). Classification (GTDB taxonomy): domain Bacteria; phylum Actinomycetota; class Actinomycetes; order Mycobacteriales; family Mycobacteriaceae; genus Mycobacterium. The sequence continues at coordinate 63,621 of CAYTOD010000011.1, read as the reverse complement.
CGGGATCCGGGTCCGGCTCCGCGTCCGGGGCTGGCGGTGCGGTTTTCGCCTGCGGTCCGCCGTGTACCGAGCCGCGGTAGACCATGGCGCCGACACCCGCCAGCGCCACCGCTCCGGCGAGCGCCGAGGGCCACAACCGCCGCTCCACCGTCGGGCTGACCACCGCGATGACGATCAGCAACTGCACGAACGTAGACACGCTGGCGAAGAGCGCACCGGCCAGTGGTGCCCGCATCGAGGAGACCGAGCGGCTGAGCCGTCCCATCGACGCCGTCGTCGCCGAGGCCGAGACGAACCCGCCGGCCAGTCCGGTCACGAGTAGTCCGCGTTCCGGGCCCAGGGCGCGCACCCCGATGTAGCCGACCCAGCCGATCCCGGTGAGCAGCACGACCAGCAGCCAGACCTTGGCCGGATTGAGCACACCGTAGGGACCCATGGGCTGATTGGGCAGTACCGGCAGAATCACGAACGCCACCACGAGGAACTTGATGGCGTCCTCCAGCTCGACCTCGCTGACGATGTCGCGGGCGAACCGGTGGATGCGCGACTTGGACATCAACAGCCCGACGACGATCACCGCCAGGGCGCCCGCCGCGGCCGGTTTGGTGAAGGCCAGCGCTCCGAGCAGGTAGGCGACCACCGCGGCGATCTCGGTGGTGGTCCCTGGATCGGACTTGCTGGTGCGGAAGTAGGCCAGCGCCAACAGCACTCCGACACTGACGAGGCCGATCGCCACCGCCCACTCGCCGATGCTGGCGGCGATCGCCCCGGCCAGGGAGAGCAGCGCGAAGGAACGTGAGCCGGCCGGGATTTCGCGGTGATTGCCGCGTTCGCGTTCGAAGCCCAGCAGCAGACCGATGGCGATCGCCGCGAGGAAGGGTTCGATCTGTTGCCAGGTCACCGAGATGAGCATAGAACGGTGCCGCGGGCCGCTAGCCTCTGTTTCCATGACGGTTTTCCAGCGACCGCGAGTACGGCGCCTGCCCTGGTACAGCCGGGGCTTGGTGGCCGGGGCGGGCGGGACCGCGGTCATGGCCGCCTGGTACCACCTTGAGCGCATCCTGCGGCGAGGGCGCTACACCGGCGTGACCACGCTTGCCGACGGCACTCCGGTGCAGGGGCTGTGGTCCGACGAAGGCCTCGACTACGACGACAGCGTGGTGCCCGGACAGATCGTCGCGAAGATCCTCAACCTTCGCGAGCCCACCAACCGGGAGGCCGGACTTATCACGCTGGCGCTGCGCTGGACCTACGGTTCGGCCTTCGGGCTGCTCCATGTGTTGCTGCGCAATCGCTTTCGCGAACCGAAAGCCAGCCTGATCTTCGGCGGCGCGTTGATGACCATGACGTCGGTGGCGTTTCCGTTGCTGGGCCGCACCCCCTTGCCGTGGAAGTGGCCGCTGGACGCTCAGATCAGTTCGGTCGGCAGCCACGCCGCGTACGTCGTCACCGCGTCGGTGTTGGACAACGCGCTGCGCTGATCGCCAGGCCTCATCGGCAGAGGCCGAGGGCCGACCGTCATCGGCAGAGGCCGAGGGCCGACCGTCAGCGGCAGAGGCCGAGGGCCGACCGTCAGCGGCAGAGGCCGAACGGATCCGTGCCGGCGCCCTGACCGCCCTTCTGCTCGGCCGCGCAGCCCGGGATGTTCCCGACAGTGGGCACGCTGTACTCGGCCGGATCCTCGCCCTGCAGAGGCACCGCCGACTGGGGATCGTTGGTCACCACGGTCGGCGTGCAGGCCTGCGCCGAGGCATCGAAGTCCTGGCCCTCGGGGCACTTGACACCGCCGTACCCGTCGATCCCGGGCCCCTTCTGCTGCGGAACCGCGCCGGGATCGTTGGTGACCACCGAACTCGAGCAGGTCTGGGTGCTGGCGTCGAAGAATTGGCCGGCCCCGCAGTCCGTTCCGCTGTAGGTGCCGGCGTCGTCAGCGGCTGACGTGGCTTGCCCCCAGCCGAGGCCCCACCCCAGGGCCATCAGCGGACCGGCGACGGCCGCGGCTGCGAACCCGCTGACGGTTTTGCGGTTCACGGTGCCTCCTGCGCTGCGAGACGGACTGCCCAAGCCGCTTCACACTAACGCGGCCGAGGCCCACGGAAGCCAGGTTCGCAGGGCCGGTTCAGGGCCGGTTCAGTGCCGGGCCGGGTACTTCGTCCAGGCGTCATGCCCGATCAGCAACGCGACGCCGATGAGCAGAGCCGCGGTGATCCAGCGTCCGTGGACCTTCATGATCCGCTCGTAGCCGTCCTTGATCCGGGTGGTCGCTCCGGGCCTGACGAAGTCGATGATCAGCGGGGTGACCGCCGGCACGACGGAGATCGCCGCGAACACCGCGATCGCCAGCGCGCGTTCGGCGGGTCTGTCGATCTGGACGATCTGATGGCCTGCGGCGATGGCGATCGGGAACACCTTCGGGTGCAGCCCGCACATCGCGAAGCCCGCGACTCCGGCGCGGACGACGCGCTGGCGCACCGGAAGATCGGTGGCCGGGTTCAGCTGGTTCATCAGCGCCGGGAAATGGCGGTCGAGCCAGGCGCGCAGAGCGGGAGGTTTCTGCTCGGGCTTGGAGATGTCGGCGATCGGCTTCTTGCGGATCGCGCTCACCGCGCGGCGCAGGCCGATGATCAGCAGGGCGCCGGCGAGGAGTACGCGCACGATGAAGCCGGGCCAGCCGTGTCGTTCGGTAGGGGCGTCGGTGCCGGTCGCATGCGCGATCCACAGTCCGATCGCGGTGGCGAAGGCGATGCCGACCACGGCGCCGATCGCGAAGGTGCCGGCCGCCAGGCGCGGGACCTTCTTGTCGCTGGCAATGATGAGGCCGAGAACCAGGGTTTCCGGGCTGAAGAAGATGGCCAGCGCCAGGGAGGCGACGGCGGCGAAATGTGAACTCATGACAGCCCTACTGCGGAAGAGGCGTGCAGCTGCGCGGGCCCTGGTTGGTGAAGTGCACCGCGGGCATACCGTCGATGGTGATGTAGTCGACGGTGTTGCTCCACGAGGTGCCCGGCTTGATCCACGGCGGTACCCCCTTGGGATAGGCGACGGTCAGGTCGGAATAGAACTGCACGTCCGGCGGGCAGCCGGTCGTGATGGGCGCCTTGGGATTCCAGGCGTGCACCACGATCGGGTTGATCAGACGCGGACCCTGCGCACAGTCGGGTTGGCACTCCAACGAGTTGTCCGTTCCGGTGCCGTTGGCGCCGTCCGGGCCCCACGACGTCCACGTCATGTTCTCCATGATCGAGGTGGAGTCGCAGATGTATTCGACGGTGGCCGGCCTCTCGGTGACGGGCTGGCTCGGGTCGTAACAGCGGCCGATCATGTAGGCGACGGAGCCCGGCGCCGGGCTGGGGTCGGCTGCCGCGACCGGTGCCGAAATCCCCGGTGCCGAAATCCCCAGCAGGGCAGCGGTGCACGCGGTCAGTGTCAACGTTCGCCTCATGGCGCAGAACCTATCCCGAACCTATTCCGATCAGTCAATGAGGCCCAACTCGGCGAGCAGTTCCCAGTTGGCCACCAGCGCCGCGTAGCGCGGCCACCGGTTCTCCAGGTTTGGGCTCATGGCACGCATCGCCAGCGGGAAGGCGGCATAGGCGATGTCCCAGTGGTGGGCGTGGGCCATCGCGATGTGGGTGTTCATCCCGATCGGAAGGATCGCCTGCTTCTGGGTCAGTTGCATGTCGTTGTTCGCGTCCGACTGGCTCAGTCGCACGGCGTCCATGAACTGGATGTTCGGGACTTCCAGCGGGGCGGTGGCCCCGGTCAGCGCGAAGATGGGGATACCCAGGCTGTCGAGGTACTCGGAGTGCTTCTTGTTGAACGCCTCCCGGACGTCGGTGCGCAGATCGTTCATCGCGCCCTTGACGTCGTACTCGTCGAGTCGGCGTACCCCGACCTGGTTGAGCATGGCCGGGCTGATCACGCTCAGCAGCTTGCTGACGTACTCGTAGGAGCCTTCGGTGGGGAGGTCCTTGATCTGGCCGTAGATGCCGTCGGCGGTGAACGATCCGCCCACGGCGCCGCCCCAGGTGAACACGCCCTTGATCCGGTCGTTGTATTCGGGATGGTTGACCAGGAACGACAGGATGTCGGGGGAGCCCTTGCTGTAGCCGAGCATGAACACCTTGTCGGGCGGTTCGGGGTGCTCGATCGGGTTGCTCTGGGCGTCCAGTCCCTCGCCGCGGAAGGCCGCCTCGATGTCGGCCTCATTGGCCTCGCAGGACCTCATCGGATGGACGTCGGCGCGGATGGTGCGCCAGCCCCGGTCCTTGTAGAGCTGGTCGGCTTCGAGCGGGAATGCGTGGGCGCCCGGGAACAGCAGGCCGGTGAGAAGTCCGCCGCACAGTATCAGCGTGGTGTTCTTGATCGAATGGTATTGCGCCTCAGGCAGTTCCGCCTGCCATTCGCTGTTCGGCAGGTCTTTGAGGAACCGGTCGGCGATGGCCTGGCGCGGGTTGGACTTCTTCAGGAAGGACGGCAGGGGGACCGGGGCGAGCAGCGAGGGTTTCGACGCGTACTCCAGGGCGTCCTTGTCTTTGACGGCCGCCTGGAGGAACAGGTCGCGCCAACGGCGCCCGATCCAGCCCTTGATCCACGGGTCCTTGACGGTGTCGGCGTTGAGCGCGACGAGTTCCCGGACGCCCTCGATCACGGCAAGGTAGTCGCCGGCGTCCTCGTGCCTGGCCAGGTCACGGGTGAGTTCGGTGATGTGCATGCTGTGCATAACTGCCCATGATGGGCCAACTCCCAGTCCCATCTGTCGCGAACGGTCCCATCTGTCGCGAACGGTCCCATCTGTCGCGAACGTGCGGATCCGGATCCGGGACCGGCGCGGGCGACTGCTGTGATCCAGATAACTGGTGTAACCAGTTGACCAGTAACACCTCCGCCGGTCAGGATGGTCGACATGGACCTGAACCCCATTCCGCGCACCACGTCGATCTCCGACGCGGTCTTCGCGCGGATCGCCGACGAAATCCTCAGCGGCCGCTGGCCGGCCGGTGGGCCGGTGCCTTCCGAACGGGAGTTGTCGCTGGCCTGGCAGGTCAATCGGCACGCCGTACGGGAGGCGCTCAAGCGCGTGCAGCAGGCCGGACTGGTGCGCATCAGCCACGGTGGCAAGACCCTGGTGCTGGACTGGCGAACGCACGCCGGCCTCGACGTACTCAGCGGGCTGGCCGCCACCGGGGTGATCCCGGCGCTCACGATCGTCCGCGACGTGGCCGTCATGCGGCGCACCGTCGCCGCCGACGCGGCACGACGGTGTGCGCTGCACGCCGACGACGAACAGTTGGCGGCTGTCCTCGCCGCCGCCGCGGCTTACCCGGAGCAGGCCGGCGACGACGTCGGGAAGGTGGCGTCGGCCGACGTCGCCTTCTGGTCGGCGGTCATCGACGGTTCGGACAATCTGGCCTACCGGCTGGCGCTCAACACCCTGCTCGCCGCGATCGCGGACGTCGGCGCAGATCTCGTCACTGCTCTCAACGCGGCCGAATTAGCGGACCGCCCAGCCCATCTCGAACTCGCGGAGGCCATCGCCGCGCGCGATTCAGAGCGGGCCGGAGGTCTCGCCGAGGCGCTGCTGTCGCGTCTCGTCGCCGCCTGCCAGACCGACAACCGAAACAACCAGGAGTAAGCAGTGTTCGACGTCATCCTCTACGCCATACCGTTTTTCGTCGTCTTCCTGATCATCGAAGGCCTGTCCTACTACCTGCTTCCCGACGAGGACAAGGTCGGCTACGACGTCAAGGACACCCGCACCAGCCTGCTCATGGGCGCCGGCTCGGTGCTGATCAACATCGGCTGGAAGATGGTGGTGCTGCTCGCCTACACGGCGCTGTACCTGATCGCCCCGATCCACCTGTCGGCCAGCGATCCGCTGACCTGGATCGCGCTCTTCCTCGCCGAGGACTTCTGTATGTACTGGTATCACCGCAGTCACCACACCGTCCGGGTGTTCTGGGCCAGTCATGTGGTGCACCACTCCAGCGAGCATTACAACCTGTCCACCGCGCTGCGCCAGCCGTGGACGCCGTTCACCGCCCTGCCGTTCTGGCTGCCGCTGGCCCTGGTGGGGTTCGCGCCCTGGATGATCATGCTGCAGCAGTCCATCAGCCTGGCCTACCAATTCTTCCTGCACACCGAACGGGTCGGAAAGCTCTGGGCTCCCATCGAATTCGTGATGAACACGCCGTCGCATCACCGGGTGCACCACGCCTCCAACAAGCGTTACCTGGACCGCAACTACGGCGGCATCCTGATCATCTGGGACCGGATCTTCGGCACCTTCGAGGCCGAGGAGGAGCAGGTGGTGTACGGGCTGACCAAGAACATCAACACCTTCAACCCGCTGACGGTGGCCTTCCACGAGTTCGCGGCGATCGTCCGGGATCTGAAATCTGCGCGCACCCTGCGGGACTCGCTGGGCTTCCTGTTCCGCGGCCCGGGCTGGCAGCCGGCCCCGGCGACCGTCCGCCGGCCCGTGCTCCGCGGATCGGTCGGATCGCCCGCGGGCGTCAGCGGGGCAGCGGGATCCCCTGCGCGTAGTTGAACACGTCCAGCGGATCCCAGGCGGTCTTGAGCCCCGCGAGCCGAATGAGATTGTCCCCGTAATACGAACTGGCCCACTCCTCGAGGCCGGGGTCCGGGAAATTCTGGTAGGAGTGTCCGTTCGTATGCGGCAGCAGGGTGTGCCAGAGTTCGTCTTCCCAGTCCTGGATGTCCGGCGGAATCGGGTTGTCCGGCAACGTCGACTCCTTGGGCGTGGCCCAGCCCGCGGACATTTCGACGAGGATCTTCGCGGAGCGGTGGACGTAGGCGGTGTCGCCGGCCGCCACGTCGTTGACGGCACCGCCCACCCAGCCGTAGATGCCCATCGCGCCGTGCCGTTCCGGGTCGCCGTTGGCGGGGAAGCGCCGCACGACGTCGAGGGCCTCGCCCAGAGCATCCTCGGTGAGGTAGTCATCGGCGTAAAGCGAGCGATCCCAGAACGAGTACGCCGGCGACGGCTCGGTGATGTACCACCCGTAGACGTCCCACCACAGCCGTTCCTTGATCTCCGCCTTGACTCCCGGCACCGCCAGCAGCGGCGCCAGCGCGACGCGGGCATCGGCCTCGCCGGCCAGGGCCTGCGCCTGTACATAGCCTTCGATGTCGCCCCCGCTCTTCCCGTTGGTGTGCCCGAGATACAGGTTGCCGGTGACCTTCCGTTCAGCGTCAGCGCGGACCTTCTGGAAGGCGACGGCACCGGCCAGCGCGGCGTCGCGGCCGGGGAAGGTGAACTCCGCCGTCGTCGCCCGGGTGACCGGGACTTCGACGAGCTCGTACTCGAGGTCGGTGATCACGCCGAAGTTGCCGCCCGCTCCGCCCCGCAGGCCCCAGAACAGGTCCGGATTCTCCGTGGCGCTGGCAGTGACGACGGTGCCGTCGGCGGTCACCATGGTCGCCTTGCGCAGCCGGTCGGCGGTCAATCCGGCCCACGGGGCGTTGGGCCCGATGCCCCCGCCCAGAGTCAGGCCCACCACGCCGACGGCTGGGCAGTTGCCGCCGGGAAGCAGCAGCCGGCCGGTGCCGCCCTGGGGGAGGAGCTTGGCCAGATCCGCGTTGCGGACGCCGGCCTGCGCCCGCAGCGTTGTTCCGTCGATCGTGGCGGCGTTCATCGTGCGGGTGCTGATGATGATCCCGCGCGAGCTGGAGGCCGATGCGTAGTTGTGGCCGCCACCGCGGATCGCGAAGGGAGTCGCGGTCTCTCGGGCCCAGGCCACGGTCGCCGCGACGTCGGAGGCATTGGCGCACTGCACCACCGCCTCCGGCATGGTGGCGGCGAAGCGAAGGTTGCGGGGAGTGGCCAACTCGGCGTAGTCCGGGGCGCCCGGACGCAGGACCTTGCCGGGCAGCTGCTTCTCCAGGTCGGTCAGCGCTTTCGGCGCCGGCGGCGCGGCGGACTTCGAGCCTGAGCAGGAAACGGTCAGTCCCGCGACCGCGAGTCCCGCGGCCGCCAATAGTTCTCGTCGGCTGAGGTGAGGCACGGACCTCAGTCAATCATTGCGGGCCGATCATCTGGGCCGGATCGAGTGGTATCCGGCTAACCCTTGGGTCGATGCGTGCGCTCGCGCTTGAGCGTCTCGCCGCGGAAGAACGCCGGGGACTTCATGTTCCACAGGATCATCAGAAGCACCCCGAACAGCAGGCTGGCCACGCCGATGATGAACACCACCCCGACCCCGGCGAGCGAGGCGCCGGAGTGCTCGTCGGCAGGCTGGGCCATCTGGTAGGCCTCGATCACGCCGACCGGGATGAGGATCATCGCGGCGATCGCGGGAAGGATCACCTGTCCCATCGCCGTCCGCCAGGACTCGAACGCGGTGTCCCAGAAATAGACGACGCACGAGATGGCGACCACGCTGTAGTAGGTGATGATCGCGATGCCCACGCTGTACACGCAGTCCTCGACGATGCTGTCGGAGAACCAGGTCAGCCCGCAGTAGATGGCCAGCGTGGTCATGCCGATGAACCAGGTGGCGAATTTCGGCGTCTGCACCACGTCGTCGACCGAGGCGAATCTCTCCGGTAGAGCCTTGTAGGTGGCCATCGACAACACCGACCGCACCGTGGACATCACCGTCGAGATGGTCGCCGAGAAGGCCGACAGCCCGATGATCACCGAGGCGAACACGGCACCGCGGGGTCCCACGGCTTCGCGCGCCAGGGAGGCGAAGACGTCGTCGATGTTGGCATCGTTGGTCAGGCTGGTCTCGCTGTTGGGGTCGATGCCGGCGAAGGCCAGTGCCGCGACCCCGATGACGACGTAGGTGATCACCGTGATGATGATCGCCGTCACCCCGCTCTTGCCGGAGTCCTTGGCGTCGCCCTCGGTCTCCTCCGACATCGACAGCGATGCGTCGAACCCCCAGAAGATGAACACCGCCACCAGGAATGCTCCGAGCAGAGCGGTGAAGCTGCTGATGGCGAACGGGTTGAACCACTGCCACGAAAACGCTTCGGCAGTCGGGCTCTTGTGGCGGCCGATCACGTTGATGGCCAGGATCGCGGCGAACAGGATCAGTCCGCCGTACTGAATGATGGTGAGCAGCAGGGTCGTTCGCGACGACTCCTCGGCGCCGCGCGCGACCAGCCAGGTGGTGGACAGGATGAACGCGGCGGCGATCGCCATCTGCAGCCAGTTCGACGCGTCCTCGATGCCGAGTGACGTCGTGATGGCGTTGACGGTGATGCCGGCGGCGCCCACTCCGGCCAGCACGCTGGACAGCAGCAGCGCGTATCCGCCGATCCATCCGATGTGCGGCATGATCGCCTTGGAACCCCAGGTGAATACCGTTCCGGCATCGGGTGCGGCATCGGTCAGATGCTTGTAGGCCAACGCCACGAAGAACATCGGCACGACGGCGATGATGAACACCACCGGTAGTTGATAGCCCGCTTCGGCCGCCCCGTGCCCGAGCGCCCCGGTGAGCGAATAGGCCGGCGCGGTCGCCGCCAGCCCGATGGACACCGCCCCGATCAGTGACACCGACCCCTTCTTCAGACCTTTTGACTTCAGGTCGTGCATGGGTGGGTCGGGAATTTCCTCCTCCGCCATAGCCGGATTGTTCCATCGCTTCCGACGCGATGGTCGGCTATTCAGCCAGTGTTCGCCTAGGCTTCTGCCCATGCGCATCCTCCAGATCGGCGCCGGTGGCGTCGGATCCACGGCCGCCCGCAAACCCGCCCCCCGGGGCTTATTGGACCGCGACCAGATAGCCGCCAAACCCCGGGCG
>CAYTOD010000011.1:0-53835 GCA_964439315.1 uncultured Mycobacterium sp. | reverse complement strand
TCGGCCGCCCTCATCGCCGCCCGCCGTGACTTCTTCGACAGCTACCTGATCGCCGACTACGACGGTGCGCGGGCCTCCGATCTGGTCGCACGCATCGGCGACCACCGCTTCACGGGCATCGAACTGGACGCCTCCAGCGCCGACGCGGTGGCCGAGGCGTGCCGGACGCACGGCATCACCCATGTGCTCAACGTCGTCGACCCGCGGTTCGTGATGCCGATCTTCAACGGCGCTTTCGCGGCCGGGGCCGGCTACCTGGACACCGCGATGAGCCTGTCGCACCGTCATCCCGAGAAGCCGTTCGAGCTGTCGCACGTCAAGCTCGGTGACGACCAGTTCGCCAAGTCCGCGGAGTGGGAGGCCGCGGGGCAGTTGGCCCTGGTCGGCATCGGCGTCGAACCCGGCCTGGCCGACGTGTTCGCTCGCTACGCCGCAGACCACCTGTTCTCCTCCATCGACGAACTCGGCGTGCGCGACGCGTCGAACCTCGTCGTGGAGGGATACGACTTCGCCCCGTCGTTCTCGATCTGGACCGTGATCGAGGAATGCCTCAACCCGCCGGTCATCTGGGAGAAGGACCGCGGCTGGTTCACCACCGAGCCGTTCAGCGAGCCGGAGGTGTTCGACTTCCCGGAGGGCATCGGCCCGGTCGAGTGCGTCAACGTCGAGCACGAGGAAGTGCTCCTCATGCCGCGCTGGGTGGAAGCCAAGCGGGTCACCTTCAAATTCGGTCTCGGCGACGAGTTCATCGAGGTGCTCAAGGTGCTCAACAAGCTCGGGCTGGACAAGACCGAGCCGGTGCGGGTGCGGGGCGCCGCGGTCAGCCCGCGCGACGTGGTCGCCGCCTGCCTGCCCGATCCGCTGGCCCTCGGCCCGAAGATGACCGGGAAGACCTGCGCCGGGCTGTGGGTCACCGGCACCGGGAAGGACGGCAAGCCGCGCGAGGTCTACCTCTACCACGTCGCCGACAACGCCTGGACCATGCAGGAGTACAAGGCGCAGGCGGTGGTGTGGCAGACCGCGATGAATCCCGTTGTGGCGCTGGAGCTTCTGTCCTCCGGTGCGTGGTCGGGGGCAGGCGTGCTCGGGCCTGAGGCGTTCGACGCGATCCCGTTCCTCGATCTGCTGCGCGACGGCTACGGCCAGGAATGGAAGATGCAAGAGCGGACCCCGGCCGTTTAACGCCGCGGCCGCTAAGGTTCTGTCGATGACACGACGCCAGGGTGCGGCGCTGTTCGTGCTCTCCCTCGCGGTCTTCATGGTCGCCATCGACGGCACGGTGGTCAGCGTCGCGGTGCCGGCGATCACCGAGCAATTGCGCCCCGACTACAACGCGATTCTCTGGATCGGCGACATCTACTCCTTCGTTCTGGCCGGCCTTCTCGTCACCATGGGGAACATCGGAGACCGCATAGGGCGCAAGCGACTTCTGCTCGTCGCCACGGTGGCGTTCGGGGTGGCCTCGGCAGCGGCCGCGATGGCCCCGACGGCCGGCTTGCTCATCGCGGCGCGCGCGATCCAGGGGCTCGCCGGAGCGGGGTTGATGCCGCCCACCCTGGCACTGCTGCGGACGGTGTTCACCGACAACCGCCAGCGCACGAGGGCGGTGGGTATCTGGAGCGCCAGTGGCGCGGCCGGGGCGGCCATGGGGCCGACGCTGGCCGGGGTTCTGCTCGAGCATTTCTATTGGGGTTCAGTGCTTCTGGTGAACATCCCGGTGGTCGTACTGGTGGCCGGCGTGGGCGCATGGGTACTTCCCGAAGCGCGCAGCACGGGCGACCATCCGCTCGATCTGCTGTCGGTGCTGCTCTCCACCGCGGGCATTCTGGGAATCGTCTACGGCATCACCGAACTGGCGCACTCCGGTCTCGGCTTCCGGCCCGCCTACGCGGCACTGGCTGCCGGAACGCTGCTCGTGTGGGTGTTCCTGCGTCGGCAGAAGAAGGTCCGGGTGCCCCTGCTCGACCTCGATCTGTTCCGCGAGCGGAAATTCACCGCCGCGGTGGTGGCGGAACTGATAACGGTGTTCGCCAACGTCGGCGTGCTGTTCTTCCTTCCGATCTATCTCCGTCAGGTGGAGGGTTTCTCGGCGTTGCAGTCCGGCATGGCGGCCCTGCCGGATTCGATCGTGTCGATGCTCGCCGCTCCGAATACCGCCCGCCTGGTCGGCAGGTGGGGCCACCGCAAGGTCATGCTGCTCGGGTTGTGCACGGGCAGCGTCGGTTTGACCACGTTCGGTCTGGCGGTCGGCGCTTCCTACCTGGCACTGGTCGTTCCGCTGATGCTGATCGGCTTCTCCTTCGCGCTGGTGATCACCGCCGGGTCCGACCTGGTTCTGACCAGCGCGAGTGAGGATCGCGTCGGTGCTGCCACCGGGATCTCGGAGACGTCTTTCGAGCTCGGTAACGCTCTCGGGATCGCGCTGATCGGCAGCGCGGTCGCGGTTTTCTATCTCCTGGCCACCGGATCGTCGGCCAACTTCACCGGCAGCGTCGACAAGGACGGCTTCACCACCGCGATGACGTGGACGGGCCTGCTCACCGGAGCGGTGGTGGCGGTGACCGCAGCCGGGGTGGCCTGGGCTTTGCGGGCGTCCGCGAAAGTCGCGAAATAGAGCGTCGCGTGCTTCCGCCCGCGGTGCATGCGATGGCCAGTCGCGGGCCCCGGTGGGCGGCGTGGGTCGACGGATTGCCGGCGGCGGTGGCGGCCCTGATGCAGACCTGGCGGCTGCGGGTCGACGGGGCGCCGACCCACGGCCACTGTTCGCTGGTGGTGCCGGTGCGCACGGCCGACGAGGTGGCGGCGGTCCTGAAAGTGGGCTTCCCCGATGAGGATTCGGAGCACGAGCACCTCGCGCTTCGGCGGTGGGGCGGTCACGGCGCGGTCCGTCTGCTGAGCGCCGATCCGTACCGCCGGGCCCTGCTGCTGGAGAGGTTGGGCGAGGATCTCGCTCGTCTGCCCGGCGGCGATGCCTGTCGCGTCGTAGCCGGACTCTACGGCCAGATCCATGTGCCGCCGCTGCCCCAGGTGCGCCGGCTCGCGTCGGTCATCGAGCAGTGGACCGCCGAGTTGGCGTCGCTGCCGCGCAGCGCGCCGATCCCGCGCCGGCTGGTCGAACAGGCCATCGGACTCGGAACCGACCTGACCGCCGACCGGAGCGTGCCGGATCGCCTGTTGCACACCGACTTGCACTACGCGAACGTGCTGGCCGGAGGCCGGGAGCCCTGGCTGGTGATCGATCCCAAGCCGGTCAACGGCGATCCGCACTACGAGCTGGCCCCGATGCTGTGGAACCGTTGGGACGAGATCGCCGGCGACGTCGGGGCCGGCGTCCGCCGGCGGCTGTGGGAGCTGGTCGACGCCGCCGGCTTCGACGAGGACCGCGCACGTGCCTGGGTGGTGGTGCGCATGGTGCACAACGCGATGTGGGCCGTTCAGGACGGCCCGAACACCGACCGGTCGTGGTTGACGGTCTGCGTCGCCGTCGCCAAGGCGGTGGCCTGACCGATCAGGGTCCGGCGGTGCCGAACCACTTGTCCTTGATCAGGTCGTAGTCGCCGTCCTCGCGCATCTTCAGCAGCGCCGCGTCGGCTTCTTTGCGAAGATCGCTGCCGTTGCGGAAAGCGATGCCGTAGTCCGCGTTCTGGAAGACCGTTCCCACCAGGGCGGCGTCACCGGCGCCGTCGTGGGCGACGTAGTAGGCCAGCACCGGAGCGTCGAACATCACTGCGTCGAACTTGTTGTCCTTCAAGCCGGTGTAGCAGTCCTTGATGACCGGGACGCCGGTGAACCCGATGCCCTGGTCGGCGAGGAACGCGGTGGAGGTGGTCTTGTCGACCGTGCACACTCTCTTGCCGACCAGATCCGACGGCGAGGAGATCTGCGATTTGAACTGCTCGACCGTCAGGTTCGCGGTCAGGGTGGCGGTGTAGTACGCGACGAAGATGATGCTGACGAAGGCCAGCAGCAGTCCCAGAATGCGGTTCACCCAGTGCCGGGGCATCTCGTCGGGCTGTGCGGCCAGCATGCCCAGGCCATAGCCGAAGGCCTGGAAGATACCGGGGAAGTACTTCTTGGACATCGTCGAATCCGAATGGCGGCGCTCGGTCAGCCAGACGATGTGCGCCGGGATCACGGCCAGGATCATCGCGGCGGACAGCCAGACCAGAACGGCCTTGGAGAACAGCAGCTTGAGGAAGTCGACCAGGCCCGGCGCCGTCCGCGCGGTGGCTCCCGTCGGGACCATGATCTGCAGCCCGGCGTTGAGCGTGGGCTGGGAGAAGTCGAAGTTCTTGGAACGTTCGGCGGTGATGGAGATGGCACCTGCGGCCGCATCCGCCCGGTTTTCGGTGACTTCCCTGAGCTGACCGGCGACGCTGTGGTCCTCGACGTCGACGTAGTTCAGCGTCCAGCCGGCGTGCTTGGCGATCTCGTCGAGGATGTCGATGGTGAAGCCGGTCTTGACGTTGTCGTGAGTCATCACGAACGGCTCGATGTCGTGGGTGGCCACTGTGACCACGCGCTGCGCGGCATGGGCGGGTGATCCCAGCCCCGGAAGCGCCCCGATGAACGCCAGCAACAAGGCGACGACACCGAGTGCGCGCAACCGTGAGCCCATGTCCGTCCTCCCTGCCCACCCGGTGCTAGGGCTGGACAGCAGACAGAATAAGACCCCGGCGAAGAATTACCGCGCTCTTCGCCGGGATCTCGGCGTCATGTCAGTAGCAGGGCATCGGGCCCGGCGTGTAGTACGGCAGGCCCGCCGGGGAGATGCACGGAGCCTCGCCCGGGAACGCGGGGACCATGGAGAACGCGTAGTCCCGGTCGAAGCCGTAACGCTCCCAGTCCGCGACGCCGGCCACCGCCGCGCCGGCCACTGCCGCATCCGCGACGCCACCGACAATGCCCGGCGTGCATCCGCCGACCTGGACGTGCCGGCCGCCGACGTCACCGCAGATCTCGGCCTGCGCCGCCGGAGCCACTGCGAACGGGGCCGCAGCCGCGGCCACTGCTGTCAACAAGGTCACTGCAAATTTCTTGGTCACGTCATCCCCTTCGTATCGGTGGAGCAGGACGTTACACGCCGAAAAGGAACGCCCCCGGAATCTCCGGGGGCCGTTCGCGGGCGGCGTACTACTAGTTCGTGGTGATCTTCTCGGAGAAGTTGCCGTTGCCGTCGTTGAGCCAGGTGATGGTGCCGCGCTGGAACTCGGCGATCCATCCGCCGCCGGCCACCGTGTCGCCGCCGCCAGTCTGCGACTCGTCGGCCGTCGGCCACCCGAGCGCGCCGGTCGGACCGCCCTTGTCCTGGTAGATCTTCAGAATCTCGCCCTGGACCAGGTATGCGCCGTTCGGAGACTCGAAGATGGTGCCCTTGGCGAAGGCGGTCTCGCTGCCGTCGCCGATCTTCTTCGCGGCCGCGGTCGGCGCACCGAGTGTGGTGGCGCCGCCGAGGCGCTCGTAGGCCGCGGCGGTCGGACCGTCCAGCGACACCTCACCCACGCCGGGAACCTTCAGCGTGGTCGGGATGCCATTGAGCACCGACGACACCGCGCTGGAGGCGACGCTGCCGGCACTGGACACGGCGCTGCCGGCCGCACCGGCGGCGCTCGACGCGACGCTGCCGGCGGCACCCGCGGCGCTGCTGGCAGCGCTTTCCGCCGCCTTGGCGGCCGACGAGCCTGCGCTGATCGCTTTGTCCGTGGTCTCCTGGGCCTGGGAGCAGCTGACGACGAAGGCGGTGGCGATCGCGAGGCCGCCGGCTGCGGCCGCAGCGCGGGCCATGGTCGTTTTCATACTGTTCGGTTCTCCTTCGGTAGGTGCGCCCAAGTGCACAGCGAACGATAGGCACTCTTTAGTGCCGGGTGTGGCAGTTTCGCCCGGGGCTGGGGTGCACTCCGGGTAGCGCCGGTCACTCCGGCACCATCCGTACCTCGCGGGAAGTGGTAGGTCCTTCGCCAACGCGATAGCGCCGGTGCTAGCAGTTGACCAGTGATATCGCCGGTGATGTCGGGTTCGGGAAGCACCCTCCAGTCCCCAGGGTGTCGATGGTGCTCATGGGACGGATGTGGTCGGCCGGACGCTGTGATGGCAGTCGTCAAACTGTGACGATCGATATCGAGGTTTTAACTGCTTTGACCCCCTAAGCTTCTCCCGGGTGCGGTCTGAAGTGCCGCGCGGTGAGGAGCGATCATGCCCGCATCACGAGTGGCCGCCAGCCGGGCCAAGGGCCCCAGCTTGCCTCCCAGCAAGACCATGATCGTGCATTCCCCCGACGGCACGAGGTTGCACACCGAGGTGTTCGGCCCGGCCGACGGCTACCCGATCGTGTTGGCCCACGGCATCACCTGCTCGCTGCGGGTGTGGCACGAGCAGATCAACGACCTGTCCCGCGACTTCCGGGTGATCGCCTATGACCACCGCGGCCACGGCCGCAGCGGTGTGCCGGAGTCCAAGGCCTACAGCCTCAACCACCTGGCCGCCGATCTCGATGCCGTGCTCGCCGCCACATTGCGCCGGGGGGAGCGGGCGGTCATCGCCGGCCACTCGATGGGCGGTATCGCGATCAGTTCGTGGGCCGACCGCTTCCGTCACCGGGTGTCGCACCGGGCCGATGCCGTCGCCCTGATCAACACCACCACCGGCGACCTGCTGGACAAGATCCAGCTGCTGCGCGTACCCGGCGTGTTGAGGTCGGCCCGGATTGTGGCCGCCCGCAACATGATCCGAGCCCTCGGCGCCGCCCCGCTGGTCAACGGCACGCAACCGGGAAGCCGGCGCTTTCTTCAGCTGATGGCGGTGGGCGACGACGCCGATCCGGCGATCACGCGTCTCCTCCACGATCTGTTCGCCGCCACGCCGGCGGCCGGGCGGGGTGCCTGGGCCCGGGTGCTGGTCGACGAGATGGGGCCCAGGGTGCGCATCGACCTGAGCGGCCTGACCGTGCCCACGCTGGTGATCGGCAGCACCAAGGACCGGTTGTTGCCGATGTGTCAGGCCCGGAGGATCGCCGCGGACGCACCGAATCTCGTCGAGTTGGTCGAGATGCCGGGCGGCCACTGCGCACCTCTGGAATATCCGGCCGAGGTCAACCGGTGTCTGCGCGATCTCGCCGACGGGGTCCTGTCGGCCCAGCGCCTCAGTTCCTGATCAGCCGGTCAGCGTCGCGATCGTCTCGGCGGCCGCCCGCTGTCCGGACCGCACCGCACCGTCCATGAAGCCGGTCCACTCGTC
Source organism: uncultured Mycobacterium sp. (assembly GCA_964439315.1). GTDB lineage: Bacteria > Actinomycetota > Actinomycetes > Mycobacteriales > Mycobacteriaceae > Mycobacterium. The sequence goes on along the minus strand of CAYTOD010000011.1, from coordinate 46,602 downwards.
GGCGGTTTCGGTGCCCGCCCAGTGCACCGGACCGAAGGGCTGACGCAACAGCGGGCCGAACTGCGTCCATGATCCGGGTGGAACCGCGGCCGTCGGGCCGCCCGGCGCGAAAGTCTCTGCGCCCCAGCGCTGGTCGAGGTAGTCGATCGCGCTACGCGCCTCTTCGCCGAAGATCGCGGTGAAGCAGCCCAACACCGTCTGGCGGCGTTGATCGGCCGGCAGTGCGTCGAAACCCTTCGGGTCGGTGAAGCCGAGCAGGATGCCCGGGCCGTCCGGTCCGGGGCTGACGTCGAAGGTGAGGAACACCGGCCCCTCGTCGGACATCGCCTGACCGGAAAGGCCTTTGGCCCGCCAGAACGGCGTCGGGTACGCGGCGTAGGACTTGGTCAGCGCGCCCTGCGGCCAGCGCTGCGCCAGCTGCTGGTACTCGATCGGCGGGGCGGGAGCGATGTCGATGTCCAGCCGGTGCGCGGGCGGGACCGCGACGATGACGCGCCGCGCCTCCACGGTGCCGGCCGACGAGGTCACCGCGACGGCGTCGTCGGACCATTCGATCCGGGTGGCGACGGCGCCCAGCCTGATCCGGTCGCCGAGCTCGGCCGCCAGCCGGACGGCGATCTCGTGGCTGCCGCCGGGGAAGTGGTCCTGCTGGGCGCCGTCGACGACGTCGAGCATGCGGTCCAAGCCGCCGGAGGCTTTGACGTAGCGCACCGTGTGCAGCAGGGACAGGTCGTCGGGTTCGGCGCCCCAGGCCACCCGGGCCATGATCGACATCAGATCGCGGGAACTTGCGGTGGCGTGGATCGATCGCAGCCAGTCGCCCAGGCTGATGGCGTCCAAGGCGGCCGCGTCGGGGGAGGCCCACGGCTCGGCGACGCTGACCGTGCGGGCGATGCGTTCGAATTGCCAACGGATGCGGCCGATGTCGAGCAATCCGACGACCCCCAGCTTGGGGATGGTGCCCGGATAGGGGCGGACCTTCCCGCGCCAGCGGATCAGGTTGGCGCCCTCGCAGTACGTCGGTTCGGTGGGGCAGCCCAACTCGGCCGCGAGTTTCAGCACGGCGTCCTGGGTGGGCCCGACGAACGAGGCGCCCCGGTCGATCGGGACGCCGGCCAGGGTGTCGGACAACGTTCGCCCGCCGACGCGGTCGCGGCCCTCCAGGACTGTCACGTTCAAACCCGCCCGCGCCAACTCCCGCGCCGCCGTCAGGCCCGCCAGGCCCGCGCCGATCACCACCACGTCGTGTGCCATGCGCTGATTCTCCCGCATTTGGGCGCGGGAACGTGCGGCTGGCGCAGGTTAGCGCGCCGACAATTACAGTGAGTCTGCCGTGAAGATCCTGACTGCCCTATTCGGGCCACCGACGCCCTCGACCGCGCTGGCGGCGGTCGTCGACGAGTCCGCCTAGCCATGCGAGCGTGGATCGTCTGGGCGGCAGGCCTTTTCGCCTACATCGTCGCGGTGCTGGACCGCACCACCTTCGGGGTGGCCGGACTGGATGCCGCCGAGCGGTTCCAGGCCAGCCCGGCGGCGCTGTCGCTGTTCGTGGTGCTGCAACTCGTGGTCTACGCGGGTGCGCAGATTCCGGCCGGGGTGCTGCTGGACCGCTATGGATCGAAGGCGATGATCCTGGCGGGCGGAACCCTGATGGTTGCCGGGCAGCTCACCCTGGCGCTCACCGGGTCGCTGCCCCTCGCGGTGACGGCGCGGGCGGTGGTCGGTCTCGGCGACGCGTGCACCTTCATCTCGGTGCTGCGGCTGGTCCCGCGCTGGTTTCCCGAGCGGCAGGTGCCGCTGGTCAGTCAGCTCACCGGCATCTCCGGTCAGCTGGGTCAGGTGCTCTCGGCGGTGCCCTTCCTGGCGCTGCTCACCGGCCCGGGCTGGACCTACGCCTTCGCCGCGGCGTCCATGCTCGGCGTCGTGTCGATGGTGGCCACCTTGCTGCTGGTCCGCAACGCGCCCCACGGCGCTGTCGACGAGCCCCCGGGAGCCGGCCTGCGCTCGTCGCTGGCCGACATCAAGAAGGTGTGGCTGCGGCCGGGAACGAGGCTGGGCTTCTTCACCCACATGGGAACCCAGTTCTCCGTCACGGTGTTCATGCTGATGTGGGGTGTTCCGTATCTGACTGCGGCCCAGGGTGTCTCACGGGACTGGGCCGGATTCCTGCTGATCGTCTCTGTGGTCAGTGCGGTGTTCTCCGGCGTGGCCTTCGGCATCTTCACCGGCCGCCATCCGCATCGACGCTCCTGGCTGGTACTCGGCATCATCGGCAGTAATGCCCTGGTGTGGACGGTCGTTCTGGCCCTGTCCCGCCCGGCACCGCACTGGCTGCTGATCGTGCTGGTGACGGTGATCTCGGCCGGCGGCCCCGGATCGATGGTCGGCTTCGACTTCGCCCGCACCTTCAACCCGCGGGCCACGCTGGGCACCGCGCAGGGAACGGTCAACGTCGGCGGGTTCGTGGCTTCGCTGCTGGTGATGCTGGCCATGGGTGTCGTGATCGGCGCTGCCGGCGGGTATTCGTTCACCTCGTTCCGGCTGGCCTGGTGCGTGCAGTACGTGGTGTGGGCCGTCGCGGTGGTGGGCATCCTGGTCACCCGGGCGAAGGCCCGGCGCACGATCGGCGACATCGAGGAGAGCCGATACCTGCTGGAGTACTTCGGCGGCTGAGAGTCTCGAGGGCTAACCCGGCCGGTGTCGCGGCATCCGCCTCACCGCCACGTCCACCAACGGACTGATCACCAGCAGCGAGAGCCAGCACCACTTGGCGTTGCCCGGGCCGAGTCGGTAGGCGACCGGAATCGAGATCAGGAATACCGCCGCCACCACGAGAGAGTGGATGATCAGCCCGGACACCGGTTCGCTGCGATCGGCAAGCCCACGTGCCCGGCCGATGAGGACGAGTGCGACGGTGGCGAGCACGATCGCGGCGATGTTGGCCGCGTAGACGGCCGTCGGCAGCGGCAGGCGGTCCGGGTCCGGGTCGCTGATCGTCTTGGTGGTGAACGGAATGAAGATGACGAGGCCGACCAGATAGATGCAGACGCGCATCGTTGCGGCGTCGAGCGCCCGGAACGACGAGAGCATCTGGTGGTTGGAGATCCAAAAGCCGACCACCACAACGAAACTGACGACGAAGGCCAGGAGTTGTTCGCCGAGTCCGGTATTCAGGACGTCGCGCAGGCTTTTCCATGCCTGCGCCGGTGGAACGTCCAGCGTGGTGACGAGCAGGGTCAGGGAGAAGCCGAATATCGCGTCGATCAGGTTCACCGCGCGGCCGAACTCCAGGCTGTCCCGTGGGAACACCCGTCGATCAGGGCTCATCACGGCGCGACGGTGAGCCAGTCGGCGAAGCCCGACGGATCGTGCCGGCCCAGTGCCCCGTGCTCGAACAGACCCCACCCCTCGGCCGTGCGCCCGCCCTCGTGGCACACCGCGCGGCCGACGTGGTCGATCACGCCGAAGCCGGATCGCGCGACGATCGCGGGATCGGTCATGTCATAGGTGCGGCGTTCGGTGAACGCCGGGCCTTTCCAGGTGCCGTGCAGCCAGTCGGAGTCGCCGCCGTAGCCGCCGCCCACGTGGATCGGCACGCCCAGCTTTGACTCGATTTCGAAACGCAGGGGCGCACCGCCGGCGTCGGTCGCATCGATGGTCGCTCCGGTGGGAATTCTTGTGCCGGAGCGGTAATGGATCTTGACCCGCGGCCAGCCCAGCTGCTCGACCCGCCCGTCACGCCAGATCCGGGTGCAGTCGTTGAGGGTGCGGAATCCGCTGGGCTCCTCCTGGATGATGATGACTATCCCGAAGTCGTCGAAGGCCATCGGGACGTAGAGCCACCACATGCCCTCGAACGGCGGGTTGGCGGGACGGCCCGCGGGTTCGGCCTCGCCGACCGGCCGAATGCCCCAGGACCGGTCGCGGGTGCCGATCCAGTCGCTGACCGCGATCTCCTCGCCGTCGACGACGAGATGGCCGTTCCAGGAGCCCAATTGGGCGAACCGTTGCGCGTCGAGCGTCACTCGGTTCCCGGCACGCAGGAGATGGCGCTGCTCCTGGACGACGGGAAACAGGCCGTCCCAGGTGAGGTCGACGGCGATGCCCTCGGTCTCGGCCAGGACGATGCGCAGGGACTGCAGCGGCTCGGTGACCTCGACCCGGTAGTCAAGAACGCTCTGGTGCAACCGGTCTGCGTCGAGGGCATCGGAGAGGTGCACCGCCGTCTGCGTATCGCCCCGACGCACCAGGACGAACGCGTCCTTAACACCCAGGTTGGGGTAGTAGCCGATCCCGGTGATGACGAAGATGTCGCCGGAGCGGTCGTGGGCGTTGAAGTAGGAGCGGTCGTAGAAGTTGCGGTCCGAGGAGCCGGGCCAGGCGATCGGCTGGGGCAGTTGATGGATGGGGTACTCGTCGGCCGGACCGATCATCCCTGGCTCCCTTCCGCTATCAGCCGCCGCACCAGGCTGCCGTGATAGAACAGCGCATCCACCGACTCCGGCCTCTCGATCTCCCCGAAGTGCACGCGGCGTGCTCCGGTGCGCATGAACACGACGCACCAGATCACCCCGGAGTAGACGTAGAACCACTGCAGGTCGGCGAGTTCGACTCCGGTCAGGCGACGGTAGGTCGCCCGGACGTCCTCCTCCCGGAGCACCTCCGGAAGCCCGGGCAGGCCGGCCAGCCCGGCGATCTCCTGGAAGACCAAGTGCGCGAAGATGATCCACGCAGCATCGAGTTCCCGGGGCCCGATGCAGGCCATCTCCCAGTCCAGCACCGCCGCGGGGCGGAAATCGCGGTAGAGCACGTTGCCGATGCGCGAGTCGCCCCAGGCCAGCACCGGCTCACCGGCGGCGACGTCGTCGGGGAACCGGTCCTCCAGCCACCCCAGCGACTCTTCCACCAACTCCGAGCGGCCGACGTCGGCGACGGCGAACTCGTACCAGTTCCGCAGCCGGGTGAACAGACGTCGCAACGGATTCTCGCCCGGCGGGTCGGATTCGGTGAGAAAGCCAAAGGTGTTCGCGGCATCCGGAATCGAGTGCAGCTGAGCCAGTACGCCGACCGTGGCGTCCTGCAGTTCGCGCTGTTGCTCGGCGGATGCGTCGGCAAACCAGTTGCCGCCGAACGTGTACGGCATCACGTCGGGAGGCACCGCACCCTCGACGTAGTCCATCAGGAAGAACGGGCTGCCGAGCACGGTGCCCGTCGGCTCGATCCAGCGCATCTGCGGCACCGGCACGTCGGTGAGTTCGGACACCAGCCGGATCAGCTCGAACTGATGGTCCATCCGGTAGCTGGAGAACACCGGGACGTCCTGCGCGGTCGGGGCGACCCGGGCCACCCACTTCTGCTCGACCGGCGTGCCATGGTCATTCCAGCGGCCGGTGAGGATGAGGGTTTCCGACGACATTCCGTTGGAGTCGACGCCGCTCTCCAGCGTCACCTCGGGGGTCTGGCCGATCTGCGTCGAAAGCCATTCGGCCAGAAGCGCGGGGACGGACGCGGTGTCGCGACCCGAGCGCTGGATGCGCTCGATGTCACGGTCGATCTGCGGTTGATCAGTCATGCCGTCCTCCGGGCTCGACGATACCTACGAGGTGAGGAACCTCGAGGCGTTGTCCGCCAGATCCAGGAGCGGCTGGGGGAGTGCGCCGAGTGCGAAGGTGATGACCGCGGTCAGGCCGATGGCCGCGACGCTCAGCGAACTGGGCGGAGCCACCTCGGGCGCGTCGGACGGCGGATCGGTGAAGAACATCAGCACGATCACCCGGACGTAGAAGTAGGCCGCGATGGCACTGGCCAGTACGCCGACGACCACCAGGGGGATCGCCCCGCCCTGCCCGGCGGCCTTGAACACCGCGAACTTGCTGACGAACCCACTGGTCAGCGGAATGCCCGCGAAGGCCAGCAGGAACAGCGAGAACACCACTCCGGCTACCGGATAGCGGCGGCCCAGGCCCGCCCAGCGGGCCAGTTCGGTCTGCTCGCTGCCGTCCGGATTGCGGACGACGCTGACGACGGCGAAAGCCCCCAGAGTGGAGAAGCCGTAGGCGGCGAGGTAGAACAGCGTGCCCGAGATCCCGGCCTGATTGGCGGCGATCACCCCGGTGAGGATGAAACCGGTATGGGCGACAGCCGAATACGCCAGCATCCGCTTGACGTCCTTCTGGCTGATGGCGGTGATGGTGCCAAGTGCCATGGTCAGGATCGCGATGACCCACAGCACCGGTCGCCACTGATCCTTGAGCGCCGGCACCGCCACGTAACACAGCCGCAGCAGCGCGCCGAAGGCGGCGATCTTGGTGGCCGCTGCCATGAAGGCGGTGACCGGGGTGGGGGCGCCCTGGTAGACGTCCGGCACCCAGGAGTGGAACGGCACGGCGCCGATCTTGAACAGCAGCGCCGAGGCCACCAGGGCGGTGCCGATCAGCGCCAGGGTGACGTTGGCGCTCTGCGCGTGAATCGCCGCGGCGATCCCGGTGATGCTCAGGGTTCCGGCGAAGCCGTAGAGCAGCGCCGAGCCGAACAGGAAGAACGCCGACGAGAACGCGCCCAGCAGAAAGTATTTCAGCGCCGCCTCTTGAGACAGCAGGCGATGGTGACGGGCCAGACCGCACAGTAGATAGAGCGGCAGTGAGAACACCTCGAGGGCGATGAACATGGTGAGCAGGTCGCCGGCCGCGCCGAAGAGCATCATGCCGCCGACGGCGAACATGGTGAGTGGGAACACCTCGGTCTGGGCCACCTTGAGTTTGGTGGCGATCTGCTCGGCGACGCTGCCCGGTACCGCCGAGGCCTGCGGGGTGAAGGCGTCCAGACCCCAAGAGCCCGAACCTGATCCGCTGTCGGCCCCGTCGTTGCGGGACTCCGCGATCAGCAACACCCCGAGGATCGCGACCAGCAGGATGGTGCCCTGCAGGAACAGGGCGGGCCGGTCCACGGTGACGGCGCCGACCGCAGCCATTCGCCCCGCGCCCGGCCCCAGTGCGGCGTAGGTGCTCACCAGTGTCCCGAACGCGGCCGCCAGGCCGCCCAGGCTGAGGATCACCTGCACCAGATACCGGGACCGGCGCGGCAGGAACGCCTCGACGAGAACGCCGATCACCGCGACGGCGAAGACGATCAGCATCGGCGAGAGCACGCTGTATTCGATGCTCGGGGCGGTCATCGGGTGCCTCCGGCAGTCATCGGGGAGCCTCCGGCGGTCAGGGTGGGCGCCGGGTCCGTTTGGTGTATCCCGGACAGGGTGTGGGCCACCCCGGGATTGATGACGTCCAGGGCTGCCTTGGGATAGACACCCAGGGCGATCAGCAGCAGGATCAGCGGCACCACCACGACCAACTCGCGCCGGCGGAGGTCGGAGACCCCCTCGTTGCCCTTGGCCAGCGGTCCGGTCATCATCCGCTGGTACATCCACAGCACGTACACCGCCGATAACACCAACGCGAGCACGGCGATGACCGCGAACACCGGGAACCGGGTGAATGTGCCGATGAGAACGAGGAATTCGCTGATGAAGGGCGCCAGCCCCGGTAGCGACAAAGTGGCCAGTCCGGCGATGAGGAAGGTGGCGGCCATGACCGGGGCAACCTTCTGCACGCCGCCGTAGGCGGCGATGGCCCTGGTGCCGCGACGGCTCACCAGGAAGCCGGCGATGAGGAACAGCGCGGCGGTTGAGATGCCGTGGTTGACCATGTAGAGAGTGGAACCGGACTGACCCTGGCTGGTCATCGCGAAGATCCCCAGGATGATGAAGCCGAAGTGGCTGATCGAGGTGTAGGCGATCAGTCGCATCACATCGGTCTGGCCGATCGCCAGAATGGCGCCGTAGACGATCCCGACCAGGGCCAGCGCGACGACGAACGGGCGGAACAGCGTTGCGGCGTCGGGGAACAGCGGCAGGCAGTAGCGCAGCATCCCGAAGGTCCCGACCTTGTCCATCACCGCCATCATCAGCACCGCCGAGGCGGGGGTGGCCTGGACGGCGGCGTCGGGCAGCCAGCGGTGCAATGGCCACAGTGGCGCCTTGACGGCGAAGGCGAACAGGAAGGCCAGGAACATCGCGTTCGCCACGGCGGGCTGGATCACGAACGTGCCGTTGGTCACCGCGTCGGCGATCTGGCGGAAGTCGAAGGTGCCGCTCGGGAACGCCTTGGCGTTGGAGGTCACCACATACAGGCCGACGATGCCGGCCAGCATCACCAGGCCGCCGAAGAGGTTGTACAGCAGGAACTTCACCGCTGATCGCGCGGTGGCCGCCCCCCGCTGGCCGAACCCGCCGATGAGGAAGTACATCGGGATCAGCATGGCCTCGAAGAACACGTAGAACAGCAGCACGTCGAGGGCGGTCAGCGAGATCAGCACCATGCCCTCGATGCCGAGTAGCAGCGCCACGTACACATGCGGACCGCGGTCGCGCAGCCCGGGGCGGTCGTCGGCGTCGTTCCAGCCGGCCAGCATCAGCAGTGGCACCAGAACGGCGGTGAGTACCACCAGGGCCAGTGCGATGCCGTCGACGCCCAGGATGTAGCCGGTGCCGAAAGACCTTATCCACGGGTGGTTTTCGACGAACTGGAAGCGTTCGCCGGCCGGGTCGAACCGCAGCGCCACGACGAGCGCGAGCAGCAGGACCGCCAGCGAGACGGCCAGCCCGGCGTACTTGGCCGCCGACCGCGCGGCGGAGGGCAGCAGGATGATGACGACCGCGCCGATCACCGGCAGGGCCCACATCGCCGTCAGCCACGGGAAGTTCGTCACTGCCTCACCTCCACGCCGAAAGAATCAGGACCGCACCGGCGGTCAGGGCCACGCCGCCCAGCATGGCCAGCGCGTAGGTGCGCGCAAACCCGTTCTGCAGTCCGCGAAGTCCGTCGGACACCCGGCCCACCGCGGTCGCGAGTGCCCCGACCGAACCGTCGATCACGGCGTCGTCCACCACCACCATGGCCTTGGTCAACTGCTGCCCGCCGCGCATGAAGACGGCCTCGTTGACGCTGTCGCCGAACAGATCGCGGCGGGCGGCCACCGTCATCAGCGAGACGTCCTGCGGCGCGGTGCGCGGCACCTCGGCCCCGGCGTACTGCCGGTAGGCGACTGCCACACCCACGACGACGGCGCCCAGGGCGAGCAGGGTGGTCACCCAGGCCGGCACGGCGTGCGCCGGCTCATGACTTCCCACCACCGGTTCCAGCCAGCGCTCCAGGGTGTGGCCCAGGGCCAGTAGCGCGCCGGCGCCGACAGAGCCGACCGCCAGCACCACCATCGGCGCGGTCATGATCCGCGGTGACTCGTGGGGATGGGTCCCCGGCTCCCAGCGCTGCCGGCCGAAGAACGTCAGCAGCATCACCCGCGTCATGTAGTAGGCGGTGAGGGCCGCGCCGAGCAGCGTCGCCCCGCCCAGCAGCACGCCCTTGAATCCGCCTGCGCCGAAGGCGGCTTCGATGATGGCGTCCTTGGAGAAGAACCCGGAGAACGGGGGCACGCCGATGATCGCCAGGTAGCCCAGGCCGAAGGTGGCGTAGGTGACCGGGAGGACGGTGCGCAGCCCGCCGAAGCGGCGGATGTCGGTCTCGTCGTTCATGGCGTGCATGACCGACCCGGCCCCGAGGAAGAGTCCGGCCTTGAAGAATCCGTGGGTGAGCAGATGCAGGATCGCCACCGCGTACCCGGCCGGCCCGAGTCCGGCGGCGAGCACCATGTAACCGATCTGGCTCATGGTCGAGGCGGCGAGAGCCTTCTTGATGTCGTCCTTGGCGCACCCGATGATCGCGCCGAACAGCAGGGTGACCGCCCCGACGATGACGACGGCCGTCTGCGCGGCGGGCGCGAGGTTGAACACCGGACCGGACCGCACGATCAGGTACACGCCGGCGGTCACCATGGTGGCCGCGTGGATGAGCGCCGACACGGGGGTGGGACCTTCCATGGCGTCGCCAAGCCAGGACTGCAGGGGAACCTGCGCGCTCTTGCCGCACGCCGCCAGCAGCAGCAGCAGACCCACCGCGGTCAGCGCGCCGTGGCTCATTCGCGGCGCGGCCTCGAACACGTCGCGGTACCCGATCTGGCCGACCGTGGCGAACAGCACCATCAGTGCGACGGCCAGACCCATGTCGCCGACCCGGTTGACGACGAAGGCCTTCTTGGCCGCCGCGGCCGCGCTCGGCTTGTAGTACCAGAAGCCGATCAGCAGGTAGGAGGCCAGACCGACGCCCTCCCAGCCCAGGTACAGGCCGAGGTAGTTGTCGGCCAGCACGAGCACCAGCATCGCCGCGACGAACAGGTTGAGATAGCCGAAGAACCGGCGCCGGCCGGGATCGTGCTCCATGTAGCCGATCGAGTAGAGGTGGATCAACGCCCCGACGCCGGTGATCAGTAGCAGGAAGCAGACCGACAGGGCATCGAGTTGCAACCCGAAGTCGACCCGCAGTGCGCCCACCGGAACCCAGGAGAAGAGCCTGGCGTGGATCATTCGATCCTCGGTCGGGCGGCTCACGAGATGCCCGAACAGCGCGAGGGCGAGTGCGAACGAACCGATCACCGTGGCGCATCCCAACAGGTGCCCGCGGGCATTGGCGAGATCGGACTTGCCGCTCAACAGCAGCACGACGGCACCGATCAGCGGCAGCGCGATAGTCAGCCAGAGAAGCGTCTGCATGTCAGTGCCCCATCAGTTCCGGAGCAGGTGGGCTTCGTCGACGTCGGCGTTGCGTCGAGTGCGGAAGATGGCGACGATGATGGCCAGCCCGACCACGACCTCGCAGGCCGCCACCACCATCGTGAAGAAGGCGACCGACTGGCCGTCCAGCCGGCCCTGCATCCGGGCGAACGTGACGAAGGCCAGGTTCGCCGCGTTGAGCATCAGTTCGATGCACATGAACATGACGATCGCGTTGCGGCGCAGCAGCACTCCCGCGGCGCCGATGGTGAACAGCAGTGCCGACAGGTACAGGTAGTAGTGCGGGTTCATTAGGTCGGCGTCCCTCCCGGTGCCGTAGCGGCGCGGTCGCGGATGACGGCGCTGACCGACGAGGGCTCATCGGAGCCGTCCGGCAGTCTGGCGGCGACGTTCACCGCGTTGTGCCGGGCGAAGACCCCCGGGTTGGGCATCGGCGTTGGCCGGCCGCCGCTGCGGAAGCGCTCGATGGCCAACTCGCGCTGAGTCTTTCGCCGTTCGAAGCGCTCGCGGTGCGCGAGGACCATGGCGCCCAGGGCGGCGGTGATCAGCAGTGCGCTGGTCAGTTCGAACGCCCACAGGTTGCGGGTGAAGATCAGCTGGGCCAGGCCCTGGACGTTGCCTCCTGCGTTGGCCTTCTCCAGGCCGACGAAGCCGCTGGTAGTGGCCGTGCCGATACCGGCGATCAGCAGCACTCCGAAGCCGAGGCCGGCCAGGATCGCGGCAATACGTTGTCCGCGAATGGTTTCCACCAGGGACTGGGTCGAATCCACGCCGATGAGCATCAGCACGAACAGGAAGAGCATCATCACCGCGCCGGTGTAGACCACCACCTGCACCACGCCGAGGAAGATGGCCTCCTGGGCGACGTAGATGACGGCCAGCGCGATCATCGTGATGGCCAGCGAGATCGCGGAGTAGACGGCTTTCGGCGCGGCGACGACCCCGAGGGCGCCCACGAGTGCGATGGTTCCCAGCACCCAGAACGCAATGGACTCGGCGGTCATGAGTTCGCCTCCCCGGGCGTCTGGATCCGTCCCAGGTAATAGTCGTCGTCGGTGGAGTCGGGGGCCATGGCATGCGGCGGTGCGGCCATACCGGGCTGCAACGGCGCCAGCAGCTTGTCCTTCCCGTATATCAGGTCGGTGCGGTTGTCGTCGGCCATCTCGTAGACGTTGGTCATGGTCAGCGCGCGCGTCGGGCAGGCCTCGATGCACAGCCCGCAGCCGATGCACCTCAGGTAGTTGATCTGGTAGACCCGCCCGTACCTCTCACCGGGCGAGTAGCGCTCGGTGTCGGTGTTGTCGGCGCCTTCCACGTAGATGGCGTCGGCCGGGCAGGCCCAGGCGCACAACTCGCAGCCGATGCACTTCTCCAGCCCGTCGGGGTGCCGGTTGAGCTGGTGACGGCCGTGGTAGCGGGGAGCCGTCGGGCCGGGCTTCTCCGGATACTCCTCGGTGATCGGCTTCTTGAACATGGTGCCGAACGTGACGCCGAAGCCCGCGAGGGACTCCAGGAACTTCGGGAGCTTAGGCACGGGTGACCTCCCTGCCCGACGACGGAAGCGGTGGCACCGGGAAGCCGCCCTCGGTCGGTGGTGGCGGTGGGGGCGGCTCGATCGTCCTGCGCCGCATGGTCGTGAATTTCTTGATGGCGATCAGCGCCGCCAGCAACCCGGCGGCGGCCAGCAGACTGGGAATGACTCCGGTGGCGTCGGCGGCCGTGAGGCAGGCGACGATCAGGATCCAGACCAGCGAGACCGGGATCAGCAGCTTCCAGCCCAGGGCCATGAACTGGTCGTAGCGCAACCGGGGCAGCGTCGCCCGCAGCCACATGAACACCAGCAGGAACGTCCACACCTTCGCGACGAACCACACCAGTGGCAGCCAGCCGGAGTTGGCGCCCTCCCACCAGCTCAACGGCCACGGCGCGCGCCAGCCGCCGAGGAACAGCGTGGTCGCCAGCGCCGACACCGTGGTCATGTTCACGTATTCGGCGAGGAAGAACATCGCGAACTTCAGCGACGAGTACTCGGTGTGGAACCCGCCGACCAGTTCGCCCTCCGCCTCGGGCAGATCGAAAGGCGCGCGGTTGGTTTCGCCGACCATCGCGATGACGTAGACGACGAACGACGGCAGCAGCAGCACGATGAACCAGATGCGCGTCTGGGCGGCGACGATCCCCGAGGTGGACATGGTCCCGGCGTAGAGGAACACCGCGGCGAAGGTCAGTGCCATCGCGATCTCGTAGGACACCACCTGGGCGCTGGAGCGCAGGCCGCCCAGCAGCGGGTAGGTCGACCCCGATGCCCAGCCGGCCAGCACGATCCCGTACACGCCGATGGAGGAGATGGCCAGCACGTAGAGCACGCCGACGGGCAGGTCTGTGAGTTGCAGCGGCGTGGTTTGACCGAACACCGACACCACCGGTCCCAGCGGGATCACGGCGAAGGCCAGGATCGCGGTGATCACCGAAATGGCCGGTGCCGCAAGGTAGATCGGCTTGTCCACGCCAGCCGGAACGAGGCCCTCTTTGAGTGCCAGTTTGATGCCGTCGACCAGGGACTGCAGGAGTCCGTACGGCCCCACCCGGTTGGGGCCGTACCGCATCTGCATGCGGCCCAGCAGTTTCCGCTCGACCAGGATCGCCACCAGCACGGTCAGCAGCAGGAAGGCGAAGACGCCGACGGCCTTGACCAGGATGAGCCACCACGGGTCGTGGCCGAAGACGGCCGGGTCGGGGTAGGCCACCCCGGTGCTTCTCGAGAGATTCACGGTGCTCTCCAAAAGATTCACAGGCCGACTCCGGCTTCGATGTGCACGACGGCACCGGTGGTGACGCCCAGTGCACTGTGCACCGCGCTGCCCGGGGAATTGAGGGGAAGCCACACCACCTGATCGGGCATCTCGGTCACTTCCAGCGGCAGGGTCACCGCACCTCGTCCGGTCGACACCGTCAGGGTGTCTGCGGCGCCGATCGCGGCGGCGGTCGCGGCGGACAGCCTCGCGACGGCCGGTCGGGCGGTTCCCGCCAGGTACGGCTCGCCGTCCTGCAACCGCCCGGCGTCCAGCAGCATCCGCCAGCCGGCCAACACCGCCTCGCCGCGGTCCAGGGACAGTGCAGGGCCGGCCTCCACCGGCACGCACTCCGGGCGCTTGCCGCCCCACCGGCCCAGGCTCGCCAACTCCGCGCGGGCCGCGTCGGCCGTCGTCAGCCCGAGGCCGCGCCCGATCTCGTCGGCGATGCTTGCCAGTACCCGCAGGTCGGACATGGCGTTGGTGGGCAGCGCCGCGTCGAAGGGCCGCTCCCGTCCCTCCCAGTTGGTGAAGGAACCGGCCTTCTCGGTGACGGGAGCGACCGGGAAGACGACGTCGGCCAGCGCGGTCACCGCGGACTCGCGGACCTCGAGGCTGACCACGAACCCGGCGGACTCGATCGCCGCGAGCGCAGCCTGCGGGTCGGTCAGGTCGGTGGGTTCGACCCCGCCGATCACCAGTGCGTCGAGTTCGCCGTGGGCGGCGGCCTCAAGGATGCCGACGGTGTCCCGGCCGGCGCGAACGGGAAGTTCGTTCTGTGCCCAGGCTTTCCGGACGTCGGCGTGTGCGGCGGGGTCCGCAACCGGCCGTCCCCCGGGCAGCAGGGTGGGCAGGCAGCCGGCGAGAAGGGCACCCGGCTCGCCTGCGCGGCGCGGAATCCAGGCCAGCCTGGCCCCGGCGGCCTCGGCCAGGCGGCGTGCTGCGCACAGCGCCCCCGGGCTGGTGGCCAGCCGCTCACCGGCCAGGATGATCGCGCCCTCGGGCAGTCCACCGGCCAGTGCGTCGAGAGCGGCTGCCTCACCTCCGGGGGCCGTGGGAATCAGCCGGGCGCCGAGCTTGGCCGTTCCCCGAGACGCGAACGGCGCGATGGTGATCACCGGCAGGGCATTGCGGCGGGCCGCCTTGCGCAGCCGCAGGAACACGATCGGCGACTCTTCCTCGGGCTCGAAGCCGACCAGTACCACCGTCGGCGCACCCTGGAGGTCGCGGTAGGTGACCGCCAGCGGGCCGGCCGCGGCCTGCGCGGTGAGGAAGGCGGTCTCCTCGTCGGACTGGGGCCTGGCGCGGAAGTCGATGTCATTGGTGCCCAGGGTGATTCGGGCGAACTTGCTGTAGGCGTACGCGTCCTCGGTGGTCATCCGGCCGCCCACCAGGACTCCGGTCCGGCCGACGGTCAGCCCTGCGGCCGCGCGGGCCAACGCCTCCGACCACGACGCCGGGCGGAGGTCACCGCCGTCGTCGCGCACCATCGGGGTGGTGAGCCGGTCACCGACGCGGGGGTAGGCGAACGCCCACCGGCCCTTGTCGCAGTTCCACTCCTCGTTGACGTCCTCGTCGTCGCCGGCCCGCCGGCGCCCCACCCCTCCGCGGCGGTGGTCGGTGCGCGGGGCGCATCCGGAGGCGCAGTGCTCGCACACACTCGGCGTGGAGACCAGGTCGAACGGTCGGGCTCGGAATCGGTAGGCCCTGCCGGTCAGTGCGCCGACCGGGCAGATCTGCACGGTGTTGCCGCTGAAGTAGGAGTCGAACGGCTCCCCGGGGGCGATGCCGACCTGCTGCAGCGCGCCGCGTTCCAGCAGTTCGATGAGCGGGTCGCCGGCGACTTGGGTGGAGAACCTGGTGCAGCGTGCGCACAGCACGCAACGCTCGCGGTCCAGCAACACCTCGGCGGACAGGTTGATCGGTTTGGGAAAGGTGCGCTTGACATCGGCGAACCGGGTCTCCGCGCGGCCGCTGGACATCGCCTGGTTCTGCAGCGGGCATTCGCCGCCCTTGTCGCAGACCGGGCAGTCCAGCGGGTGATTGATCAGCAGCAGTTCCATCACGCCCTGCTGCGCCTTGTCGGCGGCCTCGGAGGTGTTCTGGGTGCGCACCACCATGCCGTCGGTCACGGTGGTGGTGCAGCTGGCCAGCGGCTTGCGCTGCCCTTCCACCTCGACCAGGCACTGCCGGCAGGCTCCGACGGGCTCCAGTAGCGGGTGGTCGCAGAACCGGGGGATCTGCACGCCGATCATCTCGGCGGCGCGAATCACCAATGTGCCCTTGGGGACCGAGATCTCCGTGTCGTCGATGACGACGGTCACCAGTTCAGGACTCTGCGTCATGCACCCACCCCCTCGGGTGCGGCCAGCATCGAGGCGTAGGGATCGAACGGGCAGCCGTCCGCCAGATGCGCCTCGTATTCCGGGCGGAAGTACTTCAGCGACGACTGGATCGGCGACGCGGCGCCGTCGCCCAACGCGCAGAACGACTTTCCGAGGATCGCGTCCGAGATGTCGCTGAGCTTGTCCAGATCCTCGGCGCCGGCGCGACCGGTTTCGAGCCGCTCGTAGATCTGGGCCAGCCAGTAGGTGCCCTCGCGGCACGGCGTGCACTTGCCGCACGACTCGTGGGCGTAGAACTGCGTCCAGCGTCGCACTGCCCGCACCACGCAGGTGGTCTCGTCGAAGATCTGCAACGCCTTGGTGCCCAGCATCGACCCGACCGCGGCGACGCCCTCGTAATCCAGTGGTACGTCGAGGTGTTCGGCCGTCAGCAGCGGAGTCGACGATCCGCCCGGAGTCCAGAACTTCAGCTGGTGGCCGGCCCGCACGCCGCCGGCATAGTCGAGCAGTTCCCGCAGGGTGATGCCCAGTGGCGCCTCGTACTGGCCCGGCCGGGTCACGTGGCCGGACAGCGAATACAGCGTGAAGCCGGGCGACTTCTCGGTGCCCATCGACTTGAACCAGTCCACCCCGTTGACCATGATCGGCGGGACGCTGGCGATGGACTCGACGTTGTTGACCACCGTGGGGCTGGCGTAGAGGCCGGCCACCGCCGGGAACGGCGGCCGCAGCCGGGGCTGGCCGCGACGGCCCTCCAGCGAATCCAGCAGCGCGGTCTCCTCGCCGCAGATGTAGGCGCCGGCACCGGCGTGCACGACCAGGTCCAGTTCGTACCCGGAACCCAGGATGTCGCTCCCGAGATAGCCCGCCTCGTACGCCTCGGCGACGGCCGCGCGCAGCCGCCGCAGCACCGGCACCACCTCGCCGCGGAGGTAGATGAAGGCATGCCGGGCGCGGATGGCGTAGGCGGCGATGATCGCCCCCTCGACCAGGAAGTGCGGAGTGGTCAGCATCAGCGGAATGTCTTTGCACGTGCCGGGTTCGGACTCGTCGGCATTGATGACCAGGTAGCGCGGCTTGGTGGACTTCTGGTCGATGAACGACCACTTGGTCCCGGTGGGGAAGCCCGCGCCGCCGCGACCGCGCAGCCCGGACTCCTTGACCTCGGTGATGACGGCATCCGGGTCCATGGCGAGTGCCTTGCGCAGTCCCTGGTAGCCGTCGTGGCGCAGATAGGTGTCCAGCGTCCACGGCTTGGGCTCGTCCCAGAAGCGGCTGAGCACCGGGGTCAGCGGGGTGCTCATGAGCCCCCGTCCTTCTCGCGGGCGACCTGCAGTCCGGCCAGCGTCGGAGCGCCCGGGACGGAGGTGTCCTCGCCGGTTGGGCCTACACCGGCGAGCGTGCGGGCGGTGTCCTTGAACGGGCACACCGCGGTACCCCCGCGGGTGGGCGCGACGGGTTCGCCAGAACGAAGCGAAGCGATGAGTTCACTTGCGCTCGATGGGGTTTGGTTGTCGAAGAACTCCCAGTTGACCATCACGACGGGCGCGTAGTCACAGGCCGCATTGCACTCGATGTGCTCCAGGGTGATCAGACCGTCCGCGGTGGTCTGCCCGGGGTGGACGCCCAACTCGCTCTCCAGTGTCTCCAGGATGGCATCCCCGCCCATCACCGCGCACAACGTCGTTGTGCACACGCCGATCAGGTATTCCCCGGTGGGCGTGCGGCGGTACATCGAATAGAAAGTGGCGACCGCCGCCACCTCGGCATCGGTGAGCCCGAGTTGGCCTGCGCAGAAGGCGATTCCGGCCTTGGTGAGGTAGCCGTCCTCTGCCTGGACCAGGTGCAGCAGAGGCAGCAGCGCCGATCGGGCCTGGGGGTAGCGGGCGATGATGGACGCGGCATCGGCGGCCAGGCGTTGCGTCACCTCGGGTGAATACGAGGCCGGCCCGCCGATGGGCGGCCCGGATTCCTCGGGGCGGGGCCCCAGTGGCAGGTCGACGCTCATCGGTCGACACCCCTTCTGTTTGGGTCGACGCTCATCGGTCGACACCTCCCATCACCGGGTCGATGCTCGCCACCGCGGCGATGACGTCCGCCACCATGCCGCCTTCGCACATCGCCGCCACCGCTTGCAGATTCGTGAAGCTGGGATCCCGGTAGTGCACCCGGTAGGGCCGGGTGCCACCGTCGGAGACCATGTGCACGCCCAGTTCCCCGCGGGGTGATTCCACCGCGCTGTAGACCTGGCCCGCCGGCACCCGGATGCCCTCGGTGACGAGCTTGAAGTGGTGGATCAGTCCCTCCATCGAGGTGCCCATGATGCGTGCGATGTGCTCGGGGGAGTTGCCCAGTCCGTCGGGCCCGATCTTCAGGTCGGCCGGCCAGGCCAGCTTCTTGTCGGAGATCATCACCGGGCCCGGTTCCAGGCGCGCCAGGCACTGCTCGACGATCCTCAGCGACTGCTGCATCTCGCCGACGCGGATCAGATAGCGCCCGTAGCAGTCGGCGGCGGTGTCGGTCACGACGTCGAAGTCGTAAGTCTCGTAACCGCAATAGGGTTGGGTCTTACGCAGATCGTGCGGGAGCCCGGTGGATCGCAGCACCGGGCCGGTGATGCCCAGTGCCATGCAGCCGGTCAGGTCGAGATAGCCGACCCCCACGGTTCGGGCCTTCCAGATGTAGCTCTCGGTGAGCAGATCGGACAGCTCGCGCAGCCGGCCGGGCAGGATCTTCAGCAGCTCGGCCACCCGGTCCGGGCCGTCGTCGGGCAGATCGGCGGCCAGGCCACCCGGGCGGATGTAGGCGTTGTTCATCCGAAGTCCGGTGATCGCCTCGAACACGGTGAGGATCAGCTCTCGTTCGCGGAAGCCGAAGAACATCGGCGTCATCGCCCCGAGTTCCATGCCGCCGGTGGCCAGAGCCACCAGGTGCGACGAGATCCGGTTGAGTTCCATCAGCATCACGCGGATCACGCTGGCGCGCTGCGGGATCTCGTCGGTGATGCCCAACAGCCGCTCGACGCCGAGGCAGTAGGCGGTCTCGTTGAAGAACGGCGACAGGTAGTCCATCCGGGTCACGAAGGTGACGCCCTGGGTCCAGGTCCGGTATTCCAGGTTCTTCTCGATGCCGGTGTGCAGATAGCCTATGCCGCAACGGGCTTCGACGACGGTCTCGCCCTCGATCTCCAGGATCAGCCGCAGCACCCCATGGGTGGACGGGTGCTGCGGGCCCATGTTGACCACGATGCGCTCACCGGCCTCGCCCTTGCGCGCGGCGGCGACGATCTCGTCCCAGTCCTGACCGCCCAGCACGATGACGGGATCGTCTGCCGAAGCGCCGGCGCGAGAGAAATCGGTGCTCATCAGCGGTACGCCCGGCGCTGGTCGGGCGGCGGAATCTGGGCGCCCTTGAACTCGACGGGCACGCCGCCCAGTGGGTAGTCCTTGCGCTGCGGATGGCCCACCCAGTCGTCGGGCATCTCGATGCGGGTCAGGCCGGGATGGCCGTCGAAGATGATGCCGAAGAAGTCGTAGGTCTCCCGCTCGTGCCAGTCGCAGGTCGGGTAGACGGCGAACAGCGACGGGATATGCGGGTCGTCGTCGGGGCAGGTGACCTCGAGATGCACGCGCCGGTTGTGGGTGATCGACATCAGCGGATAGAACGCGTGCAGTTCCCGGGCGGTGTCGTCGGGATAGTGCACACCCGATACGCCGCAACATAATTCGAACCGCAGTGCGGTGTCGTCGCGCAACGCCTGGGCCACGGCCGGGAGATGTTCCCGGCGGATTTCGAGCGTCAACTGGTCGCGGTGGACCACCACCCGTTCGACCGCGTCGCCGAAAGCTGGACCCAGTACCTCGGCCAGTCGGTCGACCACCTCGTCGAAATAGCCGCCGTACGGGCGGGGCGTGCTGCCCGGCAGCTCGACTCGTTGCACCAGACGGCCGTATCCGGAGACGTCGCCGCTGCCGGAGACGCCGAACATTCCGTGGCGAACCCCGATGACCTCTGGATCGGCACCGCCGGCCGGGACGTCGCTCACCGCAGCAGCCCCTTGAGTTCGATCGTCGGCGCCGATTCCAGCGCGGCCTTCTCGGCCGCGGCGATCGCCTCGGCGCGGTGCACGCCCAGCGGCATCTCGGCGATCTTGGCGTGCAGGGCCAGGATCGCGTTGAGCAGCATCTCCGGCCGGGGCGGGCAGCCGGGCAGATAGATGTCCACCGGCACCACGTGGTCGACGCCCTGGACCACCGCGTAGTTGTTGAACATCCCGCCGCTGGAGGCGCACACCCCCATGGCCAGCACCCACTTCGGCTCGGCCATCTGGTCGTACACCTGGCGCAGCACCGGCGCCATCTTCTGGCTGACGCGTCCGGCAACGATCATCAGGTCTGCCTGCCGCGGAGTGGCGGAGAACCGCTCCATCCCGAACCGGGCGATGTCGAAGCGCGGGGATGCGGTGGCCATCATTTCGATTGCGCAGCAGGCCAATCCGAAGGTCGCCGGCCACAGTGAGCCCTTCCGGACGTACCCCGCCACCTTCTCCACGGTGGACAGCAGGATGCCGCCCGGAAGCGATTCCTCTAGTCCCATTCCAGGCCACCCCGGCGCCAGACATAGGCGTATGCGACGAACACGGTGGCCATGAAGATGGCCATCTCGACCAGGGCGAAGGTGCCGAGCTGGTCGAAGGCCACGGCCCAGGGGTAGAGGAACACGATCTCGATGTCGAACACAATGAACAACATCGCTGTCAGGTAGTACTTGATGGGAAACCGTTGCCCCATCGGCTCTTCGGCGAGTGGTTCGATGCCGCACTCATAGGCCTCGAGCTTGGCCCGGTTGTACCGTCGCGGCCCGACGACGAGCGCGACCACCACGGAGACCACCGCGAAGAATGCCGCGATGGCGCCGAGCACCAGGATCGGCGTGTAGAGACTCATTGCCCTAGGGCCCCCACTCCTCGCTCGGGCGGCTGAACATCTGATGTGATCTGACGCACAGCCTACAAGCGCACTACCCGGTCGGCGCGGGAAGCAACGCCGCCACGGCCTTGCCGAGCACGATGGGGTCGATCGGCTGTGGGACGGCGGCCTCGGCGCGCGACCAGGAGGCCAGCCAGGCGTCGTCGGCCCGGCCGGTCAGGACCAGCACCGGCGGGCAGTCGGCGATCTCGTCCTTGAGCTGCTTGGCGATGCCCATTCCACCGACCGGGGAGGCTTCGCCGTCGAGGATCACCAGATCGAAGCCGCCGGCGTCCATCAGCTGGATCACCATCGGGCCGGTGGCGACGTCGGTGTAGGTCAGTTCCGGAAGCCCGGGGTGAATGCGGGTGCCCAGTGCCATGCGCACCTGCTCGCGGGTGCGGGCGTTGCTGCTGTAGAGCAGGATCCGCAGTGCCGCGGGTGAACTGGCGGATGAACCGGACATTCTGCCGATGCTATCCCGCTGGACCAGCGGATCAGCGGATCAGCGGATCAGCGGGGCGAGGTCGGCCGGGTCCAGATATTCGTCGAACCGGGTGATGAGCGCGTCCGGGCCGATCCTGACCACCACGCAGGCGCGAAACGTCAACGGGGTGCCGTCGACGCCGGTGGCGTGCACCGCGTGCTGCTGGACGAAGCCGCCGTCGAAAACCTGCCGGTCGAGGATCTCGTAGCGGCGGTCGGCGGTGTTGTCCACGAACCACTGGATCACCGCCAGGGCCCGCGGTTTGTCGCGCTCGCGGCCGCCGCCCAGCCGCCACACCGTGATGTCGTCGGACCACAACTCGCCAACCTGCGCGGTGTCGCCGCGTTCGAGCGCCGTGAACAGGCGATCGGCGACGTCGTTCAGCAGGGCGGGGCTCGCGGTCATGGCCACCATTGTGTCGAAAAGGAAGACCTCCGGCCGCTGACGGCCGGAGGTGTTCGGGGTGTGTGCTCGATCCCCTATGGGGTGGGGGTGGAGGTGCTGCTCGGCGCCGAGGTCTCCGTCGTCGGGTTCGGCGTTGTCGTCTGTGTCGTCGGGTTCGGCGTCGTCGTCTGGGTCGTCGGACTCGGCGTGGTCGTCTTAGTGGCGGTGACGTGCTTGAAGGCGTTCTGCAGACCCAGGTTGGTGGGCTTCAACTGGATCAGCGCGCCCAAGACGCCAGCCGCACCTCCGCCGTTCTTGGCGATGGCGGAAATGGTCTGTCCCGGCGGCGTGGCCGGTCGCTTGCCGTGGCCGTTTCCATTGCCGTTGCCATTTCCGTTACCGGGCACCGCGCCCGCCAGCGGGGCCGAGACGATTGCTGCGGTAGCCAGCGCGGCTGCTGCGATCTTCCAGTTCATCGTTGCCCTCCTTGAGGCGTTTTCTCTGTCGGATACCCCCCGACATAACACCGAGGCTACCTGCCGTGCGCGCCGTCCGCAAACAAAATATTGGGGACTAAATGCCCTTTGTACTGCGACTATAGGACGCTCGGTGTAATCGTCAGTTACCGCGTTCGGCGAAGACTAGCGGGGGAGTCCGGCGATCGGCTCCGGGTTCGCTGGACTTCGGCCGATTCCGGTGCCGCGCTCACCGCAGCCCTCGTGGCCTCAGTCCTTGGGGTTAGCTGGGGGGTCACTGTAGGTGGGATGTGCGACGGCCAGACGGTGGCCGACCACCGCACGCAGACCGGCCAGCACCTCGGCGTCCCGGCCGTCCACGGCTCCCGCCCGGATGGCTGCCGCCAAGGATCGCTCGTCGCGGTAGCCGAGCGTGTGCAGGGCGGCCCGGGCGGCCTGGCCGTCGGGGACGCTCAGCTCGCGTTCGACGATCCGCAGGGCGTTGGCGGCCACCAGGGCGTGGAAGTTGACGGCGCCCGTGGTGGCCTGCCGGACCTCGCTATCGAGGAACTCTGCGACGGCCGCGACGAGTTCGGCGGCGGTCGGACGGCCGTGCAGACCGGGTGGCGCGACCGGCGCGTCCGGTGGCTGTTCTCCGGGGATCTCCGGTGCTCCGAGTAGATCGAGCAGATCCCATTCGGTCTCACAGACCCGTCGCCCGACCGCTGCCAATTCGACCGACCTCGTCTGCCCGGACAGGTGGCGTTCGGCCTGCAGCCGGCAGATCACCCCCCAGCGCAGCGTGGCCAGCACGATCCACCAGTGCAGCGTCTGGGGATCGACCGGAGCTCCGCCGGAATCCTGGTAGGCCCGGACGAACTCCTCGATCCCGCCGAGTCCGCCGGCGGCCCGGTCCGGTCCGGCGCCGAAGCGCCAGGCGCGGATGCAGAACCAGGCCAGGTCCTCGTAGATCTCGCCGATGTGCACCAGTTCCCAGTCCAGCACCGCGGCGAGCGTTGAGCCCTCGACGATGAGGTTGCCCATCCGGAAGTCCCCGTGCACCAGCCGCTTACGATCCGGCGATTCCGCGGGACGGTGCTCGGCGAGCCAGCGGAAGGCCCACTCGAAAGTGGCGGTGGTGTCGTCCATCTCATCGAGTCGCAGGCGATATTCCGCGATCTGGTCCTGTTCGGCCAGTCCGGGGGCGTCGGCCCGGGCCCGGTGGATCGCCGCCAGCGCTTGCGCGCACTGAACGAGCAGACTGTGGCGGCCGGGTTCGTCGAGTTGCCGCTGGATCTTTCGCACGATCGTTTCGCCGGCGACCTCGTCGCAGATCAGAAACGGACTACCCAGTGGCGCTGGGGAATCCGAGGCGACGAGAACCCGTGGGACGGGGGCGCCGGACTCCGCGGCCGCCGCCTGCACCGCGGCCTCGAGTTCCATGCCCGCGTAGTGCCCGCTGTCGTCGGCCGCGCCAGTGCGCAGGATCAACGGTCTGCGCAGTCCTCCCGAGTCCGCGTCGAACGCGTAGGTTGCCCTACTGGCGCCTCCGGTGAGCGGGCGGAGGTTCTCCACCGCCACGTCGTCACCGAACAGCGGCGCAAGAACCTGCTGCAGAGCAGCTTTCACCTGCGGCCGAACCCGAACATCCGTTGTGCGACCCGTCGGATCTGAATCTCCTCGGCGCCCTCGGTGATCCGGTAGCGCCGGTGGTGGCGGTAGATGTGCTCGAACGGCTCATGCCGGCTGTAGCCGATGCCCCCGTGGATCTGCATGGCCCGGTCGGCGGCCTCGCACACCAGACGATTGGCGCGGTAGTTGGCCATCGACACCTTGTCGGAGACCTGAAGATGATGGTTGCGGTCCAACTCCCAGGCCGCGTAGTACACCAGCAGTCGCACCATCTGGGCCTCGGTCTGCAATTCGACCAGCGGCCATTGCACAGCCTGGTTCACGGCCAGCGGCTTGCCGAAGGTGACGCGCTTGTTGGCGTAGTCGACCGCCCGGTCGATGCAGTACTGGGCGGCGCCGAGGCTGCTGGCCGCCTGCCGGATCCGGTTCTCGTGCAGGAAGGTCTGGGCGACCTCCAGACCGCGGTCCACCTCGCCCAGCACGGCCTCGGCCGGAACGCGGACGTTCCGCAACTCCACCTCGCCGTGGTCGCTGGGCATGTTGAACGTCCACCAGTAGAACGGAACCTCGAAACCCGTTGCATCGCAGGGCACCAGGAACGCGGTGATGCCGAGTGCCTCGCCAGCCTTGCCGGAGGTGCGGGCGAACACCAGATCGTGCGTTGCCCGGTGCACCCCGGTGTTCCACCGCTTGGAGCCGTTGATCACCCAGTCCGTGCCGTCGCGGACGGCGGTGGTCTCCAGCCAGGTCGCGTCCGAGCCGTGGTCGGGTTCGGTGAGGCCGAACGCCATGGACCGGTTGCCGGTCAGCATCGCGTCGATCCACTCGGCCTTCTGCTGCTCGGTGCCGAACCGGTCCATCATGATGACCTGCGGGAAGTTGCCGACGATCGAGGACTCGTCCTGCAGGTCGTTGTGCAGTCCGAGTCCCTTGTGCGCCAGGTGTTCCCGGATGACGGCCATGTCGAGGTTGGTGCCGTCGCGTCCGCCGAACTTCGACGGCAGGCCGTAGCGCAGCCAGCCCGCCTTGTCCGCGCGCCGGCGCATCTCGTCGAGCAGGTCCTCCCACTCCCGTCGGGGTACACCGCCGTTGTCCAGATCGGTGCGGGCGAACTCCCGGCGCCGGTCGAAATACTGCATGTGCTCGCGTTCCAGCGGTTTGATCTCCGCCTCGATGAACGCGTCCATCTCGGCCAGCAGCGGCGGAAGATGTTCGGGCAGGGTGAAATCCACTCAAATCTCCTTCGAGTCGTCGCCGTACAGGGTCTTGCGCCAGATGGTGGACAGCGTCGTGACGGCGTCCCGGTCGGACAGTCCGGTCGACATACAGACGCTGGTGAACCGTTCGAACAGCAGGGCGATCGCCAGCGCCGTGTTGTCGGGGTCCAGATCGGCGGCGCGGCCCTGCTCCTGCGCGCGGCGGACCGAGGCCGCGAAGATGTCCATCCCGAACCGTCGGAACTCGTCCTGCACGGTGGCGAATCGGCGATCGGTCGCGGCGAGTTGGTCGATGGCGACCATGATCCCGATGTTGTCCTTGAACATCTCCCAGTAGGTGCCGACCACCCGGTCGAAGAATCCGGTGTCGCCGGGGGAGGCGGGCAGGTGCACCCGCAGTCCGGACGGCTCGACGACCTCGTGCAGAAACTCCGTCGCCAGCGCGGCCAGCAGATCCTCTTTGTCGTCGAAATAGCGGTAGAACACCGCCGTCGACTTGCCGGCGGCCGAGGTGATCTCGGCCAGGGTGGTGCCGTGGAAACCCCGCTGGGCGAACAGCTGCCGAGCCGCGTCCTCGAGGGACCGCCGGGTCTGGCGGCCCTTGTTGCTCAGGGGACGGGTGCTGAGGGTGCGGGCGGCGGTCATGCTCAGGTCAGGCTTCGGTCACCGGCTCGCAGCAGAGCGCTGGGCAGGTCATGTCCGACGACCGACCTCGCGCAGGCCGCAGCCTCGATGGCAGCGGCCAGGTCGATGTCGACGCCGATTCCACTGTCGCGCAACAGATACACCAGTTCCTCGGTGGCGATGTTGCCGCTGGCCCCGGGGGCGAACGGGCAGCCGCCCAGCCCGCCCACCGAGGAGTCCAGGCGGGTGACGCCAGCGGTCACCGCAGCCCAGGCGCTGGCCAGGCCCACCCCGCGGGTGTTGTGGAAGTGCGCGCCCAATGGTCGTTCGCCGACCCGGGGGCGCACCATGGCCACCAGTTCGGTAACGCGCCCGGGGGTGGCGGTGCCGATCGTGTCGGCGATGGCGATGCGGTCGGCTCCGCGCTCACAGGCCGCGTCGACGACGGCGAGCACGCGTTGCGGGGGAGTGGGGCCGTCGAACGGGCAGTCCCAGGAGGTGGAGATGATCACCTCGACGGCGGCGCCGGCGTCGTGGGCGATGTCGGCGATGTCGGTGATCTGAGCCGCTGCCTCGGCACTCGTGCGGCCCACGTTGGCGCGGCTGTGACCGTCGGAGGCCGACACCACGTACTCCAGCGAGCGGAATCCCGCGGCGATGGCGCGGTGGGCGCCGTTCGGGCTGGCCACCAGAGCGGAGAACTCGATGTCGGGATAGCCCCGCAGGGCCTCGGCCAGCTCGGGTGCGTCGGCCAGTGCGGGGACTTTCGACGGCGAGACGAATGCGGTGGCCTCGACTTCGCGGACTCCGGTGCGGGCGATGGCGTCGAGGAGTTCCAGCTTGGCCGACAACGGGATCGGGCTCTCGATCTGCAGCCCGTCGCGCAGGGCGACCTCCCGGATGGTGACATGACTCGGTCGCTCGTTCACAGCACTCCTTGTTCGGCGAGGTCGGACAGATCCTCGGACGTCAATCCCAGCAGTTCCCCGTAGACCTCGGCGTTGTGCTGGCCGGGCCGCGCGGGCCCGGCGCTGCGCACCCCGCCGGGGCTCTCCGACAGCACCGGCACCACGCCCGGCCCGAGCACCGTGCGGCCGCTGCCTTCGTCGTGATGCTCGACGAGCATGCCGCGGGCCAGGAACTGCGGATCGCGCACCACCTCGGCCACGGTGTTGATCGGCCCGGCGATCACCCCTGCGGCGCTGAGGGTTTCGATGATGTCGCCGGGCTGACGGGTTGCCGCCCACTCGCCGATGATGGCGTCGAGTTCGTCCTGGTTGCGCCCGCGCGCGCCGTGGTCGACGAACCGGGGGTCGGCGGCCAGGTCGGGTTGTCCCATCGCCTCGCACAGCCTGCGGAAGACGGTGTCCTGGTTGGCGGCGATGACCACCCAACTGCCGTCGGCGCTTTTGTAGATGTTCGACGGGGCGATGCCGTCCAGTCGGGTTCCGGACGGGCCGCGGACCACCCCGCCGGCGTCGTAGTCGGGGATGGTGGACTCCTGCACGGCCAGGCAGGCTTCGGTCAGCGCCGCGTCGACCACCTGGCCCTCGCCGGTGACCGTGCGCCGGTACAGCGCGGCCAGTGCGCCCTGGGCGGCGAACATCCCGGCCAGTGTGTCGCCGAGGGACAGGGCCAGCCGGGGCGGCGGTCCGCCGGGAAAGCCGTTCATGTGCCGCAGGCCGCTGACGGCTTCGGCCACCGAGGCGTAGCCGGCCTTGCCGGCATCCGGGCCGGTCTGGCCGTAGCCGGACACCCGGACCAGGATGATGCCCGGATTGCGTTCGCGCAGAACGTCATAGCCGAGGTTCCACTTCTCCAGCGTGCCGGGGCGGAAGTTCTCCACGACGATGTCGGCGCGCTCCACCAGATCGAGGAACATCTCGCGGCCGCGGGCGTGCCGGAGGTTGAGGGTGACGCAGCGTTTGTTGCGGGCGTGCACGGTCCAGAAGAAGTGATGTCCCTCGACCTCGGCCTGGCCCCAGGTGCGGATCGGATCGGGGGAACCGGGCGGCTCGATCTTGATGACGTCGGCGCCCATGTCGCCGAGCAGCCGTCCGCAGAACGGCCCCGAGATCAGGGTGCCGACCTCCACGACTCGGATGCCGTCCAGCGCTCCTCGTGCGTTCATCGCGGTTCCTCCGAAAAGCCATGCCGGGCAAGCCAGTCCGACACGATCTGGACCGCCTGCGCCAGGGTCTCGCGTTGTCCGGGCCCGGAGTAGTAGTGGTTCGCCCCGGGGATCTCGTGGATTTCCTTGTCGGGGTGGCCGATTGCCTCGTACAGCCGCCGGGTGTGGCTGGGGGTGCAGGCGTCGTCGGCGAGGTTTCCGATCACCAGGGTGGGCACCGTGAGGTCACGGCTGCAGGCGATTCCGTCGGCGCGGGCGTCGTCGTAGCTCCACTGGGAGAGCCAGCTGCGCAGCGAGCAGAACCGGGCCAGGCCGATGGGGGAGTTGTTGACGACTCGCGGGTCGCCCAGGTAGCACGTGCCCGGGGTGCGTTCGTTGGGGTCGACGGCCGGGTCCAGCCAGCGCGGGTCGGCCATGGTGCCGTGCACGACGAAACAGAACTCCTCATCACGGTGGCCTTGTGCCTCCAGTTCGGCGAGCTTCCCTGTGACCCACTTCGTGATTCGGCGATTCCGGGCGATCTGCGCGGCTCGATAGCGCTCCAGGAACTCAGGCGAGTACGGCGGCTGGTTCGGGTTGTCCGGGTTGTAGAGGTCAAGGTCGGGGTCGCGCTTCGACGGGTCGGATTCGTCGAGGATCGAGGCGTCCAGCCATTCGGTGAGGGTTCCGTGCCGGCTGATGTGGGCGGCCAGCAGCATGATGGCGTCGGCCGGGATCAGGTCGTCGGAATGCTGTGCCTGCTGCTGGTAAAAGAGCGACAGCGACCCGCCTCCGCTCCAGCCGGCCAGCACCACGCGTGTATAGCCCAGCCGGTTGCGCGCATCCGCGATGACCTCGCCGAGATCCTGCACAACCTTCTCCATGATCAGCGCGGAGTCGGTGCCGCGGAATCGGCTGTTGGCGTAGATGACATGGTGTCCGGCGCGGGCCAGGGCGTTGACCATCGGCAGATAGGCGCCGCCGCCGATCGGGTGCATGAACACCAACGCGGTGTCTGAGTCGGCCTCGGGTTTGAGCAACTGGCACTCCAGGGCGACGATCTCGGCCAGGCCGCCGTAGACATCGCGAATCCCCGAATTGTTCTGGAATGCAACCAGATACGGGATGCGCTCGTATTTCACCCGTGCTGCCCCAGGTCGGCGGCCAGCACGGCCTCCGACGGCACCAGCCGCTGCCGGGTGTCGACCGCGATGACCTTCCACTCGATGCGGTCGTACTCGTCGAACTTGCGCCGGGCCCGTTCACGGGCACGTTCGGGCGCGCCGTGGTGCACGCCTTGCGGGGCGTGGCTGATCAGGCCCGGGGGCATCTGCTGGCCGTAGAGCGAACCGCCGTGGAAGAACGCGATCTCGTCGAAGTCGGCGTTGCGGTGATACCAGGGGCTGCGTTCGGTGCCGGGCACACCCTCGGCCGGCTTGGGCAGGAAGTTGCAGATCAGCACGCCGGTCGCCTGCATGAACATGTGGACCGTGGCCGGCAGGTGGACGCTGTCGGAGGTGACGACGTTGTAGTCGTCGATGTTGAAGGTGAACGGGAAGTTGTCGCCGCGCCAGCCCTCGACGTCGAGGGGGTTGTGTGTGTAGAACAGCGACGTCGTCTCGGCGCCGTCCACCGGGCGGTGGATCAGTCGGACCTCGTACTCGTCGCGGCCGTCGTCGTCGACCGGTGCCGGTTCGGGGATGGTGACCTGCCCCGGGTCGAACGGCCAGTGCCTGCCCAGCGGACCGGCCGGCGGGGTGCGGAACTCGTCGGCCTCGATCATCAGCCAGGTGCTGGGGTCCGGCCCGGCGATCGGCCGCCAGGTGCATGCCTTCGGCAGGTAGATCCAGTCGCCGGCGCGCCAGTCCAGCGGACCGAACTCGGTCTCCAGTCGCCCCGAACCTTCGTGAACGAAGCACAGCAGGTCGCCGTCGACGAAGCGGACGTAATACGGTGCGGCCGCGTCGGCCCGGCCCAGCCAGACGCGGCAGTCCGGATTGGAGAAGAGCAACAGTGGCGCCCCGGGGTCCCCGCAGTTCAAGTCGGCCGCCAGCACGTCGACCGGCCGAAGCGGGCCGACGGCGCGAAACTGCGTCGGATCGTGCCGGCGGAACATGTTGGCCGTTCGGCCGGTGAATCCGTTGCGGCCCAACTCGTCGTCCTTGAGTCCGTCGAGGTCGGCGTGCAACCGGCGGGGAGTCGTGCCTTTCCGCAGGTGGGCGAACGATTCCATAGGGACTCCCCGAGCACTTCGGTGGCAGGATCGGCGGCAAAACCGAAAGTGACATTACTTTTTGTTCGGAATGCAGACAAGGATATGTCACGACCCGATAACGGGCTTTGGTTTCACACCCACTCCGGACCGTGTTTTACTCGTCTCTGCACCGAAACGCGGGGTCAAAGAAAGCTGGGTGGATTTAGTGAAGTTGTTCGGCAAAAGCCGTCGTGAGAATGGCCGTAGCAAGCTGCGCGACTGGTCGCGTCGACTCGCAGTCTCCGCGGTCACTGCCGCGTCACTGCCGGGTCTGATCGGCGCCGTCGGCGGATCGGCCACCGCGGGAGCGTTCTCCCGTCCGGGCCTGCCGGTCGAGTACCTGGACATCCCGTCGGCGGCCATGGGCCACGACATCCGGGTCCAGTTCCAGAGCGGTGGCGCCGGTGCTCCGAACGTCTGGCTGCTCGACGGCCTGCGCGCCCAGGACGACTTCAACGGCTGGGACATCAACACCCCGGCGTTCGAGTGGTACCTCGACTCCGGCCTCTCGGTGTCGATGCCGGTGGGCGGGCAGTCCAGCTTCTACGCCGACTGGTACCGCCCCGCGTGCGGCAAGGCTGGTTGCACCACTTACAAGTGGGAGACCTTCCTGACGCAGGAGGCGCCCGCGTGGCTCCAGGCCAACCGTCAGGTGAAGCCGAACGGCAGCGCAGCGATCGGTCTGTCGATGGCAGGGTCCGCATCGATGACCCTGGCGGCCTGGCATCCCGATCAGTTCATCTACGCCGGCTCGATGTCGGGCTTCCTGAACCCGTCCGAGGGCTGGTGGCCCGGCCTGATCAACATCTCGATGGGTGACGCCGGCGGATTCAAGTCCAACGACATGTGGGGCCCGTCCAGCGACCCGGCCTGGCAGCGCAACGATCCGATGGTTCAGATCCCGCGCCTGGTGGCCAACAACACCCGGCTGTGGGTCTACTGCGGCAACGGCCAGCCCAACGAGCTCGGCGGCGGCGATGTGCCGGCCACCTTCCTGGAGGGTCTGACCATCCGCACCAACCGCACCTTCCGCGACAACTACCTCGCGGCGGGCGGGCACAACGCGGTGTTCAACTTCCCGGACAACGGCACGCACAGCTGGGCCTACTGGGGCCGCGAGCTGCAGGCCATGAAGCCGGACTTGCAGCGGGTTCTCGGGGGACGCTGACCCCAAGCGGCCTAGCCGCATGAGTGTGCGCTCAGGGCGGGATTTCTTCGGAAATCCCGCCCTGACTGCACTTTGGGGGGCGTGGGCGCACAGGCGATGGCGTGGGTGCACAGGCGATGGCGTGGCCGCACAGCCGACCCCGCGGCCGCACAGCCGACGCCGCGGCGCTACTTCAGTTCGGCCGAACTGAGCCCGAGCAGGCGACGGGCCACCACGAGCAGCTGAATCTGCTGGGTGCCCTCGAAAATGTCGAGGATCTTGGAATCGCGTGCCCACTTCTCCAGCAGGGACCGCTCGGAATAGCCTGTGGTTCCGGCCAATTCGACGGCCTTGAGGGTGATGTCGCTGCCCACCCGCGCGGCCTTCGCCTTACCCATCGAGGCCTCTTTGGAGTTCGGGATCGAGTTGTCCGCCTGCCACGCCGAACGCAGCGCCAGTAGGTAGCCGGCCTCCCAGTCGGCCTCCATCCGCAGGAATTCCGCCGCGGCGGCGCTTTGGGCGTGCGCGGGCTTGTCGTAGGAGATTTCCACGCCGGCCTCGGTGAGGATCTTGCGCAACTCCTCCAGCGCGGCGCGGGCCACCCCGACGGCCATCGCGGCCACGATGGGCCGGGTGTTGTCGAAGGTCTCCATGACGCCGGCGAAGCCCTTCTCGACCTGGATCTCGGGGCTGCCGAGCAGGTTTTCCTTGGGAATGCGCACGTGGTCGAATCGGATGGCCGCGGTGTCGGAGGCCTTGATGCCGAGTTTGTGCTCGAGGCGCTCGACGGTCACCCCGGGATATTCCCGGGGGACGATGAAGGACTTGATCGCCGCTCGGCCCTTGGACTTGTCCAGGGTGGCCCAGACCACGATGTGCGACGCGCGGGAACCGCCTGTCACGTAGATCTTTTCGCCGTTGATCACGTACTCGTCGCCGTCGAGCACCGCCGTCGTCGAGACGGCCGCCGAATCGGAGCCGAACGAGGGCTCGGTGATGGCCATCGCCGCCCAGACGCCCTTGCCCAGCCGGGCGCGCTGTTCCTCGGTGGCCACCCCGGAGATGGCCGCGTTCCCCAGACCCTGCCGCGGTATGGACAGCAGCAGCGCGACGTCGGCCCAGGCGATCTCGCACGCGTTCAGGAACGCGGACATGTTGGCGCCGTTGACATTGCCCTTGGGGCCCTCGTCGCTCTCGCAGAACGCCTCGGCGCCGGCGAAGTCGACCGTCTTGGCTGCCGACACCCCTTCGAACATCTTGGAGAGGGTGTCGAGTTCGACCGGATAGGCGTGCTCGTCGAGGTCGTACTTGCGGGAGATCGGCCGGAGAAGTTCCGCAGCCCCCTTGTGGGCCATGTCGATCACGGTCTCGAGCTTGCGGGGCAGTTCCAGGTTGATGGCCATGTTCCGACTTTCCCTTCGCGTGAGATCTAGAGGACCGCAACACCTTCGGCGACGCCGATGGCCCGCAGATCGCGGTACCAGCGCTCGACCGGGTGTTCCTTGGTGTAGCCGTGGCCGCCGAGCAGCTGCACGCCGTCGAGTCCGATCTGCATGCCTTTGTCGGTTCCCAGCCGCTTGGCCAGCGCCGCCTCGCGGGCGAACGGCAGGCCCTGGTCGGCGCGAGCCGCGCCGCGCCAGGTGACCAGGCGCAGGCCCTCCAGTTCGATCGCGATGTCGGCGCACATGAACGCAACGGATTGACGACGGGCGATCGGTTCGCCGAAGGCCTCGCGCTCCTTGACGTAGGGGATGACGTAGTCCAGGACGGCCCGGCAGGTGCCGACGGCCAGTGCCGCCCAGCCCAATCGGGACAGGGCGATCGCTTCCGAGTAGTCGCGGTCGGTCGCGTCATCCTCGCCGAGCCGGGCCGACAGCGGAACCGAGACCTTGTCGAGCGTGATGCGCCCGATCGACGCTGCGCGGATGCCCATGCTGCGGTCGGCCTCGACCGTGAGTCCGGCGGAATCCGCCTCGACGATGAACATGGCCGGCTTGCCGTTGAGTTGTGCTGCCACGATGAACAATTCGGCGTCGGCGGCCGCGGGCACCAGCGACTTGACGCCGTCGATGCGGTAGCCGCTGGGGGTGCGGGTGGCGGTGGTCCGAAGCGCCGTCGGATCGAACAGGGGATGGGGCTCGGCGATGGCCAGGCAGGCCTGCGGGACGTTCTCGCCGGCGAACTCGGCGAGATAGGTGGCCTGCTGATCGGGGCTGCCCCAATGGGTGAGCGCCGAAGCCACCCCGCCCGGGGCGAGGATGGGCAGGGCCAGGCCCATGTCGCCGTAGGCCAGTGCCTCGGCCACCAGTGCGCTGGTCACTGCGGTGCGGGTCTCGGCGATGCCGTCGAAGCCCTCCGGGACCTTGATCGCGGTGATCCCCAGCTCGGCGGCCTTGGCGATCAGGTCTGGAGGGTAGGCGGCGGCGTCGTCGGCGGCCCGGGCGGCCGGACGCAGGATCTCGGCGGCGAACTCGTTGACCGTCTCGACGATCATCTTCTGGTCGTCGTCGGGGGCCAGGTCGAAGCTGTGGGCTCCGCTGGGTGCCAGCCTGGCGGCCGGTTTTCCCGCGCCGAGGATCTTCTTGAACTGCCGGACGGAGGCGCCGGCCGCGGAGAACCCGCGCGTGACACCGAATTTGAGCGCCTTGTTCAGCGGTTCGCGAAGGTGGTGGCGGTCGAGGAAGTCCTGGCCGAGCAGGGGCGTGAGCAGGCCGACGCCCACATCGATGACATTTCGCCTGGGGATGAATTTGCCCACCGCGCTGTTGCGGGCGCGTGCGCTGGCCTTGGACGGGAGGGTGTTTGTCATCGCGGCCTGCCTTGTGGAGTGGGCGTGCGGAGTGAACCGACCCTATCTTACTCTCGAGTAAGATCCGACGGATTCGTGGCGCACGTCACATTCCTAGCCGCTGCACCACCGCGCTGTGCAGCAGGCCGTTGGTGGCCAGCGCGCTGCCGCCGTGCGGCCCGGGTACGCCGCGCAGGTTGGTGAACGAACCCCCCGCCTCCCGCACCAGGACGTCGAGTGCGGCCAGGTCCCACAGCTTGACCTCGGGCTCGGCGGCGATGTCGACGGCGCCTTCGGCGACCAGGCAGTAGGACAGGAAGTCTCCATAGGCGCGCATCCGCCACACGTCGCCGATCAACGCCAGGAAGCGCTCCCGGGATCCGTCCTCCCACCCGGTCAGATCGGAGAACGACAGGCTGGCGGAGTCCAGTTCTGACACCCGCGACACCGATAAACGGCGGGGGTCCCCGGCGCCGATCGCCGAATGCGCCCCTATCCCGCGGCCGGCCCACCACCGTCGGTTCAGCGCGGGGGCGCTCACCACGCCGACCGTCGGGGTTCCGTCTTCCAGCAGCGCAATCAGGCTGGCCCACACCGGAACTCCGCGCACGAAGTTCTTCGTCCCGTCGATCGGGTCGATCACCCACTGCCGTCCGTTGAGTTTGGCCGTGCCGCCGTGCTCCTCGCCGAAGATGTCGTCGCCGGGCCGTTCGACGGCCAGGACGTCGCGCAGTTCGGCCTCGACGGCGACGTCGGCGTCGCTGACCGGAGTGAGGTCCGGTTTCTGCTCGACGCGCAGGTCCAGGGCGCCGAAGCGCGCCGTCGTGATGGCGTCGGCGCGGTCGGCGAGGGTCAGGGCCAAGTCGAGATCTGCCTGCACGGTCATGGGTGCAGTCCTACCACGGCGATCCCGGGGGCCACCTACGATGACCCGCATGTACGAATTCGCGACGGTGGCACTGATCCTCGGCGCGCTGGCGCTCGTCCTCGGGCCGCGACTGATGCGTCGTGGTCCGCGCGGCGAAATGGCGCAGGGCACCCTGCTGATCACCGGAGTCAGCCCGCGACCGGACGCCGGCGGCGAACAGTTCGTCACCATCACCGGGGTGATCAACGGCCCGACGGTCGCCGAGCACGTGGTGTATCAGCGGATGTGCATCGACGCCGCGAACTGGCCGACCATGGGCCAGTTGATCCCGGTGGTGTACGCCCCGAAGAACCCGGACAACTGGACTTTCGCGCAGTAGCTTCCCGCCCGCTACCCGTGGGCGATGGTCAGCATCTCGGCGATGCTGACCACCTTGACGCGCGGGCGGCCGCAGGATTCTCCCGCCGAACGCTCGTGGGCGTCGATAGCCGCCCAGTGCTCGTGGGTGATGAGCCTGGGCTGACGCTGGGCCAGCCAGTCGGCCAGGTCCGCGGTGTGGTTCTCGCCGACCTCGCGCAGCTGCGCGCAGGCCAGATCCGCCACCAGGGTGTCGACGGTGTCCTGGGAGTCCTTCTTGTTGGTGCCGATCACGCCTGACGGGCCGCGCTTGATCCAGCCCGCGACGTAGTCGTTGCTCCGCCCGGCGATCCGGCCGTGCTCGTGCGGGATGGTTCCGGTGGAGTCGTCGAACGGCAGGCCGGGCATGGCGACGCCCCGGTAGCCGACGGCGCGCACCACCAGTTGGGCCGGCAGCGTCTCGCGCTCACCGGTGTCGCGGGCGACGGCGCGGCCGCGGTCGTCGGTGAACAACTCGTTGTGCCCCAACACGATTGCCTCGACCCGCTCGGTCCCGGTGATCTCCACCGGGGAGCGCAGGAACCGGAACACGATGCGCCGGTTGCCCGGGGTGTGCTCGCCGGCGGCGGTCTTGTCGGCATAGCCGCGCAGCACCTTGATGTTGGCGGCGACGGCCTTTCCGGCGGCCGTGGCGTCCTCGTCACTGATCTCGGCGAGATCCATCGGGTGGACGACGACGTCGACGCCCTCCAGTTCGCCCAACTCCCGTAACTCCAACGTGGTGAAGGCACCCTCCAGCGGACCCCGGCGCCCGACGATCACCACTTCCTGCACGCCGCGGGCGCGCAGTGCGTCCAGCGCATGGTCGGCGATGTCGGTGCCGGCCAGTACGTCGGGATCGGTGACCAGGATCCGGGCGACGTCGATCGCGACGTTGCCGTTGCCGATCACCACCGCCCGTCCGCTCGAGACGTCCGGAGTCATCTCGGCGAAGTGCGGGTGAGCGTTGTACCAGCCGACGAAGTCCACCGCCGCGACGCTGCCCGGAAGCTCCTCGCCCGGGATGCCCATCGGCCGGTCGGACTGGGTTCCGACGGTGTACACCACCGCGTCGTAGCGTCCGGCCAGTTCGTCGGTCGACACGTCCTGCCCGACGGTGACATTGCCGAAGAAACGGAACCGCGGATCGGCCGCCGTCTTCTCGAACGTCCTGCTGACCGACTTGATCTTGGGGTGGTCCGGGGCGACCCCGGAGCGCACCAAACCCCAAGGTGTGGGCAGCATTTCGATCATGTCGATGGCAACGTCGGGTCCGCCCGCGGCGATCGACTCGTCGGCGAAGCGCAACAGTGATGCGGCGGCGAAGAACCCGGAGGGCCCGGCGCCGACGACCGCGACGTAGTAAGGACGCATGCGGGCGATGGTAATCGCGCAGGTAGTCGCGCCGGTAATCTGAGACCTCGTGGACCTCGACCGACAGTCAGACATCGCCGCGCTGGACACCACCCTGACGACGGTGGAGCGGGTGCTCGACATGGACGAACTGCGCGCCAAGATCGCCCGGCTCGAAGCCGAGGCGTCCGACCCGAAGCTGTGGGACGACCAGACCAACGCCCAGCGGGTCACCAGCGAGTTGTCCCACGCCCAGGGCGAACTGCGCCGGGTGGAGGGCTTGCGCAGCCGCCTCGACGACCTGCCGGTCCTCTACGAGATGGCCGCCGAGGAAGAAGGAGCGGAAGGCGAGCGCGCCCTGGCCGAAGCCGACGCCGAACTCAAGTCGCTGCAGGACGACATCGAGGCCATGGAGGTCCGGACCCTGCTCTCCGGCGAGTACGACGAGCGCGAGGCGCTGGTCACCATCCGTTCCGGTGCCGGCGGGGTGGACGCGGCCGACTGGGCCGAGATGCTCATGCGGATGTACATCCGGTGGGCTGAGCAACACGACTACGGCGTTGAGGTCTTCGACACGTCGTACGCCGAAGAAGCCGGCATAAAGAGCGCCACCTTCGCCGTGCACGCCCCGTTCGCCTACGGCACCCTCTCGGTCGAGCAGGGCACCCACCGGCTGGTGCGGATCAGCCCGTTCGACAACCAAAGCCGCAGGCAGACGTCCTTCGCCGAGGTCGAGGTGCTGCCCGTCGTGGAGACCACCGACCACATCGAGATCCCGGAAACCGAGATCCGCGTCGACGTCTACCGCTCCAGCGGTCCGGGCGGTCAGTCGGTCAACACCACCGACTCCGCGGTTCGCCTCACCCACATCCCGACCGGTATCGTGGTGACCTGCCAGAACGAAAAATCGCAGCTGCAGAACAAGGTTTCCGCGATGCGGGTGCTCCAGGCGAAGCTGCTGGAACGCAAGCGGCTGGAGGAGCGGGCCGAGCTCGACGCCCTCAAGGGTGAGGGCAGCGCCTCCTGGGGAAATCAGATGCGGTCCTACGTTCTGCACCCCTACCAGATGGTCAAGGACCTGCGGACCGAGTACGAGGTCGGCAATCCCTCGGCAGTGCTGGACGGGGACATCGACGGGTTCCTCGAGGCCGGGATCCGGTGGCGCAACCGACGCGACGACGATGAATAACGAAATGCCGACCAGCTGAATAACGAATAGAACAACTCAATGACGAATAACTGAATATCGACTGACACTTGAGTGACGACGACTGATGACGACGACTACTGACGATGACGACGACTACTGAAGACGACGATTAGCTGATTATCTTGACGACTTACTACGCGGCGACGAATTACCTCGTGGCCTCCACATTCACCCAGCGCTGGCACGACTTCTGGCACGGCCAGATCGGGACCTGGATCCTGACCAGCGGACTTCGAATCGCGCTGCTGCTCCTCGGCTCCATCATCGCGGGCCGGTTCATCACCTGGGCGGCGCAGCGCGTCAGCCGCCGTATCGACGCGAACTTCCAGGAGAGCGACGCCCTGGTCCGCTCGGAGAGCGCCAAGCACCGCCAGGCGGTCGCCTCGGTGATCTCGTATCTGGCGATCGCACTGCTGTCCGTCATGGTCGGCGTCCGGATCACCGAGATTCTGCAGATCCCGATCGGCTCCCTGGTGGCCCCCGCCGCGGTGCTGGGCGCGGCCTTCGGCTTCGGCGCCCAGCGCGTCGTCCAGGACCTGCTGGCCGGGTTCTTCATCATCACCGAGAAGCAGTACGGCTTCGGTGACCTGGTCGAGTTGACGCTGGGCTCCAACAACACCGCGCTCGGCACCGTCGAGGAGGTCACGCTGCGGGTGACCAAGCTCCGTACCTCGGAGGGGGAGATGTACACCATCCCCAACGGCCAGATCATGAAGTCGCTGAACCTGTCCAAGGACTGGGCGCGTGCCGTCGTCGACATCCCGGTGCCCTCCAGCGCCAACCTGCACCGGGTCAACGAGGTGCTCGAGGGTGTGTGCGAGGCGGCCATGGACGACCGGGACCTGAGCCGGCTCCTGCTGGACAAGCCCAAGCTGCGTGGCGTGGAGAGCATCGAAGTGGGCACCGTGAACCTCCAGCTGGTTGCTCGCACTCTGCCCGGCAAGCAGTTCGAAGCCGGCCGCAAGCTGCGGCTGCTGGTGGTTGCGGCCCTCGGCCGGGCCGGTATCGCCACTCCGGCCGACAGCGCTCCGGTGGCCGACAGCGCTCCGGCGGCCGACAGCGCTCCGGTGGTGGCGCCGTGACGATCACGAAGAAGAAGAACTACCGCGAGGGCCGCACCTGGCCCACCTACCTGCTCGGCGGCCGTCTGCGCACCTCCAGCGCGGTTCTGATCGTCGCGTTCCTCGCGGTCTGGTGGCTCTACGACACCTACGAGCCGATCCCGCCGCACCCCACGCAGATCCCCGCCACCGAAGTGGTGCCGCCCGGGTTCATCCCCGATCCGGAATACACCTGGGCGCCGCGCACCGACGTTCAGCGCAACAACCCGGAGACCACACCGACGTCCACCACTCCGACGACGCCGACGACCTCGGAGGAGGAGGCACCGGCGCCGACGTCGACCGTGTCGCCGACGACGAAACCGTCCTCGGGAGGGCCGACGGCTCCGGCATCCGGGTCGAGCACGGCCACGTCGGCACCGTCGTCCACGTCCAGCGCAGCCTCGTTGCCGCCGCTGACTCACCCGACCGCGCCGCCGAGTCCGTCGACATCGGCAACGCCGTCGCCGTAGGCGCGCAGGTTCTGCGGCTAGACTGACGACCCGTGATGATCACCCTCGACCACGTCACCAAGCAGTACAAGGCGTCGGCACGCCCTGCGCTGGACAACGTCAGCCTCAAGGTCGACAAGGGTGAGTTCGTCTTCCTGATCGGCCCGTCGGGATCGGGAAAATCCACCTTTATGCGTCTGCTGCTGGCCGAGGAACATCCGACCTCCGGTGAGGTTCAGGTCTCCAAGTTCCACGTCAACAAGCTGTCCGGCCGGCACATCCCCAAGCTGCGTCAGTGCATCGGGTGTGTGTTCCAGGACTTCCGGCTGCTGCAGCAGAAGACGGTGTTCGAGAACGTCGCGTTCGCGCTCGAGGTGATCGGCAAGCAACCCGACGTCATCAAGAAGGTGGTTCCCGAGGTGCTCGAAATGGTCGGCCTGTCCGGCAAGGCGAACCGGCTGCCGGGCGAACTCTCCGGCGGTGAGCAGCAGCGGGTCGCCATCGCGCGGGCCTTCGTCAACCGTCCGCTGGTGCTGCTCGCCGACGAGCCCACCGGCAACCTCGATCCGGAGACCAGTCGCGACATCATGGATCTGCTCGACAGGATCAACCGCACCGGAACCACGGTGGTGATGGCCACCCACGACCACCACATCGTCGACTCGATGCGACAGCGGGTGGTCGAACTCTCGCTGGGCCGGCTGGTCCGCGACGAGCAGCGCGGCGTGTACGGGATGGGCCGGTAGATGCGCGTCGGATTTCTCGTCAACGAGGTCGTCAACGGCCTGCGCCGCAACGTCACCATGACGGTGGCGATGATTCTCACCACCGCCATCTCGCTGGGGCTGTTCGGTGGCGGTCTGCTGGTGATGCGGCTGGCCGACCAGTCCCGCAGCATCTACCTCGACCGGGTGGAGAGCCAGGTCTTTCTGGACAACGAAATCTCGGCCAACGACCCGACCTGCGATCTGGATCCGTGTAAAGCGTTGCGCGCCAAGATCGAGGGCCGCGACGACGTGAAGGCGGTGCGGTTCCTCAACCGCGACGACGCCTACACCGACGCGGTCACCAAGTTCCCGGAATACAAGGACGTCGCGAGCAAGGACGCCTTCCCGGCATCGTTCATCGTCAAACTCGACAATCCCGAGCAGCACAAGGACTTCGACGCCGCCATGCAGGGTCAGCCCGGCGTGCTCAACGTGCTCAATCAGAAGGAACTGATCGACCGGCTGTTCGCCGTGCTGGACGGGCTGTCCAGCGTCGCCTTCGCGGTGGCCGTCGTGCAGGCGATCGGGGCGGTCCTGTTGATCGCCAACATGGTTCAGGTGGCCGCCTACACACGGCGCACCGAGATCGGCATCATGCGGATGGTCGGCGCCACCCGGTGGTACACCCAGCTGCCGTTCCTGCTCGAAGCGGTGTTCGCCGCGCTGATCGGTGTGGTGCTGGCCATCGTCGGCCTGATCCTTGCCCGGGCGCTGTTCCTGGACAAGGCCCTTGACCAGTTCTACCGGGCCAACCTCATCGCCAAGGTCGACTACGCCGACATCATCTACTACGTCGCACCGTGGCTGATCATCACCGGTGTGGCCATGTCCGCCCTCACCGCGTATGTGACGCTGCGGTTGTACGTGCGGAAGTAGCGATGGCGAAGATGGCAGTCGTCCGGAAGGCGGCTGCGAAGAAGGCCGGTGACGCCAAGGGCGGCAAGCGGGTGGTGGCCACCAACCGCAAAGCCCGCCATCTGTATTCGATCGAAGACGTCTTCGAGGCCGGGGTTGTGCTGGTCGGCACCGAGGTCAAGAGCCTGCGCGACGGCGCGGCCTCGCTGGCCGACGCCTTCGCCACCGTCGACGACGGCGAGGTGTGGTTGCGCAACCTGCACATCCCGGAGTACCACCACGGCACGTGGACCAACCATGCCCCGCGGCGCAACCGCAAACTGCTGCTGCACCGCCGCCAGATCGACATGCTGGCCGGCAAGATCCGCGACGGCAACCTCACCCTGGTGCCGCTGTCGCTGTACTTCTCCGACGGCAAGGTCAAGGTTGAACTGGCGCTTGCCCGCGGCAAGCAGGCGCACGACAAGCGTCAGGACATCGCCCGCCGCGATGCCCAGCGTGACGTGACCCGCGAGCTGGGCCGCCGCGTCAAGGGCAAGATCTGACCGGCGTCCTCTACGCGCTGGCCGCGGCAGCCTGTTACGGGATCAGTGATTTCGTCGGCGGACTCGCCGCCCGCCGGGTGGCCGCGCTGCGGGTCGTGCTGGTCTCCTACCCGCTGGGCCTGGTGGGTCTCGGCATCCTGGCCGTCCTGACCGGCGGCACCGTGAGCCCCGCCGCGGTGCTGTGGGGGGTGCTGTGCGGAGTGGCGCAGGGCCTCGGTGTCTGGTGGTTCTACGCCGCCCTGGGATCGGGTCCCATCTCGGTGGTCTCCCCGTTGACCGCGGTGCTGGCCGCCGGCGTGCCCTTGGCGGCCGGGCTGGTGTTGGGGGAGCGGCCCGGGCCGGCGGCCGGAGTGGGGGTGGTGCTGGCCCTGGTGGCGGTGGTGCTGGTCAGCCGGGAGGCCAGCGACGAGGACGTCCGCCCGCACCGGTTCACCCGCGGCGTGGCGTGGCTGACCGTCGGCGCAGGGCTGGCCTTCGGGCTGAATTTCGTTCTGATCGCCCAGGCTCCGGCCGACGCCCGCCTCTGGCCGCTGGTCTTCGGGCGCGTCGCGGCCACCGCCGTTGTCCTCGTGGCGGCGATTCCGACGGGCAACGTGCGCCCGCTGCAAGGGGTTTCGCTGCGGCTGGCGGTGTTGGCCGCCGTGCTCGACGTCGGCGCCAACGTGACCATGCTCCTGGCTCTGCAGGGGTCGATGCTGTCGCTGTCGAGCGTGCTGATGTCGCTCTACCCGGCGGCCACCGTGCTGTTGGCAATTGTGGTTCTGCGCGAACGGGTTACCCGGTGGCAGGTGGTCGGAATGGTGTGTGCGCTTGCTGCCGTCGGGCTGATTTCCGTGCGCTGAGGCGTGCGGGATTTTCGTCCGGCGGAAACCCGGGTAGTGCTCGCAGCCCCCTCGCCGCGCGGAGTAGCGTCAATGACCAGGAGGTGTTTGATGGTCAGCCTCCATGGACGCCCTTCACTCGTGGTGAGTGGCATTGCGTTGGCGGCGGTGTGTTGGGCCGCGGCCCCGGTGGCCTATGCGGGCCCTGCTCAGCCGCTGACCCCTTGCTTCAACGGTCTGACTCCGTTCAATCCTTACGTCGACAACTGCGGCATCCCGTACCGCCCTCCCCACGCAGTGGGAGCGGCGCCGGATCAGACGGCTCTACTCAACTGCGGCGTCGGGAGCCAACTTCTCCGGGCGATCTGCCTGTCGCAATACGTCAACGGTGGGCCCGGGTATTACCCGTGAGTGCTGCTGCTGCCACGGATGTCAGCGATCACCCGAGGTGGCGAACCAGCCAGGTCTGCAGCCGTGCCCATGCGTTAGCGGCGGCCGCGGGGTTGTACCGCTGCCCGGCGTCGTTGAAGAAGGCGTGGTCGGCGTTCGCTTCGACGACGAGGTCGTTCACCAGACCGGCCCTGTCCAATGCGGCTTTGGCCGCCGGCTCCGACGCCGTCACCCGCTCGTCGAGCGCACCGTAGAAACCCAGGACGGCGGCGTTCGCCGAGCCTGCGAAGTCCGGGTGATCGGGCAGCGGGCCGTAGAACGGGACCGCTGCGGACAGGCGTGGCTCCCCGGCGGCCAGCAACTGCCAGACCAGGCCGCCGCCGAAACAGAAGCCGACGACCCCGAGCTTGCTGCCCGGCGCCCGTCGCTGCAACTCGTCCAGTCCGGATTTCAGATCGGCGACGAACCTCTCCGGGGCGATCGTCGACAGGGCCGCGGTCGCGGCCGCGGGGTCCGTGAACGTCCCAGTGCCGCCCTGTGCGGACAGCAGGTCGATCGCCAAGGCCGAGTATCCGACCCCGGCCAGGCGCCCGGCCACCGACCGAACCCAATCGTTGAGTCCCTTGTTCTCGTGAATGACGAGGACGGCGCCGCGGGGTGCGTCGGCCGGCGCCCAAATACCCTGCAACTGTCCGGCGGGTCCTGCCCAGGTGATCGGCTCGGTGGGTTTCGCGGTGGACATCCCGGGCGGCGGCGACGGCTCTGCCGGGGCGGGCGGAGCTGCATGCGCCGTTCGCTTGTCACCACAGGAGGCGATCAGTGCCGCGGCAGTGGCGGTGCCCATCCCGAGCAACGCGAGTCGGCGCAGCGCTTCGCGGCGCGACAGCAGTCCGTCGACGTGGTCGGTTGCGATCTCCTCGGCGAGGTAACGCTGAAGGGGCGTCACTCGTCTGCGGCCCAGGATGTCGGCCGGCACCGGAAGCGAGCGTTCTCATAGAGCCCTGGTAAGGCCATGCCCTGAGATTACCGCTGATCGTGAATCTCGCCGCTGTCCACTAGCATTCGCTCATGTCCGCCGATTCCCAGCCCGATAAGCCGCGCCCCCGCACCGTCCTGGACAAGGACGATGTCCTCACCGGGCTGTTCGCGTCCTGGGACGGCATCGACTCCGTGCTGTCCGGGTTGAGCGACGAACAGTGGCAGACCCCGACGGCGCTGCCGGGCTGGACCGTTCACGACGTCGTCGCTCACATCGTCGGCACCGAGATGATGCTGGCCGGGGAGCCGATGCCGGAGTCGTCCACCGACTTCGCCGCAAAAGACCACGTGCACAACGAGATCGGTGTGCTCAACGAGCGGTGGGTGGAGCACCTGCGCGCCGAGCCGCCCCAGACACTGCTGGCGCAGTACCGCGACATCATCGCCCGCCGGAAAGCGGCACTGGAGGCGATGAGCACCGACGAGTGGAACACCGTCACCCTCACCCCGGCCGGACCGGACAGCTATGGGCGGTTCATGCGGGTGCGCGTCTTCGACTGCTGGTTCCACGAGCACGACATCCGCGACGCCGTCGGCGCGGCGGCCGCCGACGACCAACTCACCGGATCCGACTCCCGGTTGGCGCTGGAGGAGATGGCGTCGAGCATGGGCTTCGTGGTGGGCAAGAAGGGC
The DNA here is from genome assembly GCA_964439315.1 of uncultured Mycobacterium sp. Classification (GTDB taxonomy): domain Bacteria; phylum Actinomycetota; class Actinomycetes; order Mycobacteriales; family Mycobacteriaceae; genus Mycobacterium. Next base: position 2,291 of record CAYTOD010000011.1, on the reverse strand, counting down.
CAGGCTCCGGAGGCTTCGCGGGTGCTGATCCGCCTGACCGGGCCGCTGTCGCGGGAGTTCCGGGTCGCGGTGGACGGACGCGCCGCCCTGGTCGACGACTTCGGCAGCGCCGACCCGACCGCCGTCATCACTGTCGACGGACGGCAGTTCGCCCGCCTGGCCGGCGGCCGGCCGATGCTCGCCGACGTCGCGCAGTCCATCGACTACGACGGCGACGCCGAACTGGGCCGACGGATCGTGGCCAACCTCGCCTACGTGATCTAGCGCCGAACATGGTGCGCACCAACCTGTTCAGGGTGATTGCCGCCGCTTTGGTCGTGCTCCCGATGTCGGCGGGCTGCGGGAAGGCCAAGGAGGCCGCGGAGCATCAGCCGCCCCGCAACCAGTATCTGTCCGCGGCGACCTACGGGATCACCCACATGGACTCGTCGCAGTCGGACACCTTCCCGTACGCAATCCCCCAGGGCACCTTCCACGTCGACCCGCGCACCCAGCCCCGTTCGGCCGGCGGGCCGATCAACATCATGACGCTGGCGTCCACCTCACCGGACCACATGTGGGTGTCGTCCACCTCGGGCGCGCGCTACGTCGACGTCACCGGTGGCGGTTTCCGCACCGTCGCCGAACTGCCCGCCCCAGGGGTCAAGACCGTCGCCGTCGCCGATCTCGACCGCGTGCTGGCCGAGCACTTCACCACGCTGGGTCAGGTGCGCCAGGCAGTCGAGGCGGACTGGAAGCTCACCGACCGCGTCCTGGGCAACGGCACCTACAGCCTGGTCGACTCCAACAACCGGCTGTACTACAGCACCTCCGGCAGCCGCGTTCTCGCAGTGGAGTTGGTCAAAGCCGACGACCCGTCGGCCGGTCTGCGAATCGCCGCCACCCTGGACTACACCAAGTTCTTCGCGCGAACGTCCGGGCCGGTTCCGGAGACCACGATGGGCCTGGCGATGACCTATGACGGCAACCTGGTGGTGGTGACTACCAAGGGCGTCGGGGTGATCAACCGGGACCTGGCCGGCACGCCGTCGCAGATCCACTTCGGGCCCGACGAGGTGGTGTCGAACTCGGTGGCGGTCGACGAGAACGGCGGCATCTACGTCGCCTCCGACAAGCTCATGCGCAAGCTGGTGTGGACCGGCAAGAAGCTCTCCGACGACCCGAAGGACGGTGCCTGGTCGGCGCCGTACGACACCGGCCGCCAGCCCCCGTCGGTGAAGTTCGGCCGCGGAACCGGCTCGACGCCGACCCTGATGGGCTTCGGTGACGACGCCGACAAACTCGTCGTCATCACCGATGGGTCGGACCAGATGAAACTCGTCGCGTTCTGGCGCGACGGGATCCCGAAGGGATTCGCCCAGAAGCCGGGCACCAAGTCCGACCGCATCGCCGGACAGATTCCGGTGACGGCCGGCCTGTCGCCGCTGCCGGAGTTCATCCAGAGCGAGCAGTCGGTGGTCGTCGACCGCTACGGCGCCTTCGTCGTCAACAACATCCGACCGCAGGGCGATCCGGACCGGCTGGTCGACGTGCTGGCCGGCGGCCCGGTGCTCGACCCGCCGCACGGCATGGAGCGCTTCGAGTGGGATCCGGCCGCTCACGCCTGGCGTTCGGTCTGGTCCCGCGGGGACGTGGTGGCCACCAGCATGGTGCCCGGGGCCAGCAGCAAGTCCGGGATGGTGATGGTCAACGGCTACACCAAGCCCGACGGCTGGGAGGTCACCGGACTGGACTGGAACACCGGCCAGACCGTCCAGCGCGTCATCTTCGGCCAGGACAACCTGGGCAACGGCGCGTACGCGCTGATCCAGTACCTGCCCAACGGCGACCTGCTGTTCAACGGCATCGGCGGGACGTTCCGGGCCAAGCTGGGGAATTAATCCGTTCGGTTTTGTCGTTACACGGGCGTACCATCAGAAGTCCGGCCGAGCCCATCGGCTGGGGTGCGAGGGGCTGAAGGGTTTCGACTTCGCGCATCGAATCAAGGGAAGCGTGCCGGTGCAGGCAAGAGACCACCGTAAGCGTCATTGCAACCAATTAAGCGCCGATTCCAATCAGCGCGACTACGCTCTCGCTGCCTAAGCGACAGTGTGTCTGTCAGACCGGGAAGGCCCTCGGCCCGGACCCTGGCATCAGCTAGAGGGATCCACCGCTCAGTCCGGTCGCGGGACTGAACGGGAAATCCAACAGCGACTGGGATCGTCATCTCGGCTTGTTCGCGTGACTGAGAGATCCGAGTAGAGACATAGCGAACTGCGCACGGAGAAGTCTTGAGGGAATGCCGTAGGACC
>CAYTOD010000010.1:39249-84066 GCA_964439315.1 uncultured Mycobacterium sp. | reverse complement strand
AGCGGAAGGTCGCCGGTTCGATCCCGGCCCTGGCCACCAGAGTCGCCCGTCGAATACGACGGCGACCCGATCACCAGGGCCGTTGGCAGTTACCCCCGCCGGCTTATCCCCCGCCGGCGGCGCTCTCAGCCGCAGCCTGATCCGCCGCCTCCTGCGCAGCCTGGGCCGCGGCCTGCTGCTCAGCGGCCTGCTGCTCAGCCTGGGAACGGGCGGCCCGGCCCTCAGGGCTCGCAAGCGAATTACCCGGGACACCCGGCAACGCGAACATGTAGTTGCAGTTCAGATCCAGCATCACCAGGCTGCCCGGGTTCTTACCGCTGGAGTTCAGGAAGCTGGTGCTGCGCGAACCGACGACGATGCACCTGTTGGTGGGCAGGAAGCTGCCCTCCTTGGTGGCGATGGTCGCCGTGCCGCCGGACTGGCTGATGGCGTTCGCGGCGTCCGCGTACGTCATCCCCTTGTACTCGTTGACCGCGGCAGCGGTCCCGGACCCGAACAGCGCGAACATGGTGACCCCACCGCCGACCGCGGCGGCACAACGGACCAGGGTCTTTTTCACCGCACGAACCTCAGCTTTCATAAGCATTGCTAACGACGAATATACCGCCGCTATTCCGCTTCCGCACTGGCGAACGACATGCCGAACAGGCCCGCGAACTTGAATGTCACCGCCAGACACAGATATATTGGTGCAACCACGAGGTACAGATAACCGGAGGACCGATGTCCCAAGAGTTGAGCAACGTCGACCTGCTGCGCGAGCTCGAGCCCGTCGCGGAGAAGCTGATCAACCGCCACATGTCGATGTTCAAGGAGTGGAACCCCCACGACTACATCCCGTGGAAGGAAGGCAAGAACTACTACGCACTCGGCGGCCAGGACTGGGATCCCGAACAGGCCAAGCTCTCCGAGGTGGCACGTACGGCTCTGGTGCAGAACCTGCTGACCGAGGACAACCTGCCGGCCTATCACCGCGAGATCGCGATGAACTTCTCAATGGACGGTCCGTGGGGCTACTGGGTGAACCGGTGGACCGCCGAGGAGAACCGTCACGGCATCTCCATCCGCGACTACCTCGTCGTCACCCGCAACTGCGATCCCATCGAGCTCGAGGAGCTCCGGATGGAGCAGATGACCCGGGGGTTCTCGCCGGGCCAGAACCAGCAGGGCGATCTGTTCGCCGACAATCTGTTCGACTCGGTGATGTACGTCAGCTTCCAGGAGCTGGCCACCCGCGTCTCGCACCGCAACACCGGCAAGGCCTGCAACGACCCGGTCGCCGAGCAGCTTCTGGCGCGGATTTCCAACGACGAGAACCTGCACATGATCTTCTACCGCGACGTCAGCGCGGCCGGCTTGGACATCGCCCCGAACATGGCGATGCAGTCGGTGTACCGGATCCTCAAGAACTTCAAGATGCCGGGCTACACCGTCCCGGAATTCCGCCGCAAGGCCGTCATCATCGCCACCGGCGGTGTCTACGACCCCCGGATCCATCTCGAAGACGTCGTGATGCCGGTGCTCAAGAAGTGGCGGATTTTCGAACGAGAGGACTTCACCGGCGAAGGCGCACGCCTGCGCGACGAACTCGCCAAGCTCATCGAGGAACTCGAGGAGACCTGCGTGAAGTTCGAGGAAGCCAAGGCCCGCAAGTTGGATCGCGATGCCAAACTCGCAGAGAAGCGGGCTGCCAAGGCCCTGGCCGGGGCGGCCTCATAGCCTCGCCGGCCCAGACGTCCACGACCGGGCTGCGGATCGGGTCTCTGACCCTCCGCAGCCCGGTTGTGTTGGCGCCCATGGCCGGGGTGACGAACGTCGCCTTCCGGACGTTGTGCCGGGAACTGGAATTGGCCCGAGCCGGAACCGTGAGCGGGCTCTACGTGTGCGAGATGGTCACCGCCCGGGCCCTCGTCGAACGTCACCCCGTGACCATGCACATGACGACGTTCGGGCCATCCGAGTCACCGCGCTCGCTGCAGCTCTACACCGTCGACCCGACGACGACCTACGAAGCCGCGAAGATGATCGTCGAGGAGAACCTCGCCGACCACATCGACATGAACTTCGGCTGCCCGGTGCCCAAGGTGACCCGGCGCGGCGGCGGCGCCGCACTGCCCTACAAACGAAAGCTGTTCGGCCAGATCGTCGCTGCAGCCGTCCGCGCCGCTGAGGGCACCTCGGTACCGGTCACGGTCAAGTTCAGGATCGGCATCGACGACGCCCATCACACTCACCTGGACGCGGGCCGTATCGCCGAGCAGGAGGGGGCGGCTGCGGTCGCGCTGCACGCCCGGACCGCGGCCCAGCGATATTCGGGCAACGCCGACTGGTCCCAGATCGCCCGGCTCAAGGAGACCGTCACCACCATCCCGGTGCTGGGCAACGGCGACATCTTCGACGCGCGCGATGCCCTCGCGATGATGGAGTCGACCGGCTGCGACGGCGTCGTCATCGGCCGCGGTTGCCTGGGCCGCCCCTGGCTGTTCGCCGAGCTGTCGGCGGCGTTCGCCGGCACCCCGGTTGCGACTCCCCCCGATCTCGGCGAAGTCGCCGACATCATCCGCCGCCACGGCACGCTGCTGGCCGACCACTTCGGCGAGGACAAGGGCATGCGCGACATCCGCAAACACATCGCCTGGTATCTGCACGGCTTCCCGGCGGGATCCGACCTGCGACGAGCGCTGGCACTGGTCAAGTCGCTTCACGAACTCGACGAGCGGCTGGACGAGCTCGATCGGGACGCCCCCTTTCCCGAGGCCGGTGCCGGACCTCGGGGACGGCAGGGCTCAGCCGGCTCGGTGACCCTTCCCGAGGGTTGGCTAGACGACCCCGAGGACTGCACGGTTCCGGATGGCGCCGAGGTCATGAGCTCGGGAGGGTGACAGCTAGCCTGGTCACGGGTACACCCAGTACGATTCCCCTGATTGCGGACTGACTGTCCAGGCCACGGTGCCCGGTGCCGCCACCAGGTTGCGCACCGATGCGCACCAGATTTCATCGACTCGGAGGCTGTCTGGAAAATGCGTGACGGCGACGGCATGACGCCGCGTCCGCCTCAGGGTGGGGCGCCGCGCCAGCGTGCCTCCGCATCCCGGCAGCCGTCCCATTCCCGCGGAGTCGCGGTCGCAGACCTCATCGCCAAGGTAAACGGGACCTCCCCACCTCCGCGTGGCCCGCGAGCGGGTGCCTTTCCAGGCAGCAACGAGATCACCGCGCCCATCCCCGCTGTCCGTGGGCCCGGGGTGGGCCCTGCAGGCGCCGAGGGTGTCCGGCCGACGACAGCGAAACGTAAGCGCGCAACACCTCAGTTGGCGCTGCGCTCGCTGGCGGTGATCGTGGCCGTGTCGGCGCTGACCCTCACCGGGTCGGCGTGGCAGTGGCAGTCCGCGAAGAACAAGCTGCTCAACACCATCGCGGCACTCGACCCGAACTCCAGTGACATCCGTGACCCCAACGCTCAGACCGGCGACGAGAACTTCCTCATCATCGGCGTGGACAGCCGTATCGGGGCCAACGGAGAGATGGGCGCCGGCGACACCGGCATCGTCGAGGGCGCACGGTCGGACACCATCATGCTGGTCAACGTCCCCGCCAGCCGGCAACGGGTCGTTGTGGTGTCCTTTCCCCGAGACCTCGCGATCACCCCGATGAAGTGCCAGGCCTGGAACGCCGAAACCGGCAAGTACGGACCGGTCTACGACAAGAACACCGACGAGTGGAGCGAGAACGAGCGCCTCACCGGAACCAAGCTCAACTCGGCGTACGCACTCGGGGGCCCGAAATGTCTCGTGAAGGTGATCCAGAAGATCTCCGGGCTGGCGATCAACCGATTCATGGCCGTCGACTTCGCCGGATTCTCCACGATGGTCGACGCCCTCGGCGGTGTCGAGGTGTGCAGCCCAACCCCCCTGCAGGACGCCGAACTGGGAACGGTACTGACCACCGCCGGGCGACAGACCCTCGACGGGCACACCGCCCTGAATTACGTACGAGCCCGGTCCATCGAGAGTGAGGGCAACGGCGACTACGGCCGCATCAAACGTCAGCAGTTGTTCCTGTCGTCGTTGTTGCGCGAGATCATTTCCACGGAGACGCTCTTCGACCTCGACCGCCTCGACGGGGTCGTGAACACGTTCATCGACGACACCTACGTCGACAACGTCAAGACCCGCGACCTGGTCGCGCTGGGACAGTCGTTGCAGGGCATCAACGCCGGACGGATCACGTTCGTCACCGTCCCCACGACGGGCAAAGCCGACGACGAGGGCAACGAGGTCCCGCGCACTCAGGACATCCAGGCCCTGTTCGACGCCATCATCGACGACAAGCCGCTGCCCGGCGAGAACGACAACAACGAGACCCTCAAGCCGGTCACGTCGACGACGAAGTCCACCACCACGTCCTCCAGCGCCGAGAACGAGGCGTCGGGCTCGTCGTCGGCATCGGCGATGACCGAACCGTCCGAGTCGTCGTGGGTCACCACCACCGAGGAACTCAAGGTGGTCGCCGGCGATCCCCGAGATATCACCGTTCAGGTCGCGAACGCGACCGAGACCAAGGGTCTGGCCACCGCCGCCACTCGCCAGTTCTCGTCGTTCGGATTCGACGCCCTTGATCCCGACTACACGGACTGGGGAATCCGCGCGAACACCACGGTGTACTACTCGCTCGGCAACGAGCAGGCCGCCGCGACGGTGGCCGCCACTCTGCCCGGCGCCGCCATCAAGCGGATCAGCGGCCTCGGCGAGACGGTGCAGGTGGTTCTCGGCTCCGATTTCACCGCGGTGAAGTACCCGCAGGCCAGTGGCACGCCGCTCTCCGCGTCGGTGTCCCACGCCGGCCCGAGCACCCCCACCAAACTGCCGTCGGACCTGACCGTCACCAATGGCGCCGACGTCACCTGCGAGTAATTGATATTCACCTTTCATCCGGTTTGGGCCGGATGCCCACCAGGCGACAGGGACGTAGGCTGAACTGATGCGCACCGCGTACCACGAGCAGCTTGACGCGTTGACCCACCAACTGGCCGAAATGTGCCGGATGGCCGGGGTCGCGATGGAGCGGGCCACCCAGGCGCTGCTGCAGGCCGACCTGGTGCTCGCCGAGCAGGTGATCGGCGACCACGAGAAGCTCTCGAACGCAAGCGCTCGCGCCGAGGAGGCGGCCTTCGTCCTCCTGGCACTGCAGGCTCCGGTGGCCGGCGACCTGCGTGCCATCGTCAGCTCCATTCAGATCGTCGCCGACGTCGAGCGAATGGGCGCACTGGCTCTGCACGTCGCCAAGATCGCCCGCCGGCGCCATCCCCAGCACGCGCTGCCCGAGGAAGTCAACGGCTACTTCGCCGAAATGGGCCGTGTCGCAGTCGAAATGGGCGACAGTGCCCATGAGGTTCTCATCTCCCGGGATCCGGACAAGGCGCGTCGGATTCGCGAGGAAGACGACGCGATGGACGATCTACACCGCCACCTGTTCAGCGTGCTGATGGACAAGGAGTGGAAGCACGGCGTGGCCGCCGCGGTCGATGTGACGCTGCTCGGCAGGTTCTACGAACGTTTCGCCGACCACGCCGTGGAGATCTCTCGCAGGGTGATCTTCCAGGTCACCGGGCAGTTGCCAGCCGAGGAAGACGTCGCCGAGACCTACTACTGACCCGCGTCCCGCGTAAAGGCGGTGTCGACCGCGGCCCTGTGGAAACCGAGAGACTCATAGGTCGCGATTCCTGCGGCGTTGTCGGATTCGACGTAAAGCATCGCGGTCGCATCGTCGGCGTTGGCCAATCGGTGGGCCAGGTGCTCGAGGCCGTACAGGGTGAGCGCGCGGCCCAGTCCGCGGCCCTGCGCCGCGGGGTCCACCCCGATCACGTAAACCTCGCCGAGGCCGACCTCGCCGTCGTGCACCTTGGTCCAGTGGAAGCCGAGTAGTTCGCCGGTGCTGTCCTCGACGGCCAGGAAGAGTCCGCCGGGATCGAACCAGGGTTCACCGGCCCGGGTGGCGAAATCGGAGTGCGTCCAGCCCGACTGCTCCGGATGCCAGGAGAAGGCGGCGTTGTTGACCCGGACCAACTCCGCATGGTCGTCCGATCCGGCGTAGGTTCGTATCGAAACACCCTCGGGCACAACCGATTGCGGGAGATCCGCCAGGGACCGTCGCATCTGCAGCAATTCGCGCACCGGTGTGAGTCCCAACCGTGCGGCCAGCGCTGCGGCGGCGGGCAGAGTGCCGTGTGCCCACACTCTCACCCGGCCGCCGGACTGGCCGACGGCAGCTCTGCCGATGGCGGCCTCGATGAGCGCCGTGCCGACACCACGGCGGCGCGCGTCGGGAGCCACCACCAGTTCGGCTGTCGCATCCCCGCCGTCACGGGCGGGCGCGAGGTTGAGGTAACCGACGACCCGTCCGTCCTCGTCCGTGGCGAGAAGGTGTTCGGTGTCCCGATGCTCGAGTTCACGCAGGACCTGCTCCCCCACCGGAGCGACTCCGTCCGCACGATGCGCCGTTGCGATCAGATCGCGAACCGCTTGCCGCTCAGGCGAAGTCAGAACGGCGTGCCAGTGCTGCGCCGTCACTGACCGGGCAGGGACATCACGTCCCCGGTGGAGTTGACGTCGTCTTCGTCGTCCGGGAAATCCACCGCATCGGAATCGGCCGCGGCGGCGCGTCCGCGCGCGGGGCGCACCGCCTTGTAGCCGACGTTGCGGACGGTACCGATCAGCGCCTCGTACTCCGGGCCGAGCTTGGCCCGCAGCCGGCGGACGTGAACGTCGACGGTGCGGGTTCCCCCGAAGAAGTCGTAGCCCCACACCTCCTGCAGCAGCTGCGCACGCGTGAACACCCGGCCCGCATGCTGGGCGAGGTACTTCAGAAGCTCGAACTCCTTGTAGGTCAGGTCAAGTGGCCGCCCGCGCAGCCGTGCGGTGTAGGTGCCCTCGTCGATCGCCAACTCGCCGAGCGTGACCTTGCCGACGCTCTCCTGGCTGACCAGCCCACCGCGGCGACCGGCCAGCAATCGCAGCCGCGCGTCGATCTCGGCGGGCCCCGTTCCGGGCAGGAGGATCTCGTCGATGCCCCAGTCCACGTTCACAGCGACCAGGCCACCCTCGTTGACCACCGCCACGACCGGGACGGAGCCCCCGGTGGTGCCCAACAGCCGGCACAGTCCACGCGCAGCGGCCAGATCGGTTCGGGCATCGACGATGGCGACGTCGGCCGATCCCGCCTCCAGAAGCGACGAAACCTCGGTCGGTACCGCGCGCACCGAGTGCGGCAGCAGCGACAACGAAGGCAGCACCGACTCCGGATTGGGATCGACGGTCAGAAGCAACAGGTCCAACGAACTCTCCTGGGTTGGCCTCAACTGTAACCCGCGACCTGCTGTTACGGCGATCCGAGCAGTTCCCGGAGGCCGTCGGGCGCAAGCGGTGCGACACTCCGCGGCGGACGTGGGACACAATGTGCGGATGCGCACGGTGACGGCGGTGGGAGCCTCGGTGCTGGCCGTCGCCCTCGCCGCGGTCGGCGCCGACTTCGGCGCAGCGATCTACGCCGAGTACCACCTGTCCCGGCACGTGCGGGACGCCGCCGGGCTGCCGTTCGACCCGTGGGTGGCGATTCTCGGCTTCCCGTTCATCCCGCAGGCCGCGGGACACCGGTACCGGGAGCTGGAGATCAAGGCGAACGGAGTGGACCAGCCGGTGGTGGGCAAGGTCACCCTGGAAGCGACGATGCACGACATCGGACTGGCTCAGGCGACCTGGCTGATGCGACCCGACGCCGAACTCCCGATCGGCGAACTGGAAAGCCGGATCATCATGGATTCCCGCCGGGTGGGCGACTTCATCGGGATCAAGGACCTGAGGATCGAAGAGCCGGCCGAGGACGCCAAGGACGCCACCGGTGGTACGACGGAATCGGGCATCTCCGGGAGCAAGGGGCTGGTGTTCACCGGGACGCCCTCGAAGGCGGGGTTTGACAAGCTGGTCAGCGTGACCGTCGATCTGTCCGTCGCAGGACCCGACCAGACCACACTGGTATTCACTCCGACCGGGGTGGTGACCGGCCCCAACACCGCCGACCAGACGGTGCCCGACGACCAGCGGCCCGCGGTCCTGGGAGCGTTCGCGGCCACCATGCCCGGCCAGAAGCTGCCGTTCGGTCTCAGACCGACCAGCGAGGGCGCCCGCGGCTCGGACATCATCATCGAGGGGATCACCGACGACGTCTCCGTGCGTCTCACCGAATTCCGGCCGTCGTGAGCGCCCTGGTCACTGCTGGCGCGGCCATCGCCGGGGCGCTGGGCCTGGCTGCGACGGCGGGCGTCCTGCACAACCGCCGGCACGGGGTGATCCGCGACACCGATCATCCCGCCGACCTCGATACCGCAGATCTGGGCCTTGTCGCCGGCGTGCCGACGATTGTGCACTTCACCGCGGTGTGGTGCGGCCCCTGCGCCGCGGTGCGCCGGGTGATCAAGCAGGTCTGCGCCGATCTGCCGCAAGTGGCTCATGTCGAGATCGACATGGATGCCAATCCTGCTGCGGCACGCAAACTTTCGGTGTTGTCGCTACCGACGACGTTCATCTTCGATGCCGAGGGACGGCAGCGGTATCGCAGCGCCGGGGTGCCCAAGGTGGCCGACCTGCGGGCAGCTTTGGATCCGCTGTTGACCTGACGCGGGGTTTATTGGGTATCATCGGCAACGTGCCAGCCCGCCTTGAGCTTCTGCTCACCAAGCGCCGCGCAGTCGATCTGTGCCGCACCGCGGGTTGTTGCTGTTGTTGCTGTTGCTGCTGAGTAGCCGCGCGCTTTCCGTTCTCCGTCACGCCGCCGCTGCCGAGCAGCATTCCGGCTTGCCTTGTCCAGCCTTGCCCAGCAACAGGAGCTTTTCGTGTCACTCTCAACCACCACCGCGACCACCGGAACCCGGACCGTCACCGCCGATCAGGTCGATGTCCGCGGACCACGGTTCGCCGCCTGGATCACCACCGCGGTCCTGCTGGCCGTCCTGCTGGTGTCGGCGGTCAGTTCCACAGCGGCGGCGGCCCTGTTGGGGGCGCAGGCCGTCGTGTTCGCGATCGGTGCCCTGCGTGGCCCCCGTCGCCATCCGTACGGGCTGATCTACTCGACCCTCGTCGCGCCGCGACTCGGGCCGGTCACCGAGCGTGAGCCGGTCCAGCCCTTGCGGTTCGCCCAGTTCGTCGGATTGATCTTCGCGGTGGTCGGAGTAGCAGGTTTTTCACTGGGTGCACCCTTGGTCGGGGTTATCGCCACCGCGTTCGCTCTCGCGGCGGCGTTTCTCAATGCGGCGTTCGGGATCTGTCTGGGTTGTCAGATCTACCCGCTTCTGACCAGATTCCGCTCAGCCTGAAACCCCGAAGGACAACCCCATGAGCACTGCACAAACCATCAACACCGCACAACTCTCACACCACGGCGACCTCAAGAAGGACACCGTCATCATCGGCCGAGTGGTCGACGGTTCCGGACGGGCCGTCCCCGGCGCTTCGGTGCGCCTCCTGGACGGCGCGCTCGAGTTCACCGCCGAACTGACGGCCTCGACCAGTGGCGACTTCCGGTTCTTCGCGGTCCCGGGAACCTGGACGGTGTTGGCACTGTCTCCGGCGGGTAGCGGTGAGATCACCGTTGCCCCGCGCGGTTACGGTCTCAACGAGGTCGACGTCAAGGTCGCCTGAGCCGCCCGGAATGCAGTGGGCGATACACTTCTGCCCGTGGTGCTGTTCTTCGAGATCCTGCTCGTCATCTCTGTAGTGATGACCGCGTGGTTCGCGCTGTTCGCGGTGTACCGACTGATCACCGAAGAATCGTGACAGCGGACGACGTAGCCGGAAGCGGCGAGCACGAAGAGGCCGGCGGCGAGCATGAGATCGCCGGCAGCGGCGAGCAGGACGTCGCCGGCAGCGACGAGCGCGCCGATATAGCCGGCAGTGGCGAGCGCGCCGATATCGCCGGCAGCGGCGATCGCGCTGTCGCGGCAGCCGCCGAGCGGGCCAAGGAGACTGCCGGCCGCAATATCCCGGTGTTCGAGGACCTTCCGGTCGCCGATACCGCGAACCTGCGTCACGGAGCGGATTTCAACGACGCCCTGCTCGCACTGCTGCCGCTGGTCGGCGTCTGGAGAGGCGAGGGCGAAGGCCGGGGGCACAACGGCGACTACCGGTTCGGCCAGCAGATCATCGTCTCCCACGACGGCAGCGATTACCTCAACTGGGAAGCACGGTCCTGGCGTCTCGACGACGATGGCGGGTACCACAGCCCGGGACTGCGCGAGACCGGGTTCTGGCGCTTCGTCCACGATCCGGCCGATGCGGACGAGTCGCAGGCCATCGAACTCCTGCTGGCACACTCGTCGGGCTACGTCGAACTGTTCTACGGCCATCCCCGCAACCAGTCCTCCTGGGAGTTGGTGACGGATGCGTTGGCACGCAGCAAGTCCGGGGTTTTGGTCGGCGGCGCCAAACGGCTCTACGGCATCGTCGACGGCGGAGATCTGGCGTACGTCGAGGAACGTGTCGACGCCGACGGGGGCCTGGTTCCGCATCTGTCCGCACGACTGACGAGGTATATCGGATGAGGCGCTTGTGCGTTGCAGTTGTCGGCGTCGCGCTGTTGGCCGCCGGCTGCTCGTCGAAATCGGCGCCGTCACAGCCGGAGAGCGGGGAGTCCCCGGCACCGACTGCGCACGGATCCCTCGCAGAGTGCCTGCACGCCCATGGCGTACCTCAATCCGCCGGTCCCGCAGTGGTTCTCGGCCGCCCCGACGGTGTGGACCAGGCTACGTGGGACACGGCCATGCAGGCTTGTTCCTCGCTGGGACCCGGGCCCGCCACACCCTGAGCCGTAGACATGGAGCGGCCCCCGAGCCATGAATTCCTAGATGGACGGTCTGGGGGCTCGGGGGCCGGGTAGCTGCCTGGAATTCGCCAGCGCGCACAAGGCGGTAGGTGATTCCCGGCACCATGGTGCTGCTAGCGGGCAGCCACCTCACATGTCCAAGATTTACCACTCAAAATTCCGGACCACCTCCTTTCCTGCGTACCGATGAAGGTACTCCGCGGGGGGATCGTGCGCCAAGGATTTTTCGCCATCAGCGATCGCTGAGGATGGCGGCGTCGACGAGTCTGGCCATCTCCGATTTCAACGGAGCAGGTGCCAGTTCCCGACCGTCCAGGGTATGCACCCGCGCCGCGAGCGTGATGCTCGAAACGAGCCAAACACCCTGCGCGGCATGAAGATCAGCCGATCGCAGGGCGTGGAAGTCGCAATCGAACCCCTCTGCACGAGCCACTTCGAACAGCGCCTGCTGGGTGGTCCCGCGCAGGATCGGGTACCAGGGCGGTGGGGTCAGCAGGCACGGCCGACCGCTGTCCCCGGCGACGGCGATCACCACCGTCGAACGCGGGCCCTCCAGGATGTAGCCGTCGGAACTGACGAAGACCACGTCGTCGGCGCCCCGGGCATTGGCATGTCGCACGGCCGCCATGTTCACCGCGTAGGACAACGTCTTGGCGCCTGCCAGCAGCCACGGCATCGTCTCGACTCCGTCAGCGGGCAATCCGCGGTCCAGCACCACGGCGGAAACACCATGGCGCCGTGCCGAATCCACCCGCACAGCCACCGGACTGATCGTCAGATACGCCGTGGGCGGCGATCCGGTCTCCCGCCCCCGGCTGTACACCAGGCGGAGCGCACCCTCGCCCGGGGTGAGGGATCCCCACCGATCAGCCGCGATTCCGATGGCCCGCCGCCAGGCGGCCAGGTCCGGTTCGGGTAGTTCGAGCATCGCGGCGGAATGCGTCAGTCTGCGCAGATGGGCCTCGATCAGACAGGGGTATCCGTCACGCACGAGCAGTGTTTCGAACACGCCGTCACCGCGCACCGCGGCCAGGTCGTCGGCGAACAGTAGCGGGCGGTCGGGATCGTGCACCACGCCATCGAGGGTGACGAGGACGGCGGGCTGGCCGGACATGGGGGGCAAGCCTACCCACCCTCGTACAGTTGAGGCGTGTCAGCAGTACTCGCGCCCGACAGTTCACCCGACGCCGGAGCGGTGTGGCATTACGGCGATCCGTTGGGGGAACAGCGGGCCGCCGAGCACGACGCGGTGGTGGTGGACCGCTCCAACCGGGCGGTGATCGCCGTGACCGGGAACGACCGCCGGTCTTGGCTGCACTCGATCTCCACCCAGCACGTCGCCGAACTGCCCGAGGGCGCCTGCACGGAGAACCTCAGCCTCGACGGGCAAGGCCGGATCGAAGACCACTGGTGGCAGACCGAACTCGACGGCGTCACCTACCTCGATACCGAGCCGTGGCGCGGCGAGCCACTGCTGGCCTACCTGCAGAAGATGGTGTTCTGGGCCGATGCCCACCCGGCATCCGCAGACCTCGCGGTGCTGTCGCTGATCGGGCCGAGAGTCGCCGATCCGGCCGTCCTCACGGCCCTAGGCGTCGAGGCGCTGCCTCCGGAAGCGACAGCGGTGGCTCTGCCGGCCGGATTCCTCCGACGGCTGCCGTCGGCGGACGGCGACATCGAAGTGGATCTGCTCGTTCCCCGGCCGGATGTCGAGCACTGGCTTTCGCGGCTCGAGGCGGCGGGTGTGCGGCGGGCCGGGATATGGGCCTACGAGGCCCATCGGGTCGCGGCTGGGCGGCCGCGGTTGGGTGTCGACACCGACGAGCGGACCATCCCGCACGAAGTCGGGTGGATCGGGCAGCCCGGAGCGGGCGCCGTCCACCTCGACAAGGGCTGCTACCGCGGGCAGGAAACAGTGGCCCGGGTGCACAACCTGGGCCGTCCCCCGCGCATGCTGGTCATGGTTCACCTCGACGGTTCCGCCGAACGGCCCCGGCCCGGTGATCCGCTGCTGGCCGACGGCCGTCCGGTCGGCCGGCTGGGCACCGTCGTCGACCACGTCGATCTCGGCCCGATCGCGTTGGCGCTGGTCAAGCGTGGAGTTCCCGCCGACACAGCCCTGACCACCGCCGGTGAACACCCGGTGACCGCTGGAATCGATGCCGACTCGCTGCCGGCCCCGGATGCCGTCGGCGCCGGCCGACTGGCCGTCGAGAGGCTCCGCCACGGGGCGCGCTGACGACTTCGGACTGGGGTTCTCCAAGGGGAGAACGGGCCTCCCCGCATATCGCAGCCGGGCACGGTAAGGTGTGTGTTAGGACAAATACGTCATTGATCCGGAGCCGCTCCTCGTCGGGCCGCTCCGTTATTGCGCGAGGGGGTTCCCCTATGGGCCGCGGCCGGGCTAAGGCAAAGCAGACCAAGGTTGCCCGAGATCTGAAATACAGCTCTCCCCAGACTGATTTCAGCCAGCTCCAGCGGGAGCTGTCAGGCTCCGGCAGCGAGAACCCCGACCAGGACGACTGGGACGACGACTGGCGGCCGTAGCCGCCTGAATCGGGCTAGCCGGCCGTAGCCGCCTGAATCGGGGCTCGCCGGCCGCGCCGCCTGAATCCGGGCTAGCCCGGGCGTAGCCGCCTAGAACCGTGGGTGTTGCCCGACGAGGGTGGCCCGCGGTCCGTCGCCACCCTTGCCGGGTGCCTTGGCGATGACGCCCAGCGTCCAGCAACTCAAGTGGCGGGCGGTCAGAATGGCCAGCGCGCGATCGGTGTCCTCCGGCGCGACGATCGCCACCATGCCGATCCCCATGTTGAACGTCTTCTCCATCTCGACGCGTTCCACCCGTCCGCGCTGGGCGATCATCGCGAAGATCGGGGCGGGTGTCCACGTTCCTCGGTCGATTTCGGCGACCAGTCCGTTGGGGATGACCCGCTCCAGGTTGCCCGCGAGTCCACCGCCGGTGACGTGGCAGAACGAGCGAACCTGGGTCTCCGCGGCCAGGGCCAGGCAGTCCTTGGCGTAGATGCGGGTGGGTTCGAGAAGTTCTTCGCCAAGGGTGCGGCCGAACTCCTCAATGTGGCCGGCCAGGTTCATCCGGTCGATCTCCAGCAACACCTTGCGGGCCAGCGAGTAGCCGTTGGAGTGCAGGCCGGAGGATCCCATCGCGATGAGGACGTCACCGGGCTTGACCCGCTCCGGGCCGAGTACGTCGTCGGCCTCGACCACTCCGACTCCGGTCGCGGAGATGTCGTAGTGATCAGGCTCCATCAGGCCCGGATGCTCGGCGGTCTCCCCGCCCAGCAGCGCGCATCCGGCGATTACGCAGCCGTCGGCGATGCCGGACACGATGGCACTGACACGCTCCGGCACGGTGCGCCCGACAGCGATGTAGTCCTGCAGGAAGAGCGGTTCCGCTCCGCAGACCACCAAGTCGTCGACCACCATGGCGACCAGATCGAGACCGACGGTGTCGTGCTTGTCCATGGCCTGCGCGACGGCGAGTTTGGTGCCGACTCCGTCGGTGGACGCGGCCAGCAGCGGTTCGCGGTAGCCGCCACGAAGTGCGAACATCCCGGCGAAGCCGCCCAGTCCGCCGCGCACCTCGGGCCGGGTGGCCCGCTTGGCGAGGGGTTTGAACAGTTCGACCGCGCGATCGCCGGCTTCGATATCGACGCCGGCAGCGGCGTAGGAGACTCCCGCGGACGCGGAGGAACCTCCAGCGCCTTTGGCGGGCTGGGAATTGTCGGACATCGGCGATAAGGCTACCCGGGATCGACCCGGCTCAATCGACATACCTGTTCAGCCAGTCGTTCAGCGGTGCGCCGGCCCGCAGGGCGGTCACCACGCGGTCGGCGGCTTTGGCCGTCCCCATCCACGCCGCCACCGGCCAGTTCTTCATGAAAGCGATGCCTTTGTGGCGGAGCAACTCGACCCGGGGATGGTCCTTCGGGATCCCGCGAGGTGCGGTCTTGAGCACCTCGTGGGCCATGGTCTCGTACCCCGCGCGGTGCAGGTCGGCGACGATGCCGGTGAGTTCGGCTCCGGACTTGTCCCGTTCGACGGCGGTGCGGTAGCGGGCCAGTGTCGCCGCGTCGGGCATATAGAGACCCCCGCCGGCGGACAGGCCCTCGGCGGAGAACGAGATGTAGTTGACGGCGAGGCCGCTGCCCAGCGTCGCCGCGCAGTTGGTCTTGTACGGCGACTTGTCGGCGCTGAACCGGACATCGCGGTAGGGCCGGAACAATTTCCCGGGGCCGAACTCGTCGGCCAGGGCGGCCAGCAGTTGCTCCATCGGGGCGCGGACACACTGCTCGTAGGTGCTCTTGTGGCGCTCCCAGTACACCTTGGAGTTGTCGGCCTCCAAGCCCTCGTAGAACTCGACCGCCTCGGCCGGCCAGCCCCGGAACGTCATGAGCGGGCGTCGTGGGTGATGCGGCCGTCCATCATGGTGAGCACCACCGGGACGGCGTGGATCTCGTGCGGGTCGACCCGGAACAGGTCGGCGCCGAGCACGGTGAGGTCGGCGGCCTTCCCTGCGGTCAAGGTTCCGGTGCGGTCCTCCAGGCGCAACTGGTAGGCGCCGTTGGCGGTGTAGCCGCGCAAGGCGTCGTGCAACCCGATGCGCTGGCGGGGAACCAGGGGCAAATCATCGGGATGGCCGGGACGGCAGCGCGTCACCAGCGCCTCGATCTGGATCAGCGGCGGGATCTCCGGGATGTCGACGCCTGGAATGTCGCTGCCGTAGGTCACCGTGGCGCCGGAGCGCACCAGGTCGCCGTAGGGGAAGAGGCGTTCCTCGACCCGGTCGGCCCCGAGCATGTTCGTGTAGATGTCGCGGTACTGCCCGTTGTAATCGGTGCCCCAGAGCGGCGTGCAGTTCGCGATGATCCCCATCTGCGCGTAGCGCGGAATGTCAGTGGGGTCGAGCATCGAATTGTGGGCCACCACGTGACGCCGGCCCTCGCGGCCACGACGTCGCAGCACCTTCTCGTAGGCGTCCAGCACCACCCGAGCCGAGCCGTCGCCGTCGATGTGGATGTGCATGTCGAACCCGGCGGCCTGGACCGCCTCGATCTGCGCCTCGATGTGCTCCGGCGGAAACGTCATGGTGCCCAGATCACTCGGCGAGTGACCGCAGCACGGCGACAGCAGGAGTGCACCACCGCTCATGAAGGTGCCGTCGGCCCACAGCTTGCAGGTATTGATCTGGACATGATCGGAACGCAACTCGCGATTCCAGTTTTTGAGGTCTGCGACGATGGCCGCCGGATCGTCGTTGGGCGTGCGCGTCCAGTATGAGCCGGCTATTCGCACCGGCAGAGCCCCCGCGTGATCCTGCGCGACCAGATCCTCGTAGATCCAGCGCGCGTCGGCGCTGGCGGGTCCGGCGGCGGCGCCGGCCTCGAAGTAGGCCGTCATCCCCCAGGACGGGGCGGGCTGCAGTGTCAGCTCCTGCACCGCGCGAATGTTCTCGGTCGAGAACAGGTTCTGGGCGATGATGATCGGCATATAGGACGCCGCCTCGACGGCGTGCCCGGTCGGGGTGCCGTCGGCATCGCGTACCCAATACTGGGCACCCGGATCGGGGTCAGGAGTGTCGGGCCCGATGCCGGCGGCACGCATGGCGGCGGTGTTGAACCAGATGTCGTGAGCGTCGGCGGAGAACAGGTACATCGGCCGGTCGCCGGTGATCTCGTCGAGCCATTCCCGGCGCGGCGAGCGCTCCTCGAAGGAGTCCGGCATCCAGCCGTGACCCCGCAGCGGCGCATCAGCGGGCTGAGTTGATATCCACTCGCGAACCGCAGCGAGAACGGCGTCGCGGCCAACGATGCCGGAGAGGTTGACCCCCAGCTTGGACACCGCCATCGAGGCCAGGTGATTGTGGGAGTCGATGAACCCGGGCAGGCACATCCGGCCGTCGAGGTCGATGAACTCGGTTGCGCCGTCGACGAAGTCGTCGGCCCCGGCCCGGGTTCCGACGTGGACGAGGTCCCTGCCCCGGACGACGACGGCCTGAGCCCATGGTTGCGCCGGATCGCCCGTCCAGATCGGTCCATTGGCGAGCAGATACGAGGTCGGCATCCCCGAACGCTAACCCGGCCGGTTTAAGCGTGCGGCCAGATACGGCTGTGACACTCTGAAGTCATGAAGGCACTGCATCTGGTGGTGGGGTTCTGCGTGACGGCCGCCGCTCTCGCCGGCCCGGCGGCCGCGACGCCGGCGATCGGTGTCGACGTGGACACGCTGTCGAAAAGCACCGTGGACGGCACCGACTACCTCGTCACCAGAGTCACCGTCGACCCCGGCGGTGAAACCGGCTGGCACTACCACCCCGGTGATGTTTTCGGATACGTCAGGGAGGGAACGATGACCCACTACGACGGAGGCTGCGCTGTCGACTCGGTGTGGGACGCCGGAGCTCCAGTGAAGGAGGGCGCCGGCCCGGGCTTCGTGCACAACGGCCGCAACCTCGGTTCCACGCCGTTGGTTCTGGAGGTGGTCTACATCAATCCGACCGGCGCGCCGCTGTCGGTGGAGGTGCCCGCCCCGGCTGACTGCCCGGTGCCGTGATGGCGGGCGAGAAGCTTAGGTGCCTGGTCACCGGCGCCACCGGCTATATCGGCGGCCGATTGATTCCGCGTCTCCTGGATGCCGGATTCACCGTCCGCGCCCTGGCCCGCAACCCCGACAAGCTGGCGAATGTGCCGTGGCGCAATCGAATTGAGGTTGCCCGTGGCGACCTCGGCGATCCGGCCTCGCTGGAGGCGGCGTTCGCCGACGTCGACGTCCTGTATTACCTGGTGCACTCGATGGGCTTCGAGAAGGACTTCGCCGCCGAGGAGCGCCGTGCGGCCCAGAATGTGGTGAGCGCCGCCCGCCGGGCCGGGGTGCGCAGGATCGTCTACCTCAGCGGCCTGCATCCCGAGGGTGCCGAGTTGTCCACCCATCTCGGCTCGCGAACCACGGTGGGCCAGATCCTGATCGCCTCGGGGATCGAGACCGTGGTGCTGCAGGCGGGAGTGGTCGTCGGCTCCGGGTCGGCGTCGTTCGAGATGATCCGCCATCTCACCGATCGGCTTCCGGTCATGACGACCCCGAAGTGGGTACACAACAAGATCCAGCCGATCGCCATTCGTGACGTCCTGTACTACCTGGTCTCTGCTGCGACGTGCCCGGTGCCGTCGTCGCGGGAATGGGACGTCGGTGGTCCCGACGTGCTGGAGTACGGCGACATGATGCAGATCTACGCCGACGTCGCCGGCCTACGGCCCCGGCGGATTCTGGTGCTGCCGGTGCTCACGCCGCGGATCGCCGCGCTCTGGGTCGGATTGGTGACACCGATCCCGTCCGGCCTGGCCCGTCCGCTGGTGGAGTCGCTGCACTGCGACGCCGTGATGGACAACCACGACATCGACTCGATCATCCCGCCGCCCGAGGGCGGGCTGACGCCTTACCGCCGGTCGGTCGAGTTGGCGCTGGCGCGGATTTCCCGCGGTGAGGTGGAGACCACCTGGAACACCGGAACCGCCGCGCAGTTGCCCAGCGACCCGGAGTGGGCCGGCGAGGTGGTCTACACCGATACCCGGGAGCGGCACACCTCGGCGAGCCCCGAACAACTGTGGAAGGCCGTCGAACGCAGCGTGCCCTCCGGCTGGCGGGTTGAGGAGCGCGAGCCCGGCCGGGTCCTGAAGGTGCGCGCCGACCGGAGAGGCCCCGGTGACCGGTGGCTGGAGATGAGGGTCACCCCCGAGGGCAGCGGAAGCAGGTACGAACAGCGGGCGATCTTCTACCCGCGCGGGCTGGTGGGCCGGATGTACTGGTACGCGGGCCGGCCGTTGCAGGCGGCGGTCCTGGACCGGCGGGTGAAACGGGTGATGTCCGGGGTGCGCTAGCAGCGCAGGCGTCAGGGCCGGCTCAGGGCTTCAGGGACGGCTCAGCGCTTCATGGACGACTCAGGGCTTCAGGGACGGCTGAGCGCGGACACGTTGTCGCTGCCGGCCTGGACGGCGGCGAGCATGTTCTCGACGACGTTCTTGCCGAGTGCTGTGGCACTGGGCAATTCGATCGGATAGTCGCCGTCGAAGCAGGCACAGCACAGCCGGCTGGCGGGCTGTTCGGTGGCCGCGATCATCCCCTGCTGGGAGACATAGCCCAGGGTGTCGGCGCCGATGGCCTGCCGGACGGACTCCAGCATCTCGCCGTGATCGGTCTGGGTCCCCGGGGCGTTGGCGATCAACTCCGCGGGGGTGGCGAAGTCGATGCCGTAGAAGCACGGCCACTTGACCGGCGGTGACGCGATGCGGACGTGCACCTCGATGGCACCGGCCTCACGCAGCATCCGGATCAGGGCCCGCTGGGTGTTGCCGCGGACGATGGAGTCGTCGACGACGATGAGACGCTTGCCGCGGATGACCTCTTTGAGCGGGTTGAGTTTGAGCCGGATACCGAGTTGGCGGATGGTCTGCGAGGGCTGGATGAACGTTCGCCCGACGTAGGCGTTCTTCATCAGGCCCTGCCCGAACGGGATACCCGACTCCTGCGCGTAACCGACGGCGGCCGGGGTGCCCGACTCCGGGACGCCGATCACCAGGTCGGCGTCGACAGGCTTCTCCCGTGCCAGGCGCCGGCCGATTTCGACCCGGGTGGCGTGCACCGAGCGACCGGCGATGACGCTGTCCGGACGGGCGAGGTAGACGTACTCGAAGACGCAGGCCTTGGGGGTCGGCGCGGCGAAGCGGGTGGAGCGCACACCGTCGGCATCGATGGCGAGCAGCTCACCGGGTTCGATGTCGCGCACGAAGGAGGCGCCGACGATGTCGAGGGCCGCGGTCTCCGAGGCCACCACCCAGCCACGGTCCAGCCGGCCCAGCGACAGCGGACGTACGCCGTAGGGGTCGCGCGCGGCGTAGAGCGTGGTCTCGTCCATGAACACCAGGCAGAAGGCGCCCCGCACACCGGGCAGCAGTTCGAGCGCCGCCTGCTCGATGCTGGAGTCCGCGGCGCCGCCGGCCAGCAGCGCACCGAGGATGTCGGAGTCGGTGGTGGCCGCGCCGGGAGCATTGTGGTTGATCAGTCCGGCCTTGCGGGCGCGACGCGCCAACTCGGCAGTGTTGACGAGGTTTCCGTTGTGGCCCAGGGCAACTCCGGTCCCAGCGGCGGTGTTGCGGAACACCGGCTGGGCGTTCTCCCAGGTGGTGGAACCGGTGGTGGAGTAACGGCAGTGGCCGATCGCGACGTGCCCGGGCATGGCGGCCAGGGTCTGTTCGTCGAAGACCTGGCTGACTAAGCCGAGATCCTTGAACACCAGCACCTGCGAGCCGTCGGCGACCGCGATGCCCGCCGCCTCCTGGCCGCGGTGCTGCAGCGCGTAGAGGCCGTAATAGGCGAGTTTGGCGACATCCTCACCCGGGGCCCAGACGCCGAAGACGCCGCATTCTTCCCTGGGTGGGTTCTCAAGTTGGTCGGTCACGATATGGGCTACTCCCCTGTCGGCGACCGCTTCAGTCTAGGGCTATCGGCACCCAAAGCGGGAATCGAAAACGGGTTCTTTTTCAGGTGCCCGGCACGTCGCCCATCGTGAGCAGGGGAAACCACTGCGCGATCTCACCCGCCCTGAACCCGGAGAGTCGCAGTGCGCCGTCGGCGGCCGCATCCTGCAACGACAGCAGCCCGACGGCCAGCAGCAGCCAGGTCCGCGGGTCGGTCTCGACCACGTTCGGCGGGGTGCCGCGGGTGTGTTTGGGACCCGAAACGCACTGCACTGCGACGAAGGGTGGGATCCGGACCTCGACGCTGGAACCCGGCGCGACGGCGGCCAGGGTGCGGGCGGTCAGCTTGACGGCCGCCGCCACCGACGCCCGTTCGGGGGCCGGCACGGTGTCGTCGCGCAGCCAATCGCCGACCGCGGAGACCGCTTCGCGCACTGCCTGCGGGTCGGGTGCCCGGCTCACGGTTTCTCCCCGGCGAACCGCTGTACCCCGATGGCGGCGAGGGCGCCTGCCTCGTTGATGGCCAGGTGGGCCAGCATCGGGGCGAGCAGGCTGCCGGAACGCTCGGCGAGCAGAGCGAACACCCACCCTGCCAGGGCGGTGGCCGCGATGGTTCCCAGGACCGGTTCGCCCGTGCCGCGGGCATCGGGAATGTGGGTCAGGCCGAAGGTCAGGGCCTGCAGAGCCCGCCCACCGGTGGGCCCGAGGGCCGAGGCGGCGACGGTGGCCAGAGCCCCCCGGAAGGCGGTCTCCTCCGACCACACCGTGCCGAGGGGAATCTCCACCGCCACCCAGTGTCCGGGCCGCTCGGGAAGCTCCCGGTCGGCCATCGCGGTGCGGATCGGCGGTATCGCGGTCGTCAGACCGACGCCGGCGCCGACCGCCCCCGCCACGGCAAGGCCCAGGCGCAGTCCGGACCGCGCGGCCGGCTGCCGCAATCCCAGCGGTGCGCGGGCGACGAGCGCCAGCGCGGTTCCCAGCGCGGCCTGCACGACAGGGTGACGCCGCCACGGTTGCTCGATCCCCGCGGTGAAACTCCACCCCACCAGGGCAGCCGAAAGGGCAAGGGCCTTCGCTCGCGGTGTCATGCGAACTCCGGGCCGCCGGCCGCGATGGCTTTGTCCAGGGCGCGCCGAATCCGGTCGGTGTCGAACGGGGTCCATTGGGCGGGTGGGGCGACGGCGCCCCCGCCCGCGGGCAGGCCGGCGCCCTAGTTGTGCCCGTGTCCCGTCGGCGGTCCCGGGGAGTTGGTGTCGTTGCCGGCCATGTCGGCGGTCACCTGCCAGAACGTGACGATCGGAGACCAGCGCATCGACGGGCTGCGGTCGAAACCCGGGGGTTCGGACAGCCAGTCGGGGCGTTTGAAGAGCAGATCCAACGACCACCACACCACCGGGTCGGAGGGGTGCTGCAGATACATCACCCGGGTGCCCGGCCAGGACGGAGAGGCGACGGCGGCGATCTCCGCGGGACCGGCGGCCTGGGCGAATCGCACGGTGCGGCCGTTGTCGTAGCGGGGTTGGATCTCCGGGGTGCCCGGGTCGCGCCGAGTGGTCAGGGCCTTCCACAGCCTGCTGGCGTTGGGGGGGCCGACCCAGAGCACCGACGAGAAGCCCATCTCCTCGACGTCGGGCAGATATCCGAACGCACCTTGCCCGGCCATCGAACCCAGGCTCTCGCCGTAGAGGGCGAGCCTGGGGCGCCGTTCGGCGGGCCACTGCAGCCACCGGTCGTGAATCGCGGCGATCATCGCCGTGCCCGCCTCGACGGAGGTCTGACGGTCGGCGAGGAAGGAGATCCAACTGGGCAGGTAGGAGTACTGCATGGCCACCAGCGCGGTGTCCCCGTTGTACATCGACTCGATCGAACGCGCGGCCACCGGATCGACCCAGCCGGTGCCGGTGGTGGGGATGATCACCAGCAGTTTGCGGTCCCAGGCGTGGGTGCGCTGCAGTTCCGACAGCAGGACCGCGACCCGGGATTCGGTGGTGTCCGCGGATTGCAGGCCGGCGTAGATGCGGATCGGTTCCTTGGCGGGCCGGCCGTTGAGTTCGGCGAGCTCGCCGGCGTGCGGGCCGGTGCCGACGAAGTTGCGCCCCTGGAAGCCCAGGGTGCCCCATGGCACGAATGAGTCCGGGCTACCTGATCTTTCGGGCTGGACGGGTTGTTCGACGCCCGGCCGGGTGGCGGAGTTTTGGGGCTGGAACATCGCGCGGGCGCCGGCGATGAAGCCGTGCACCAGGACGCCGTTCACCAGCGTCACGATCAGGATGACGACGATCGCCGTTCCGATGAACACGGCGATCTCGTCATCGACGTGCCAGCGACGGATCATCTGCCTGGACAGAAACCTGATGACGTCCTTGACTATTCGCGCGACGCCGACAAGTGCGCCACCGGTGATGAGGGCCACCAGCAGCGTGCGCAGATAGCCCGCGGTGGCGGGTCCCTCGATGCCCATGATCGCCGCGAGGCGGCGCTGCCAGGCGGCCCCAGGGATCACCATCGCCACGCTGGCGGCGATCGACAGGGCAACGGAGGCAGCCCGGATTCGATATCGCACCCGCGGCGACCACCGCTTCCGGCTGAGACGGCCCGCGACGCGGCCGAGCAGCACCCCGATGCCGTAACCGATCGCGGCGGTGATTCCGCCGATGACACCGCCGCTGAGCCAATCGCGCGGAAGCAGCGACGGGGTCACCGACAGGCAGAAGAACAACGATGCGACGACGATGCCGCTGAAGTCCAGGCGCAGCCAGTTGCGGGCCCGGGCACCCAGCGACGGGAGAGTCATCCGAAGAGCCTGGGCAGCACTCCTTCGGAAGTGCTGCGCAGTTCCTCCAACGTCGCCGTGAAAAGTCCTTGCACCTCAACCGAATCCGATCCGGCTTCGGCGTCACCGATGCGGGTGGCCGGCACACCGCTTGCCGCGCACAGGTCGCGGAACCGGGCCTCGTCGTCGTCCGGAACCGCCACCAGGGCACGTCCGGTCGATTCGGAGAACAGCCACACGAAGGGATCGGCGCCCTCGGGGAGCGCTATGCGGCAACCGGTTCGACCGGCCAGTGCCGCCTCCACGACGGCCTGTGCCAGACCACCCTCGCTGAGGTCGTGGGCCGCCGAGATCACTCCGTCTCGGCAGGCCTGGGCGAGGACGTCGGCCAGAAGCTTCTCCCGGGCCAGATCGACCGCGGGTGGGCGGCCGCCGAGGTGGTCGGCGGTCACCTGCGCCCAAATGGAGCCGTCGAATTCATCACGGGTGTCGCCCAGGAGGTACAGCGCCTCCCGCGGCGCGGTTCCCAGGCCGGTCGGCAGGCGGCGCGCGACGTCGTCGAGCACACCGAGGACCCCGACCACCGGAGTGGGCAGGATCGGGGTGGCACCGGTCTGGTTGTAGAAACTGACGTTGCCGCCGGTGACCGGAATACCCAGTGCCGCACAGCCGTCGGCCAGGCCTCGGACGGCCTGGGCGAACTGCCACATGACGCCCGGATCCTCCGGGGAGCCGAAGTTGAGGCAGTTGGTCACCGCGATCGGGGTGGCTCCGGTGACGGCGACGTTGCGGTAGGCCTCGGCCAGTGCCAGTTGCGCGCCCGCGTAGGGGTCGAGTTGGGTGTAGCGGCCCGAGCAGTCCGTCGACACCGCGATACCGCGGCCGGTTTCCTCGTCGATGCGCAGGACCCCGCCGTCGGCATGCTCGGCCAGCACCGTGTTGCCACGGACGTAACGGTCGTACTGCTCGGTGATGAACTTGCGGCTGCACAGTTGCGGACTGCCCAGCAGCGCAAGCAGAGTCGCGCGGAGTTCCGCGCCGGTCGTCGGCCGCGGCAAGGCGGCGGAGGTGTCGGCGTTGAGTGCATCCTGGGTGTCGGGCCGGGCCACCGGGCGCTCGTAGATCGGACCCTCATGGGCGACCGTTCGCGGCGGTACGTCGACGACGGTCTCGCCATGCCAGGTGATCTTCAGCCGGTCGCCGTCGGTGACCTCGCCGATCACCGTCGCCAGTACGTCCCACTTGCGACAGACCGCCATGAACCTCTCGACGTTGCCGGGGGTCACCACCGCGCACATTCGTTCCTGGGACTCACTCGAGAGGATCTCGGCGGGAGTCATGTTCGCCGCGCGCAACGGCACCTTGTCGAGGTCGATGGCCATGCCGCCGTCACCGGCGGAGGCGAGTTCGGATGTGGCACAGGACAACCCGGCACCGCCGAGGTCCTGAATGCCGACCACCAGGCCGGCGGAATACAGTTCCAGGCAGCACTCGATGAGCACTTTCTCGGTGAACGGATCACCGACCTGGACGCTGGGCAGCTTCTTGCGGCCGGCACCGCTCTCGTCTCCGGAGAAGGTGTCGCTCGCCAGCACCGAGACACCGCCGATGCCGTCCAATCCGGTGCGCGCACCGAACAGGATGATCTTGTTGCCGGCGCCCGAGGCGAACGCCAGATGCAGGTCCTCCTTGCGCAGCACCCCCACACACAACGCGTTGACCAACGGGTTACCGGCGTAGGAGGCGTCGAACACGGTCTCGCCGCCGATGTTGGGCAGGCCCAGCGAGTTGCCGTAGCCGCCGATACCGCGCACCACGCCGTCGAGCACCCGACGGGTGTCGGGGGCGTCGGCCGCGCCGAACCGCAACTGGTCCATCACCGCGACCGGGCGGGCACCCATCGCCATGATGTCGCGGACGATGCCGCCGACCCCGGTGGCCGCACCCTGGTAGGGCTCCACGTAGGACGGGTGATTGTGCGACTCGACCTTGAAGGTCACCGCCCAGCCGTCGCCGATGTCGACGACTCCGGCGTTCTCCCCGATGCCGGCGAGCATCCCGGCGCGCATCTCCTCGGTGGTGGTCTCGCCGAAGTAGCGCAGGTGCACCTTCGAGGACTTGTAGGAGCAGTGCTCGCTCCACATCACCGAGTACATGGCCAGTTCGGCGTCGGTGGGCCGCCGGCCGAGGATGTCGCGGATGCGCTGGTACTCGTCATCCTTGAGACCCAGCTCCCGGTAGGGCTGCGGGTGGTCGGGGGTGGCGGCGGCGTGCTCGACGGTGTCGACTGTCACGGGGCCGAGTCTAGTGACGACGCGGTCAGGGCCGGGGCGCGGCCACGCAGAACACGTTGCCATCGGGATCGGCCAGCACGACCCACCGGAAGCCGCCGGGCACCGACTGCCGGTCGATCTCCGACGCCCCGAGCGCCACCAGACGTCCGACTTCGGTCTCCAGATCGGCGGCCGTGAAATCCATATGCAGGCGGTTCTTGCCCTGGGTCGGGGCGTCGACTCGCTGAAAGCCCAGCGCCGGCCCGTCTCCGCGCAACACCAGCAGGAAGCCGCCGATGTCGATGACCTGGGCGTCACCGCCGATGGCCTCGGCCCACCACGGGGCCAGCCGCGCCGGATCGACGCAGTCGACGGTCACCATCTCCAGGTTCAGACTCATGATCGCGGCTCCCAGTCAGGTCGGGGTCAGGAACGCCTGCAGGGCTGCCGAGTAGGCACCGACGTCCGCGGCGCCCATGAGTTCGCGCGCCGAGTGCATGGCCAGTTGGGGCGCGCCCACGTCGACCGTGGGAATCCCGGTGCGCGCTGCGGTCATCGGCCCGATGGTGGACCCGCAGGGCAGATCGGCGCGGTGTTCGTAGCGCTGCAACGGCACCCCGGCCTGCCGGCAGGCGAGTTCGAACGCCGCCGCGGTGCGGCCGTCGGTGGCGTAGCGCAGGTTCGGCTGAACCTTGAGCACCGGGCCGCCGTTGACGGCGATGGGGTGGCCGGGTTCGTGGCGCTCCGGGTAGTTCGGATGGGTGGCGTGGGCCATGTCGCCGGAGGCCACCATCGACGCAGTCGTCAGCCGAAGGAAGTCCTCCCGGTCCCCGCCGGCGGCCAGCACGATGCGCTCACACGTGGTGCGCAGGAACTCCGATTGGGCGCCGTGGTCGGAGGTAGACCCGACCTCCTCGTGATCGAACAACGCCAGCACGGCCACATGGTCGCCGGGTTCGGCGGCCAGCAGCGCCTCCAACCCCGCGTAGCAGGTGCCCTGGTTGTCCAGCCGTGGCGCACTCACCAGATCTTCATCGACGCCGATGAGGCGCGACGGTTCCAGGACGTGGGTCATCAGATCTGCCGAGAGCAGGTCGCGGGGTTTCACGCCGGCGCGGTCGGCGACGTAGCCCAGCAGCGACCGAGGCCGTTCCCCCGCACCCCAGACCGCGTTGACGTGTCGCTGCGGATTGAGGCTCACCGAGTTGCGGTCCTCGGCGAGGTGAATAGCCAGTTGCGGCACCCGCAGCAGCGGCTCGTCGAACCGCACCAGCCGGTGTTCGAGCTGGCCGTCCCTGCCGCGCAACGAGATTCGCCCACTCAACCCGAGATCGCGATCCAGCCACGAGTTCAGCCACGCCCCGCCGTAGGGCTGCAGTGCGACCACCTGCCAGCCGGCCACCGCGAGGTCGGGATGTTGCTTGACCCTCAGGTTGGGGCTGTCGGTGTGACCGCCGACGATGCGGAACGGCATGGGTGCGGGTTCCGTGGTCGCCGCGCCCTGCCACGCGATCAGCGAACCGGCGCGGACCGTGAAGAAGCGGCCCGCCGCCGCGCCGTCCCACCGGTCGGTTTCGGCGAGTTCGACGAAGCCGGCGTCACCGAGTCGTTCGGCGGCCGTCGCGCAGACGTGGAACGGCGATGGAGAGGCATCGATGAAGGCGCACAGCCCCGTCGCCGTCGCCCCGGTCATGGCGCCCCGGTCATGGCTCAGACGGCCAGCACGGCGTCGAGGACCGAACGGAACATCCCCATTCCGTCCTCCGACGGTCCGGTCAGCGCCTCGGTGGCGTGCTCGGGATGCGGCATCAGCCCCACCACCCGTCCGTTGGACGAGCTGATACCGGCGATATCGCGCATCGAACCGTTGATGTTGTCGGTGTAGCGGAACACCACCCGGCCTTCGCCCTCGAGTTCGTCGAGCACCGATTCGCTTGCCACATAACGGCCTTCGCCGGACTTCAGCGGCACCAGCAACTCGGCTCCCCACGAGTAGCGGGAGGTCCACGCCGTGGTGATGGAGTCGACCTTCAGCCACACGTCGCGGCAGACGAAGTGCAGTCCGGAGTTACGTGCGAGCGCACCGGGCAGCAACCCGGCTTCGCACAGCACCTGAAAGCCGTTGCAAATGCCGAGGACCGGCATGCCCTTCTGGGCGGCGGCGATGACCTCGGTCATCACCGGGGCGAACTTGGCGATGGCCCCGCAGCGCAGGTAGTCGCCGTAGGAGAACCCGCCGGGCACCACGACCGCGTCGACGCCCTTCAGGTCGTGGTCGGCGTGCCAGAGACTGACTGCCTCGGCTCCGGCCAACCGCACGGCGCGGGCGGCGTCGACGTCGTCGAGGGTGCCGGGGAAGGTGATGACCCCGATCCGGGCGCCCATGCGCGATCCGCCTTCGGCTTCTCGCTCGCCGGTCACGAGGGATCCCGGGTGACCGACCAGTCCTCGATGACGACGTTGGCCAGCAGGCTTTCGGCGATCTCGGCGATCTCGTCGTCGGTGACGGTGTCGTCCACCTCGAGTTCGAAGCGCTTGCCCTGCCGCACCTCGGAGATGCCGGCGTGGCCGAGCCTGCCCAGCGCGCCGACGATCGCCTGGCCCTGCGGGTCGAGAATCTCGGCTTTGGGCATCACGTTGACTACTACCCGGGCCACGGGGCTCCTCTGAGGTCGGCCGATGGTGCGGGTTGATCCTACCGGCGGCTCAGGAACAGGACCCGATGTAGGCGGTGCACAACGGCGCGCCGAGGCCGTCGAGCACGGCGGTGTCGGCGACGACCGGCCAGGGGGTCGACGGCGGGGCGGTGGTCCACAACGCCAGTTCGGTCACCGTGCTGCTGACCGGGTCGGCGAGCAGATAGTCGTGCAGGATCACCGGGCCGCTGATGGCCGCCGCCATCCGATTGGGTTCGGACAGGGTCAATGACGGCGACTCCGCGGGGTTGGTGCGCTGGCAGGACTGCAGCGCTGCGACGGCGGCGGCGAAGCTGTCCCGTGCCAGCTGGCCGGCCTGCCAGGTCTCGCCGCGCCAGTGCAGGATCTGGGCGCGCAGTTGCCATTGCCCGTCTCCAGCGGTGACGACCGATCGCTCGGCGACGGCGTAGTCGCGCGGATCGGCGGCGATCGGTGGGCTGGCGCAGACTTCCTCGAAGCGGAATCGGGGAGCCCGCGCGCTGACCGCCAGGCCGGACAGTTGTGGCCAGCGATAGCCCGCGTTGAGCGGAATCGCCGAACCGGAGATCCATGCGGACTCCGGGATCCGATTGCACGCCGGCGGACAGTTGCCGGCAGGTTCGGCCGAAGCGGCCGGGGGCGAGGCGACCGGGGGCACTGCGAGTCCTGCTGCTGTCATCAGCACTGCGAGGACTCTCCGCATTCGCCGCCTCCCTTGGCGCACAATCGTAGGCATGGAGTTGACGCATTTCGGTCATTCATGCCTGCTTGCGGAGTTTGGTGTCGCGCGGATTCTGTTCGACCCGGGCAACTTCTCGCACGGGTTCGAGGGCATCACAGGCTTGTCGGCGATCCTGATCACCCATCAGCATCCCGACCACGCCGACCCGAACCGGCTGCCCGCCCTCGTCGAGGCCAACCCCGGCGCGGCGCTGTACGCCGATCCGCAGACCGCCGCCATGCTCGGCGGCGACTGGCGTGCTGTCGCCGTCGGCGACGAGTTCGCCGTCGACGGGCTGACCATCCGCGGGGTCGGGGGCCGTCATGCCGTGATCCATCCGGAGATCCCCGTCATCGACAACATCTCCTACCTCGTCGGCGACGCCGAGCATCCGGCCCGGCTGATGCATCCCGGCGATGCGCTGTACGTACCGGGTGAACCGGTGGAGGTGCTGGCCACCCCGGCTGCGGCGCCGTGGATGAAGATCTCCGAGGCCGTCGACTACCTGCGGGCGGTGGCACCGGAGCACGCCGTTCCGATCCACCAGGGCATCATCGAGCCCGCGGCGCGCGGCATCTATCACGGCCGGTTGAGCGAGATGTGCGACACCGACTTCCGCGTCCTGACCGAAGAGACCTCGGTACGGTTCTGACGATGAGCACCGCTGATCTGGAACGCCTCTTCGGGCTGCACGGCAAGACCGCACTGGTGACCGGGGGCACCCGGGGGATCGGTCTGATGATCGCCCGCGGCCTGCTGCAGGCGGGCGCGTCGGTGGTGGTCAGTTCCCGTAAGGCCGACGCGGTCGACGCCGCCGTGGCCGCGCTGGCGGAGTTCGGGCCGGTGCGCGGGGTCGCCGCCGATCTGTCCCGCCAGGACGAGTGCGCACGGCTCGCCTCGGAGGTGCTGGCCCACGACGACACCCTCGACATCCTGGTGAACAACGCCGGGGCAACCTGGGGTGAACCGCTGGAGAGCTTCCCCGCCGCGGCGTGGGATCGGGTGCTCGACCTCAACGTCAAGTCCCCGTTCTGGATGGTTCAGGAACTGGTGCCCGCGCTGCGCCGGTCCGGCTCTCAGGACGATCCGGCGCGGATCATCAACATCGGCAGCATCGACGCCATCCATGTCAGCCCGATGCCGACCTACTCCTACTCGGCGAGCAAGGCCGCGCTGCATCAGCTGACCCGGGTGCTGGCCAAGGAGCTCGGCCCGCAGCACATCACCGTCAACGCGATCGCGCCCGGGCCGTTCCCGTCGAAGATGATGGCGGCCACCCTGGATGCGTTCGGCGACGCGATCGCCGCCGCCGCCCCGCTGCGCCGCATCGGCCGCGACGACGACATGGCCGGCATCGCGGTGTTCCTGGCCAGCCGGGCGGGTTCCTACCTCAACGGCGCGGTCATCCCCGTCGACGGCGGTATCGCGACGACGGCGAGCGGAACGGGACGTTAGGCCTCCGGGCCGTAGCGGTCCGGGTCGGCAGTCGCCAATAGCCATGCGTACTGGAACGCCGCCTCTTTCCATCGTTCGTAGCGTCCGCTGATCCCGCCGTGGCCGGCCGCCATCTGGGTGCGCAACAGAACCGGGCGCCGGTCGGTCTTGTGATGGCGCAGTGCGGCAACCCATTTCGCCGGTTCGACGTAGAACACCCGGGTGTCGTTGAGCGAAGTCATCGCGAGGATCGCCGGGTAATCCTTGGCCTCGACGTTCTCGTATGGCGAGTACGACTTCATGTAGAAGTAGACGTCGCTGTCCTCCAACGGATTTCCCCACTCATCCCATTCGGTGACGGTGAGCGGAAGCGAGGGATCCAGGATGGTCGTCAGCGGATCCACGAACGGGACGGCCGCCAGCACCCCGGCGAACAGTTCCGGGGCCATGTTGGCCACGGCGCCCATCAGCAGTCCGCCGGCACTGCCGCCAAGCGCGACCAGGTTCTGCGGTCGGGTCAATCCGCTGTCCACGAGATGGCTTGCGGCGGAGATGAAGTCGGTGAAGGTGTTTTTCTTCTCCAGCAACTTGCCGCGTTCGTACCACATCCGGCCCATTTCGCCGCCGCCGCGGATGTGCGCGATCGCGAACACCATGCCGCGATCGAGCAGCGACAAGCGGGCCACTGAGAACCGCGGGTCCTCGCTGGACTCGTAAGCGCCGTAGCCGTACAGCACCGCGGGCGCTGGGAATTCGAGCCCGGCGCGGTAGATCAGCGAGATCGGAACTCGCGTGCCGTCCTCGGCGATCGCCCAGTCGCGGCGTTCGACGTAGTCGTCCCGGTGGTACTCGCCGAGAACGGGTTGCTCGCGCAGCAGCGTGCGCTCCCCCGTCGCCAGGTCGATGTCGTAGATCCGCATCGGCGTGAGGAACGACGTCGCTCCGACCCGCAGGTGCGGGGAGTTCCAGTTCGGATTTCCGCCCAGTCCGCAGGCCATCAACTCGGAGTCGAAGGTGAT
This sequence comes from uncultured Mycobacterium sp., assembly GCA_964439315.1. GTDB lineage: Bacteria > Actinomycetota > Actinomycetes > Mycobacteriales > Mycobacteriaceae > Mycobacterium. Next base: position 52,814 of record CAYTOD010000010.1, on the reverse strand, counting down.
CTCCTCGGGGGTGCCGTACCCGTCGGCCAGGATGGGCCACAACTGGATTCGCGGCAGCGCCTCGCGGCGATAGTGGACCACCAGGTGGTCGGAGAAGGCGTCCACACCCTCCAGCCGGACATCGTCGCGCGGCGGGATCAGAGTGGTCTGAGCGGTGGGGTCGTCTACCGGCGCCTCGACCAGTGTGAAGTTGACGGCGCCGTCGTTGTGCAGGATCAGGAAACGATCTTCACCATTGATCTTCGCGTGCTCGACGGTGTATTCGACGCCGTCGCGACGGGGCAGCACCGTCGTGAATTCGGCGTGCGGGTCCGAGGCGTCCGCGATGCGGATCTCCGAGGTGACCGCCGATCCCGCGACGATCACGATGTAGGCATTGCTGCGCGTGCGGCCCACCGCGATCCAGAATCGTTCGTCGGGTTCGGTGAACACCTGCTCGTCGGGTGCCGTCGATCCCAGTCGGTGCCGCCAGACGGTGTTGGGCCGCCAGGCCTCGTCGACGGTGGTGTAGTAGACGGTCGCGCTGTCGGCGGCCCAGGTGACCCCGACGCCGATACCCTCGATCCGGTCCGGGTAGATCTCGCAGGTCCGTAAGTCCTTGAACCGCAGCGTGTACCGCTCGTCGCCGACGACGTCGACAGAGTAGGCCAGGACGTTGCCGTCGGGGCTGACGTTGCTGGCTCCGACGGCGAAGAAGTCGTGTCCGTCGGCCTCGATGTTCTCGTCGAGCAGCACCTGTTCACCGGGGATGTCGGTGTGCTCGTCGAGCAGAGGCGGGTTCCAGTCGTCCGGTCCGGCGATCGGGCAGCGGCAATGCACCCCGTACTGCTTGCCTTCGAAGCTCCGGCCGTAGTACCACCAGTCGCCCCGCCGGATGGGAACCGATAAATCGGTCTCCTTGGTGCGCGCCTTGATCTCGTCGAAGATCTTCTGCCGCAACGGCTCCTGGTACGCGGTTTCCTCTTCGACGTGGGCGTTCTCCGCTTCCAGGTGGGCGATCACCTCGGGGTCGGACTTGTCCCGCATCCACTCGTAGGGGTCGACGAAGACATCGTCATGGTGCTCGCGCAGGGTTTCGGTGCGCTTGGCCATCGGCGCGCTCATGCCGGTACTCCGATCCAGTCGGCGAACTTGAGTCCCGAAATGCGTTCGTAGGCTTCGATATAGCGCTGCCGGGTGGCGACGACGACATCGTCGGGCAGCGGCGGCGGAGGCGTCGCACCGTGCCGGTCCCAGCCGGAATCCGGCCCGGTCAGCCAGTTGCGGACGAACTGCTTGTCGAAGCTCGGTTGCACGAGGCCTTCCCGGTAGGTGTCGGCAGGCCAGTACCGGGAGGAGTCCGGGGTGAAGATCTCGTCGGCCAGCACCAAGCTGCCGTCGCCGTCGACGCCGAATTCGAACTTGGTGTCGGCGATGATGATTCCCCTGCCCAGCGCATGGTCGGCGGCCTGGCTGTAGGTCTGCAGCGTCAGATCCCGCAATTGGCCGGCTCGCTGCGGCCCGACCAGGTCGACGACAGCGTCGAAGCTGATGTTCTCGTCGTGGGCGCCGAGCTCGGCCTTGGTGGCGGGGGTGAACAGCGGCTGGTCGAACTTGCTCGCTTCGACGAGGCCGGCCGGCAGTTCGATTCCGCAGACCGCTCCGCTGCGCTGGTAGTCCAGCAGCCCCGAGCCGGTGAGGTAGCCCCGGGCCACACATTCCACCGGCACCATGTCGAGCCGGCGGACCACCAGGGCGCGGCCCAGAACCTCGGCCGGAATCCTGGGATCGTCCGGCGGACCGGCGAGGTGGTTGGGAGTGTCGACCAGTCCGAAGAAGAACACACTCATCGCGGTGAGGATGCGCCCCTTGTCCGGGATCGGGGTGTCCAGGATGAAGTCGAAAGCCGAGATCCGGTCGGTGGCGACGAACAGCAGGTGACCGTCGTCGATCCGGTAGAGCTCACGAACTTTGCCGCTGGCCAAATGGCGGTAGTCGGTCAGGGCGGGACGCACCGCGACAGCCTAACGGCCGCCCGGAGCAACCCTGTGCTGGGATCGGACCCATGAAGTCGCGCTTTCTGCCGTACGCCACCACGCCGGCCAGGATGGTGGCCCAACTGATCAGCGACCTGCTGATCATCGCCTGGATCACGCTGTGGGTGCTCGTCGGCCTGGGCGTGCACCACGCGATCGCGACCATCGCCAAGGTGGGAACTCAGTTGCGCGACGGCGCGACCGGCATTTCCGACAACCTCGGTTCGGCCGGCGACAGCGCAGACCGGATTCCGCTGGTCGGCGATACCGTGGCCAAGCCGCTGCGTGCCGCCAGTGAGGCCGCGCTCGACCTGGCCGGGGCGGGTCAGAACCTCAACACCACGTCCATCTGGCTGGCGGTGCTGTTGGCGATCGCGGTGGCGGCTCCGCCGATCCTGGCCGTAGGGATGCCGTGGCTGTTCCTGCGGATCCGCTTCTTCCGCCGCAAGTGGACCGTGATCGCGCTGGCACAGACGCCGGCGGGCGAGCAACTGCTGGCATTGCGAGCGCTGGCGAACCGCCCGCTTCGCAAGCTGACCGAAGTCAGCCCCGACCCGGTGGGAGCCTGGCGGCATCAGGATCCTGCCGCGGTCCGGGGATTGGCGGCGCTGGAGCTGCGGTCAGCCGGGGTCGCGCGAGTGACTTCGGCGCGCTAGCCAGCGCTCAGCGCACGAAACCGCGCCGGAAGGGAACGGGACGAGGCGTAGGCACGTCGAAAGAGTTGTGCTGCAGGACTATCTACGCCGTCACGACGGCGTCATCACGCTGCGTCAGGCCTGCTGTTCAGGCCTGAGCGAACATGCCGTGCGCCGGAAGGTCCGGTCCGGCCAGTGGCGACGGTGCGGCCGCGGCGTCTACTTCGTCGACGATCGGCCGTTCACCGCCGCAGCACGGATCCGGGCTGAGGTCTGGGCCAGGGGTAGCCTCGCAGCAGCCAGCGGCTTAGCGGCTGCCTGGTGGCTCGGGCTGACGACGAGTGCACCCGGACTGGTGGAGGTCACCGTTCCCCGCAATAGCCACGGCCGGAGCGGCCCGGGTGCGCAGGTGCGCCGCCGGGATCTGTGCATCGCCGATGTCATCGAACACCGCGGCCTTCGCGTCACCTCGCCATCCCTGACCGTTCTCGAAGCCGCCGCGTGGGCATCCGACGGCCCGGCGGTGATGGACGCCGCTCTCCGCAATCGGGTGACCCTGACCGAATTGCAGCGGACCCACGAGCGCAACCGCGGCCGCCACGGTTCGGCCACTGCTCGAAAGCTGCTCGAATCCGCGGCGGGCGGGGCGCGGTCGGAAGCGGAGCGCGTGGCGGTGCGCCTGCTGATCGCCGCGGGGATCACCGGTTGGCAGGTGAACTTCCCGGTCGGCAGGTACATCGTCGACATCGCGTTCCCTGCGCAACGGGTCGCCATCGAGATCGACGGCTGGGCATTCCACAGCAGCCACAAGGACTTTCAGCAGGACCGGTCGCGGCAGAACAAGCTTGCGCTGCAGGGTTGGCAGGTGCTGCGTTTCACCTGGCTGGACCTCACTCAGCGGCCGCAGCGGGTGCTTGCCGAGATCAACGCCGCAATTTCGGCGCGGTAGTGAGCGCTGAGCGCACGAAACCGCGCCGAACCTAGAGGATGTCGCCGGGGGCGTACGTCGCGGCGTCCGGATAGCGAGCCACCAGGTCACCGACCGCTGCGGCCACCCGGTCCACCTGCGAGCCGGCCGCCCCGGTGAAGGACTGCCGGTCGGCCAGCGCGGCGTCGAGCGCAGCGCGATCCAGGGGCAGCCGCGGGTCGCCGGCCAGCCGGTCGAGCAGGTCGGGTTCTGCGCCCCGCTCCCGCATGGCCAGCGCGACCGCCACCGCGTGTTCCTTGATGACCTCGTGGGCGGCCTCGCGGCCCATGCCCGCGCGCACCGCGGCGATGAGCACCTTGGTCGTCGCCAGGAACGGCAGGTAGCGGTCGAGTTCGCGTTGGATCACCGCGGGATAGGCGCCGAACTCCGCAAGCACGGTGAGGAAGGTCTCGATCATGCCGTCGATGGCGAAGAAGGCATCGGGCAGTGCGACCCGGCGGACCACCGAGCAGAACACGTCGCCCTCATTCCATTGCGCCCCAGCCAGTTCCGCCGTCATGGACGAATACCCGCGCAGGACGACCTGCAGGCCGTTGACCCGCTCACAGCTGCGGGTGTTCATCTTGTGCGGCATGGCGGAGGAACCCACCTGACCGGGCGCGAAGCCCTCGGTAACCAGTTCGTGGCCTGCCATCAGCCGGATGGTGTGCGCCAGCGACGACGGACCCGCGCCGAGTTGCACCAGGGCCGAAACGGCGTCGTGGTCGAGCGAGCGCGGGTACACCTGGCCGACGCTGTCGAACACGGCGGAGAAACCGAGGAAGTCGGCCACCCGGCGCTCCAGGTCGGCAAGGCGCGAGGGGTCGCCATCGAACAGGTCGAGCATGTCCTGGGCGGTTCCCATCGGACCCTTGATGCCACGCAGCGGATAGCGGTCGAGGAGTTCGCGGATGCGGGTCAGCGCCACGAGGGTCTCCTCCGCCGCGGAGGCGAACCTCTTGCCCAGCGTGGTCGCCTGGGCGGCGACGTTGTGGCTGCGTCCGGCCATCACCAGGTCGGGGTACTCGAGCGCGCGCTCGGCGAGACGGGCAGCGACCGCGACCCCGTGGGCGTACACCAGTTCCAGGGATTGCCGGATCTGCAACTGCTCGACGTTCTCGGTCAGATCACGGCTGGTCATGCCCTTGTGGACGTGCTCGTGGCCGGCGAGGGCGTTGAACTCCTCGATTCGCGCCTTCACGTCGTGGCGCAGCACCCGCTCGCGGGCCGCGATCGAAGCCAGGTCGACCTGCTCGAGCACCCGCTCGTAGTCGGCGATCGCCGCCTCGGGGACATCCACTCCCAGTTCGCGCTGCGCCCGCAGCACGGCCAGCCACAGCCGTCGTTCGGCGACGACCTTGGCACGGGGAGACCAGATGGCAACCATCTCGGGGCTGGCATACCGGTTGGCCAAGACGTCAGGAATGGTCACGGACGCAAAGCTTACGGTTTGAGGCGTGTACTACGTCGGGGTCGACCTCGCCTGGGGCAGCCGCAGCCCGACCGGCGTGGCCGTCCTGGACGGATCCGGGGCGCTGGTCCACGTCGGCGTGGGCCGCGACGACGCCGACGTCCTCGGCCAACTGGCCCCCTTCGTCGGAGGGGCGTGCGTCGTCGCGATAGACGCCCCATTGGTGGTGACGAATCCGACCGGCAACCGCCCGTGCGAGGCGGCACTCAATCGCGACTTCCGACGATTCGAGGCCGGAGCGCATCCGGCGAACACCGGGTTGGCCTGGTTCGCCGACGGTGGACGTGGTGGGCGCCTCTGCGCCGCGTTGGACCTCGATGTCGATCCGAGGTCGGCGTGCTCGCGCAGGGCGCTGGAGGTCTACCCGCACGCAGCCGCGGTAGCCCTGTTCCAGCTGGACAAGACCTTGAAGTACAAGGACAAACCTGGCCGCAGCTTCGACCTTCTGCGGTCAGAGTTGTTGCGGCTCATCGGTTTTCTCGAAGGCCTTCGCAGCGAAACCCCGGACCTCGACCTCACCGAGGCGCCGGGCTGGGCCGCGTTGAAGGAGTCGGTCATCAACGCGACCCGCAAGGCCGAACTCCGCCGCGCGGAAGATCCGGTCGATGCCGTGCTGTGCTCCTACCTAGCCCGCTACGCGGCCGAACGCCCCGACGACGTCACCGTCTACGGCGATGCCGCCACCGGCGCCATCGTCACGCCCAGGTGTCGGCAGTCTCCGTCATCGCGCTGAGCTGGTGCAGGAACCGGCGAACAGTGGCCTGGTTCTCCGGCCGCTGCCAGCCGAACGTCGTCGGCCGCTGGGCCCGGTCATGCCAGAAGTGGCCGGGCTTGGACGGCGGTCTCGTCGCGACCAGCCACACCGCGGTGTCCGCGCCGTCGGCCAGGTCGCGCAACAGCGGGCGGGTGATCACCCGGAAGCGCGGCAGATACTCGGCCACTCCCGGAGTGTCCACCCAACCCGGATGCATGCTCTCGACCCGGATGTCGGTGCCGGACAACCGGCGGGCCCAGGCGTCGGCGAGCACCACCTGCATCCGTTTGGTACGGGCGTAGGCCCGAACGCCGTTGTAGCCGGTGCGGTACTCAAGGTCGTCGATCACCAACGGGGTGCTGTACATGCCCCCCGAGGACACCCACACCACCGATGCTCCGCCGGCCGCCCGCAGCAGCGGCAGCAGACGTTCGGTCATCAGATGGGGGCCGAGAATATGTGTGGCCAACTGCAATTCGTGGCCCTGGCGGGTGACGTGCCGCTCCTTGGGCATCAGCCCGGCGTTGTGGACCAGCCCGTCGAGCGCCGGAACCCGGCTGGCGAAGTCGGCCGTCCATTCGGTCACCGCGTCCAGATCGGAGACGTCGCAGACCTCACCCGCGACGTCACTGCCCGGCACCTGCGCGGAGATCTCCGCCACCGTGCGACCCACCTTCTCCGGGTTGCGGCCCAGCACGTGGACCGTCGCCCCGAGCGCGGCGAACTCCCTCGCCATCTCGCGGCCGATACCGGCGGTCGCCCCGGTGACCAGGACCCGCTTGCCCACCAGTGCATCCGGCGCGGGGTCGGCGGGCCACCAGTGCCGCCGCAGCCCCGAACCGATTCTGGTGTAGCCCAGAACCAGCGCGCGGTCCATGGCGCCGTCGAGCAATCCGGTCACCGGACGGCCCACACCGGCCAGGACCTCGGACAAGTCCACTCTCACACCCACTCGTCAATGGGGGCCAAGACATCGATCACGTCGACAAGGGTCGCACGAACACATTCCCGCGGCCCTTCGCCACCGCCCGCCAGCGACGAAGCCACCGCGCCATCGACCGCGTAGAGCAGAGCACGCATCATGTCCATGCGCGCGCGACGACCCGACCGGGACATCACTTCGACGACGGCGTCGACGCGCTGACGGAGCATCCGTTGCTCGACGTCACGCAGCGCGGGATGGCGGGCGCAGGCGATGTAGCGCTCATAGCGGGAGATGGTCTGCTCGCGGGTCTCGTCCCCGGCAAGCAGATCGACGAGCAGATCGGCCGCGGCCTCCGCCCCGCGCCGCCGGCGTGGCAACGCCTGCACCCGGTCACGCAATCGCGCAGTCTCGACGGCGCTGAGGTGTTCGACCGCCTGGCCGACGAGTTCGTCCAGGGACGAGAAGTAGTACGTGGTGGACGCCAGCGGAAGACCTGCCCGGTCCGCCACCGCACGGTGACGCACCGCTTCGAAGCCGCCCTCGCACAGCAATTCAGCGGCGGCGCTGACGAGCGCATACCGCCGTCGTTCTCCCTTCCGCGTCACCGCTGCGGTCATCCCGCCATGCTGCCAGCACCGCACTGGCGGCATCGCGATTTGCCCGAAGATGTGACCCCTGTGAACCCCGTGGCAGGATTGGTTGAATGCACGACCTGAACCGCCGGACGGTCTTACGCCTCGGGGTCGGGGCGGCAGCGTTGAGCGCGGCGCCCCGGATCGCCTCAGCGGGGGCCGATCCGGGTGCTGCACCGACCATGACGACGGGGCAATTCGTCTCCGCCGCCCGGGGTGGCATTCCGACGAACTGGGCCATCGCCCGCCCGCCGGGACAGACCAAGCCACTGCGTGCGGTGATCGCACTGCACGGCAAAGGCAGTGACGCCGCGACGGTGATGGCCGGCGGCGTCGAGCAGGGTCTGGCCCAGGCGGTCGCCGCGGGGCTGCCGCCGTTCGCCGTCGTGGCTGTCGACGGCGGCGGAAGCTATTGGCACAAAAGGTCCTCCGGTGAGGATTCCGGGGCGATGGTGCTCGATGAACTGATCCCGATGCTGTCGGACAAGGGCCTGGACACCTCGCGAGTCGGATTCCTCGGCTGGTCGATGGGCGGCTACGGGGCATTGCTGCTGGGAGCGCGACTGGGTCCGGCACGCACCGCCGCGATCTGCGCGGTCAGCCCGGCGCTGTGGCTGTCGCCGGGCGCGACGGCGCCGGGGGCGTTCGACGGCGCCGGGGATTTCGCGGCCAACAGCGTGTACGGTCTGCCCGCACTGGCTTCGATCCCGATCCGCATCGACTGCGGGGACAGCGATCCGTTCTATGCCGCCACCAAGCAGTTCATCGCGCAGTTGCCCAATCCGCCGGCGGGCGGGTTCTCCCCCGGCGGGCACGACCCCGCGTTCTGGAGCGCGCAACTGCCGGGCGAACTGACTTGGATGGCACCGCTGCTGACTGCCTAGGCCGTCAGGGCAGTGTGATCCGTCCATGTTCGGCCGCCAAGGCGATGTCGCTGCGGAAGTGGCTGCCCGCCAAGCGGATTCCCTCGATTTTGCCGTAGGCATCCGCCCGCGCGGCAGCCAGATCGGGGCCGGTACCGACGACGGAGAGCACCCGGCCCCCGGCCGAGACCGCCGCCCCCTCGTCGTTGCGTGCGGTTCCGGCGTGCAGGACCCCCTCGGCCTCCGCGCCGGCGATGACGTCACCGAGGCGGGGCGTTCCCGGGTAATTCTCGGCAGCCACCACAACCGTGACCGCGTAGCCGTCGCGCCACCGCAGCGGCGCAGCCTCGGCCAGAGTTCCGGTGGCGGTGGCGTAGAGCAACTGCCCCAGCGGCGACTCCAGAAGTGCCAGCACAGACTGGGTCTCGGGATCGCCGAAGCGGCAATTGAATTCGACCACCGCCGGCCCCTGCGAGGTCATCGCCAGGCCCGCGTACAGCAACCCGGAGAACGGGCAGCCACGCGTAACCATCTCGGCGGCAACGGGTTCGACGACGTCACGCACGATCTGCCGCCGAACCGAGTCGGGCAGCCACGGCAGCGGCGCATACGCTCCCATGCCGCCGGTGTTGGGTCCGGCATCGTTGTCGGCGACCCGCTTGAAGTCCTGAGCGGGTAGCAGGGGGACCACGGTGGCACCGTCGACCAGACAGAACAGAGACACCTCGGGGCCGTCCAGGAACGACTCGAGCAGCACCGGGTGCCCGTCGTCGAGCACGGCGAGGGCGTGCTCGCGGGCGGCGTCACGGTCGGGCGTCACCACCACCCCCTTGCCGGCAGCCAGGCCGTCGTCCTTGACCACCCAGGCCTGCTGCCCGGCGGGCGGGCCGAACCGGTCCAGCGCCGCTTCGAGGCGGGCCGGGCTGTCGACGGTCTCGCTGCCGGCGGTCCGCACCCCGGCGGCGGCCATCACGTCCTTCGCGAAAGCCTTCGAGCCCTCGATCCGGGCCGCGGCACTCGACGGGCCGAAGCAGGCGATGCCGGCGTCGCGGACCGCGTCGGCGACCCCGTTCACCAGCGGAACCTCCGGCCCGATCACCACCAGGTCGGCATTGAACTGCCTGGCCAACGCGGTGACCGCCTGGGGCGAAGCGACCTCGACGGCGAACTGCTCGGCCACCGCGGCGGTGCCGGCGTTGCCCGGCGCCACGGCCAGGTAGTCCACCGACGGATCCTTGCGCAGGGCGAGGAGGAGGGCATGTTCGCGGGCACCGGACCCGATGACGAGGACTCGCACGAGCTCACACCCTAATTCACCGGGCGCCGACGCAGCGGCGCGAATTCACCGGGCGCCGACGCAGCGGCGCGAATTCACCAGGTGTCGACGAAGCGGCGCGCCGGCGGCAGCTCGCGCGCATCCGCCGCCGCGAACGTCGCGGCGATCAACCCGCGGGTCTCCGCCGGGTCGATCACGTCGTCGATCTCGAAGAGCATGGCGGCGTTCACTGCGTCGGCTTTGCGCTGCGCGGCCGCGGTGGCCCGGCGGACCGCCTCCTCACGTTCGGCGTCGTCGGCGATGGCGTCGAGTTCCTTGCGCAGTCCCAGCCGCACCGCGCCCTCCAGGCCCATCGGCCCCAGATGCGCGCCCGGCCAGGCCACGGTGAGCAACGGCTCGTGCAGGCTGCCGCCGGTCATCGCCTGGGCACCGAGCCCGTAGCCGCGACGCAGGATCACGGCGACCAGCGGCACCCGCAACGCCGCGCCGGCCACCAGCATCCGAGAGGCCCTGCGTACCAATGCTTCCGCCTCGGCGGCGGGTCCGACCATGTAACCGGGACAGTCCACCAGGGAGACCACCGGCAGGCCGAACGTGTCGCACAACTGCAGGAAACGGGCGGCCTTGTCGGCGGCCGCGGCGGTGACGGCACCGGCCATCACCATGGTGTTGTTCGCGATGACGCCGACCGGCCGGCCCTCGATACGCGCCAGCGCGGTGACCATTTCCGGGGCGAAGCGCTCGCGCAGGAAGGTCACCGAACCTTCGTCGGCCAGCGTGGTGATGACCGGCTTCACCGGGTAGGCGCGTCGGGCTCGTTCGGGAATGATTGTGCGCAAACGGGTTTGATCCGGAACCGGACCCGGATCACCGGCGCCCTGGAAGTAGCCGAGCAGGGTCTTCGCGACGGCGACGGCGGCGGCCTCGTCGGCAACGACGACGTCGACCACTCCGTTGGGAGCCTGCACCGAGATGGGGCCGACGTCGCCCGGGGCCACCTCACCCAGTCCGCCGCCCGCGATCATCGCCGGCCCGCCCATCCCGATCGAAGTGTCCTCGGTTGCGACGATCAGATCCGAACAACCGGCGATCACGGCGTTGCCGGCGAAGCACCGGCCCTTGACCACCGCGATACGCGGCACCACCCCGGACAACGCCGCCCACAGTTTGAACGCGCGGACGTCCAGCGAAGACACCGTCGGATAGTCGGTGTCGCCGGGGCGGCCGCCACCGCCCTCGGCGAAGAAGACGGTCGGCAGGCGCATGGTCTCGATGAGTTCGAAGAGCCGGTCTTTCTTTCGGTGCCCGAAAACACCCTGCGTCCCGGCCAGCACCGTGTAGTCGTAGGAGAGCACCGCGCAGGGACGCCCGCCGACCCGGGCTGTTCCGGCGATCAGCCCGTCGGCGGGCGTTCGGGCGATGAGGTCGTCGAGGTCCCGGCGCGCACGTTGAGCGGCGACGGTGAACCGGCCGTACTCGATGAATGATCCCGGGTCGACGAGGTCGGCGACGTTCTCCCGCGCGGTGCGCCCGCCCGCCTCGTGACGCCGGGTCACCGCCTCGGGCCGGGCGCCGTCGCCAGTCAACGCTCGCCGGCGCAGCAGTTCCTCGAGACCGGACTCTTCCGTCATGACGCGAACGTACCCAGGCACCGATAACATCCGCAGGCATGGGTGCTCCTCCGCCGTACCCGCCTTACCCGGCGTACCCGCCGTACCCGGGGCCCCCGCCTCGCACCGCGGACCGGGTCATCTCGATCGTCGTGCTGGTATTCACCGGCCTGTTCGTCGTCGGATCGGCGTTCATCGGGCTGATGCTGCTGGCGTTTCTCGACTACTGCCCCCCGGAGAGCTGCAGTGTCAACGGGGCGGTCACCACCGTGATGACGACCGTCGGGATCACCGTGGCAGTGGCCATCGCGGGGTTGGTCGCCACCGTGATCCGGCTGCGGCAGCGGGCCACCGCCTGGCCTTTCGCGATGGGGACTCTGGTGCTCTGCGGCCTGGTGGCCGTCATCGGGAGTTTCGCGTACACCCACGTGGTCGGGTACTGAGCCGTTTGCGGCGACCGTCGGGTACTGAGCCGTTAGCGGCGACCGTCGGGTACTGAGCCGTTTGAGGCGACCGTCGGGTACTGAGCCGTTTGCGGCGACCGTCGGTTACCGCGCCCTCGGCGGCGACCGCCGGTTACTGCGTTCAGTCCCGGGTTGCCTTGCGGCGCTTGGCGATCACCTTTTCCACGACGTTGTTGAATGTCGAGCCGAGCGGGAATCCGACGTAGTGGGTGATGAAGATGGCCATCTCCCTGCACTCCTCCTCGGTCAACTCGGCGTTGTGCAGGGCTGCATTGACCTGGATCTCGGCGAGGTCGGGCAGTCCGAGCGCCGTCACGACCGAGAGGGTGACAAGACGCTTATCGCGCATCGACAGTCCTGGCCGGCTCCAAATGTCGGCGAACAGGTGATCGACGGTCAGCGCGAAGTAGTCGCCCGGCAGGTTCGGCATCTCCCAGCCGTACACCTCGTTCATCTTGGCCAGGCCCTTGCGGCGCACCTCATCCATGTCCGGATCCATGGTCACTCCTCCGTGTCGTCCGGCACGCCCAATCCGGCTGCCAGTTTCCTCAGTGCGATCACGGCCAGCGGCAGGTCCGCGCCGAGCGACTCTCCCAGCGCCAGAGCCAGATTCAGATCCTTCTCGCCGAGATCGCGGGTGTGGGTGAAGGTGTCGTACAGCCAGTGCCCCGGAGGGAGCTCGTCGGTGTTGTCGCGGATCATGATGGCACCGGGACCGCTGGTGAGCGCGTCGGTGTGCCGCACCACCCGCCCGAGAGCCTGGAGATCCAGCCCGGCCCGCTCGGCGAGGTGCATCGCCTCGCATGCCGCAGCGAAGCCGGTGAAGGTCAGCATGTTGCGCGCCAGCTTCATCCGGGTGCCCGCACCGGGATCGCCGGCGTGGATCACCAGGGAAGCCCACTGTTTGAAAACGGGCTTGACCTTTTCGTACACCTCACGCGGGGCGCCGACCATCGTCGCCAGTTCGCCCTTCTGGGCGGCGCCTGCCCCGCCGCTGACCGGGGCGTCGATGACGTGGATCCCGTGCGGCTCCCACTCGGCGGCGAGCTCGACCGCGGTGGTGTCGCTGATGGTGGAGTGAATGGCGATCACGGTCCCGGTACCCGCGTGCCGGGCCAGACCGCCGGCAACCTCCCGAACCTGGGCATCATCGAGGACGGTGACGCTGATGACGTCGGCTGCGGCCACCTCGGCAAGGCTCTCGGCGGCAGTGGCGCCCACCCCGGCGAGCGCGGCCACCGCATCGGGCCGCACATCGTAAACCAGCAGTCCCCCAGGCCAATTGACCAGACGCTGCGCCATCGGAGCACCCATGTTGCCCAGTCCGATGTACCCGATTCTTGAGGTGGTCATCGGATGATCTGCCCGCCGTCGACGGTGAAGATCTGACCGGTGATCCACCTGGCCTGGTCGGACAGCAGGAACAGGCACATCCCGACAAGGTCCTCCGGCTGGCCCATGCGACTCAGCGGGATGCGCGACACGATGTCGGCGACGATCTGCTGCGGGGTGGTGGTGCGGTTGGCCTCGGTGTCGATCGGGCCGGGGGCGATGGCGTTGATCCGGATGTTCTGCCAGCCGAGCTCACGCGACAACTGCTGGGTCAGCGCATTGACGCCGGCCTTGGCCAGGCCGTAGTAGTTGGCGTACAGCCATGCTGCGGTGGAGGATTGGTTGACGATGGCGCCGCCGCCCCGCTTGGCCATCGACTTGTAGACCGCCCGGGTGCAGACCAGCGCTCCGTCGAGGTTCACGCTCATGAACCTCTTGTAGTAGTCCCAGTCGACCGTGAGCAGCATGTCCAGCTTCATGCCGCCGAAGATGGCGGCGTTGTTGATCAGGTAGTCGATGCCGCCGAACTCCGCCGTCGTCCCCCCGGGCCACGCCCTCGCGGGGGGCCGGGGGGGCCCCGCGGCCCGGCCCGCCCGCCGCCGGCCCCCCCCCGCCCCGCGG
>CAYTOD010000010.1:30478-39239 GCA_964439315.1 uncultured Mycobacterium sp. | reverse complement strand
CATCGCCGTCGCGGAGTCCGGGTCGGACACGTCGACCGGGACGGCCAGCGCCCTGCCCCCCTCGGCCCGGATGCCGTCGGCCACCGCCCGTGCGCCGTCGAGGTTGATGTCGGCCACCACGACCGCGGCGCCCTCGCGCGCCAACGCCTCGGCGTACGCCTGCCCGATGCCCCCGCCCGCGCCGGTGACGACCGCTACCTTCTCGTCGAACTGTCCCACTGTCCTACCTTCCTATATCTCTTCCGCCGAGCGTCGAGTTGTTGGCCCGATTCGCCCGATATGGCGCGATCAACTCGACGTTCGGCGAGGGGTGAGGTCACGGCGGGAGGGGTGGGTCACACCGCGGTCGCGATGGCCTTAAGTTCGAGATACTCCTCGAAACCGGCCACACCCATCTCCCGTCCGACGCCGGACTGCTTGTACCCCCCGAACGGCACGTCGGCGGAGTACCAGACCCCGCCGTTGACGTTGACGGTGCCGACCCGCAAGCGCGACGCCACCGCCTGAGCCCGGTCCGGATCGCCGCCGAACACCGTGGCGGACAGCCCATAGGGCGAGTCGTTGGCGATCCGCACGGCGTCGTCGTCGCCGTCATGGGCGATCACGGTGAGCACCGGTCCGAAGATCTCCTCGCGGGCCACCCGCGAGGAGTTGGTCAGGCCGGCGATCACCGTCGGTTCGATGAAGTAGCCGCGGTCGCGATCGTCCGGCCGGCCGCCACCGCAGGCGAAGCGCCCGCCCTCGGCGATCGCCAGGTCGAGGTAGGACTGCACCCGATCGCGCTGGCGCTCGGAAATGAGCGGCCCGCAGATGGTTCCGGGACTGGTCGGATCGCCCGGCCTGATCCCCGACATGGTGGCGGCAGCCGCGGCGACGGCGTCGTCGTAGCGTGCCCGGGGCACCAGAAGTCGGGTCGTGATCGCGCAGCCCTGCCCGGCGTGCACCGACGCGGTGAAGGCGGCGATGGAACAGGCCGCCTTCAGGTCGGCGTCGTCGAGCACCAGGAACGCCGACTTGCCGCCCAGTTCCAGGAACACCTTCTTGACGGTGGGGGCGGCGGCGGCCATCACCGCCCGCCCGATGGCCGTCGACCCGGTGAACGACATCATGTCCACCCTCGGGTCGGCGCTCAGCATCGCCCCGACCCCATGGTCGCTGGACGTGACGACGTTGAGTACGCCCGGCGGGAGGTCGGTCTGCAGAGCCAGTTCGCCGAGAATCGCTGCGCACCAGGGGGTGTCGGGCGCCGGTTTGAGAACGACGGTGTTCCCCGCCGCCAGTGCCGGGCCGATCTTGGCCAGGTTGATCTGGTGCGGGAAGTTCCACGGGGTGATGGCTGCGACGACGCCGACTGCCTCACGCACCAGCGTCCTGCGCGTGGGGATGCCCATCGGCGACGCGACCCCCAGATCGCTTCGCCACGAGTAGCTCTCGGCGGTGTCGGCGGAGAAGCTCAGATCGGCGACCGGGCCTTCGAGTTGCGCGGCGGCGGTGAGCATGCGGGGCGCGCCAGCCTCGGCCATGGTGATCTCGCGCAGGTCCTCGATGTGTTCGCGCATGGCGTCGCGCAGCTGCCGGACGCAGCGCACCCGCAGGTCGGTGTTCGTCGACCAGTCGGTTCCGTCGAAGGCCCGCCGGGCGGCCGCGATGGCCCGGTCCACGTCGGCGGCATCGGCGTCGGCAGCCGTGCCGAGCAACTCTTCGGTGGCGGGGTTGACGGTCGGGAAGCGGCCGCCGCCGCCAGAGGAGAGTGTGCCGTCGATGAACAGCTCGCTGCTGCGGTCGGCGACGATCGCCATGTGCGGCTCCCGGTCTACTGGACAACTGTCCGACTCTGTTGACGGGAACCATAGTCGCACTACAAACGGCAGTGCAAGCGTGTAGCTCCCTCTTGCAACCGGTGCTGGCACACCCGTAAGGTAGACATGTGTCCAGCGACGGCGTGGTGACGGCACCCCAGCGCGCCGAGGCGACGCGACGCCCCCGCCAGGAGGACACCGTCCGCAGACTGGTGAGCGCCGCGTGCGAGACGCTGCGCGAGTCGAGTTACGCCGACCTGACCGTTCGCGGCGTCGCGGCTCGGGCCCGGGTCGCCCCGGCGACGGCCTACACGTACTTCTCCTCGAAGAACCACCTGATCGCCGAGGTGTACCTCGACCTGGTGCGGCAGGTCCCCTACTTCACCGACGTCAACGAAACCCAACTCGTACGGGTCCGGCAGGCGGTGCGCAGCCTTGCACTCGTCGTCGCCGACGAACCCGAGGTCGCGGCGGCGTGCACCACCGCACTGCTGAGCAACGACGCCGCCGTCATCGGGGTCCGGGAGCGCATCGGCGCAGAGATCCACAAGCGGGTCAAATCCGCACTCGGCCCGGGCGCCGACGCCCGCACCTCGGCAGCGCTGGAGATGAGTTACTTCGGCGCGCTGGTGCAGGCCGGCAGTGGCGCGTTCACCTACCGGCAGATCGCCGACCGGTTGGGCTACGTCGTCGGACTCATCCTGGGAGAACGGCAGTGACCGCAGCGGAACTGGTCCTCGACCCCTACAGCTACGACTTTCACGAGGATCCCTACCCGTTCTACAAACGGCTGCGCGACGAAGCCCCGCTGTACCGCAACGACGAACTGAACTTCTGGGCACTGAGCCGGCACGCGGACGTGCACAGAGGGTTTCGCAACAGCACCGCGCTGTCGAACAAGCTCGGGGTGTCGCTCGACCCGATCTCGCGGACCCCCGAGGCCTACCGGACCATGTCGTTCCTCGCGATGGACGATCCCGCGCATCTGCGGTTGCGCACGCTGGTGTCCAAGGGATTCACACCGCGACGCATCCGGGAGCTCGAGTCCCGCGTTCTGGAGCTGACCAACGAGCATCTCGACGCCGCTCTGCAGAACGAATCCTTCGACTACATAACTGAATTCGCCGGCAAGCTGCCGATGGACGTGATCTCCGAACTCGTCGGCGTGCCCGAGCCGGACCGCCACCGCCTCCGCACGCTCGCCGACACGGTGATGCACCGCGAGGACGGCGTCGCCGACGTTCCCCGATCGGCACTACTGGCCGCGATGGATCTGCTGGCCTACTACGCGGACATGGTGAAGGCCAAACGCAGGGCGCCGTCCGACGACTTGACCAGCGCGCTGCTGGAAGCCGAGATCGACGGCGACCGACTGGGCGACGACGAGATCATGGCCTTCCTGTTCCTCATGGTGGTGGCGGGCAACGAGACCACCACGAAACTGCTTGGCAATGCGATGTATTGGGGCGGGATGAACCCCGGCCAACTTGCGGGGGTGCACGACGACCCGGAGCGGATACCCCTGTGGATCGAGGAGACACTGCGCTACGACACCTCCAGCCAGATCCTCGCCCGGGTCGTCGTCGAGGACATCGAGTTCCACGGCACCACCCTGCACGACGGCGACACGCTGCTGCTGGTGCCCGGCTCGGCTCACCGCGACGAGCGGGTGTTCGACGATCCGGATTCCTACCGGATCGGCCGCGAGATCGGTTCCAAGCTCTTAAGTTTCGGCAGTGGCGCACACTTCTGCCTGGGAGCGCACCTGGCGCGCATGGAGGCGCGCATCGCCCTGACCGAGTTGTTCAGCCGCATCGGCAGCTACGAGGTCGACGAGGCCAACGCCGTCCGTGTCCACTCCAGCAGCGTTCGCGGCTTCGCGCACCTGCCCATCACCGTCACACCCGGGAAGAAGTCCTGATGCCCCGTTTCGATCCGCACCCCGCCCGCCGGCCCGCCATCGTGGCCGGCGCCTCATCGGGTATCGGCGCCGCGACCGCCGCCGAACTCGCCGCCCGCGGATTTCCCGTCGCCCTCGGCGCCCGGCGGGTCGAGAAGTGCGAAGCCCTGGCCGAGGAAATCCGTAATTCCGGCGGCGAAGCCGTCGCGCTCCCCCTCGACGTGACCGAACCCCAATCCGTCAAGGAGTTCACCGAAAGGGCCACCGAGGCGCTCGGCGACATCGAGGTCCTCGTGGCCGGCGCCGGCGACACGTTCTTCGGGCGCCTCTACGAGACCAGCACCGACGAGTTCGAGGCTCAGATCCAGATCCACCTGATCGGAGCCAACCGTCTGGCCACCGCTGTCCTGCCTGGAATGGTCGAAAGGCAAAGGGGCGACGTGATTTTCGTCGGCTCCGACGTGGCGCTGCGACAGCGTCCGCACATGGGCGGCTATGGCGCCGCCAAGGCCGGATTGACCGCGATGGTGACCAACCTTCAGATGGAACTGGAGGGCAGCGGAGTTCGCGCATCCGTCGTCCACCCCGGCCCCACCCAGACCGGGATGGGCTGGAGCCTGCCGCCGGAGACCATCGCGCCGGCACTGGAGGACTGGGCCAAATGGGGCCACGCGCGCCACGCGTACTTCCTGCGCGCGGGCGATCTGGCACGGGCGATCGCCTTCGTGGCCGAGACCCCACGCGGCGGATTCGTCGCCTCGATGGAGTTGCAACCCGAGGCTCCCCTGTCCGACGCGCCCAGGGAGCGCCAGCAACTGAAGTACCCGGAGGATTCATGACCGACGAACTCATCAACGACGAAGAAGTTCAGCGCGTTTCCGGCGGCGAGGGTGAGCACGGCCATCTCGATGAGTTCAGAACCGACCCGATCGGGTTGATGCAGCGGGTTCGGGACGAGTGCGGCGATGTCGGCTATTTCCAACTGGCCGGCAAGAAGGTGATCCTGCTGACCGGCGCCGAGGCCAACGAATTCTTCTTCCGTTCCGCCGACGAGGATCTCGACCAGGCCGAGGCATACCCGTTCATGACGCCGATCTTCGGCAAGGGCGTGGTGTTCGACGCCAGCCCCGAACGCCGCAAGGAGATGCTGCACAACTCGGCCCTGCGCGGCGACCACATGCGCAGCCACGCCACCACCATCGAACGCGAAGTCCGCCGGATGATCGAGAACTGGGGAGACAGCGGCGAGATCGACCTGCTGGACTTCTTCGCCGAACTGACCATCTACACGTCCACGGCGTGCCTGATCGGCCGGAAGTTCCGGCAGCAGTTGGACTCTCGCTTCGCGAACTACTATCACCTGCTCGAACGCGGTACCGACCCGCTGTGCTACGTCGACCCCTACCTGCCGATCGAGAGCTTCCGGCTCCGAGACGAGGCTCGCGCGGGCCTGGTCGGACTGGTCGGCGAGATCATGGACCAGCGGATCGCCAATCCACCGGAGGACAAGTCCAGACGCGACATGCTCGACGTGCTCGTCTCGATCACCGACGAGGACGGCAACCTGCGCTTCTCCGCCGACGAGATCACCGGCATGTTCATCTCCCTGATGTTCGCCGGCCACCACACCAGTTCGGGCACCTCGGCGTGGACGCTGATCGAACTGCTCCGCCACCCCGACATCTACGCCGACGTCACCGCCGAACTCGATGAGCTCTACGCCGACGGCCAGGAGGTGAGTTTCCATGCGCTGCGCCAGATCCCGAAACTGGAGAACGTGCTCAAGGAGACACTGCGACTGCACCCGCCGCTGATCATCCTGATGCGGGTGGCCCAGGGCGAGTTCGAGGTTGAGGGCCACCCCATTCACAAGGGCGACTTCGTCGCGGCGTCGACGGCGATCTCCAACCGGATCCCGGAGGACTTCCCCAACCCCGACGCCTTCGACCCCTCCCGCTATGACAAGCCCCGCGAGGAGGACGTCGTGCACCGCTGGACCTGGATCCCGTTCGGGGCCGGCCGGCACCGCTGCGTCGGCGCCGCGTTCGCCACCATGCAGATCAAGGCGATCTTCTCAGTTCTTCTGCGGGAGTACGAGTTCGAGATGGCCCAGCCGCCGGACAGCTACCGCAACGATCACTCGAAGATGGTGGTGCAGCTGGCACGGCCGGCCACGGTTCGCTACCGCAGGAGGACCGATCATGGGCCGAGGTAGATACCGCATCGAACTCGACGCCGACCTGTGCCAGGGACACGCCATGTGCGAACTGGAAGCACCCGGCCTTTTCCGGGTGCCCAAGCGCGGCATCGTCGAAATCCTCGACGCCGAACCGCCCGCGGACGCCCTTGCCGAAGTTGAACGCGCCATCGAAAGTTGCCCCACCCGAGCGCTTTCCCTCACCGACGTCAGCCAGGAAGAGGACTAGATGCCCGCACTCCCCCGCGAACAGCTGGAGGACTTCGTCCAGCGATGGCTCGCCGTCAACAAGGAAGCCGAACGCAACGGCGACTGGACTCCCCTGGCGGAGTTCTACGCCGACGACGCGACCTACGGCTGGAACATCGGGCCCAAGGAAGACGTCATGTGCGTGGGCAAGGACGAGATCCGCGAGATCGCGCTAGGGCTGGAGATGGCCGGCCTCCAGGGCTGGACCTACCCGTACCAACGAACACTCATCGACGACCGCATCGGCGAGGTCGTCGGCTTCTGGAAGCAGGTCGCCACCGACGCCGACGGCAGCCGCCAGGAGATCTACGGCATCGGCGGAAGCTGGTTCCGGCTCAACGAGCAGTGCCTGATCGAGTGGCAGCGCGACTTCTTCGACTTCGGCCACGTCCAGAAGCTCTACATGGAGCTCATCAAGGCCGGCAAGCTCTCCACGGGCATGCAGGAGCGCATCCAGCGCAGCCTGGCCGGCGAGAAACTCCCCGGCTACTACCCGTTGGGGCAGGCACCCGTCCCCATCTGGTGACTTGACACCTGTCAGGTAATACGATGGCGGCAGGATCGTGTTCGGAGATCACCACTAGCCGGAGGAATTGAATGAAGACAAAGGGCGCGCTCATTCGGGAGTTCAACCAGCCGTGGACGATCGAGGAGATCGAGCTCGGCGACCCGGCTCCGGGCGAGGTCAAGGTCCAGATGGAAGCCTCCGGCATGTGCCACTCCGACCACCACCTGGTCACCGGCGGCATTCCCATGCTGGGCTTCCCGGTGCTCGGCGGGCACGAGGGCGCCGGTGTCGTCATCGAGGTCGGTGAAGGCGTCGAGGGCGTCGCCGTCGGCGATCACGTGGTGATGTCGTTCATCCCGTCCTGCGGAAAGTGTCCGTCGTGTCAGGCCGGCCTGCGCAATCTCTGCGATCTGGGCGCCGGACTGCTGGGCGGCGTCGCCATCGCGGACGGCACCCACCGCATCCACACCACCGACGGCAAGCCGGTGTTCCCGATGACCCTGCTCGGCACGTTCTCGCCGTACATGGTCGTCCACGAATCCTCGGTGGTGAAGATCGACCCGTCCATCCCGTTCGAGGTCGCCTGCCTGGTCGGGTGCGGCGTCACCACCGGATGGGGGTCGGCCACCCACACCGCTCAGATCAAGCCGGGCGAAGACGTCGCGATCATCGGCGTCGGCGGTGTCGGCATGGCCGCCCTGCAGGGCGCGGTGGCCTCCGGCGCCCGCAAGATCTTCGTCATCGACCCGGTCGAGTGGAAGCGCGACCAGGCGCTGAAGTTCGGCGCCACCCATGTCTACGAGGACATCTTCGCCGCCATGGCAGGTATCGCCGAGGAGACCCAGGGCTTCATGGCCAAGAAGGTGATTGTGACCGTCGGCGAGCTGAACGGGGCCGACGTCGAGAACTACATGATCATCACGTCGAAGTCGGGCACCTGCGTGCTGACCGCCATCGGCAGCATGGTCGACACCAACGTCACGCTGAACCTCGCGATGCTGACCCTGATGCAGAAGAACCTGCAGGGCACCATCTTCGGCGGCGGCAACCCCTACTACGACATCCCGAACCTGCTGTCGATGTACAAGGTCGGCAAGCTCAACCTCGACGACATGGTGACCCGCCAGTACCGCCTCGAGCAGATCAACGACGGCTACCGGGACATGCTGGAGGGCCGCAACATTCGCGGCGTCATCCGCTACACCGACGAAGACCGGTGACCGACGGCGTGACACCCGCCATGGCGGCCTCGCTGGCGTCATGGCGGTGCGTGCAGTCCCACGACCGCGAGGGCTGGCTGGCCCTGATGTCCGAGGACATCGTCATCGAGGACCCGATCGGGCAGTCGATCACCAATCCCGACGGAATGGGTGTGCGCGGCAAGGAGGCTGTGTCGGCGTTCTACGACACCAACATCGCCGCGAACACCCTGACGGTGACATGCGAGGAAACCTTCCACTCCAGTTCGCCGAACGAGGCGGCCCACATCCTGGTGCTGCGCAGCGAGTTCGAGGGCGGGTTCACCAGCACGGTGCGCGGCGTGTTCTGTTACCGGGTCGACGACGACGGACTGATCACCAACCTGCGCGGCTACTGGAATCTGGACGGCATGACATTCGGGAAGATCGAGAACGGAAAGATCGAGGACTGATGCCATCCGTCTTCACCATGATCATCAACGGGGACCTGCCGGGCCGATTCGTCTACTCCGACGACGACATCGTCGCCTTCCTCACCATCGAACCCATGACACCGGGCCACACCCTCGTGGTGCCGCGCGCCGAGGTCGACAACTGGCAGACCGTCGAACCTGCGCTCTTCCACAAGGTGATGGACGTTTCCCAGCGAATCGGCAAGGCCGTCTGCACGGCCTTCGGCGCACAACGCGCCGGGATGATCATCGCCGGCCTCGAGGTGCCGCATCTGCACGTGCACGTCTTCCCGGCCTACAACCTCACCGACTTCGGCTTCGCCCACGTCGACCGGAACCCCTCGCCGGAGTCCCTCGACCAGGCTCAGGCGAAGATCGTCGCAGCGCTCAGCGCGCTGCCGTGATCGTCGCAGCGCTCAGCGCGCTGCCGTGATCGTCGCAGCGCTCAGCGCGCTGC
>CAYTOD010000010.1:15796-30378 GCA_964439315.1 uncultured Mycobacterium sp. | reverse complement strand
CGTAATTCAAAGTCCCACTCCACCAACAGGGTTGAGTTCCGGCGCCGCTTCCA
Organism: uncultured Mycobacterium sp.; assembly: GCA_964439315.1. GTDB lineage: Bacteria > Actinomycetota > Actinomycetes > Mycobacteriales > Mycobacteriaceae > Mycobacterium. The sequence goes on along the minus strand of CAYTOD010000010.1, from coordinate 30,325 downwards.
CGATCCGCGGCAGGCTGACCCGGAAACGGCACCCCTGACCGGGAGCGGTGCTGACCGCCACCCGGCCGCCGTGCGCACGAACCAGCGAATCGACGATAGACAGACCCAGACCGGTGCCACCGCTGGCCCGGGTGCGCGAGGAGTCGGCGCGATAGAAGCGCTCGAAGACCCGTTGGGCGTCCTCCGCCGCCATACCGGGGCCCTCGTCGTCGACCTCGAGCAGGGCGTCCCCGCCGCTGGTACCGACCCGCACCGTAACGGGCGTCGCGGGCGGGGTGTGCCGCAACGCATTGGCCACCAGATTGCCGAGCACCTGCCGAAGCCGGGCCTCGTCGCCGATCACCTCCGGTGTTCCCGGGCCGTCGACCACACCCAGTGTGATGGCGCGATCCGGGGCGATCGACTGCGCGTCGTGGACGGCGTCACTGGCCAGCAGGAGCAGATCAACCCGGCGGCGCTCCAATGGCCGCTGGGCATCCAATTGGGCCAGCAGCAGAAGGTCTTCGACCAGGACGCCCATCCGGCGCGACTCACTCTCGATGCGCGACATCAGCATGTCGACGTCGTTGGCCGCGCCCTGACGGTACAACTCGGCGAAACCGCGGATCGTGGTCAACGGGGTGCGCAGTTCGTGGCTCGCGTCTGTGATGAACCGGCGCATCCGGTCCTCGGACTGGCGCGCACTCTCCGCCGAAGCCTCCGACGAGGCCACCGCCTTCTGGATCTGGGTCAGCATGCCGTTCAGCGCCAGCGACAGCTGGCCGACCTCGGTACGCGGATCGCCCTGCGGTACACGGCTTTCCAGCTGTCCTGCGGCGATCGCGGCGGCCGTCTTCTCCACTTCCACCAGCGGTCGCAGACTGCGGTGCACCACCAGGTATCCGGCAACGCCGAGGATCGACAACACGGCCGCGCCGATACCGGCCTGCAACCAGATCAGCGCCCGCACCGTGGAGTAGACGCCGGACAGGTCGATGGCCACGGTGATCAGTTCGCCGTTGGAGCCACGCACCGAGACCGCCCGCCAACGGATCTGCGATCCGTCCAGGGATCCGATGGTCACCGGGACCGGGCCGACGTCGTTGTTGTCCGGCAGGTCCGGCTGGGCCTTGCGGTCGTTGATCGCCATCCACACGTTGCCGGCCGGGTCGATGCCCTGGACGTAGAAGTTCGACGGCGGGCGCATCGGGTTGGGCCCGGAGTCCGGCGGCAGTTCCTGGCGGGGCTCTTGCGCCCAGGTGTTCGACGCCTCGTTCAACGACTGGTCGACCCGGTTGACCAGACTGTGCCGCAGGATCGCGGTCACCGCGACGCCGGAGGCCAGCAGGCCGCCCGCCACCAGCACGAGCATCGCGGCGACCAACCCCACCCGGAGGGGCAGCGCCCGCCGGATTACTTCGGCTCCCGCAGCACGTAGCCCACGCCGCGGAGGGTGTGCAGCAGGCGTTTCTCCCCGGTGTCGACCTTGCGACGCAGATAGGACACGTAGGACTCGACGACGTTGACGTCGCCGCCGAAGTCGTAGCGCCAGACGTGGTCGAGGATCTTGGGCTTGCTCAGCACGGTGCCGGCGTTGATGACGAAGTAGCGCAACAGGGTGAACTCGGTCGGCGACAACGACACCGGTTCGCCCGCCTTCCAGACCTCGTGGGTCTCCTCGTCGAGTTCGATGTCGGCGAACTTCAGCCGTGTGCCGCGTTCCTCCTCGATGTTCCTGCCCGTCCGGCGCAGGATGACCCGCAGCCGCGCGACGACCTCTTCGAGGCTGAACGGCTTGGTCACGTAGTCGTCGCCACCCAGCGTCAGACCGGTCACTTTGTCCTGGACGCTGTCTCGCGCGGTGAGGAACAGGGCAGGGGCGTCGATGCCGTCGGCCCGAAGGCGCCGCAAAACCCCGAACCCGTCCATCCCGGGCATCATGACGTCGAGGATCACCGCATCCGGGCGGACTTCCCGAGCCCGTTCCAGCGCGGCGGTTCCACTGCTGGCGGTGTAGACCTCGAAACCCTGGAATTTGAGGCTGACCGAGAGCAACTCGAGGATGTTGGGCTCGTCGTCGACGACGAGCACGCGGGCTTCCGGTTTCTGAGCTCCCGGCTTGGGCTCGCCCACTTGCTGGGCCATCGCTGCGGACATGCTTCCAATGTGCCCTGCGCGCGGTAGCTGGAAACTGCCGGTGCGCTGTGAGGTTCCTGTGAGTGCGAACCTCCTGGATAGCAGCCCGGCCGGCCCTAGACTGGCCCCATGGATCTGGCGAAAACCCTGCTGGACATTGCGACCACGCCGGCCCGGGTGGGTCTGGCCGCCGCCGATGCGGGCCTGGAAGTGACGGCCGCAGCGCTGAGCATCGCCCGCCGGAGTCTCGGCGACTCCACCGCGCCGTCCGCGCGGGACGCCGTCGCGCACGCCTTCGGTGTCGACGAGACCATCGGCCGGGTCAACCGGCTGGCGTCGCTGCTCGACGAGGACTCGCCGGTCAGCCGTGCGCTGGCGCCCGACGGCCCGATGGACCGGCTGATGCGTCCCGGCGGCCTGGTGGACCGGCTCACCGCACCCGACGGCGTTCTGGAAAGGCTCACCGCCGAGGGCAGCGGACTGGACCGGGCCCTGGCGCCGGGCGGACTGGTCGAGCAACTCTTCGACGAGGACGGACTGTTCGAGCGGGTCCTCGCCGAGGACGGCCTGGCCGAGCGGCTGCTGGCCGAGGGCGGGCTGGTCGACAAGCTGACCGCCAAGAACGGGCCGCTGGAGCAGTTGAACGTCGTCGTCGACTCGCTGAACCGTCTCGCACCGGGGATGGAGGCGCTCACCCCCACGGTCGAGATGCTGCGCGAGGCGGTGGTGACGATGACTCTGGTGATCAACCCGCTGAGCAACATCGCCGACCGGATCCCGCTGCCCGGCCGGCGCCTCTGGCCCTTCCGTGACGACGACGAAGAGTGAGCCGATAGGCTGCTGTCCACGGTCGGAATCTGATCGGGTTGCCTCCTTAGCTCAGTGGTAGAGCACTCGCCTTGTAAGCGAAAGGTCGTCAGTTCAATCCTGACAGGGGGCTCCACCGTGCGGCTTCTGTAGCTGCATGAACCCTTCATTTCATTCATCTGATACCCCGGGCAGGGAATGACCGGGGATAGTGGGCTCACAACGAGCCGCAGGGGAGAAAAAATGGAGCTGTCACGGGTCGCATTCGCCCGCTCGGGCGGAGCCGACCGACGTCAGGGCCTCGGTCGGTGTCGCCGCCCGGCAGGTCTGGTTGTCAGTGCGCTGGCGATCGTCACCCTGGGTGTGGCGGCTTGCACGCCCAGGACCGAGATCCCGTCCACCGTCCCCGGCACTGTTCCGGCAATCGCACCGACCGAGAAAAACATGCCGTGTGGCTTCAACCCCAATGGGAACTGCATCGATCACCACAACAACAACCGCCACGGAAACGCCAACAGCGGTAACGGCGGCGGATGGAACGGGCCATCGGGTGGCGGCGGTCACCGAGGTGGTGGCGGCGGCCACAACAGTGGCGGCGGCGGTGGCCGTGGTGGCGGTGGCGGCGGCGGAAGGCACTGAGCCTGCCGGTTGTCCACCGATCGGTTGACACCGGGATCACCCTTTTTGCGGGCCACCTGGCCGACGGTTCAACGGACTGATCCGCGCAATTCTTATCTCATGAACGCAACCGCCACTCTCAGCCTCGTCCCGACGATCGATTCGGTGGCGGTGTACTGCTCCGCCAGTTCCGCCGTCGCTGAGCACTTCGTCCAGGCCGCCCAGACGATCGGTGCCGCGCTCGCCGAGAGCGGCCTTCGGCTGGTCTTCGGCGCCGGGAGCCTCGGACTCATGGGCGAGACGGCGAAGGCATGCAAGACCGCCGGCGGTCGCGTCATCGGGGTCACCACCGAGAAACTGGACGCACTCGAGGGAATCTCCGAGCACTGCGACGACGCCGAGATCCTCGCAACGATGCCGGAACGGCGCAGCCGCATGATGGAGCTCGCCGACGCCTTCGTCATCCTGCCCGGCGGTCTGGGCACGCTCGAGGAGTTCTTCGAGGTCGTCGTAGGCCGGCAGCTGGGCGACCACGCGAAGCCCATCGTGATCGTCAACCACAACGGCTTCTACGGCCCCATGATGGCGATGATCGACCACGGCATCGAAAACAACTTCATCCGCCCGGCAATCCGGGAGGCCCTGATCGTGGTCGATGACCCCGCCGACGCCCTGCCCGCACTGATCGCCTACCGGCCTACCTGGCACGACCCTGCCGAGTACCTGTACCTGCCCGAACACCAGGATCCCCAGGCCGACCTGGCCAGGGCTTCCTAACGGGCGACCCGTCCATTCACGGGCCCGCGACCCGGTCGACCAGTTCCCGCGCCAGCGCGAAGGCCGACGTCGCCGCCGGTGACGGTGCATTGCGCACGTGCGAGACGGCGCCCTCGCCGGAGATCACGAAGTCGTCGACTAACGCCCCGTCCCGGCCGACAGCCTGGGCGCGCACCCCGGCATGCGAGCTGCCATCGAGATCGGCGGTCGTCAGTCCGGGCAGGTAGCGAGCTGCGGCGGCGACGAACGCCCGCCGACTGGCTGCAATGTGGACTTCGTCGACGCCGACCCGCCAGTACCTGCGGGCGACCTTCCAGGTGCCCGGCCAGGTCAGCGACTCCCAGGTGTCGCGGGCGTTCAGGCGGCGCAGTGAGTAGGCGTCGCGGGCGGCGACCATCATCGCGGTGGGGCCCAGGGTGACCTTGCCGTCGATGTGCGTGGTGATGTGCACCCCGAGGAAGGGCAGTTCCGGATTGGGCACCGGGTAGATCATGCCGTTGAGCCTGGGCTGCGGGGTGGGCTTGAGGCCCAGGTATGCCCCGCGGAACGGGACGATCTGCGGATCACGCGACGCGCCGGCCGCCCGCGCGAGGCGGTCGGCCCACAGCCCGGCACACACGATCACCCGCCGAGCCTTCACCGGACCCGTCGGGGTGTGGACGACGGTCGGGTCATCTCCCTCGATCGCGGTGACCGGGGTGCCGTATCGCACGCTGACGCCGTGGGCGGACAGTTCGGCGGCGACGGACCGCGCGACCGCGGCATAGTCGACGATGCCGGTGTTCGGGGCGTGAAGTGCTTGCAGCCCAACGGCATTGGGCTCGATATCGGTGATCTCACCACCGCTGATCCGGCGCAATCCCGGGACGGCGTTGGCGAGGCCGCGGGCTTCCAGTTCATCGAAGCGGGAAAGTTCGGAGGGGTCGACCGCGACGATCAACTTGCCACACCGCCGATGGGCGATGCCGTGGTGTTCGCAGTACTCGTACATCATCCGCGCACCCTCGACACACAACCGTGCCTTGAGCGAACCGGGTTGGTAGTAGACGCCCCCGTGCACGACTCCGGAGTTGTGCCCGGTCTGGTGCCGGGCCGGCCCGGACTCGCGTTCCAGGACGGCCACGGCGTCGTCGGGATGACGCTGAGTCCACTCCCGCGCCACCGCAAGACCGACGATGCCGGCGCCGACTACCACCAGGTCGTACATGGACCGCCTATCGAACGCTGATGCCGTGCAGCACGAAGTCGACGACGTACTCGACGTGCTGGTCGGAGACTTTGTCGTCGTAGAACAGCACCGGCGTGCACAGGCAGGCGCCCAACAGGTCGATCACCAGCACCGGGTCGGTCTCTGGGGCGCACTCGCCGCGCTCGATTCCTCTTCGCACCATGGCGGTGATCCGCTTGTGCCGGCCCTCCAGGAAGGCCTCCCGGGAGCCGGACAGGTCCCAGTCCTTCGGCGAGACGATCAACGCGTCGAGTAGTCGCCGTCCGATCGGGGAGTTGACCGTCGCCGCGTACGACCGCGAGTAATCCAGCAGGTCGCCACGCAATGTGCCGGTGTCCGGGATAGGCATGTACTGGTCGCCGAATTCGATCAGCGCGGCGGCGAATAGTTCCGGCGTGTTGGGCCAGAGCTGTTTGACCGCAAGCACGTCCAGGCCGGCGCGTGCGGCGACGCCCTCAAGGGTGAAGGCACCGACATTCTTGGCCGCCAATTCCGCCACGGCTGCGTACAGCACCGCGGACCGGTTCTGGTCAGCGCGGTGCGCATCATGAACGTCGGTCACTGACGCCTCTCTGCCCCGGATCGCTTCGCCGTATGTCTAACGGCTTCGCCACACGATCTTTGCAGGCAATCCTAGGGTTGGGCGCCTGCGCAGCACAGGAGGTCACCGTCGTTATTTCACGGATTGCCGAACTTCCTGTTAGCTTACCGACCTGATCGTTCGTGCGAGACCACGCAAGGAGGCGCCGTGCCCGGCTCGAAACCCGCCACGATGGTGGATTTCTCCGTCCTGCAGACGCTGACCGGCGCCCGGGTCGGAACCTGCCCGCACTGCGGCTATCCCAGCCTGGAGTCCGGGCTGTGCGCGTACTGCCGTCCGCACGTCGCGGGATAGTTCGAGGCGCTCACGCGGGCCCGATCCGCTCGGAGTCGTAGATCAGCAGCCGGCCGTCCTTCTGGACGACGCTGAGCCACCGGTTTTCGGTGTCCGTCCTGCCGTCGCGCAGCACGTAGCGCACCGTCGCCACCACGCTGTTGGCATCGCGGGGGTTGACGGCGAGCACCGACACCGACTGGATGCCCGCCCAGAACGCCAGGTAGTCGTTGAGTCCGTTGCGCTGTTGGTAATGGGCGTCCAACTGGTTCCAGGCGCCCATCGCATTGCCGGGAAGCTGCCCGTAGAAGCCGGTGACGAGGTTGCGCATGCCGTCGAAGGTGACCGCGGCCGGGGACGCCGTGGTCGTGGACGGGGTGGTGGAACTCGTGGGCCTGGTGACTGAGGTGGACGTAGTGGGCGGGCGTGACGTCGATGTCGTCACGGGAGACTGCGCCTGCCGCGACGAGTCCTCGCTGCGTTGCCACACCGCGTAGACCAGCGCGCCGAGAATCAGGGCGAGGGCGACGACGGCCACCGCCCACGGCCAGCGCGGGCGCGAGGCGCTGCCGGCGGCGGAACCCGAACCGGCGACCTCCTGGGACGGCGGCGACGGGTAATCGCGGGGCAGCACCGCCGTGTGGCTGGGCCGGGGCGGCAGCGGGGGCACCGGCGGAGGCGCCGGTCGCGAGACGGGGACCGGGGGGCGGGGCGCGACGGGAGGTTGCGGAACCGGCGGCAAGGGCGGGGCCTGCCGGGTCTCCAGACCGCGACGCATCGCGTCGGCGAACTCGGTGCACGTCCGGAACCTGTCGGCGGGATTCTTCGACAAAGCCTTGTCCAGGACCGGGTCCAGCCAGGCCAGTTCGGGTCTGGTCTCGGCAAGTCGCGGTGGCGCCGCAGTGAGGTGGCGGCTGATCACCACCGCGGGGTTGGATCCCCCGAACAGGGGCGTGCCGGTCAGCAGGTGGTAGGCCGTTGCGGCGAGTCCGTACTGGTCGGCGCGGCCGTCCAGCGCAGACCCCATCAGCTGCTCGGGCGCCGCGTAGTTGACCGTGCCGAGGGTCATGTTGGTCTCGGTCAGACCGCTGGCCTCGCCGGTGTCGCGGGCAATGCCGAAGTCGGCCAACAGGATCCGGCGACGGCCGCGTTCGGGTTTGGTCAGCAGGATGTTCGGCGGCTTGACGTCGCGGTGCAGCAGTCCACGGGCGTGAGCGTGGTCCAGTGCGTCGGCGACGGCGGAAACGATGTCGATGACCTCCCAGGCCGGCATGCCGGTCGGGTACTGCTCGCGCAGCAGACGCCCGGCATCCGGTCCGTCGATGTAGTCCATCGAGATCCACAACTGGCCCGCGGACTCCCCGCGGTCGTGAACGCCGACGATGTGCGGGTTGTACAGACCGGCCGCAAGCTCGGCCTCGCGGTTGAACCGCGCGCGGAACTCGTTGTCCGACGACATCTCCGCCGGCAGAATTTTCAGCGCGTCCTGGCGGGGCAGCCGCGGATGCTGAACCAGGTAGACCTCGCCCATGCCGCCGAAACCCAGGGGGCGCAGGATCTGGAAACCGGCGAAGACGTCACCACTGGCCAACGGCATGGGCGGAATCGTAGTCGCGAGCGCCCGGGGTCACTCCTGTTCGGAGGCCTACTCGCTGGCCTCGTCGCGCCGGAGCCGGTCGCCGAACAGCGGGCGGCGCACCTGCTGATGGCCGTGCACCCCTTCGGCGTAGGCCGTCTCGGCGTGCTCGGCGAAGTCGATGCCGGCGGCCTCGTCCTCGGGTGTGATGCGGAATCCCATGAGCCGGTCGATCAGCCGGGCCAGGCCGAAGGTGACCCCGAAGGCGTAGAGACCGACCACGACCGCCGCCAGTGCCTGCTTGCCGAGTTGGCCAAGTCCGCCGCCGTAGAGCAGGCCCTGCGGCCCGTCGGTCATCACCGCGGTCGCGAACAACCCGATCAGCAGAACACCCACGACACCGCCGACGAAGTGCACACCCACCACGTCGAGGGAGTCGTCGTAGTTGAGTTTGAACTTCAGCCCGATCGCGAAGGAGCAGACGATCCCGGCCGCCAAACCGACGGCAGCCGCCCCGATGGTGTTCACCGTCCCGCACGACGGAGTGATCGCCACCAGCCCGGCGACCACGCCGGAGGCCGCGCCGAAGGTGGTGGGCTTGCCGTCGCGGAACTGCTCCACCGACAACCAGCCCAGCATGCCCAGGCATCCGGCCACCAGGGTGTTGAGGAAGATCGCGGACGCCAAACCGTTGGCGGCCAACGCCGAACCGGCGTTGAAACCGAACCACCCGAACCACAGCAGTCCGACGCCGAGCAACACGAACGGCAGGTTGTGCGGCCGCATGGGCTCCACCTTGAAACCGATCCGCGGGCCGAGCACCAGGGCCAACGCCAGAGCCGAAGCCCCGGAGACGATCTCGACCACCAGTCCGCCGGCGTAGTCCAGTGCACCGAGCTTGAACAGCCAGCCACTGGGCGCCCACACCCAGTGCGCGACAACGGAATACACCGCCACCGTCCACACCGGCACGAACACCATCCAGGCGGCGAACTTGGCGCGGTCGGCGATCGCCCCGCTGACCAGCGCAGCGGTGATGATCGCGAAGCTCAATTGGAATGTCGCGAAGAGCAGTTCGGGGACCGACCCGTGGACCGTTTCCGGCCCTATCCCCCGCATACCGGCGTGCGCGAGTCCCCCGATCAAACCGCCGTCGCCGGAGAACGCCAGGCTGTACCCGCAGAGCAGCCACACCACGGTGACCAGGGGGATGGCGATGAAGCTCATCATGATCATGTTGAGCACGCCGCTGGTGCGCACCATGCCGCCGTAGAAGATCGCCAGACCGGGCGTCATCAACAGCACCAGGGCCGTGCTGGTCAGCAGCCACGCGGTGGCGGCGGGATCGATCGCGTCCAACTCCGGCTCCTCCGGGATCCTTGTCTAGGTCGTCGACGAGGATGTCGGGCCGGTGTTTCAGATGCGCGGCATCGGTGTTTCGGGCATGTTTCCGCGCCTCGACGGCTCCGAGCAGACGGCGGGAGGTTCGGCCGTCACCACCCCATCGAGCCGGGCCCACCCTTGAAGGGCCCGACCACTCGGCTGGTTATCCAGCCGCCGTAAAAGCCGCCCGGCTGCGGAATCACGGTCTCGCCGTCGACGGTGCACCGGTCCACCAGCCCGGCCATCACGGCGACCGCGCCGGCGATGTCAGCGAAGCCCGGGGTGGGGTTCGGATAGCTCCACGCCGCCTTCGCGGCAACCTTCGCCCCGGCGACGAGGTCGAAGTAACGCGCCCGGCCCTTCCACTCACACCAGGACTCACCGGGGGCGTCGCGCAGAACTCCGTCCCGAAAAGCGCTGCGGGGTAGGTAATAGGTCGGCGGATGACTGGTCTCCAGCACCCGCCATCCCGTGCGGGCCGAAGCGATGACGTCACCGCCGAGTTCGATGGTGATGCTGCCGTCGAACGGTTCGAGCCGGGGCGGACGGGGGTAATCCCACACCGACTCCTGCCCCGGACCGGGAGTCTCCGGCTGTGGCCGCATCAGACCACGCCGCGCAGACCATCGGGGCCGAACACCGGCTCGAGCATCGCCGACATGTCCGGTCCGCGCCGCAGCCCGTGGCCGCCGTCGACGTTGATCACCTGGCCGGTGATCCATCCCGCTGCGTCGCTGAGCAGGAACATGGCCAGGTTGGCCACGTCGTCGACCTCGCCGACCCTCGGTAGCGGCGTGCACTGCCGGTAGTCCTCGCTGACCTCCGGCGAATCGAGGATCACCTGGACCAGATCGGTGCGGATCAGACCCGGGCGGATTCCGTTGACCCGCACCCACGACGGGCCGAGCTCGTCGGCGGCCAGCATCATCAGGTGGTCCAGGGCGGACTTGGTCACGCCGTAGGCGCCGAACCAGCGGTGGATGTTGCTCGCCGCGATCGACGAGATGCCGACGAAGGAACCCCCGCCCGCGCGGACCATCTCCCGCGCCGAATGCTTGAGCACGTACATGGTGCCGTTGACATTGAGGTCCACCGTGCGCCGCCACGCCTCGGAGTCCAACTGGGTGACCGGGCCGATGGTCTGGGACCCACCCGCGCAGTGCACAACGCCGTGCAGCCGGCCGTGCCAGGAGGTCGCCGCCTCGACGACGCGGGCCACCTGCTCCTCGTCGGTGACGTCCGCCGCCTCGCACCGCACCGCGCCGGAACCCATCGCGGCGATCTGCCCGGCGGCGCTCTCCAGGCGCCCGGCATCGCGTCCGACGATCACCACGTCGGCCCCGGACCGGACCAGGCCGGCGGCCACGCCCTTGCCGATCCCGCTGCCGCCGCCGGTGACCAGGTACGTCCGGCCGGAGAAGGTGAGTTCCATCGCGACTCCTTGATTGCTCCAGGACTTGCCCCGGGATTTGCTCCAGGTTGCCCAGGATTGCCCAGGATTGCCCAGCCCACCGTAGCGAGAAAGCTCCCCTCCCGCGGAGACGTGGCTAAGCTGGTGTAACACCTCCGTCACCAGCGACGAATCCACAGGAGGACCCTCGAATCCCGAGGAGAACCCTCGCGACGACGCCGCATCCCGGGATAGGAATCACGCTCATGGCTACTTCGTTCACAACGCAGCGGATTCTGCTTGCAGGTGGATTCGCCCTCGCCGTCGCGGCGGCCCCGCTGACCACCCTGCTGACCCTCGCGAACGGCCCGGCACCCGCTGTCGCCTCCTGCCCGGCCGGCGAGGTGCAGAACACCGCGACCGGTGCCTGTAAACCGGTGACCGACCAAGCCCCGACGACGTTCAACCCGATCAACCCGGAGAAGGCGCCGCTGCAGTCGGGCGAGATCACCTCCTCGCGCTCCGGCGAGGTCGGTCAGTTGCCCGAGGTCAACGGAATCCCGTGCACGGGCTCCCACGGCGGCGGCAGCAGCACCGGCGAATGCATCGGCTTGCAGCAGGACGTGGCCCCCACCCTCAAAGTTCCCCTCCCCGCGCCCAACTGAAGGACTCGTGAATTCATGCCGATGACTGGCTACTTCCGCCGCCCTGCTCTCCTGGCCGCAAGCCTGGGGGCACTTACACTGCTGACCGCCCCGACAGCTCTCGCCGAGGGCGGAGTTCCCGGCGAACCCCTTCCCGTGCCGTCTCCGAATGTCGACTTCGGCGGTGGCAACGGCTGCCAGGGCGGCGAGCAGCGCGTCGACGGGAACTGCGTACCGGCGGCGGCGTCGGGAAGCAGTCTCCCGATGCGCGATGACGAGTCCCACAGCACGGGGTCATTCACCAACCCGATGGATTTGGGCCCCAACATCAACGGCACGCCCTGCCAGGGGGCCTGGGAGTCGACGGTCTGTCTGGAGGAGGCCGACGGCGGCAGTTCCCCGGGCGTCGTGCCGAGGTCGACGCTGTCGAGCAGCCCGTAATCCCCGTCACTTAGAGTTGAGCCATGCCTGCGAAATCTGATCCCGACATCGACGACGTGGAGCCGCTGGCCGACAGCACCGCCCGTCAAGCTCGCCGGGTCGTGGCCGCCTACGCCACCGATGCCGACGAGTGCCGTGTCCTGTTGTCGATGCTCGGCATCGGACCCGCCAAACTCGAAGCCTAGGTAGGGGCTTCGGTGGCCTCCGGAAACGGCGGGAAGACTAAGCCCCCCGGGCCCGGGACCTCCGACTTCGTCGTCGTCGCCAACCGGCTGCCGATCGACATGGTGCGTCACCCGGACGGATCGGTGGCCTGGAAGCGCAGCCCCGGCGGACTGGTCACCGCTCTGGAGCCGTTGCTGCGCAAACAGCGTGGCGCGTGGTTGGGCTGGCCCGGAGTCGCCGACGCCGACGACGAGCCGATCGTCGAGGAAGGCCTGCAACTCCACCCGGTCCGGCTCAGCGGCGACGACGTCGAGCAGTACTACGAGGGCTTCTCCAACGGCACACTGTGGCCGCTCTACCACGACGTCATCGTCAAGCCGATCTACCACCGCGACTGGTGGGAGCGCTACGTCGAAGTCAACCAGCGCTTCGCCGAGGCGACGTCGCGCGCGGCGGCTCCCGGCGCGACGGTCTGGGTGCAGGACTATCAACTTCAGTTGGTGCCGAAGATGCTGCGCACCCTGCGACCCGATCTGACCATCGGCTTCTTCATGCACATCCCCTTCCCCCCGGTCGAGCTTTTCATGCAGCTGCCGTGGCGGACTGAAATCATCGACGGCCTGTTGGGTGCCGACCTGGTCGGGTTTCACCTCGCCGACGGCGCTCAGAATTTCCTTTTCCTCGCACGACGACTGGCCGGCGTCGAGACGTCCCGCGCCTCTGTTGGGGTGCGTTCCCGGCCGGGCGAGGTCAAACTCGCGGACCGCACCGTCAAGGTGGGCGCATTCCCCATCTCCATCGACTCGAACGAACTCGACACCAAGGCGCGCAACCGCGCTGTCCGGCGGCGCGCCAAGGAGATTCGCGTCGAGTTGGGCAATCCCCGCAAGATCCTTCTCGGCGTCGACCGGATGGACTACACGAAGGGGATCGACGTCCGACTGAAGGCGTATTCCGAACTGCTCGCCGAGGGCCGGATCAACAGCGAGGACACCGTCCTGGTCCAGTTGGCCACACCCAGCAGGGAACGCGTCGAGGGCTACCGCATCCTGCGGGCGGAAATCGAGCAGCAGGTCGGACACATCAACGGCGAGTACGCCAAAGTCGGCCACCCCGCCGTGCACTACGTGCATCGGGCCGTCCCCCGTGACGAACTGATCGCCTTCTTCGTCGCCGCCGACGTCATGCTCGTCACGCCGTTGCGCGACGGTATGAACCTTGTGGCCAAGGAGTACGTGGCCTGTCGCAGCGATCTCGGCGGCGCCCTGGTCCTCAGTGAGTTCACCGGTGCCGCAGCGGAATTGCGGCAGGCCTACCTGACCAATCCGCACGACCTGGAGGGCGTCAAGGACGCCATCGAGGGGGCTATCGACCAAGCGCCCGAAGAGGGCCGGCGCCGGATGCGGGCATTGCGTCGGCAGGTGCTGACCCACGACGTCGACTTGTGGGCGCGTACCTTCCTGGATGCGCTGGAGGACACCAAGTCTCAGAACATCAAGTCCCCGAGTGTGAAGTCGCCGAACGGCAAGTCTCCGAACGGCAAGGCGGCCAAGGGTTCCGCGAGGGTCAGGTCAGTCTCCGACTAACCCGGTGGCGCCGAAGGTGCGTCGCGGATCGCGGTCGGCGAAGTAGCCCTGAATCGAGGCGCTGAGCGCCTCCGGGTTCCAGGCGGCGCGGCCGGCGTCGAACCGGTGCTCGACGGTGGGCGGCGCCATCAGGGTCACGGTCGGGCCGTAGACGACGAACACCTGTCCGTTGACGTGGTCGGCGGCCGGTGCGGCGAGGAAGCGCACCAGACTGACGACGTGCTCCGGCGACAGTGGGTCGATACCGCCGTCGGGCAGTTCGGGCGCGGCACCGAAGACATCGGCGGTCATCGCGGTTCGTGCCCGCGGGCAGATCGCGTTGGCGCGCACGCCGTAGCGTTCCAGAGCCCGAGCGGCCGTGAGGGTAAGGGCGGTGATGCCGGCCTTGGCGGCACCGTAGTTGGCCTGCCCCACCGGCCCGAGCAGTCCGGCCTCCGATGAGGTGTTGACGATCCGCCCGTAGACCTCACCGCCGTTGTCCTTGGCCTTCGCCCGCCAATAGGTGGCCGCATTGCGCGTGAGCAGAAAGTGCCCGCGCAGATGAACCGCGATGACGGCATCCCAGTCGTCGTCGGTCATGTTGAACAGCATCCGGTCGCGGGGGATGCCCGCGGTGTTGACGACGACGTCCAGCCCGCCCAGGCGGTCGGCGCAGTCCCCCCACTCGGCGGCAGTGGCGCGCTGGGTGATGTCGCCGGACAGCACCGCGACATCCGGCCGCTGCTGTGCCGCCAGCGCCAGCAGCGCGTCGACGACGTCGGCGCGCTCGGTGCCGAAATGGGTGTCGGACAGATGCAGGACCAGGCTCATGGCGCGGCGGTAGCGCCGTCCTTGGCGGCGGCCGGCGGCACCATCAGCAGCAGCGGCTCCGGGGCAATGCGGAACACCAGAGGCGACGGCAGGCGGGTCACTTCGCCATCCATCG
>CAYTOD010000010.1:0-15786 GCA_964439315.1 uncultured Mycobacterium sp. | reverse complement strand
TGACGACGACGTCCAGACCGCCCTGGCGGTCGGCGCAGTCCACCAACTCGTCGGCAGTGGCGCGCTGGCTGATGTCGCCTGCCACAGCCACCCCCCGGGAGCCGGCGGCGGCGATTTCGTCGAGCACGTCCGAGGCGTCCAGAGCGTGCGGCATGTCGTTGACGACGACGGTCGCGCCGGACCGCGCCAGCCCGATCGCCTCGGCGCGGCCCAATCCGGCGGCTGCGCCGGTCACCACGGCCACCCGGCCGGTCAGATCAAGGGAATCGCTCACGGTGTTGGTGCTCACGGTGTTGGTGAATGCCTCTAGTCCCGGCGGCTCAGGGCCGCCCGCGGGCAGTCGGCGATGGCTTGCTCGGCCAGCGCCTCCTCGTCGGCGGGGATCGGGTCCTTGGTGACCATCACGTAGTCGTCGTCGTCGAGTACGAACAGGTCGGGGGCGATTCCGACACAGATGGCGTTGCCTTCACAGCGGTCACGGTCAACGACGACTCGCATGATTCCTCCTCAAGCTCCGTCAAGCCTTCACGCCCCACGATACGACTCCGGCGACGCTCACCGAGTCCGTCTGGACCCTCAGACTAGAACGTGTTACAACCAAGGGAAGTCGGCGGGCCGCCGAGCCGCTCTATCCAGAGGTAGCCAGGGCATGCGGATCAGCTACACCCCGGAGCAGGACGAGCTCCGTCGCGAGTTGCGCTCGTACTTCTCGACGCTGATCACCCCGGAGCGCCGGGAGGCGTTGATGTCGACGACGGGTGAGTACGGCGCCGGCAACGTCTACCGCGAGACGGTGGCGCAGATGGGCCGCGACGGCTGGCTGGCGCTGGGCTGGCCGACCGAGTACGGCGGCCAGGCCCGCTCGACGATGGACCAGTTGATCTTCACCGACGAGGCCGCCGTCGCAGGCGCACCGGTGCCGTTCCTGACGATCAACAGCGTCGCGCCGACGATCATGGCGTTCGGCACCGAGGAGCAGAAGAATTTCTACCTGCCCAGGATCGCCTCCGGCGACATCCATTTCGCCATCGGGTATTCCGAACCGGAAGCGGGGACGGACCTGGCCAACCTCCGCACCTCGGCCGTGCGGGACGGTGACGACTACGTCGTCAACGGGCAGAAGATGTGGACCAGCCTGATCCAGTACGCCGACTACGTCTGGCTCGCGGTGCGCACCAACACCGAGGCGAAGAAGCACCGTGGCATCTCGGTGCTGATCGTGCCCACCGACGCCGAGGGGTTTTCCTGGACCCCGGTGCACACGATGGCCGGCCCCGGCACCAGCGCCACCTACTACTCCGACGTGCGGGTGCCGGTCGCCAACCGGGTCGGCGAGGAGAACGGCGGCTGGAAGCTCGTCACCAACCAGCTGAACCACGAACGTGTCGCGCTGGTCTCCGCACAGCCCATTTTCACGGCGCTGACGCAGGTGCGGGAGTGGGCGCAGAACACCAAAGACCAACGCGGGGCGCGGCTCATCGACTCTGAGTGGGTACAGCTCAACCTGGCCCGGGTGCATGCCAAGGCCGAGTACCTGAAGCTGATCAACTGGGAACTGGCCTCGTCTGCCGCCGCCGCTCCGTCGCCCGCAGATGCCTCGGCGGCGAAGGTGTTCGGCACCGAACTGGCCACCGAGGCCTACCGGCTACTGATGGAGGTGCTCGGATCGTCGGCGACGTTGCGCCAGGATTCTCCCGGTGCCCTGTTGCGCGGCCGGGTGGAGAGAATGCACCGCGCGGCACTGATCCTCACCTTCGGGGGCGGCACCAACGAGGTGCAGCGCGACATCATCGGCATGGTGGCCCTCGGGCTGCCCCGCAACCGCTGACCGGAGGACGCATGGACTTCACCAGAACCGAAGCTGCGCAGGATCTTTCCGGGCTCGTCGGCACGATCGTCGACACCGTGTGCACGCCCGGGCATCAGCGTGAGCTCGACCGACTCGATCAGCGCTTCGACACGACGCTGTGGGGCAAGCTCGTCGACGCGGACGTCCTCAGCGCCGCGGCTCCCGAGTCGGTGGGCGGTGGCGGCTTCGGCGTGCTGGAGCAGACCGCGATCCTGACCGCGCTGGGCCGCCAGCTGGCAGCGGTGCCCTATCTGGAGTCGGTGGTGCTGTGCGCCGGGGCGCTGGACCGCTTCGGCTCGGCGGAACTGCGCGACGGGTGGGCCGCACCGGCGGTGTCGGGCGAGAAGGTCCTCACGGTGGCCCTCGACGGCGAGACGGGCCAGCCACCGGTTCGCGCGATCCCCGTCGAAGACGGATTCCGGCTGACCGGCACGCGGATTCAGGTACCGTTCGGACCGGTGGCCGACGGCTTCCTGGTTCCCGCCGAAACAGATTCGGCGACAATGGTTTTCCTCGTGGCGGCCGATTCTCCGGGGATTTCGGTGACACCACTGGAGACCACCGGACTGGGCAGCGCCGGCGAACTCGAGTTGAGCGGTGCGCACGCTGACCTCGTCGGCGGTCCCGAGGTGCTGGACTGGCTCGCCACCCGGCGCGCGGTCGGCTTGGCGGCGTACCAGCTCGGGGTGCTCGAGCGGGCGCTTGAATTGACCGCCGAATACGCCCGGACCCGTGAGCAATTCGACCGGCCGATCGGCAGCTTCCAGGCGGTGTCGCAGCGCCTCGCCGACGCCTACATCGACGTCAAAGGGCTGCGACTGACGCTGCAGCAGGCATCCTGGCGACTCTCCGAAGATCTTCCCGCCGATGCCGAGGTGGCTACGGCCGCATTCTGGGCCGCCGATGCCGGGCACCGGGTGGCCCACACCGCGGTCCACGTCCACGGCGGCGTCGGCATCGACACGGACCATCCGGTGCATCGCTATTTCATCACCGCCAAACAGACCGAGTTCGCCCTCGGCGGCGCGACCTCGGCGTTGCGTGTCATCGGCCGCGACCTGGCCGACACCCCGGCCTGATGCTCCCGGGACCGGGAATCCCCACCGTCACGCGACTGCTGGAGACGCTGGCGTCGGTGGACGACCGGGGAGTCCACGCCGACGACGGATCGTATTCGACATGGCGCCAACACATTCAGACCGGCGCCGACCTCGCCGCCCTGCTCCGATCCAGACTGGATCCGGCCAGGCCGCCGCACGTCGGCGTCCTCCTCGGAAACACTCCGCTGTTCTCCGCGATGCTGGTGGCCGCCGGCCTGGCCGGCATAGTCCCGGTCGGCCTGAACCCGACCCGGCGCGGGCCGGCACTGCATCGCGACGTCACCCACGCCGATTGCCAACTGGTGCTCACCGACTCGGTCTACGAACCGGACTTCGCCCCCGAGGGAATGACCGTTCTCGACACCACCTCGACGGAGTGGTCCGCCGAGCTGTCCGGGTTCGCGGGATCACCGGTGACGTTCGCCGACAGCGCCATTGACGATCTCTTCATGCTGATCTTCACCTCCGGAACCAGCGGTGAACCCAAGGCGGTGTGCTGCACCCACGAGAAGGTGGCCTTCCCCGGGGTGATGCTCGCTACGCGCCTGGGACTGGGACCTGCCGACACCTGCTATCTGTCGATGCCGCTGTTCCACTCCAACGCGGTGATGGCGGGCTGGGCGCCGGCGGTGGCCGCGGGTGCCTCGATCGCGTTGCGCCGGAGGTTCTCCGCCTCGCAGTTCCTCCCCGACATCCGGCGCTTCGGCGCCACCTACGCCAATTACGTCGGCAAGCCGATGTCCTACATCCTCGCCACTCCCGAGAGACCGGATGACGCCGACAATCCGCTGCGAATCATGTACGGCAACGAGGGCGCACCGCGCGACATCGACCGCTTCTCCCGGCGGTTCGGCGTACTCGTCATCGACGCGTTCGGGTCCACGGAGGGCGGAGTCATGATCGGCCGCACCCCCGACACCCCGGAGGGATCACTCGGCCCGCTCACCCCGGACCTCGACATCCTCGACGTCGATACCGGCCAGTCCTGCCCGCCGGGCGTGGTCGGCGAACTGGTCAACATCGGCGGGGTGGGACAGTTTCGCGGTTACTACAAGGATTCCGAGGCCGAGGCGGCGCGGATGGCCGGCGGCGCCTATCACAGCGGCGACCTCGCGTACCGGGACGAGGCCGGGTTCGTGTATTTCGCGGGCCGCCTCGGCGACTGGATGCGCGTCGACGGCGAGAACCTGGGCACCGCGCCGATCGAACGGGCACTCATCCGGTATCCGGGTGTCATAGAGGCGGCGGTCTACGGAATCCCCGACGAGGTGGGCGACCGCGTGATGGCCGCGTTGGTCATGGCCGACCGGTCGATATTCGATCCGGCCGACTTCCGGCGGTTCCTGGCCGAGCAGGACGACCTGGGGCCCAAACAGTGGCCGTCGTTCGTGCGGGTGGCCTCGGCGCTGCCGCGGACCGAGACGTTCAAGGTTCTCAAACGTCAACTCGTCGCCGAGGGGCTGAACTGCGCGGATCCGGTCGTGAAGATCGCCCGATAGAGTGGCGCCCATGAAACACGTGCTCACCGTCGCCGTCATGGTCGCGGCACTGCCGGTGATCGGGGCACCCGCCGCCGCCGCTGACGGCTGTCCCGACGTCGAGGTGGTCTACGCCCGCGGGAGCAACGAGCCTCCCGGTCTCGGCGCGACCGGACAGGCCTTCGTCGACTCGTTCAAATCCGACATCTCCGGTGCCAAGACCGTGAACGTCTATGCCGTGAATTATCCGGCCACGATGGACTATCCGTCAGCGCTGGCCGGGGTGGCCGATGCCAGTGACCACGTCCGGGCCACGGCGGCAGGCTGCCCGGCCACCAAGATGGTGCTGGGCGGATACTCCCAGGGCGCCGGTGTGATGGCCCTGCTGACCGCCAACGGTGAGACGGCCGGTCCCGCGGTGGCCGATCATGTTGCGGCGGTGGCGTTGTTCGGCAAGCCATCGGCGAATCTGCTGCGCTCCATGGATATCCCGCCGCTGTCGATCGGGCCGCTCTACGCCGGCAAGACCATCGACATGTGTGTCGACCGGGATCCGATCTGCGACGGCGAGGTGGGCAGTAACGACGTGATCACCCATCTGCTCTACGGTTTCAACGGACTGGTCGGCCAGGCAGCCGATTTCGCCGCACGCCGGGTGTAGCTTCGCCGGGGCGCGTCAACCGCCGAGCGAGGGCATGACGGCCTCGATCAGGTGCGGTCCGGGCTCGTCGAGGGCCCACTGCAGGGCAGTGGCGAGTTCTTCGGCGGTACCGACCCGCCGGGCCGGAACTCCCATGCCGTGGGCCATCTGCACGAAATCCATTGTGGGGCCGGTTAGATCCAGCAACGCCTCGGCCTTCGGCCCGGGTCCCTGCCCCTCTTCCTGAGCACCCACGCGCTGCAGCTCCATCCGCAGGATGTCGTAGGCGCGGTTCGCGTAGATCACCGTGGTGATGTCGAGACCTTCCCGGGCGTGCGTCCACAACGCCGAGATGGTGTACATCGCCGACCCGTCCGATTCCAGGCAGAGCACCGGACGGTCCGGGGCGGCGATCGCGGCGCCGGCCGCCACCGGCAGGGCGTAGCCGATGGCTCCGCCGGTCAAGGTCAGCCAGTCATGTGCGGGCGCACCTGCGGTCGCCTGCGGCAGAAGGAATCCCGATGTGTTGGACTCGTCGACGACGATCGCGCGTTCGGGCATCAGCGCACCGATCACCTGCGCCGCCGTCTGCACGTTCAGCGGCCCGGAGGGCAGGGCCGGCGGTGCGAGGACGGCGCGTTCGATGACCACCCCGGGTGCCACCTGGTCGGCGAGTTCGGACAGTGCGGCGGCAGCGCCGATCGGACCACTGAGCGTGTGAACGGCGCACCCTTCGGGGACGAGGTCGCTGGCCTTTCCGGGGTAGGCGAAGAACGACACCGGCGACGGCGCACCGGCCAGGATGAGATGGCGGGTACCGGCCAGTTGCGCGCCGGCCGCTTCGGCCAGATAGGCCAGCCGTTCCACCGGCGGACGCCCCGCGCCACGCTCCAACCGTGCAGGGAAGGTCTCGCACAGCACGCGGGCTCCGCACTCGCGTGCGATCCGCGCCGCGGCCTCCAGGCCCGCTTCGCGAGTGGCGTCACCGCCGACGAGGATCAGCGTGGGCTCACCCGAGTGCAGCGCCTCCATTACCTCGGTGTGGTCATGGGGGTGCGAATCACGCTCGCGCACAGCCACTTCGGCGACCTCCGCGCCCTCGGTCCAGGACACGTCGGCCGGCAGAATCAGCGTGGCGATGTGCTTGTCGGCGCGGGCCGAGGCGATGGCCTCGACGGCGTCGGTGGCGACGTCGGCGGTGGTCGCCGACCGTCGCAGCCACCCGGAGACGGTCCCGGCCACCGCGTCGATGTCGGACTCCAGGGGCGCGTCGTATTTCTTGTGGTAGATCGCATGATCGCCGATGACCACCAGCATCGGCACATGAGCGCGCCGGGCGTTGTGCAGGTTGGCGAGCCCGTTGCCCAGGCCCGGGCCGAGGTGCAGGAGCACCGCGGCGGGATCGTCGGTGATCCGCGCGTACCCGTCGGCGGCACCGGTGGCCACGCCTTCGAACAGCGTGAGCACCCCGCGCATCTGTGGCACGGAGTCGAGGGCGGCGACGAAGTGCATTTCCGAGGTGCCGGGGTTGGCGAAGCAGACGCTCACGCCGCTGTCGACCAGGGTGGCGATGAGTGCCTGTGCGCCGTTCACACCGCACCCGCCAGACCGGGGAACACCCGTTTTGCATTGCCACGCAGGAAGTCGGT
Organism: uncultured Mycobacterium sp.; assembly: GCA_964439315.1. GTDB lineage: Bacteria > Actinomycetota > Actinomycetes > Mycobacteriales > Mycobacteriaceae > Mycobacterium. The sequence goes on along the minus strand of CAYTOD010000010.1, from coordinate 9,070 downwards.
GGTGTCGCCCAGCCCGAGGTCGTCGATTCCCTCCAGGCAATGCGCGTGCCCGATCATGGGAAAGTTGCTGCCGAAAAGCACCTTTCGCCTTCCGGTGTTGGTCTTCATGAAGTCCACCAGTTCGTTCGGTAGCCGTCGGACCGTGTACGCCGAGGTATCGATGTAGACGTTCTGGTGCTTGCGCGCCACGGCGATCATCTCCTCGGTCCACGGGTACCCGACGTGCCCGCACACGATGGTCAGTTCCGGGAAGTCGATCGCCACCTGGTCGATGTACGGGATCGGACGCCCTGGCTCCGAGGGGGCCAACGGCCCGGTATGGCCCACCTGCGTACAGAACGGGACGCCGAGTTCGACGCATTCGGCGAACACTGGGTAGAACCGCCGGTCGGTCGGCGGTACCCCCCACAGCCAGGGCAGCAGTCGCAGGCCGACGAAGCCGTCGTCGCGCACCCGGCGCCGTAGTTCGCGGACCGCCTGCATCGGACGGTCCAGGTCGACCGTTGCCACCCCGCGGAACCGGGCCGGGTGGCGCCGAACCCATTCCGCCACTTGATCGTTGGAGATCAAGTCTTGTCCGTGCGGTCCGCGCCAGGCAGTCAGCAGCGCCACCTCGACACCAGCCGCGTCCATCGAGGCCAGCGTCGCCTCCAGGGGCGGATCCTCCTCGGGCACCTGTCCACCGGTCCAGCGCAGCAGCGAGGCGAACATCTGGTGGGACAGGAACTTCCGCGTCGGGTGCTGGATCCAGACGTCGATCGTCATCGGGTCGACTCGTCGGCCGCCCGTTGCTGGGTGTAGTCCTTGGCCCAGGCGTAGTCCGGCTTGCCGGCCGGCGAACGCTTGACCTCGTCGACCAACCAGAGGCTGCGGGGCACCTTGTACCCGGCGATCGCAGTGCGGACGAACGCGTCGAGGTCGGCCAGCGTGGGCCGGGACCCGGCCCGGGGGGCCACCACGGCGGCGACGTGCTGGCCGTAGCGGTCGTCGGCTACTCCGACGACGAGTGCGTCGAACACCTCCGGATGGCCTTTGAGTGCGGCCTCCACCTCTTCGGGATAGACCTTCTCGCCGCCGGTGTTGATCGAGACCGACCCGCGGCCCAGCATGGTGACGGTGCCGTCGGCCTCGACCTGGGCGTAGTCACCGGGAATGGCGTAGCGGACGCCGTTGATGGTGCGGAAGGTTTCGGCCGTCTTCTTCTCGTCCTTGTAGTAGCCGACCGGAATGTTGCCGCGCTTGGCCAGAATCCCCCGGACGCCGGATCCGGGTTGGACTTCGTTGCCCTCGTCGTCGAGCACGACGGTGTTCTTGTCGATGTTCACCCGCGGTCCGCCGGCCTGGGTGGCTCCCTTGGCGACGATGCTGGTGCCGCCGAAGCCGGTCTCCGAGGATCCGATGGAGTCGGTGATGACTCGGTTGGGCAGCAGGTCGCAGAAGCGTTCCTTCAGGCTGGGCGAGAACAGCGCAGCGGTGCTGGCGAGCACGTACAGCGAGGACAGGTCCTGCTCTGCACTCTCCAGGGCATCGAGCAGAGGCCGTCCCATGGCGTCCCCGGTGAAGAAGAGCAGGTTCACCTTGTGCTTGGCCACGGTCCGCCACACCTCGGCGGCATCGAATTCCGGTGCCAGCACGACGGTTTGACCGGCGAACAGCGCCATCCAGGTGGCCGACTGGGTGGCGCCGTGGATCATCGGCGGGATCGGGTAGCGCACCATGGGGGCGCCTGCTGCGGCCTGCCGGGCGTGCTCGTATTCGTCCTTCACGAATTCGCCTGTGGCGAAGTCTGTTCCGCCGAGCAACACCCGGTAGATGTCTTCGTGGCGCCACATCACACCTTTGGGGAAACCGGTGGTGCCCCCGGTGTAGAGCAGATAGATGTCGTCGGCGCTGCGCTCGCCGAAATCGCGGTCCGGTGAGCCCTGAGCGAGGGCTTCGTTGAACTCGACACCGCCGTATCGTCGATAGTCCTTGTCGCTGCCGTCCTCGACCACCAGGACGGTCTTGACCGTGGGCGTCTCCGGGAGCACGTTGGCCACCCGGTCGGCGAACTGCCGTTCGTGGACCAGTGCCACCATGTCGGAGTTGTCGAACAGGTAGCGCAGTTCGCCCTCGACGTAGCGGTAGTTGACGTTGACCAGGATGGCGCCCGCTTTGACGATGCCCAGCATCGCGATCACGATCTCGATGCGGTTGCGGCAGTACAGGCCGACCTTGTCGCCCTTACGGACCCCGCGGTCGATCAGGTAGTGCCCGAGGCGGTTCGCCTTCTCCTCGAGTTCGGCGTAGGTGATCTGCTCGTCGCCGCAGATCAAGGCGACGCGGTCCGGCACGGCGTCGATGGCGTGCTCGGCAAGATCGGCAATGTTCAGGGCCACAACGCCAAATTAGAACGTGTTACATTTTTTCTCAAGCAAGGGATAGGGGGAACCCATGGCCGACGCCATCATCGAGAAGCGCGGACACGTCCTCGTCGTGACGATGAACCGGCCGGAGGCACGCAACGCCCTGTCCGGCGAGATGCTGGCGATCATGGTCGAAGCCTGGGATCAGGTGGACAACGACCCCGACATCCGCGTCTGCATCCTCACCGGCGCCGGCGGCTACTTCTGCGCAGGCATGGACCTCAAGGCCGCGACGGCCAAGCCGCCGGGCGACTCGTTCAAGGACGGCAGCTACGACCCGTCACGCATCGACGGCCTGCTCAAGGGCCGACGGCTGACCAAGCCGCTGATCGCCGCCGTCGAGGGTCCGGCGATCGCCGGCGGGACTGAGATCCTGCAGGGCACCGACATCCGGGTGGCCGGCGAAAGCGCGAAGTTCGGCATCTCCGAGGCGCGCTGGAGCCTGTATCCGATGGGCGGGTCGGCGGTGCGCCTGGTGCGCCAGATCCCGTACACGATCGCCTGCGATCTGCTGCTGACCGGACGGCACATCACGGCTCGCGAGGCACTCGAGTACGGACTGATCGGGCACGTGGTGCCCGACGGCCAGGCCTTGGACAAAGCGCTCGAGATCGCAGAGGTGATCGCGGCCAACGGTCCGCTCGCGGTGCAGGCGATACTGCGGTCGATCCGCGCCACCGAGGGCATACACGAGAACGACGCGTTCAAGATCGACACCAAGATCGGCATCGAGGTGTTCCTCTCCGAGGACGCCAAGGAAGGCCCGTTGGCGTTCAAGGAGAAGCGGGCCCCGCAGTTCAAGATGCGTTAGGCGACCGGCGCGGCCGGGGTGAACTCCACCGGCATCGCCTCCGGCCCGCTGACGAAGTTCGCAGGACGCAGCGGAACCCCCGATTGGTCCGCCAGCCGCAGATCCGGCAGACGCGCCAGCAGTTTGCGCAGCATGGTGGTGAGCTCCAGCCGGGCCAGCTGATTGCCCAGGCAGAAGTGGGTGCCGAAGCCGAAGGCCAAGTGACTGTTCGGGTTCCGGTCGACGCGGAAGTTCTCCGGGTCGCCGAACACCGCTTCGTCGAAGTTCGCCGACTCGAACAGCAGCAGCATCTTCTCCCCCGCCCGCAACTGCGTGCCGTGGAAGTCGATGTCTGCGAGCAGGGTTCGCGCCATGTTCTTGACCGGCGACGTCCAGCGCAGCATCTCCTCCACCGCGCCGGGCACCAGTGAGGGATCGGCGAGCAGTCGCTCCCACTGGTCGCGATGACGCAGCAACTGCTCCACACCGCCGGACAAGGTGTGGCGGGTGGTCTCGTCGCCACCTATCAGGATCAACAGCGTTTCGAACACGATCTCGTCGTCGCTCATCCGCTGGCCCTCGACCTCGCTGTTGGCCAAGATCGAGAACAGATCGTCGGACGGCTCGGCCCGCCGCGCACCGATGGTTTCCATCGCGAAGGCCGAATATGCGGCGAAGGCGTCCATCAAGGCCTGCAACTGGGACTCGTCGGCACCCGAGTTCAGCCCGCACACCAGATCGTCGGACCACTTCAGCAGCGTCGCCCGGTCGGCCGGAAGCACTCCGAGCATGTCGCCGATGACGGCCATCGGCAGCGGGGCGGCTATGTCGCGGACGAAGTCGCACGAACCGCGCTCGCACACGCCATCGATCAGCGAGTCGCACAGCGTCTCGATGCTCGCGGCTTTGTCGGTCAACCGCTTTCGGGTGAACCCGGCGTTGACGAGCTTGCGGCGCAGCAGGTGGGCCGGGTCGTCCATGTCGATCATGTACGGCATCGCGGGCTGATCGGGGCGGATGCCCCCGGTGTTGGAGAACACCTCGGGATTGCGTTCGGCGTCCAGGACGGCCTGATAGGTCGATGCGGCCGCCAGCCCGTTGCGGTCCCGGAACACCGGTTCGTTGGCCCGCATCCACCGGTAGGCCGCACGAGCCCCGCCGCCGTCGGCGTAGAAATCGCCGTTGGTGAGATCCAGATTCGGCTTAGCGTCCATCGCGCGGCCTCTCCCCTCTACAGTTGATCTCGTGCCCAGTAAGCAGCACATCATTGCCGGGACCGTGCTGAACATGCCGGTGCGGATCCGCAAGGCCGACGTCCACACGGCGATGTTCTCGGTGCCCGCCGACGCCGCCCAGCGCATGATCGACCACAGCGGCCTGCAGGTCTGTCAGTTCCGTCCGGGCCGGGCGGTCCTGACGCTCATCCTGGCCCGTTATTTCGACGGCGATCTCGGTCGCTACAACGAATTCGGCACCTGCGTGATGGTGAACCCACCCGGATCGGCGGCCCGCGGCGTGAAAGCCCTCGGCGACGCGGCCGCGTTCATCCACCACCTGCCCGTCGACCAGGCCTTCACACTGGAAGCCGGCCGAACCATCTGGGGATTTCCAAAGATCATGGCGGACTTCGTTGTTCGTGAATCCAGTCCGTTCGGGTTCGAGGTCTCCGAGGGCGGATCGCTCATCGCGGCAATCGATTTCGGCCGCGCCATTCCGATCCCGTCGCTGCCGCGCCCGCGAGTGTTGACCACCTATACCCACGCCGACGGCACCACTCGAGAAGTGCCCTGGGAGATGGTTAATTCGAAGGTTCGCTTCCGGCCGGGCGGCGCCCGGCTGCGACTGGGTGGCCATCCCTTCGCCCGAGAGTTGGCCACCCTCGGCCTGCCGCGGCGGGCGATGCTGTCGGGGTCGGTGGGCAACCTGGCGATGACGTTCGGCGACGCCAGGGTACTGGGCTGACCTCACGGCATCAGAGCAGGGCCGCGAGTTCACGGATCTGTTCTGCGCTCCGCGCCCCGATCACCATCATCGTGACCCCGGCAGACTCCCAGATCGCGATCTGCTCTCTCACATAGTCGACGTCGCCGACAATCGCCGCATCGTCGACGAGTTCATCGGGAATCACTGCGGCGGCTTCCTCTTTGCGTCCGGAACGGAACAGCGCGGTGACCTCGTCCACCACCTCGGCGTAGCCCATCCGGCGGTACACCTCGGCGTGGAAATTGGTGTCCTCCGAGCCCATCCCGCCCATGTAGAGCGCGACGAACGGCTTGATCATCTCCATGGTCGAGGCACGATCGTCGGTGATGACGACCTGCGCCGTCGCGCAGATCTCGAAGTCTTCCCGGGTACGGCGCGCACCGGGCCGGGCGAATCCCTCGTCGAGCCACTCGTTGTACATGTCGGCCATCCGCGGCGAGTAGAAGATCGGCAACCAGCCGTCGCAGATCTCGGCGGCCAGAGCGACGTTCTTGGGTCCCTCCGCGCCGAGCATGATCGGGATGTCGGCGCGCAGCGGATGCACGATCGGCTTAAGCGACTTTCCGAGTCCGGTGGTGCCCTCCCCGGTCAGCGGCAACGGATAGTGCGGGCCGGCGCTCGTCACCGGCGCCTCGCGGGCCCACACCTGACGCACGATGTCGATGTACTCCCTCGTGCGGGCAAGTGGTTTGGGGAAGCGCTGGCCGTACCAGCCTTCGACGACCTGCGGGCCGGAGACACCGAGTCCGAGGATGTGCCTGCCGCCGGAGAGGTGGTCGAGGGTCAGAGACGCCATGGCGCAGGCGGTCGGTGTGCGCGCCGACAGCTGCACCACCGAGGTGCCGAGCCTGAGCTTGACCGTCTGACGGCCCCACCACGCCAGCGGAGTGAATGCGTCGGAACCCCATGCCTCGGCGGTGAACACCGTGTCGAAGCCGGCCTCCTCGGCGGCGGCCACCAGTTCGGCATGGTTGGTGGGCGGCTGCGCGCTCCAGTACCCGAGTTGCAGACCGAGCTTCATCCGACGTCGCCTTCCGTCCTTGCCACGATTACTAGAACCTGTTCTACTCGATGCTGTGAGCGTCAGCCAGAGCACCTCTGCCTTGATAGATTCGCACGAACCCCCGCTCTCCGCCCCGCTGACACTGTCTTTCGACTACAAGCGTTCGCTGGGGCCGACCCTGAGCACCTTCTTCACCGCCCTCCGCGACCGCCGCGTCGTCGGTATCCGTGGGTCGGACGGTCGGGTCCACGTTCCAGTCATCGAGTATGACCCGGTCACCTGCGAGCGGCTGTCCGACATCGTCCCGGTCGCCAGCGTCGGGACGGTGCTGTCGTGGACCTGGCAAGCCGAGCCGTTAGAGGGTCAGCCACTGGACCGCCCGTTCTCCTGGGCGCTGATCAAACTCGACGGCGCCGATACCGCGCTGTTGCACGCTGTGGACGGGACGGTCGCGACAGGCGACCGGGTTCACGCACACTGGGTCGACGAGCCCGTGGGGTCGATCACCGACATCGCCTACTTCCTGCCCGGCGACGAGCCGGAGCCGCTGCCCGGCAACGCCTCCGACGGGCGAGACCCGGTGACCGTCATGGAGGTGCCGACCTCCGTTTCGATCCAGCACAGCGCGTCGGCGCCGGAGAGCAGATACCTGCGTGCTCTGCAGCAGGGAAAGCTGCTCGGTGCCCGCACCGGCGACACCGGCAAGGTGTATTTCCCTCCGCGCGAAGCAGATCCGGCCACCGGTAGGGAACTCGATCAGTTCGTCGAACTGCCCGACACCGGGACGGTCACCACTTTCGCCGTCATCAACATCCCGTTCCCCGGCCAGCGCATCAAACCCCCCTACGTGGTCGCCTACATCCTGCTCGACGGCGCCGACATCGCATTCCTGCACACGGTCACCGAGATCGATGCCGCCGACGTCCGGATGGGCATGCGCGTGAAGGCGGTCTGGAAGCCCCGCGAGGAGTGGGGTCTGGGGATCGACAACATCGACTACTTCCGGCCCACCGGCGAACCGGACGCCGACTACGAGACCTACAAGCATCACCTGTAGCGGAAAGGCCAGCATGAGCAGAGAAGTCGCGGTGGTCGGCTTCGCCCACGCGCCACATGTCCGGAAGACGGACGGCACCACCAACGGCGTCGAGATGCTGATGCCGTGCTTCGCCGAGGTCTATGCCGATCTGGGCATAACCCAGCGCGATATCGGCTTCTGGTGTTCCGGCTCGTCGGATTACCTTGCCGGCCGGGCGTTCTCGTTCATCTCCGCGATCGACTCGATCGGCGCGGTTCCGCCGATCAACGAAAGTCACGTCGAGATGGACGCGGCATGGGCGCTCTACGAGGCCTACATCAAGGTCCTGACCGGCGAGGTGGACACCGCCCTGGTGTACGGCTTCGGCAAGTCCAGCGCCGGGACGCTACGCCGCGTCCTTGCCCTGCAGACCGACCCTTACACGGTGGCGCCACTGGTTCCCGATGCGGTGTCGATGGCAGGCCTGCAGGCCCGCCTCGGCCTGGAGTCCGGTGCCTGGACGGCTGAACAGATGGCGCAGGTGGCTCTGGACTCGATGACTGCCGCGCCGCGCACGGACTCCGTCGAACCTGCCGGCAGCGTCGATGAGTTACTGAGCAGGCCGTTCTTCACCGATCCGTTGCGCCGGCATGACATCGCCCCGATCACCGACGGCGCGTCGGTCATCGTGATCGCGGCCGACGACCGGGCGCGCGAACTACGCGAGAAACCCGCGTGGATAACCGGGTTCGAGCACCGCATCGAGACTCCCGTGATCGGTGCCCGGGACTTGACGACGTCGCCGTCCACCGCCGCGTCGGCCCGCTCGGCGACCGGTGGGGACACCGCTTCGATCGACGTCGCCGAGATCTACGCACCGTTCAGCCACCAGCAGCTGATCCTGGCCGAGGCCATCGGCCTCACGCCGGCCACGAAGCTCAACCCCTCCGGAGGGGCGCTGGCGGCCAATCCGATGTTCTCCACCGGCCTGGAGCGCATCGGCTTCGCCGCGCGGCACATCTTCGACGGCTCCGCTGGACGGGTTCTCGCCCACTCCACCAGTGGACCTGTGCTGCAACAGAATCTGGTCGCCGTGATGGAGGGACGATGATGAAGCGGCTGGCCGCAGTCTTGGGGACCGGGCAGACGAAGTACGTCTCCGCGCGCCGCGATGTGACGATGAGCGGTCTGGTCCGAGAGGCGATCGACAAGGCCCTCGCCGACAGCGGGTCGAACTTGGACGACATCGACGCGGTAGTGGTCGGCAAGGCACCCGACTTCTTCGAGGGCGTCATGATGCCGGAGCTGTTCATGGCCGACGCGATGGGCGCGACGGGCAAGCCGCTGATCCGGGTCCATACCGCCGGATCCGTCGGCGGTTCGACCGCGGTGGTCGCCGCGAGCCTGGTTCAGTCCGGCAAGTACCGGCACGTCCTCGCGGTCGCCTGGGAGAAGCAGTCCGAGTCGAATGCCATGTGGGCGTTGTCGCTTCCGGTTCCTTTCACCAAACCGGTCGGAGCCGGCGCGGGCGGGTATTTCGCCCCGCACATTCGCGCCTACATCCGGCGCTCGGGAGCGCCCGCGCACATCGGGGCGATGGTGGCGGTCAAGGACCGGCTCAACGGTGCCCGGAACCCGTTGGCGCACTTGCATCAACCCGACATCACCCTGGAGAGCGTGCTGGATTCCCCCATGCTGTGGGACCCGATCCGCATGTCTGAGACCTGCCCATCCTCAGACGGCGCAGCGGCGGTGGTGATCGGCGATGAAGCCGCAGCCGACCGACGGGTGGCCGAGGGCCACCCCGTCGCCTGGGTGCACGCCACCCCACAGCGCACCGAGCCGCGGGCATACAAGGGCCGCGCCCAGGT
>CAYTOD010000009.1:71512-88000 GCA_964439315.1 uncultured Mycobacterium sp. | reverse complement strand
TTGCTCGATGCCTTCGCCGGTTGCACGGACCAAGCGCGGGCGGTCAGGGTGGCTCGGGTGCCACCACCGGCGGCGCGGGCGGCGACGGCGGTGCCTCGACCACCAAGGGCACCAACTCGGCGTCGACCGGCGGGGACGGCGGTGCCGGCGGGGACGGCACCAGCGGCAACGGCGGTGCCGGGGGCGACGGCGGCTCCGCCAAGGCCGACCAGAGCGATGCCACCGGCGGGAAGGGCGGCCACGGCGGCCAGTCCACCAGCGCCACAGGCGGTGCCGGCGGCAAGGGCGGGAACGGCGACATCACCACCTCAACCGGCCACGCCGCCGGCGGCAACGGCGGCACCGGCGGCGACGGTTTCACCGGCGGCAACGGCGGTGCCGGCGGTACCTGTTCCGGCGGGAGCAGCACCTGCACGCCGGGCACGGCCGGTCAGAACGGTCAGAGTAGCGCCCCGGTCGTGACGGCCTTCCCCACGGCATTGGCCTTCACCCCGGACGGCAACTACATCTGGGTGGTCAACCAAGGGGATGGCGGTGTCGTCTCCAACTCCCTCTCGATCGTGAGAGTTTCGGACCTTACGGTCACCTCGGTGGCGTTGAGCTTCGGCGCCGACACCCCGACGGGCGTGGCAATCACACCCAACGGGCAGTACGCCTGGGTCACGAACGCGGGGAGCAATCCCGGATACATGGTGATCGACACCACCGACCCGACGCAGCAGGTCCACTACCAACTGCCGGCGGGTAACCTCGCCGACCCGACGGGCATCGCAATTGGCAGCGACCCCGGCAATGTCTTGAACACCAATGCCTACATCGTCGACCACTCGGACGGCCACACCTACCAGATCAATGTGTTTGCCCCCACCACCATCGTGCAGAGCTACGACGGCGATGGCGGCACAAGCGGCGTGCGCCAGGTCGCTGTGACCGGAGATGGTGGTCATATTCTGGTCACCACCGACGGGCAACTGAGCGGGGGCTACACCCAGGGTTACGACACGTCCCTCCTTACCGGGCAAGGTTTCCCCTCCGTATCCGGCGGCGGCGTCGCGATCTACGACAACGGCAACGGTGTGTACACCGCTTATGTGGCGGGCGCCGTGAACGGGCGAGGTGCGTGGACGAAGGCGGTTTGGGATCCAAACACGTTCGGCAATTATTGGTCCTCCAACAACATGTCCATTGGGCCGAGCGCCGGTTCCGAACTGTATGGAGTCGCCTTCAGCCCGGACGGCAGCCGCGTCTACATGACGGACGACACGTCGAACACCGTGTATGTCATCGACACCGTGTCCAACACCCAGGTGGGCTATTTCACCACCGGAACCGGGCCACTCACCGGCGTCGGGGTGAATGCGGCCGGCGACATCTTCACGAACAACTTCACTGATCCTGGCCAGCTGACGATGACGGCACCCCCGACGAATCTCCAGGTATCGGTTCAGGTTGGAACGGGCCCACAATGGCTGACCACCACGACGGACGGGACCGAGACCTGGGTGCCGTCGGACCAGACCGGAGATGTCTACTGGTTCAGCAACGCCAACCCCGGCGCAGGGGCTCACGCCATAACGGCGCCTACCGGTGTCACCGGCAACTGGGTTGCCGCTGCCCGGCCGAACACCGCCAAAGAGTTGTTCATCGGTGCCACGACCCTGAACGGCGGTGCTGGCGGAATCAATCAGTACAACGTGAACGGTAGCCACGCACTGGATGGAACGATCACCGGTGCGAACGGTCTGGATATCCGCGGCCTGGCGTTCAGCGCGGATGGCAATTTCCTGTACTCGGTCGACGCCACGAACAACTACCTCACGGTCTATGACGCCACCACCAGCACGCCCACCTTTGCTGGCGATACTTCTATCGCGAACGGTGACACGCCGAATCAGGTAGCGGTCCTCGGATCGAAGGTCTATGTCACCGGTTTGTCCGGAAACGTGTACTCCTACGACGTCTCCAACCCTTTGGCTATCTCTCTCGACAACACCTTTACCACCCCTGGTGTCGCTTATGGTGTGGTCACCTACGCGGCGGGCAATCGCGCCTATGTCGCCGACGGGGTCTCCGCGACCGTGGAGGTGATCAACACGACGGGTCAGGGCACTCAACTCACGCCGTTGGCGCTCCCGGTAGGAGCTCATCCCTACGGCATCGCGATCAGCGGGGACGGCACGACGCTCTACGTCTCAGACCAGCTGAGCGAGAACGTCTACCTGGTTCCCACGAACGGTTCCACGGTGACGACGATCAAACCCGGCCCGACAGACCCGAACATCAACCCGCAACATGGCGGAATCGTGGTCAATCCAGGTGGGACCACGACCAAGCTGTACGTGGCCAACTACATAGCCCCGAGCGACGGGATCCTTTCCAGCGTGACGGTCGTCCCCCTGTAGGTGGCGGTCTGAGTCGGCAGCGGATCGGTCCGTCGAGGTGGCCATCCGGCAAGCGGTTTGTGTTTCAATAGCGCAGACGTACAGCGCCCACGGGGTTCGGGGCCGACTACCGCTCGTCGACCGCGACTGAGCGGAACGGACCATCGGAGGAAGCCAACCCATGACCGCCATCGAGCCCACGCTCGGCCCGGCCACCGCGACGCTGGACTTCCAGTACTCCGGCGACCGCGCCCTCGGCCGGCGCGGCCTGCGGCCCACCCTCCCGCGGGTCAGCGTCGTCGTTCCGGCCAAGGACGAGGCCGCCAACATCCGCGAGATCCTCCCGTACCTGGTCGGCTGCTACGAGGTCATCGTCGTCGTCAGCGAGGACGATCACGCCTCCGCCGCGGCCGCCCGGGAGGCGCTGCCGTCGGCCAAGATCGTCGAGCAGACCCGCAAGGGTAAGGGCAACGCCCTGGTGTGCGGGTTCGGGCAGGTCAACGGCGACGTCATCGTCACCTTCGACGTCGACGGCTCGGCCGACCCGCACGAGATCCCGCGCTTCGTCGAAGCCCTCACCCGCGGCGCGGACCTGGCCAAGGGCAGCCGGTTCTGTGCCGGCGGCGGCAGCCAGGACATCACCCAGTTCCGGTCGATGGGCAACCGCGGGCTCAACCTCATCGCCAGTGCCATGACCGGAACCCGGTTCACCGACCTGTGCTACGGCTACAACGCCTTCTGGGCCGACCAGCTGCCGGTGCTGTGCCTGCCCGACACCACCGGCGAGTTGCCGCAGGCCGGCGACGGCTTCGAGATCGAGGCCATGATGATCGGCCGGTTCGCTCTGGCCAAGGCCATCATCATCGAGGTGCCCAGCTACGAGTACGACCGCTACTACGGCGAGACCAACCTCAACGCCATCCGCGACGGCTTCCGGGTGCTCTGGACCATCCTGCGCGATCGGTTCCACAGCCGCCGCTACCGCGAACTGGCCAAGCGCCTGCGCGCGGTCGGCACGTCGGTGGGCAAGCCGTTCTGGATGCTGGCCAACCCGATGACCAAGGCTCTGGAGGCCGCCCCGAACCGGGACTTCCCCGCCGAGATCCAGCGCACGCTGGAGGGCGTCTGGGCCAAGCACCGCGAGGTTCCCGAGATCACCCGAATGGAAATGGGTCTCGCCGCCACCGAAGTGGGCAGCAACATCATCAACCACGCCGGCCGCGGCCGGGAACTGCACGTCTGGATGCACGTGCGGGTCCTCGCCGATCGGGTGCGCATCGACTTCGCCGACGACGGCCTGCCCGCCGACGTGGACCTGTCGGCGATTCAGATGCCCGACGTGATGGCCGAGAGCGGGCGCGGACTGGCGCTGGTGCGGGCGTCGGTACACGAGGTGTCGTACCGGCGCGACGGGGACGAGAACCACTGGACGCTGGTCAGCCGACCGATCGGCTGACGGCGGTTAGTTGAGGCGGCGGCGCCGCAGGAACAGCACGCTGAGAACCAGCAGCGCGGCGCTGGCCTGAACCGGAACCACCGTGTACCCGAGGTCCTTGAGGACGCCGATCTCGACGTTGCTCAGCGCCCGGGTGCCGATGCCGGTGTTGACCAGGGCGTTCATCAGCTTCGAGTTGACGCCGGAGAACACCGCGTCGCGTAGGTGGTTGATCGAACTCCCCGACGCCCACGTGCTCGGCGTGTAGAGCGGGACGAGCCCGCCGTAGGCCGCCACCGCGTTGGGGCCGCCGAAGTACAGGCCGCCGTTGGAGCCGGTCAGGTACGAGTTCATCGAGTTGTTCCACCGGAAGGTCGACGTGCTGATCACCTTGACCTTGTTGGCGGTCATGATGAAGCTGTCGTACTTCGTCCAGTTCTGGCGGGTGTTGCTGCCCGGTTTGTCGATGAACGAGATGAATCCCATCGAGTGCACGAACTCGTGCATGGTGGTCGAGACGAAGTCGTACTGCGAGGTGCTCACGGTGTCGGTGAACGACCACGGCATCCCGAAGTTCACCGTGATGGCGCCGTCGGGGGCGCTGCCGTTGGCGTCGACTCCGGTGAGGATCTTGTTCTGCACCACGGTCGACGAGAAGCCGGCGTAGGCGCTGGTGAGGTCGCTCGTCGCGGTGGCCAGGGTCCGCGTCTTGTTGTTCAGCCCGGTGACGTTGTAGACGATGGTCACCGGGTTCGGGGCGACGATGTAGGCGGCCACCTTGTTCGCGGCCTGCTCCAGTGCCGCCTGGGATTGCGGCGTCCAGTACTGGGCGCCGTCGACGTAGTTGAACTGGAAGGTCACATTCGACGCCGCCGGAACCGTCGCGGCGCCCGCCTTCGGGCTGATGGCGACCGACACCGGGATGGTCGCCGACCCGCCGTAGCCGTCGGACACGGTGACCGTGAAGGTGTCGGTCTTGTCGATGTTGGTCGCGGCGTCGCCGGCGGCGGTGTTGCGCGCCGACGCGGTCGGCGTATAGGTGAACGACCCGGTGCCGGCGTCGATGGTCAGGTTGCCCTTGCCGGTGGAGGCCGGTGCGCTGTAGGTCAGCGAATCGCCCTCGGGGTCGGCCGAGCCGAGCACGCTGCCCACGACAACCCCGGTGTTCGCGTCGGGGGTGCCCACCGTCGAGTTGCCGGCGACGGGGCCGGTGTTCTTCGGCGAGATGGGCACGCTGACGTTGCTGGTGGTACTCGCGCCCTTGGCGTCGGTGACGACGACGGTGACCGTGGCGTTGGTGGTATCCGACGACGCGCCGACCTTGGCCGCGGCATGGCGTGCGGTTGCGGTCGGGGTGTAGGTGAACACCCCGCCGGTGGTGATGGTGACCGTGCCCTTGTCGGAGGAGGTTGTCGCCTTGTAGGTGATCTTGTCGCCGTTGGGATCGCTGGCGCTGACCGTGCCGGTGACGGCGCCGGTGTCGGGGTTCGCGCCGCTCAGGGACACCCTGGAGATCACCGGCGCCTTGTTGGACGACGACGACACCTTCTTCGCCGCGGTGGCCTTCGCAGTCCACGGCAGCGCGGTGGCCACCGCGGAGGCCGCGGGCGTCGCGATCGTGGCCGTGGCGGGATCGCGGCGTGCTGCGGCCAGTGCCATCCACGACACCGCGGACTCGACGGGCGTACCGGGATTGGCGCCGAACAGCGGACCCAGCAGCGAACCGACCGCCGCCGCGACGCCGGGCTGGGACTGGACAGCGGCTGCTGCGGCCGGCTTCATGACGGGGATTGACGACGGGACGGTCGGGACGGCCGCCACCGGGACGACGGCCGCAACGGCGCTCGGCCTGGGCGCTGCCGGAGCCGACGGCTCGGTCGCGTTCGCGACGACGGCGGACGCGACGGCTGCCGATCGCTCCACCGGGGCGGACGGGAGGTTGGCGGCAGCCGGCGCGGGGTTCAGTGCGGAGGCCGCGGCCGGCGCGGTGTTCTTGCGAAGGTTGGGGGCGCCGAGGTCGGGGGCGCGGAGGTTGGGCGCGCTGAACGGACGACGGCTGTCGGCGACCCGCCGGGCCGTGCCATCGGAACCGGCCTGTGCGGCCTGCGCCGGACGAACGGAAGGCCGACCGTGCCGCGTCGGAGCTGCCGGAGTCTGCGTGTCACTGGTGGCGTCCGCGCTCAGTGCGGGGGACGAATCTTCGGGAGCGGCCCAGGCCACGGACGTGCCGCCGGTGACCGCCGCGCTGATCCCAAGCGCTATCGCCAGTCCACCGACCCGTCCGACGGCGGCCGCTACGCGCATAACAAATTCTCCAGATCCAGGTCGGGCGGCTGGGCGTTTGCTCGGCTCGTTTACTGCAGAGCAAACTGGAAGAGCGTCCGGTTTTCGGCTGCCTAGCACCCTCGACCTGCACCTAGTATGGCACATCGGGGGCTGTAGGTGAACCCCCGGCTAAGAGAATTATCCCAGTTCGCAGCTAGACCGGACTCGCTCCGTGTGCTTTGCTGGACGAGGGCCCCGCGGGTGCCCCCGACGTGCGCAGACGCGCCGGACATGCGTCTCGCGGGACGCTGGATTCGCGGGGTCCGGCCGTTAAAATCGGCCTCGTGAAAACTACTCGAGCTCTCCTGTTCGCCGCCGCGGCCGCTGCGGCGATCCTGCCCGTCGCAGGGTCCCCGTCGGCTCAGGCCGACGTGTGCGCCGTGGGCGAGGCCCCGGGCACCAACGGGTGCGTCTCGGACGCCCCGATCGTCGGCGAGGGCATCGGAATCCTGGGCAGCATCGCCGTCGCCGACGCCATCGACGAGTGGCATCAGCGGGCCGCGGGCCGGCCCCCGTGCTTCACCCCCGAGGGCGTCCCCTACTACACCCCGGGCAACTCGCCGTGTCTGTAGCTCGGTAGGCGCCGGGCCACCTAAAAAAGCCGGCCCCCTCGCAACGAGGGGGCCGGCTTTTTTCGTGTCCTGCGGACTTAGCTGGTCGCGCCGACCTTCGCCCGCTTGGCGGCACGGGCCGCGGCCCGCTCGGCCGCCCGGGCGGCACCGCGCTGTGCGGAACGCTTGGGGGCGGGTGCCGTCGTCAGGTTGGCCGGGGCTTCGGTGCCGCTCGCGACCGGGGTGTCCGTCGACGGAGCATCGGCCGCCGGGGTGGCGACGGCGTTGCCGGAGGAAGCCTCGACCGTCGGGGCCTCGCTGGCCTTGGCGTCCTTGTTGGCCTTGGCGACGTCCTCGCCCACCGAGGTGGCCGGCTTGACGGCGGTCGCAGCCGCGGCCGGACCGGCCACGGAGGCCACCGCGGCGGCAGCGGAACCCGCGGCCGGGGTGCCGAGAACGTTGCGGACCACCTGAGCCACCGGGTTGGCCGCTGCGCCGAGGGGGACCGGCTTTGGCTTGATGATGCCGCCGATGACCTGCTTGATGCCGTTGATCACGCCGGTGATGATGCCGCCGAGGTGCCGCGTGGCGTAGGAGATGACCCCGGTGAACCCGGTGCCGTAGGAGGTTGTGTCGCCCGGAACCTTGCCGGTGAAGTAGATGCTGGTCAGAGTGCCGACCACCGGGATGCCCGCGGTCAGGGAGACCACCGCCGTGCCGATCGCTCCGCCGACCAGATCGTTGATGATGTTGCCGATGTTCGCGCCGCCGATAACGTCCTTGATGAGGCCGGCGATGTCGACGTTTCCGATGACGTTGTTGAGCAGGGCGCCGATGTCCAGGCCGCCCAGGTTCAGGTTGGCCAGGTTCAGGGCCGACAGGTCGGCGGCGGCCACGCTTGCGGCTGCCGGGACTCCGAGGCCGCCGTTGAGGAAGGTCTTGAGCACCTGGGCCTGAATCGAATCGACGCCGAACGTGGAGGCGACGCCGACGTAGGCGGCCGCACCGGCGCCGGACGTCAGGAGGTTCGCGCCACGGCTGCCGACCTCGAAGAAGTAGTTCTCGAGGTTCAGTGGGTCGGTGAGAGCGGTGTCGATCAGGTAGTAGGCCGCACCCTCGGTGCCCTTGAGGATGGCGTCGTTGTTGAACTCGCCCGGGAAGTAGGTGTCGTTGGCGGCGATGAAGCCGCCGTAGCCCGCCGCGATGGCGTGGGTGATGCCCTGGACGGTGATGTCGCTGAAGGCCGCCAGTTCGTACTGGGCCGTCGACAGCTTGAGGGGGGACGACACCCCGGCGAACTGACCCTGGACCGCGGGGGTTGCCACAGCAATCGTGGCGATGCTCGCCAGCGCAACTCCGGTCATTGCGAACGGCCGTGCGAAAGTGGCCATGATGTCGATCCTCCCTGAGAGTTCTCTCTAATTTATTGATTAGAGATCCGTGGGTGATGTTAGCGGCTGATGTGGTTCACAGCAAAGCCTAAGGACTGGCGTGACCCCGGCCACACCGAGCTCAGGGTGTTTCAGGATTGGTTCGTTGAACTGCGCCAACTGTTCCCGCGTGAACCCGTCGTCGCGACATTCCGCAGGATACGGCGAATTAGCTGGGCAAATAGGCCCGGGGGAGGGTGGCTTTGCCGGGCCGCCCGTGTTCGCCCTCGGCGGAATTCCGGGCGCGGGTGCCTGACGCCCGATGCCCGGTCGCCGGCCCGGCAAACGCGGAGCTGATTCTCAGCAACTCCGGGCGGAGTCAGTCAGCGGTGTGCCGACCCGGTCAGCGGCTGGCCCTGGGCGCCCTGCAGCAGGCAGATCAGGGTGCTGGGGTAGGGGTTGTTCGCCGTCCGGTCCTGGTCGGAATCGATCAGATAGCCGATCGAGTAGTGGCCGCCGACCGATGAGACGCCGGCGTACTGCGTCAGTCCCGTCTCGCATTGGGCGTTCGCGGTGCCGGTGACGGCGGCGTCGACTGGGATGTTCACCCGCAGGTAGACCTCGGCCGCGTGTGGTTTGGCGCACTCGACTGTGGTCACGTTGACCTCTGCGGGGTCCGTCGGCGGCGGAGCGGCCAGGCACTGGCCGGGTTTCAGATCGACCCACCGTGCGACGCCGGGTGCGGAGTCTGCGGGCGGCGTCGCGCTGCCTGGCGCCGTCGTCGATGCGGCGGCCGGCGCGGAGGCCGCCGGCGTGGAGGCCGACGCCGAACCGGTGCTGGACTGGGCGGGTGTCGACGTCTTGGCTCCGCACGCCGGCGCGGCGGCCAGGGCGGTCAGCGCGGCCGCCAGGGCCAGCCGCCGGTGGACGGGGTGAATCGCCATGAATTCGTGTTTAGCACGGGCGGGCGCCGGGGTACGTCATCGGCTCGCGCGCTCGGTGTCATCGGCGCGCGCGCTCGGTGCGATGATCGGCGGAGGCCGAACGGAAGGGGACCACCGGTGAACGGATTCGTGGCGACGGCTATCGCGGCGGTGTTCGTCTGGCTCGGGATGGTGCTGGCCATCTCGTTCCTGGAGGCTCCGCTGAAGTTCCGGGCACCCGGCATCACGATCCAGCTGGGGCTGGGTATCGGCAGGCTGGTTTTCCGGGCACTCAACATCTGTGAGGTGGTGCTCGCGGCGGTGGCGCTGGCGGCGGTCGTCCTGGGCCGGCCCACGACCGGCGCGATCGTCGCGGTGGCCGTGGCGGTGGCGGCGCTGGGGGCCCAGGTGCTCGGCGTCCGGCCCGCGCTCACGCGGCGCTCGGATGCCGTGCTGGCAGATGCGTCGGTAGCCGAGACCGGCCGATCGCACGCACATCTCGTCTACGTCGGGTTTGAAGTGGTCAAGGTCGTGGCACTGTTGATAGCAGGCATCCTGCTGCTGCGCTAAGGGGAGAAGCATGGAATCTGTATCGCTGACCCGGCTGGCCGACGAGCAACTCGCTGCTGCCCGCTCCTCCCACGCCGGCCGGGCGGCCCACACCGTCCACGGCGGGCACGACCACCTGCTGCGGCAGACGCTGATCGCGCTGGTGGCCGATCGCGAATTGGCCGAGCACGACAGCCCGGGCCAGGCCACCCTGCAGGTTCTACAAGGCCGGGTGCGGCTGCGCAGCGCCGACGAGGAGTGGGCGGGTGGGCCCGGCGACTACCTGATCATCCCGCCGGTGCGGCACAGCCTGCACGCGGACTCCGACGCCGTGGTGCTGCTGACGGTGCTGGCGGACAGTTGACGGTGCGCTTGGGCCGGGTCTACGACGATGTGGCGCCCGGTGACGGCCAGCGCGTGCTGGTCGACCGGCTGTGGCCCAGGGGAGTGCACTCCGACGACCCGCGGGTGGGGCAGTGGTGCAAGGAGGTGGCCCCGTCCACGGAACTACGCAAGTGGTACGACCACCAGCCCGAGCGGTTCGCCGTTTTCGCCGAGCGCTACCGGGCCGAGCTGGCCGAACCGGACGCGGCCGGCCCGCTGGGCGAGGTCCGCAAGCTCATCGACGCCGGGCCGGTCACGTTGGTGACGGCGACGAAAACTATTGAGCAGAGCCATCTTCCGGTTTTAGCGGACGTCTTGCAGGGACGGTGACCGTCTGGCAGGTCACCACTCCGTGCTGCTGGGTGACCTGGTCGACGATCTCGAAGCTGCGCCGGATGTTGGCCGGGGTGTCGACGATCACCGTCGTGACCGGAACCTGCCTTCCGTTCTGAATCTGAATCAGCTTGTCGCCGTGGGGTGGACGGTTGCCGTGGAATCCCCAGACGCCGCGGAGCACGGTGGCTCCGCTCGCGGTCCGGGACTCCCGCAACCGCCGAACCAGGCTGCGGTGGATCGGCACTCCTTCGTATCGGGTGACCTCGGAGGTGGCGACCGTCAGCTTGTGCCATAGCGGGCGCCCGTTGTCGTTGTCGGGCAACTCGTCCGGTGTGCTGACGAGCACACCCTCGCGCTTGCACACCAGCACCGGTTCGGCCATCACCAGGGGGCGGTCCACCTTCGCGTACAGGGTCGGCAGTACCGCGGCGACCTGTGCCGCGGTGCCGAAGGCCACGATGACAAGGGGGACGTCGAGGTTGCGGCTGAAGAAGTGGGCCCGGCGGCGCTCGCCGTGGGAGGTGCCGTCGACCCCGAGGAATGCCGTCGCTCCGGCAAAGCGGTTGCGGTACAAAAGGTCACAGACGGCGGCGAACGCCGGAACCCCGTCGACGCGCCGGTTGCGGCCCAGCGAGACCGTGAGGCGGACGGTGTCGGAGTCCGGCACCCCGAGGGCCGTCGCCGTGGCATCCAGCATCCGGGCCTGTTCGAGGGTGATCAGGCCGCGGCGCATCATCGTGCCGACGTCGCCGGCCAGCGGGGCGATCACGTCGGGGGTGTCGACGGCGGCGATGGTGATCGGGGGATCCTCGGAGAGGCTGAGGGACTGGTCGGTCCGCAGCACGTGGTGGCCGCCGAATCCGGCGATCCCGCGCAGCAGCACGCAGCTGGCCACCCCGCGCCGGGCGAACAGGTCCACGATCTCGTCGGCGGCGAACCGGTTGTTCACCCGTTGGCGTTCGCCTAGGTAGGCGGTGAGCTGGAGGCGGTCTGTCGGTTCGGGGAGGCCGGTCATACCGCACCGGCGATCGCCTGGCCCACCGCGGCTGCGGCCACACCGGCCACCACGCTGACCACCAGGTTGGCCAGCGCCGGCCGGAGCTGGCGTTCCTCAGCCAGTCGCTGGGTCTCGAACATCCAGGTGGAAAAGGTGGTGTAGGCGCCGACGAAGGCCGTTCCGGCCAGCAGGGCGGCCTCGTGATTCAGCGCCAACCCGGTGATGAAACCCAGCAGCATCGCGCCGGTGACGTTGACCGTCAGCGTCCCGAACGGAAACGACCGCGCCGCCCGTCGTGCCACGGTGCGGTCGACGAGGAAGCGGGTCACCGATCCCAGGCCGCCGATCATCAGCACTCCGGCCCACAGCGCGACGTTCACGCCCGCACCCACACTCTGCGCACCAGAACGGTCGCGACGTACACCGCGGCCAGGCCGGCGGCGATGCTGGCCACGGTGTAGCCGAGGGCAAGGCCGTAGTGGTGGTAGCGGATCATCGTCAGCGTCTCGACCTGCATGGTGGAGAACGTCGTCAACCCGCCGCACAACCCGGTGCCCAGCAGTGGCCGCCGGTAGGCCGACAGCGGCAGCCGTTCGAGCAGTCGGGTGGTGAAGTAGCCCAGCAGGAACGCCCCGACGATGTTGACGGTGAACGTCGGCCACGGCCAGCGACCCGGGTCGGACACCGCCAGGGTTCCCAACGCCGCGCGGGCGACGGTGCCCAGCGCCCCGCCGGCGAACACCGCCGCCAGTTCGCGCTTGTCATATCCGGACAGCGGAATCCCCCCGTGTGCCAGAGAAGTCAGCGTGACCAAACACCGGATCAGTATGGCTTCCCGGCGGCACAATTGCTCCCATGGCGGCCAATCCCCGCGCCGGTAAACCGGCGCTGCCCGAAGACCTCATCGACGTGCCCCACCTGGTCACGGCGTACTACACGGTGGACCCCGATCCCGACGACGTCGCCCAGCAGGTGGCGTTCGGCACCTCCGGGCACCGCGGCTCGAGCCTGGACGGGGCGTTCAACGAGGCGCACATCCTGGCCACCACGCAGGCCATCGCGGAGTACCGCGCCGCCCAGGGGACCACCGGCCCGCTGTTCATCGGCCGCGACACCCATGGGCTGTCCGAACCGGCCTGGGTGTCGGCGCTGGAGGTGTTGGCCGCCAACGACGTCGCGGTTCTGGTGGACTCCGCCGACCGCTACACCCCGACTCCGGCCGTCAGCCACGCCATCCTGACCTACAACCGCGGGCGGTCGTCGGGACTGTCCGACGGCATCGTCGTCACCCCCTCGCACAACCCGCCCCGCGACGGCGGATTCAAGTACAACCCGCCCAACGGCGGTCCGGCCGACACCGACGCCACCTCCGCGATCGCCAAGCGCGCCAACGAGATTCTGCGCGGCGGCTGCGCCGAGGTGAAGCGCGTGCCGCTGGCCCGCGCGCTCGCCCACGCACAGCGCCATGACTACATGGATGCCTACGTCGCCGATCTGCCCAATGTCGTTGATCTGCATGCCATTCGCGCCGAGGGAATCCGGATCGGCGCCGATCCTTTGGGTGGGGCCAGCGTCGACTACTGGGGGGCGATCGCCGAACGGCACAACCTGGAACTGACCGTGGTCAACCCACTGGTCGACGCCACCTGGCGGTTCATGACCCTGGACACCGACGGCAAGATCCGGATGGACTGCTCCTCGCCCAACGCGATGGCTGGGCTTATCAACACCGTGATCGGCGACGCTGAGGCCTACCAGATCGCCACCGGCAACGACGCCGACGCCGACCGGCACGGCATCGTCACCCCCGACGGCGGACTGCTCAACCCCAACCACTACCTGGCCGTCGCCATCGACTACCTCTACAGCCACCGCCCGGACTGGCCGGCCGGAGTGGCCGTCGGTAAGACTGTGGTGAGCTCGTCGATCATCGACCGGGTGGTCGCGGGACTGGGCCGAACCCTGGTCGAGGTGCCCGTCGGATTCAAGTGGTTCGTCGACGGATTAGTCAGCGGCACAATAGGATTCGGTGGTGAGGAGTCGGCGGGCGCGTCGTTCCTGCGCCGCGACGGCTCGGTGTGGACCACCGACAAGGACGGCATCATCCTGTGCCTGCTGGCCTCGGAGATCCTGGCGGTCACCGGCAAGACGCCCTCGCAGCGGTACGCCGAACTGGCCGCCACCTACGGCGCGCCCATCTACGCCCGCGTCGACGCCCCCGCCGATCGCGAACAGAAGGCCCGGCTGGCCAAGCTGTCGGCCGATCAGGTGTCGGCCACCGAACTGGCCGGCGAACCGATCGTCGCCAAATTGACGGAGGCGCCGGGGAACGGCGCCGCCATCGGCGGGCTGAAGGTGACCACCGCCAACGGCTGGTTCGCCGCCCGGCCGTCGGGCACCGAGGACGTCTACAAGATCTACGCCGAGTCCTTCCTCGGACCCGAGCATCTGGCGGAGGTCCAGCACGCCGCCCGCGAGCTGGTGAACACAGTTATCGCGTGAACAAGAGGCGGCACTGGTGAACGTGGAAGACACCGCCAACTACGGCGCCGCGGCCGCCGATATCTACGCCGCGTTCCACGCCTTGCCGAACGCCTCCACGGCCGCGGACAACTGGAATGTTATGCAGGCACTCGCGCAGGCTCTGCGCACCCGTTCGGGTGCGAGGGTCGCCGACCTCGGGTGCGGAGCCGGCTGGCGCACCAAGGAGATCGCCGCTATTCCCGAGGTGACATTCGCACTCGGTGTCGACCACAGCCGGGAACAGCTGGCCCGCTCAGCTGCGGACGGTCCGGAGAACTGCCGCTTCGCATTCGGCGATCTGATCGCGTTGGGACACGGTGCCGACAACTGGGCTGAGGGCAACGCTGAGGTGGAAGGACTGTTGGGAACATTCGATGTCGCGCTCATGGCCTTCGTGACGAGTCACGCAGCCACCCAGGACGACTTCGATGCCATGCTGCGGGCGGCCGCGGCGTTCCTGGCGCCGGGCGGCGAACTCATCGTCGTCGACGCCCACCCGCGGCTTACTCGCGCCCCGTTCCCGGCTTCCGATCGGTACGGGTTGGTCAAATCGTTTCTGGTGCCTGCGGACCATTACGGTGACGTGCCATCGTTCACCAAGATTCGGACCACGTTCGTCACGCCGAAGGGGGAGTTGTCGGTCGAGGACTACGTCCACAATGTCCCGTCCTGGGAGGCCGCCGTGGACGCCGCCGGCCTCAATGACCTCGCCATCGAGGACTTCACAGCGCCGCCCGGATTCGCGCCTGGCTTCTGGGACGCCTACATCACGCCGGAGCATCCCTCGGGATGCGCGCAAGCAGCCGTCATCCGTGCGGTGAAGAGCGGCCCTAATACAGTTATCGCGTGAGTTCGGTCGCCCAGGACGCCCCGTCGGCGGCCGGCGTGCGCCTGCCCCGCGAGGTGTGGTCGCTGATCGGGGCCAACGCCATCGTGGCGCTGGGCTACGGGCTGGTGGCCCCGGTGCTGCCGGACTTCGCCCGGCACTTCGGTGTGAGCATCGGAGCCGCGACGTTCATCATCACCGCGTTCGCGGTGATGCGACTGCTGGCCGCGCCACCCACCGGGATGCTCGTGCAGCGGCTGGGGGAGCGGCGGGTCTACGTCAGCGGTGTCATCATCGTGGCGCTGTCGACGGCCGCCTGCGCGATCTCGCACACCTACTGGCAGCTGCTGCTGTTCCGGGCCCTCGGCGGGATCGGTTCGACGATGTTCTTCGTCTCGGCGCTGGGACTGATGATCCGGATCAGCCCGCACGACGCCCGCGGCCAGGTGGCCGGGCTGTTCTCCGGGGCGTTCCTGGTCGGTTCGGTGGCGGGGCCGGTGCTGGGCAACCTGACCGCCGGGCTCGGAATCAGGGCCCCATTCCTGATGTACGGCGTCCTTCTGCTCCTCGCTGCGTCGGTGGTGATGGTCGGTCTGCGGAATTCGCCGCTGGCGGCCCCGGCGGAGTCCGACGAGATGACCGTCACCGTCTGGGTCGCCATGCGACACCGGGCCTACCGAGCCGCGCTGCTATCCAACTTCGCCACTGGATGGTCGCTGTTCGGTCTGCGTTTCGCCCTGGTGCCGCTGTTCGTCGAGGAGATCCTCGATCCCCAGCCGCGGCACGTCGCCGGCCTGGCGCTGGCGGCCTTCGCGGTCGGCAATGTCTCGGTGGTGATGTACAGCGGCCGGCTGTCCGACCGGATCGGGCGCAAGCCGCTGCTGGTCGTCGGTTTGACGCTGGCCGCGGCCTCGACCGTCGCGCTCGGATTGGCGAACTCGCTGCCGCTGTTCTTCGTCGAGGCCGTGGTGGCCGGCGCGCTCTCGGGCTTGTACGCGTCGCCGCTGCAGGCCTCGGTGGCCGACATCATCGGCAAGGCCAGGGGCGGCACGGCGATCGCGGCCTTCCAGATGATGTCGGACTTCGGCTCGATCGTCGGTTCGTTCGGCGTCGGGGCGCTCGCCCAGTACCTCTCCTACGGGTGGGCGTTCGGGGTCAGCGGGCTCATTCTGCTGGTCGCCGCGGCCGGCTGGCTGTTCGCGCCGGAGACCCGGGACGCGCCGCCGCTGGACCTCGAACCGGTGCCGTCGCAGGCTGTGGGCGAGCCGTCGTGAGCCGTGGTTTTGAGGCGGCTGCGGCGGTGGTGTAGTTTCGACTGCGCACCTAGGGGCTATGGCGCAGCTGGTAGCGCACCACACTGGCAGTGTGGGGGTCAGGGGTTCGAGTCCCCTTAGCTCCACTTAGGAAAACCCGAGGTGAGAAAACCCGAGGCCGATGGCCTCGGGTTTTTTGCTCGATCAGGGGAACGTCAGCAGCACGAGCGCGCAGTCGTCGTCGAAGTCGCCGGTCGCGCTGAGGCCCCTCAGACGTATGACGAGCTCATCCAGCGACCAGCCGGGTCGTGCGGCCACTTCGGCGCACAGGCTGACGAAGTTCTCCAAGCGGAGCGGTTCGCCGGTCGCGGTGTTGGCGGGAAGTTCGAAGGCCCCGTCGCTGTAGAGCAGAAGCTGACCGCCGGGGGGCACCGTGTAGGAGTCGCAGGTGTAGACGGTGTCGGCGAACATCCCGATCGGTTTGGCCGCGGTGGACAGCCGGGCGGCGGTGGCGCCGTCGGCTTCGCGGGTGAAGGCGAGGGCGGGCGGATGGCCCGCGCTGGCGTAGCGCAGTGTTCGGGTCGACACCTGGTAGACGCCGTACCAGATGGTGAAGTAGTCGTCGCCCTGCTAGT
>CAYTOD010000009.1:61497-71479 GCA_964439315.1 uncultured Mycobacterium sp. | reverse complement strand
CGTCCATCTGGAAAAGGCTGTTGAGTTTGTCGAGCACGCGATCGGGGTTCAGCAGGGTGTCGGCCGGCATCGAGCCGGATCGAATGAGGTTGTAGACCGACATTGAGAGCAGAGCCGGCCTGACGCCATGCCCGGACACGTCGACCAGGTACACCTTCAGGTGGTCGTCGTCCAGCCATCGGTAATGGAAGACGTCGCCACCGAGGTCGAACGACGGTAGGTAGCGCCACGACACATCCACAGGCCCGTGTACCTCGTCGGGAAGGATCGACGCGACATACCTTGCGGCGTTCTGGATTTCGGCCTGCAGGCGGTCGGCGAGAATGCGGTTCTCCCGTTCCCGCTGGGCCAGCAGATCCAGCGCCTGCATTTCGTCGCTGATGTCGACGCCCTGTGCGACGAGGTACTGCACCTCGCCGTTGGCATCGCGCAGGCAACTCACCGAAAGGTCAACCCAGATCAGGTGGCCGTCGGCGTGGATGTGCTGCTTGGTGACCCGGTAGGTGTCCAACCGCCCGGAGAGAAGGTCTGCGGTGTTTTCCAGGTCGGCTTCCAGGTAGTCGACTGGAGTCAACTCCTGCCAGGTCTTGGTTTTGAGAGTCTCGGCGTCGTAGCCGAACAATTCGCATATCGCCTCGTTGACCACTTCCATCTTGCCGTCGGGGGCGACGAGGGCCATAGCGACGTTGGAGGTCTCCATCAGCCGTCGGAAGCGGGCGTCGGCTTCGGCTTCCTTGGCGCGGGACTCCACCTGCTCGGTGATGTCGATGATCTGCCCGAGGAGGCACTCCACCGCGCCCTCCGAATCACGCAGACAGCTTGCCGAAACGTCCGCCCAGACCAGGTGTCCGTCGGCGTGGATGTGCTGCTTGATGACCCGGTAGGTATCCAACCGGCCCGCGAGCAGGTCGGCCATGTTCTCCAGGTCGGCTTCCATGTATTTCGGGGGCGTCAGGTCCTGCCAACTCTTGGTCTTCAGGGCCTCCTCGTCGTAGCCGAGCATGTCGCACAACGCCTGATTGACCACGTCGAATCTGCCGTCGGGGCTGGCAACGACCATGCCGACGTTGGAAGTCTCCAGCAGCCTGCGGAAGCGGGCATCCGAGGCACGAAGTTCCACTTCGGCGGTCACGTCGATGAATTGAGCGACGAAGAGTTCGAGTTCGCCGTTGGGATGTCGGATGCAACTCGCCGAGAGGTCGGCCCAGACCAGGTGGCCATCGGAGTGGATGAACTGCTTGAGCGTCCGATAGTTGTCGATGACGCCGGCGGCCAGATCGTTGGTCCGGCGGATGTCGATCTCAAGCGTGGTCGGAGCCGTCACCTCTTGCCAGGTTTTCGTGCACAGAGTCTGCTCGTCGTAGCCGAGCATGTCGCACAGTGCCCGGTTGACATCCACGAACCTGCCGTCCGGGCTGTTCAACGACATCCCGACGCGGGAGTTCTCCATCATCCTGCGGAACCGGGCATCTGCTGCCGTCATACCGTCACGGCCTCCAGTCACGTAGCCCCCCACGTAGCCCCACGTGGCCCGACCCTTCCGATTCTGACACGCAGGACCCGAAACATGCAGATGGCTCGTGAGGCAGGTCGTGTTGACAGCCGTTACCCTCAACCCTCATGGGCAATCCGTCGGGGGAGCAGACCGAAGGTTGGGCCACCGCGGGAACGGGCGTCGTCGTTCCGGCAGAGCTGTTCCTGGACCTGGTGTTCGTGTTCTGCATGGGTCAGATCACCCGGCTGGTCGCTGCCGACCTGCACTGGCTGAATCTGCTTCGCGGCCTGCTGATGGTGTCGATCATCTGGACCGTGTGGGTCGGATTCGCCTGGATCGGCAACATGGTTCCGGAAGCTCAGCGCGCCGACATCGAACACATCGGGGTGTTCCGGATCCTGCTCGCCATGACGGTGGCGAGCCTGATCATCCTCGGCATGTCGATTCCCCGTGGCTTCGCGGAGGACTCCTGGATTTTTGTCGGGGCATTCCTGGCGATCACCGTGCTCTACATCCTCTCGTTCCTCTACGTGAGCCGCGACTCGCCCTCGTTGCGACGTAACTTCCTCGCGATGCTTCCGCTGCACCTGATGCTGCCGGTGTCGCTGGTCGCCTCGGCCATCATCGACCGGGTGCCCTGGAGCCCGTTGCTGATCATCGCGGGTCTGCTCACCGCAATGACGGCACACCGGGTGACCGAGCGCGACGCGGACTGGCACGTCGACCTCGACCACGCCGACGAGCGTTTCCGGCTGTTCATCTTCATCGTTCTCGGGGAGACGATCATCGCCATCGGCTTCGGCGCTTCCGAGACCGACTTCGGCATCGCGGTGGTCTCCTCGATCCTGTGCGGCGTAGTCTTCTGCACCACGTTGTGGTGGATCTACTTCCGGCTGGTGGCCTTCCACGGCGTCCGCCACCTCGAGCCGCTCAACCGGCGTCAGCGCGCGCGGGCCACCCGCGTCGTCTACACCTACCTGCACGGAGTGCTCGTGGTGATCGCGGCGTTCCTCGCTGTCGGCCTGGAGGTGTCCGCCGCGCACCCGCTGAACACCCTCAACAAGCGGATGACCATCGTCACCCCGCTCAGCCTCGCGCTGTTCATCGCCGTGGTGTTCCTCATCCACTATCTGCTCTCGGGCGTCAAGGAATGGGCACTTCTGATCCCGGCAGGGCTTCTTCTCTTCGCGATGCCGCTGGGGCGGGTGATTCCCGCGGTAGGGGTTCAGGCGATATGCGCGACGGTACTGCTGGTCTTCGTCCTCGGACGCGAGCTGATCAGACACCCGGCGCTAGCCGAGAGTGCCCGACCATGGGCCGGACTCAACTGATCTACTGCCGGGCGGGCGTCATGCTCAAGTTGAGTTGACCGTTGTCCACCGACACCACGGTGATAGTCAAGCCGCGGGTTTCACCATCGACGGTCACCGCGCAGGTGATCGACGAGCCGATCTCGGATGTCAGATCGCCCGGACACTGAACCGCCTCCGGCGCCGTGCCGCCGAGGCCGGCCAGTTTCGAACTGATCATCTCCTGCAGTTCCGCCGCGCCAAGGGACGCTGAGGCGACTCCGGCGCCGGCGCTGAGTGCGATCAGGAATCCGGCCGCTCCCGCAAGGATCTTTCTCATGTGAAAAACGTACCCGCGACAATCGCCAGAGCAGTTGAAGGTGAACCGGCACGTTTCGGCTTCTTTGTTATTTTTGACCCAATGCGGCACGGCGATGTCAACCCACTCGAGGACCTCGGTGCTGGAGCCGAGGGCCATGATCTTGTGCGCATCGGCAGTGATGCGCTTCTTGATCCCGTCTTGTTGCTGGAAGCAGTGCGGGACTCTGATGGGCGCGCAGTCAACTTCGTATATCGCGAACTCAACCAGGCGGCGTGCGAATTCCTCGGTCTACCTCGCGAGGAGTTGCTCGGGCGCGGGGTGCTGGAGGATTCAGACGGCGTCGGCGGGGCGAGCCTGTTCGCCGATTGTGTGCGGTGCCTGGACACCGGCGAACCGGTAGTCCTCGACAATCTGGCGCACCGCAATGAGATGCTCGGTGAGTCGCGTCACTACGACCTGAGGGTCACCCGGGCCACTCCGAACTCCATCAGCGTCATCTGGCGCGACGCCACGGAGCGTTTTGTGATGGCCCAACACCTCGCCGAAGCCCGCGAGCGGCAGGAGTTATCCGACGCTCGCTATCGCAGATTGGTCGACAACTCGGCAATCGGCATGGGTCTCATCACCCCCGAAGGGCGTTTTCAGGTCGTCAACCAGGCGATGTGCGACTTCTTCGGCTACGACCTCGACACCCTGCGCACGAAAACGTGGCAGCAACTCACCGCCCAGGAGTACCTGGACGGCGACCAGGAGAACATCAACCAAATTTTGGCCGGCAACATCGAGTCCTACCGCACTGACAAGCAGTACATCCACGCTGACGGTCGGCCGATCTGGGGCGATCTGTCGCTGAGTTGCGTGCGTACGCCAAGCGGCCACGTCGAGAACTTCGTCGTCCAGATCATCGACGTCACAGCGGAAGTGGCGGCAAATCGGGAGCTGGCCGCACGTGATGAGCAGAACCGCCTTCTCGGCGAACGGGTCCAGGCGCAGACCGATCGCTTGGCGGCGGAACTGCGCAGTGCGGCCATGTATGTCGCATCGATTCTTCCCGAAGACCTGGAAGGGCGCGTTCAGGTGTCCGCGAGTTACCTGCCGTCCCAGGAACTGGCTGGAGACATTTTCGATTACCGGTGGCTGGACGACGATCACCTCATCGTCTACCTGATCGACGTATCCGGCCATGGCATCGGTCCCGCACTGTTGTCGGTGTCGGTGCACAACATGTTGCGCTCCGGCTCTCTGGGCCCTTCCACTCTTCTGGAACCCGGCAAGGTGCTCACCGAACTGAACCGCAGCTTCCAGATGGAAAACCACGACCACCGCTACCTCACGATGTGGTTCGGGGTCTACCAGGCGTCGTCGCGCACGTTTCGCTACGCCAGCGCGGGTGCCCCTCCCGGCCTTGCCGTCGCCCCCGCCGCCCCGGACACAACCATCGAACTCTCCACCGGCGGCCAGCCCCTCGGCATGTTCGACGACGTCACCTACACCTCGGGCACTTACACCGTGCCCCACGGTTGCCACATCCTGATCTACAGCGACGGTGCCTACGAAGACGCTCGCGTCGACGGTCGGCAGATGTCCATGGGCGATTTCAAGCGTCTCTTCACCCGGCACCCCGAGTCCCCGAGCGAACTCGTCGCGAGCTTGCGGAATCTCACCCCCGCCGGCATGTTCGACGACGACTGCTCTCTGCTTTTGCTCAAGTTCGACTGACCGGGCTGGATTGCGGAGAAACTCGACCGGGGCCATCATCGGCAACAATCCGCAATGATCGGAAGATGTTTCAGTCGGAAGTAGGCCCTCGTCGCCTCCCGCAGCGGGTCATCACCACGGTCGCCAAGCCCAGGCCCGAGGCGGCGGTCGCGCCGGACACGCACCATCCGGGCGAGATCGCCGAGATGCTGCGTGAGATCGGGATCGCGCTCCTGGAGTCGAATCAGCCCACGCAGGTGGTGACTACACGGCTCCGGGAGATCGCTGCCCGGTACACCACCGCCCCGGTGCGAGTGGCGGCATTGCCGACGCTGCTCATCGTCCAGGTCGGTTCCTGCGCATACGAAGTCGACACGTCGACGACGCTGACGTTGCAACTGGACCGGGCCGGCCGCGTCGACGACATCGCAACCCTGGCCGCTGCCGGTGCCATCACTCCGCAGGGTGCCGTCGCCGCCATCCGGGATGCCCGCACTGCGGCACCGCGATTCGGACCCGTCAGCACGATGGGGGGATACGTCGTCGCGACGATCGGCTTCGCGCTGCTCATCCATCCCGCCTGGTCGGCTCTGCCGGCTCACCTTTTTCTCGGGTCCGTGGTCGCCGCCATCCTGCAACTGGCGCGAAAGATCCCTGCACTTGAACCCGTGGTGCCGATCGCCGCGGCGGCGGTCGCGGCGGCACTGGCCAACTGGTTCGTGGCCGAGGCCGCCCATGAGAGCCTGCTAATGGTCGTCACCCCGGCGCTGGTCGCCATGCTGCCTGGCGTCTCGCTGACGGTCTCGGCAGTGGAACTCGCCGGCGGCCAGATCGTCGCGGGGGCCAGCCGGAGCGTCTATGCGATCGCGCAATTGGCCATGCTGGCGTTCGGCGCTGCCCAAGCCGTCCACGTGCGATCCCAGATCGACGGGCAGATCCCGCCCGGCCAGCTGATTCCCGGGGCGCTACTTCTCGCCATTCTGCTGATGGCTCTGGGGCTGTACGTCTATCTGTCGGCTCCGCGAGGATCGTTGCCCTGGTTGGTCGTTGCGATCGGGGTGGCTCTGCTCAGTCAGAGTGTGGCTGGGAATTTCGTGGCGCCCATGCATGCCGGATTCGTAGGCGCAGTGGTCCTCGTCCCGTTCGCCATGGTCGCGGCCCGGCTGAAGACGGCACCCCCGGCGATGGTCATGATGCTGGCAGCTTTCTGGGCACTGGTGCCGGGGGCGCTGGGCCTGGCATCGCTCAGCCACGCCGCAGCCGGGCATCCCGGGGTCGGTGGGATCGCGGCGGAAGGCATGGCCGTGCTGTCGCTCGCGCTGGGAACGATGGTGGGGTGGAGCGTCTTTCAGCAATTCTCGAATTGGATCGGTTCTGACTCCGCTGAGCACTAGTCGCCGATACCAGGTGGGAGTAGGCGGGCCGCCGGAGCCGGCATGTGATTATTCGGGTATGTCGCCGCAGTCCTCCGATCCGCTCGGTGTCCTGAGCTCCACCCGCCCGGTGGTCGATCAGGCGCGTCATGTGCGGATCGACGACCAGAGCATGGTGGCGTTGGCCGATCAGCTTGGCCGAGAACGGGATTCGTCACCGCTTGGCTTCTCCGACGACCTCCACCTGCGCGACGGCACGTCCCGCACCGCCGCCTTCATCCTGGTTCTGGACACCCTCAACTTCTGCTTCTGGAGCCAGTCGCCCGATCCCCGGCAACGCTGGCGGGTGACCTGGCGCGATGAGGACCACGACGGCTACTGGGCGTTGGTGGCGGCGCTGCGCCGGGCTCTGGATGAGGGCTGGGACATCCTGAGCCCGCAGACGCTGGCCCGCTTCACGGCCGGCGACGTCGCGCACATCCTGCGTCCCAGCGATCCCGGCGCACCCGAGATTCCGCTGCTCGAGCTGCGCCACCGCCACCTCGTCGAACTCGGCACCGAACTGCTGGCCCGCTTTCCCGGCCCCTATCCGGCCGCGACGCTGATCGAGGCCGCCGAGGGGTCCGCGGTCCGTCTGGTCGGATTGGTGACCGAGGCGTTCTCATCCTTCGACGACGTCACCGTCTACGCGGGTCGCGAGGTCCGGTTCTATAAGCGGGCCCAGATCCTGGCCGCCGACCTTCACGGCGCGTTCGGCGGCGCGGGCTTGGGCGCCTTCGGCGACCTCGCCGAACTCACCGCCTTCGCCGACTACAAGGTGCCGCAGGTGCTGCGTGGTTTCGGCATCCTCGAGTACGCCCCCGAGCTCGCCCGGTGGGTGGATGAGCGCCGGCTCCTTCCGATGGGATCGCCGGAGGAGATCGAAATCCGGGCCGCGACGGTCTGGGCCTGTGAGGGACTACGGGCCGCCCTCGCGCAGTGCGGCACCTCGCTGCGGGCCTTCGAGGTCGACTGGCGGCTCTGGCAGGCCGGGCAGTCGTTGCCGGGGGATGCCAAGCCCTACCACCGGACCTTGACGCCGTACTACTGAATCGTGGAAGCGTCGACATTTCATCGCAACTTCCCTTCGAACACACCTCCGTCAGTCTGTGGAGCACGGCGAAACTCGCCGGTTCGCCGGCCCGAGTCCGGGGACTTAGGTCACGAGTCGCCAGCAAAGCCGCTGAGCTCGTTGGATCTCGTTGGGGACTATGGAATAGTCGTTTGGCAGTCGATGACTTTTGTCGGTGAATAGCTGGTGTTTCGGTCCCTTTCGGGGAGAGGTTCCTCACAGATGCGAGCGTCCTGGTGCGTGGGCCGCGTAGGCGGACTAGCTATCGCTCTGGGCATCGGTGCGGCATTCGGTGGCGCCGGTTCCGGCATCGCCTCTGCCACCCCCTCGGATCCATCGGATGCGACGACCCGGACCAGTGCCGACTCCGGTTCGGCGGCGGCCTCGCCTCGTTCGGCGCCCCGGGACTCGACACCCCCGGTCAAGGCGCGGGGCGCAGTCGCGGCCGAGACGGCGCGCACCAACCGCCGGGCTGCCGCGAACCAGGCCAGGTCCGACGCCGCATCGGCTCCCCGGGCGGGATCCGCCACGGCGGTCACACTACCGACCTCCCCGATTGCTCCCGCCTCGTTGGGCGCGTCGCTCGGCCTTCCGACCGCGCGGGCCGGCGCTGTGGAAGCGATTGCACCGCAACCGGTTTCGGCTTCACTCGCCCTGCCGGGCATGGTGTCGCCGGTGCCCGCGACGCACCCCGCACCGGCGCCTCGGGCGAGCGCGCAGGCCGCGGTCGGTCACGCGATGGCCGCGGTTGTCTCGTCACTGCTCGGGTCCGGCCCGCTGACTCCGCTGGAATCCCCGATCACCTGGACGGTGCTGGCCGCCGCGCGCCGCCAGTCCGGTCAGAGCGGGGCCGGCGCACTCCCCGCGGCGATGGTCTCGACCGGACAGGCCGCGTCGGGGATGGCGGGGCCGTTCGCGGCCGCTCTGGCGGCGTCCCAACCGCCGGTCATCGGCAGCATCACCCTCGGTGCTCCGATCGCCTCCAACGGCGCGGTCACCGGAACGGTGAAAGCCACCGACCCCAACGGCAACAAGTTGACCTATAAGGCCACTTCGCCGACCAGGGGCGCGGTCGTCATCACCAACACCGGCGTGTTCACCTACACGCCCACCGCCACCGCCCGGCATGCGGCAGCAAAAACCGGGGCCACGGTGACGACCGAAACGGTCACCATCACGGTGAGCAGTTTCCGCGGCGGCTCGGTCTCCCAGTCGGTGGCCGTGCCCATCGCGCCGCTGAACACCGTCCCGACCACCACGACCACGGTGGGCACCCCGAACGCCTCGACCGGCGTGGTGACCGGATCGGTCTCCGCCAAGGACGCCAACAGCGACCCGCTGACCTACGCCGTCACCGCCAACCCGACCAAGGGTGCGGTCACCTTCAACCCGACCACCAAGGCGTTCACCTACACACCGACGGCCGCGGCGCGCCACGCGGCGGCGAAGTCCGGAGCCGGCAGCGCCGACACCGCGGACACGTTCACGGTGACCGTCGACGACGGCTACGGCGGGGTGGTGGCGGTGCCCGTCACCGTCGCGATCGGTGCGGCCAATACCGCTCCCACGGTGACGGCCGGCATTGTCAAACCTGATCCGGTGTCTGGGGTTTCCGGCGGGAAGATCACCGGCGGCGACGCTGAGAGCGACCCGTTGACCTACGCGGCGAGCACCCCCGCCAACGGCGCGGTCGTGCTCAACGCCGACGGGACGTTCACCTACACCCCGACCGCTGCGGCCCGCACCGCGGCGCGTTCGTCCGCAACCGCCACGACCGACACCTTCACGATCACCGCGAACGACGGCTACGGCGGCACAGCCTCCACGACCGTGACCGCGACGATCGCCCCGTCGGATACGGCGCCGGTGGCCGGCACCCCGACCGCCAGCACCGCCGCCGCGACCGGGGTGGTGAGTGGCAGTGTCAACGCCACCGACCGGGAGAACGACCCCCTGACCTACACCGCGGCCACGGTCACCACGGCCAGGGGCAGCGCGTCGGTGTCCAGCTCCGGGGTCTACACCTACACACCCACCGCCGCCGCACGGCACGCCGCGGCCAAGGTTGGGGCGAAAGCCGCGGACACCACCGACACCTTCTCCGTCACCGTCACCGACAAGTACGGGGCGTCCGCAACCGTCCCGGTCGGCGTGACCATCAGCCCGTCGAACGCCGTGCCGGTCGCCGGGACCACCAGTGCCGGTGCGCCTAACGCCTCGAACGGGGTTGTCACGGGCAGTGTGACGGCCACCGACGCCAACAGCGACCCACTGAGCTTCGGTGGTCCGGCCAGTACCGCGAAGGGGTCGGTGACGGTCAAGTCCGAGGGCACCTTCTCCTACACCCCGACGGCGGCGGCGCGGCATGCCGCGGCCAAGATCGGAGCCGGCTCGTCGGCGACCAGCGACACCTTCACCGTGACGGTGTCCGACGGGTACGGCGGGTCGGTGACGATCCCCGTGACGGTCGCGATCAGCCCCACGAACACCGCCCCGGTGGCCGGGGCCTCGAAGGCCGCTTCACCCAACGTTGCGAACGGCCTCATCACGGGCAGCGTGTCGGCGACCGACGCCAACAGCGATCCGTTGACGTTCAGCGGTTCGGCCAGTACCGGCAAGGGTTCGGTGACGGTCAACGCCGACGGGACGTTCACCTACACCCCGACGGCGGCGGCGCGGCATGCCGCGGCCAAG
>CAYTOD010000009.1:2397-61397 GCA_964439315.1 uncultured Mycobacterium sp. | reverse complement strand
CGACGGGACGTTCACCTACACCCCGACGGCGGCGGCGCGGCATGCCGCGGCCAAGGTCGGGGCCGGGCCTGCGGTGACCACGGATACGTTCACCGTCACTGCCTCCGACGGGTACGGCGGGTCGGTCGCGGTCCCGGTGACGGTGTCCATCAGCCCCACGAACACCGCTCCGGTGGCCGGCGCCCCGACTCCAGGCGTGCCCAACGCGTCGACCGGCGTCATCACCGGGAGGGTGTCGGCGACCGACGCCAACAGCGATCCGTTGACCTTCGGAGGTTCGGCCAGTACCGGCAAGGGTTCGGTGACGGTCAACGCCGACGGGACGTTCACCTACACCCCGACCGCGGCGGCCCGGCATGCCGCCGCCCTGCCCGGGGCAGGGACGTCCACCGACACCTTCACCATCACGGTGTCCGACGGGTACGGCGGATCGGCCGCAGTCCCGGTGACGGTGACGATCGTTCCCGGGAACAACGCCCCGGTCGCCGGCACCACCAGTGCCGGTGCGCCGAACGCCTCGACCGGGGTGGTGACCGGGTCGGTCACGGCGACGGACCCCAACAACGACCCGTTGACCTACACCGGATCGGCCGCCACCGGCAAAGGTTCGGTGACGGTCAACGCCAACGGCACATTCACCTACACCCCGACCGACGCCGCGCGGCACGCCGCGGCCAAGATCGGGGCAGGTTCCTCGGCGACCAGCGACACGTTCACCGTGACGGTCTCCGACGGGTACGGCGGAACGGTGACGGTACCGGTGACCGTCGCCGTCGGCCCCAGCAATGCCACCCCCGTGCCCGGGTCCCCGAATGCCGGGGCGCCGAACGCCTCGACCGGTGCCGTCTCCGGGAGCGTGTCGGCGACCGACGCCAACAGCGATCCG
Organism: uncultured Mycobacterium sp.; assembly: GCA_964439315.1. GTDB lineage: Bacteria > Actinomycetota > Actinomycetes > Mycobacteriales > Mycobacteriaceae > Mycobacterium. The sequence continues at coordinate 60,511 of CAYTOD010000009.1, read as the reverse complement.
TTGACGTTCGGCGGTTCGGTCAGTACCGGCAAGGGTTCGGTGACGGTCAACGCCGACGGCACGTTCACCTACACCCCGACCGACGCCGCGCGGCATGCCGCGGCCAAGATCGGCGCCGGCCCGTCGGCGACTACGGACACGTTCAGCGTGACGGTGTCCGACGGGTACGGCGGCACGGTCACGGTGCCGGTGACGGTATCCGTCGGCTCCAGCAATGCCGTTCCGGTGGCCGCCAGCCCGAACGCCGGTTCGCCGGATGCCTCGAACGGCGTCGTCACCGGAAGCGTCAGCGCGACCGACGCCAACGGCGACCCCCTGACCTACAGCGCACCGGCGAGCACCAGCAAGGGTTCGGTGACGATCAACGCGTCCACCGGAACATTCACCTTCACCCCGACGGCATCGGCCCGGCAGGACGCCGCCAACGGCGGCGCGACCACCGACAGCTTCACCATCACCATCACCGACGGCTACGGCGGCACCGTCACAGCCCCCGTCACGGTGAGCATCGGGCCCGTCATCCCGGCGAAAGTGAGCTTTACCTTCAGCTACGGCAGCGGATCGCAGTACTGGTCACAGGACGCCCGAAACGCTCTCCAATCGACGGCGGCCTCACTGGCGTCGTACTTCGTGGTCACCGCGCCGGTCACCATCAACGTCGACGTCACCGGCTCGAATTCGGCGAGCGGAGGCACGCTCGCCTATGCCTCCGCCGACTTCACCAGTGGCGGCCCGGGCTATTACGGGACGGTCATCCAGTCCAAGGTGATCTCGGGGGTGGATTCGAACGGTTCGGCGGCAGACGCCGTCGTCGACTACAACTGGGCCTACCCGTGGGCTCTGGGCAGCTCGGTGCCTGGTAACCAGTACGACTTCAAAGCCGTTGCCCTGCACGAACTTCTGCACGCCATGGGATTCCTCAGCGGGACGGAGTCCCCGAGCAGCCAGAACACCAACTGGACCACCTTCGACACGTTCCTGTCGACGTCCAACGGCACGGCGGTGATCGGAAGCGACTACACCGTCATCTCTGCCTACGCCGCGAACTTCACCGGCGCCAACGGCGGACTCTACTTCGACGGACCCAATGCGGTTGCGGTCAACGGGGGTCCGGTCAAGCTCTACACGCCGTCGACCTGGTCCAGCGGCAGTTCGGTGTCCCATCTCACTCAGGCGACCGGGAACGTGATGAAACCGTTCATGAGCTACGGGCCCGGGGTGCGGACGCTCACCCCGGTCGAGATCGCGATGATGCGCGACTTGGGCTACACCATGAACAACTCACCGTCGGTGCTCGCATTCGTCCTGGTGTGGTGGTCCCCGCTCCGTCGACGCCGGCGCCGGTGATCCAGCACCGCCGTACTGCATCGGAAAAAGCAGTCTGACTCCGAAAAGCACTCTGCCCCGCCCGGCGAACCGGGCGGGGCAGAGTGTTGTTGAGCTGAAGGCTTAGCGAGCAGCCTTGTTGCGAGCCGCTGCCGCCTTGGGGGCGTTGGCGCCGGCCTTGCGTGCCGCGGTCGGGGCCGCAGCCGAGTTCGAAGCAGCTGCCGGGGCCGCCGCGACGGCCGAAGCGGCCTTGCGCTGCAGCGGCGGGGTCACCTTGATCGCGTTGGCGATGGCGTACTTCAGGCCGTACTGCGTGCCGGAGTTGCCCACCGGGGTGCCCTTGGTCCAGACGCCGATACCGCCGACGTTCGCTTCGAGGCTCACCGAATCCCACGCGACGCCGCCCCAGCCGCGGAACGGAAGCGGAGTGGTACCAGCGGGATCGGTGCCGCCGAGAGCCACGGCGGGGCTCAGGAACCCGCCGGTGGCGATGCCCACCTTGGTGCCCGCCGGAAGGGTGATGCCCATCTGGGAGGCGATGGCACCCACGACCTGGGTGACGTCAAGCTGCTCGCCGCCGTTGAGCACGGCGTTGGTGACGTAGGCCGGGTAGTTGATGACCTCGTTGAGCGCGGCGGTCCAGTCCTGCGCCTTGATCGCGGTGGTGACTGCGTTGACGGTGTCGATGGTCTGCGCGATAGCGCCCAGGCCGGGGCCGGCCCAGCCCAGGATCGCGCCCATCAGCGGGGTCGACAGGGTGTTGGCGATCGGCACCAGCGCCGCGAGCTCAGGCGAGCCCAGCTGGGTGAGCAGGTAGGTCGTCTGCCACTTGGTCGCAGCATCGACACCGCAGTTCGGGTCGACGACGCAAGTCACGCCGATGGTGTTGTTGATGTTCCCGGAAACGCCGGACGGCAGGACGGCCTCGTCCAGCGGCGCCTTGATGGCGTTCTGAATGTTCTGGGTGATCTGCTGGATGATCAGCTGCGGGTCGTTGAGCTCGGTGGCGTAGACCTGGACGTTCTGGATGATCTGGCGCAGGACCGGGGTCGTCGGGCCGGGGTTGCGCTTGGCCTCGTAGAGCTGGGTGGTGTTGACCTTCGCCGTCTGGAAGGTCTCGATCCACGGGGTGATCGGGTCGATCGAGGCGGCCAGGTTGACCGCGGCGGTGCTGGAGGCCTTCGCCAGCGCCGGCGACGCGGCGGGCAGCGGCTGAACCGGGCTCAAGGCGATCGCACCTGCACCGAGAACTGAGACACCCGCAGTGAGATACGAGCGATACGAGACGTTCATTTGTAGGACCTTCCCCAACTAGCTGTGACGAACCTGTCAAAAACCCATACTAAGACTAAAAAGTCCTGATGTACACCCAATTGAGACCATTTCGATAGCTCTGCTCGCGGCCTTCTGGGCGTTGAGGCTGAGATTCCTGTTACTAGGCGGGACGGGAGTGATTGGTCTTACGCAAGAAACTGCTGTTCAGGAATGGGTTTGCCGGTCACGGCGCCCCGGTGTCCCATACGAGGGTTAGCGTGAGTCGCATGGATCGATGGCGTGACCCCGACGAGGGGGCCGGGGGAGGGCCCGACGACCTCGTCGACTGGGCCGAGGAAGGGGCCGACGAGGACACCGAGGACCCGGGCGATGACGTCGGAACCATCTAGTCGCCGGCCGGCCGCTCCGCACCCGGACGGGCCGCCGGAGATCGCCGGCGTCCGCCGGTCGTTCGTCGAGGCACGGGGGGTTCGATTTCACGTCACCGAGGCCGGACCTGCTGACGGCAGGCCGGTGATCGCACTGCACGGCTGGCCTCAGCACCACTGGGTCTACCGGGACCTGCTGGCCGACCCCCCGCCGGGCCTTCGCATCATCGCCCCCGACCTACCGGGTTACGGATGGTCGGGGCCGCCACCGCACCGGTGGGCCAAAGAGGACGTCGCGAGTGACGTACTGGCTCTCATGGACGCACTCGGCGTAGATCGGGCATTGCTGGTCGGCCACGACTGGGGTGGCTTCGTCGGCTACCGGATGCTGCTGGCAGCGCCGGAGCGGTTCGACGGCTATCTGGTGTGCAACATGGCGCATCCGTGGCAGACCCCGCGCACCACGTTGCCGCACTTCTGGCGGATGCTGGCCTACCAGCCGTTCGTGGCGGGACCGGGCGTGGCGCTGCAGCAGCGCACCCGCTATCTGGAGCGTGCGATCTTCGGTTTCGGGCCCAGGGCGCACCGCGTCGATCGCGCGGCCGCCAGGATCTACGCCCGCCGGTTCCGCGACCCGGTGTGCGCCCGCACCGCGACCGACACCTACCGCACGTTCCTGTTGCGCGAATTGCCCGCGGCGGCCAAGAATCCCGAGCAGCGGTGCGCGGCGGTGCCGATCCGCGCGCTGTTCGGCATGAAGGACTTCGCCGTCCATCCCTCACTCGCCTCGCCGGACACCGCCAACGCCGTCGACTACACCTTCGAGCCCGTCGACGCCGGCCACTTCGTCATCGACGAACGCCCCGACCTGGTGCGGGCCCGGCTGATCGCACTGGCTCAGGAGACGGCGGAGGGCACGTGACCGACCCCGGCCCGGATCCGGATTTCGTCTTCCACAACGGCCTGGTGCACACCGTCGCCGACGCGGGACCCCGGCCGCTGGCGGTGGCCGTCACCGGCGCCGCCATCTCCTACGTCGGGGACGACGCGGGGGCACTGGCGCTCGCCGGTCCGGCGACCACCGTCGTCGACCTCGGTGGACGGCTGATGATGCCCGGCTTTGTCGAGGGACACATCCACCCCTTTCTCGGGGCGTTCTTCGGCGCGGGCGCCAACCTCCAGGTGCCGACCTCCGCCGACGCGCTGGCGGCCATCGAGGCCTACGCGCGCGCCAATCCCGACGGCCCGGTGCGCGGATTCGGTTGGCGCGTCGACATGTTCGGCCCGCAGGGTCCCGATCGGGCCGACCTCGACCGGGTGCTGCCCGACCGTCCCGGCTTCTTCTTCGCCATCGACGGCCACAGCCTGTGGGTCAACAGCAAGGCCCTGGAACTGGCCGGCGTGCACCGCGACACCCCCGACCCGGTGGCCGGATTCAGTTTCTACACAAGGGATTCCGATGGCGTACCCACCGGCTACATCCTGGAGGCCCCGGCCATGCTGGCGGTGGTCAACGCCCTCGAGCCCGTCACAGTCGAGTCGATGGGCCTGCTGCTGGAAGCCTGGACTCCCCAAGCGGCGGCGGCCGGCATCACCGCAGTCTTCGATGCCGGCGTCCCTCCCATCGGCGGCAGTCAGGACGAGCTCATCCGGCTGTACACCGACCTGGAATCCCGCGATGCGTTGCCGTTCCGGGTCGTCGCGTCGTACCTGGTCAGTTCACCCCCGATCGAGGATGCCGTCGCCACGCTGCGCGGCCTCCGGGGCCGGATCGCCGGCGATCTGGTGGACGTGCGCGTCCTGAAAATTCTCGGCGACGGCACGCAGGGCGGCTACACGGCCTGGCTCGTCGAGCCGTACGCGGACAACCCGGAATCGGTCGGGGAGTCGCCGTTCACCGAACAGCAGTGGCACCGCCTGGTGGTGGAGGCCGACGCCGCCGGGTTCGACGTGCACATCCACGCCTGCGGCGACCGCGCCGCCCGCACCGGACTGGACGCGATCGAGAGCGCCATCGCCGCCAACCCGCCCCGCGACCGCCGCCATGCTCTCGCTCACCTGGTCTACGTCCAGGACTCCGACAACCGCCGTTTCGGCGAACTCGGTGCGGTGGCGCAGTTCTCGGCCAACTGGATGTCGGCCGATCCGGACACCCTCACCAACATGTGTGTCCGCTACGGACCGCCACGGCAGGATCTGCTGTACCGGCCGCGCGATGTGCTGGAGGCTGGCGGCCGGATCTCCTTCGGGACGGATTGGCCTGCCGCAGGCTACTTCTCGACGTACAAGCCGCTGGATGCGATTCAGATCGCGGTCACGCGCCAGCTCATCGGCGAGCCCGGCGCCCCGGTGCTGTCACCCGCCGATCAGCGTCTGAGCGTCGCGCAGGCCGTGCATGCCAACACCCTCGGCGCCGCCTACCAGCTCCGGCTGGATGACAGGGTGGGCTCGATCGAAGTGGGCAAGCTCGCCGATCTGATCGTGTTGGATGCCAACATCTTCGACATCGACCCGCACGACATCCACCGCACCGCCGTCACCATCACGATGATGAACGGCCGCGTCACGCATCGGTCCGGTTAGCTCTAGCTCTCAAGGTCGCCGAGATCGTCCGGGACGTCGACCGCGTGCTCCCGGAGTGCGTCGAGTGGCACGACGTCGAGGGTGCGCTCGTGGGTGCTCGCCAGAACGACCGGGGCCGCGCAGCCGTCCTGGTAGGCGCGCAGCCAGTTACGAGCCGTTACACACCAGCGGTCTCCGGGAACCAGTCCGGGGAAGCCGTACAACGGCATCGGGGACGACAGGTCGTTACCGATGGAACGCTGGTGTTCGAGGAACTCTGCGCTGACCGAACAGCAGATGGTGTGCAGCCCGCGATCCTCCGGCCCGCTCGAACAACAACCGTCGCGGTAGAAGCCGGTCATCGGATCGGTGCCGCACGGCTCCAGCGGGCCGCCGAGGACGTTGCGATCAACCATCCGTTCAGTATCGCGTCCACTCAGCAGAGGGGCATCTTGCCTTAACGCCCGCAATCGTTTGCTCAGCTACGGAGGCGGGCTGAGGATGAAACCCGGCGATCAGTCGGTTAAACCGGCAATATGCAGGCAGTATGGCATTTATTATGGCGCCACAATCATCCGGCGACCAAAGAGCCGATATCGCTGCTAGCGATCAGGGGTTGCTATGACAGGTGTCAAGAGTTAATCTTGCTTAGGCTTTTCACATTGGAAACTCAGGTACGACCACCTTCTGGAAGGAATCGCCCACATGGCCACCTCGACCCGCCCGTTTCTGACCACCGGAGCGGCACTGGCCGGCGTCGCGGCTATCGCGATGGCGGCGCCCGCCGTCGTGCCCGGCCAGATTGCCGGGGTCCCGTCGCCGATGAGGCTGTCGGCGGCCCAGTACCAGCTGACCGCGCTGAGCGACATCACCGTCCAGGGCATCACCACCGCTCTTAACGAAGGCTTCGGCGGTCTCCTCGGCCCGACCGACACCTACTACCCGGGTGAGTTCAACAACGACGTGAAGGTCTCCGGATTCGCCGGCGCGGCCTACTACGTTCTGGACAACGCCCTGACCGGCGTCGACCCCCTCCACCTGGACAGCTACTTCTTCGAGGTGGGCACCAAGGCCGGAAACCTCATCCAGGGCGGTCTGGGCGCAGTGGCCTACGTCGGCGTCGGTTCGGCCTTCGGCGTCGACTCCGCGCCCGCCCAGCTGGTCAAGGCGCTGGTCAGCACCGGCGGCACCGGCGGCGTGGACATCGGCACCGCGATCGTCTCCCTGACCGCGGGTATCCCGGTGGTCGGCGACCTCACCAGCATCTACTTCACCGGTCAGAAGCCTGGTGACACGACGGTCTACGGAACCGGATTCGCCGGCCTGCTCGCCTACGCCAACAAGGCGCTGCCCGGCCTGGCGAACCTCAACATCAAGGGCCTGATCGCCGGTATCAGCGGTGTGATCGGCGGACTGTCCCACGGGCACGACTGGAACGGCTCGCACTCCCACCACGGGACCGATTCGGAGTCCGGCGACACCGAGTCGACCGAGACCGAGGACGGCACCGAGGACAGCACCGAGTCGCATCACCACAGCCACGGTGCTGCCTCGGTCGTAACCAAGGCAGCGGCGGCCACCGCGGCCGGACCGGCTGCGGCGGCGACAGGGGCCAAGCCGGCCGCCGCCGTCAAGGCCAACCGGGACGCCAAGCCCGCTGCGTCGACCGAAGTGCCGGCGGCGGTAACCGCTGACCCGGCCGACTGCGCGAACACCCCCGCCGCCACGACTGACGTCGCCCCGACGGCTGCGGCCCCGGCCGCGCCGAAGCGGTCCGGCCAGCTCGGCCAGGCGGTGCGTGCCGCCGTCAAGGCAGCGCTGGGCCAGAACGGCAAGCGGACCAAGGCGCGCTCGGGCAGCTAACGCCCCACAGACAAGAATGCCGGCCCCACCAGGGAGGGGCCGGCATTCTTTTTTCTCCGGCGGGGATGGGAAACTTGAGCCATGCGAAAACTGTTGGCCGCGACGCTGAGTGCGGCGGTGTTGAGTTCACCGGCCGTCGCCTCGGCGGCACCGAAGAACTATTGCGCCGACCTCAAGGGCACCTCCAACGGGAGCGTCTGCCAGATCCAGGTGTCCGACCCGGGCTACAGCGTCAACATCAGCTTCCCGAACAACTTTCCCGACATGAAGTCGGTGGCGGAGTTCGTCGGCAAGACCCGCGACGACTTCCTCAACGTCGCGAAGTCCTCAGCCCAGCGGGACACCCCCTACTCGCTGGTCATCACCGCCGCGAACTACAACTCCCTGGTTCCCCCGCGCGGTCAGCAGTCGGTGGTGCTCAAGGTCAACCAGAACACCGGGCCGTCGCGGACGTCGTTCAAATCCTTCGACTGGGATCAGGCCTTCCGCAAGCTGATCACCTACCAGACACTCTGGGCCCCCGACACCGATCCACTCAAGGTCGTGTTCCCCGCCGTGGCCGCCGACCTGCAGAAGCAGGCCGGCCATCCGGTGGCGATCGCCCCGGATGCCGGCCTCGACCCGGCCAACTACCAGAATTTCGCGATCACCAACGAAGGCGTGATCTTTTTCTTCAGCCAGGGCACCCTGCTGCCCGAATCCGCCGGGGCCGCAGAAGTATTGGTACCGCGTTCGGTGATCGACCCGCTGCTGGCCTGACCCGGACTCACACCGGGAGCGGGACGCCCGTTGCGCTGGCCCGCCGCCGCCAGAAGCTGCCCAGCGCTGCGAGTCGACTCCGGGGCAGGGCGAGGTTGACGTCGTCGGCTCCGACCTCGGCGGCGATCAGCGCGTCCAGGCGGTGATCGAGGTCGTCCGCCAACGGCCTCGCGGCGGCGAGGTCATCGACCAACGGCCTCGCGGCGGCGAGGTCATCCACCAACGGCCCCGCAGCGGCGGTCGGCGCGTGCGCCAGGTTGCGCATCTCGGCGGGATCATCGGCGCGGTCGTACAACTCCAGATCGGCGGCAGCCCTGCCGAGGTTCTGTTCTCCCGGCGCGAAATATCTTCCGTACTTGTGGGTTTCGGTGACGATGCCGCGCAGGAAACCGCGGTGCGGGCCTGCGGGACCCATGCTGGAGAACGCGTCGCTGGTGATCAGGACGCTGTCGCGGACGGCCCGCTGAGGATCTGACCACAGCGGACTGAGATCCCGGCCGGGTAACGGACCGAGAGCGGGATCGGACGGGGGAGTGGCGTGCCCGACCGAGAGCAGGGTCGGGAGCAGATCGACGGCGCCGGAGAGGCGCTGGGAGGACTGGCCGGCAGGGATGGTGCCGGGCCACGTCATCGTCAGGGGAACCTGGCAGTTCTCGCGGTAGAGGTTGGCGGCCTTCTGTCGCAGGCCGTGGGCGCCTGCGAGATCTCCGTGGTCCGAGGTCGCGACCACCAGGGTGTTGCGTGCCGCCCCTGAACCGGCGAGCGCATCGAGGACCGTGCCGACATGGCGGTCGATCTCCAATTGCAAGTCGATGTAGGCGTTGATCAGCGTGCGCCAGACCTTTTCGCTGCGGACCACTCCTCCGGTGATGTCGCACGTCACTCGCCAGTAGCGCTGAGTGACAGGCTTGGTCGTCAGATCGTCGCCGAAGTTGGGTGGCAGTTCGGCGCCGTGATCGGTGATCCTCGGTTTGCGGAATCGGGGGTAGAGCATGATGTCGTGCGGGTTGACGAACGAGCAGACCAACAGCCACGGCGTCGCGGTGTCGGCGGCGTGGCGGGTGATCCAGCGGGCCGCGTGGTCGGCGGTACGGCCGTCGATGAGCTGGCCGAGGTAGGGGGTGCCGTGGGCGTCCGGGGCGTGCCAGTCATGAAAGCCGTACGCCGCCAATCCGTTCCGTCGCGATTCGCCGCCCAGATGCCATTTACCCAGGTATCCGCAGCGGTAACCCGCGGCAGACAGATGATGGCCGAGGGTGGGAATGGCCGGATTCAGCGGCTGCTGCCAGTTGAAGTTGACGTTGTCGAACATGCCGGTCCTGGCCGCGTGCCGGCCGGTGAGGATGGTGGCCCGGCTCGGCGTGCACGGGAAGGTGTGGACATGGTGGTTGGTGAAGCGCATCCCGTCGGCGGCCAGTCGTTCCCGGTGCGGAAACCTGACCTGGTCCGGAAACCAAATCCGTTCGCGCTCTTCGTCGGTGAGCAGCAGCAGAATGTTGGGCCGGTCCATCAGAGCCCGGCGAAGAGCAGATTCAGCGACTCGGCCATGGTGGGGTGGGTGAAGATGGTGTCGCGCACCTCGGTGTAGGGCACTTTGCCCAGCATCGCCATCTGCACGACGGACATCACCTCGCCGGCCGAATGGCAGAACAGCGAACAGCCCAGAATCTGGCCCGTCGTCCGGTCGACGACGGCCTTGAGCAATCCCTTGGTCTCCCCGGCGGTGTTGGCACGCGGAATCTTGTTCGCCGGCAGCGTCGCGACGGCGATCTCGTGGCCCGCGGCCAGTGCCTGCTCCTCGGTGAGCCCGACCCGGCCCAGTTCGGGGTCGATGAACAGCGTGTAGGGCATCAGCCTGCCCGTGGTGGTGCGCCCTGCGCCGTGAAGCACGTTGGCCAGCAGGATCCGGTAGTCGTCCCAGGAGGCGTGGGTGAACAGCGGCCCGCCGTTGCAGTCGCCGATCGCGAAGACGTTCTCGGCGCTGGTCTGCAATCGCTCGTCGACGGCGATCGCACCCCGTCTGTCGGTCTGCACCCCGGCGGCCTCCAGGCCCAGGCCGGCTGTGTTCGGCGTACGCCCGACGGCCACCATCAGGTGGCTGCAGCGCAGTGTCCCGGGCTCGCCCTGCCGGGTGTAGGAGACGTCGACCGTTCCGTCCGTTGACGCGACGCCGGTGGTCTCGACGTCGTCGAGGAACTCAATGCCGTCCTCCTGCAGAACCTTTCGGATCGCGCCGGCGATGTCGGGATCCTCGTTGGGGAGGAACCGGGTGCCCCGCTGGATCACCGCGACCTCGCTGCCCAGTCGCCGGAACACCTGGGCGAACTCCAGTGCGATGTAGCCTGCGCCGACGATGGCGAGTCGGGTGGGGAGTTCCTCCAGTTCCATCACCGAGGTGCTGGTGAGGTAGTCGACGGTGTCCAGTCCGGGAATCGGCGGGACCGTGGTGTGGCTTCCGGTGTTGATGTAGACCCGTTCCCCGCGGACGACGGTCGCGGAGCCCTCGTCGTCGACCACCTCGATGGTCCGGTCGCCCACGAACGTCCCGCTGCCCAGGAAAAAGGTCATGTTGGGAGTGCCGGTGAACAGCTTCCAGTGTGTGTTGACCATTCCGCCGACGACCCGCCGCTTTCGTTCGACCACCCCGGCGAGGCTTGGCTCTGCGGCGGGCAGCGTCACTCCGAAATCGTCTGCCCGGCTTGCCAGTTCGATCAGTTTGGCGCTGGCCACCATGGTCTTGGTCGGTATGCACGCCACGTTGATGCAGGTGCCGCCGATCTGCCCCCGCTCGATCAGGGCCACCCGGTGCCCGGCGTTTGCCAATGCCATGGCGAGGGACTTGCCGCCCTTGCCGCCGCCGAGGATAACGTCGTCGAACTCGACAGTCGGTGGGGTCACGGTCAACTCTCCTCGCACGGAAGGGGGGTCCCGCGAGTGTATTCCGCTGAGCCGCCCGGCGCGGTGACGATTCCGCACCGCCGGGTCGTGGTGGGATCGCAGATGGTGCGCACTCACAAGACAGTCGGACGGTTCGCGGCGACCATCGTCGTCGCGGCCGTTGCCGTCGGGTGCGCGGCCGCGCCGCAACGACACGAGACCGCGCCGCCGGCACCCCCGCCGGCGCCGGCCTCACCGGCGTCCACGGACGTGGCGCGCCCGGCGCCGCCGGCCGTCACCGCTGTCACCGCCGCTGATCTCGGGACCACCTGGCGACGCGGGTGCCCGGTGCCGCCGGAGGGACTGAGGCGGGTGGAACTGGACTACCTGGGCTTCGACGGCCGGGTTCAGCGCGGCGTCCTGGTGGTGAACGCCGACGCGGTCGACGACGTCGTCGCGATCTTCGGGGCACTGCTGCAGATGCGCTACCCGATCGAGAAGATGCAGACCGTCGACCACTACCCGGGTGCCGAGGACGAATTGTCCATGCGCGACAACAACACCTCGGCGTTCAACTGCCGGCCGCTGCCGGGCAGCAGCGACTGGTCGCAGCACGCCTACGGCCGCGCCGTGGACCTCAATCCACTGGTGAACCCCTACCGCGACGCCTCGGGGGATCTGCAGCCCAAGACCGCGGCCCGCTACCTCGACCGCACCCGCGACGATCTCGGGCTGTTGCACGCCGGCGACTCCGCGGTGCGGGCGTTCACCGATCGCGGCTGGCGTTGGGGCGGGGCGTGGCGCAACCCGGTGGACTATCAGCACTTCGAAATCGGTTGAATCGCAGCCGCTCTCACTCGCCGCGCCAGGTGAAGCTGTTGACGTACTTGCCCATGTCGATGGCGAGTTCGAGATTCGCGCCCGACGGCCGCCCGGGGCCGAAGCTCGGACCGAACTCCCGGTAGGGCCCGACAGCGCCGGCGATCAGCGCCAGATCGTCCTTGACCGCCACCAGCATGACGATGCGCAGATGGCGGTAGCTGGCGTCCTCGTCCTGAGGCCAGACGTCGGCGACTTCGCCGTAGCCGTGGCGATAACCGACCATGGCGTTGGGGATTTCGTAGGACGTCTTCGAGTTCGGATAGCTGGTGCGCAGGATGTCCCCGACGATGTCCCTGGCCGATCGGCCTTTCGCCGGCTGGCTCCACAGCCGCAGCACGCCGCCGCTGCCGCCGGTGTACCGCGCGGTGACACCGTCGGGGGCGGTGGTGATCTCATAGGCCGTTCCCGGTGCCGGGTATGACACCGCGAAGGCGCCATCGGCCGCGGTGAACCGGGGATTGGTGGCCACCGGTGTGCCGCTGGGCGGATGCCCGCAATCCGGAGGGCAGTTGTAGCGGACGTCCGGGGTGGCGGCCAGCGCCGAGACGGCGATCACCGGCACGGCCACGGCGGCGATGGTCGCGGTCCACGCCGTCAGCACCCGCGGGACGGACACCGTCGGCAGCGGCGCAGATGTGTACGCGGGGAAGGGAACGCCGAACCCGGGCCAGGCCTTCTCGTCGTCGCCGGCATCGGCGAGGTCGCGGCACAGTGCCCGGGTGCCCGGCGGGAAGGTGTGCGCCGACGCGCCGCAGACCGTGCAGAACGGCATGTCCGCGACCACCGTCCGGCAGTGCAGGCACAGCTGGGGAGAGCCGGTCCACCGTTCCGGCGCCTCGTGCAGCAGTGCAAGCTGCATGCCGATGCGCAGCACGATCAGCGCGACGATGGCCATCACGACGTGCCAGGCCAGCATGGTCAACTGCGGCATCCCGGCGACGTCGATCACGCCGACCATTCCGTACACGGCCAACACCGCCCCGCCGCAGACGCTGACGGCGACCACCACCACCCGCCTGGGCAGTCGTGCTGCGTCGGCGGGGCGGCTGAACCACAGGGCGGCGCCGAGCAGCCCGCCGGCGCAGGCCGCCGTGAGCGGCACGGTGACACCGCGGATACCCGCCTCGACCAGCAGCCACTCCACCGGCTTGTCCCGGGCGACCGGTCCGGCGGCGAACTGCGGCGCCAGGCGGGTGAACGTCGCCGCGGCGGTGAAACTCAGAGCGCTCAGAATTCCGATCACGAACCCGTGCAACGACTCTCGCGTTCCGGGGCGAATGACCCGGGCCACCACCGCGGGCACCAGCATGAGCACCATGCCGGCTTCGGCCACGCCGAGCCCGTTGCGCAACACCCGGCTGCCGGCAAGTCCCGCCTCGAACGGGGACCCGATCTCGCGGATCACCAGGTCGCCGGTCAGAAGAACCCAGCCGACGCCGAGTGCGATACCCAGCGCGGCAGTCAATAACAGGGTGCCGCGGGGTATGTCCCGATAGATGCCGGATTGATGCCGGTAAATCAGGAACAGGACGGGCAGGCCGAGAGTGGCGACGACGATCAGGGCTCCGGGCAGTCGAAGTTCCACCGCGACGGCCATCATGGCCAGCATCAGGGCCAGACCCGCGGTGAACGGAGCCCGCGACAGCCCGCTGAGGTGCGGGAACAGCGAACTGGCCACCGCCGGCCGCAATACGTGCTCACCCGGTGCCGCGCAAAAGGCCCTGGGCCGTAACCATTCCGGGCCGTCGCCGCGCTGCGGGTTGAGGTACCCGCCGCATCGTCCGCAGAACACCCCGACGGGCACGTGATGGCGGCAGGACGGACAGCGCACGGTCACCGGAGTCCCACTCCGCGCCGCACGGCCGCCAAGTCTTCGGCGAGGTTCATCACATCCGGGGTCCCCAGGCCGGTGACCAGGTCGTAGCCGGGACCGGCGTCGTTGACGGCGTTGCCGCCGCGCACCACGTCGTGGAATGCCGGAAGCTTTGCGCCTTCGGCGATTTCGTACAGCTGCGGGTTCAGATCCCCGACCCGCCCTTCGCCGCGGTCGGTGAGGTACTGGTTGACGACGGCGATCAACCCCGCCCAGATCGGTGCCGACAGGGACGTCCCGCCCCCGACCGAGAGTTGCTGCTTGAACACGACCCGCATTCCGGTGAACGGGTCGGCCACCGCGGCGACGTCCGGCGTCAGCCGACGGCCCGGGGCCCCTTCGGCGACGAGTCGGCTCTGCCAGGCCGGACGGTCGAAGAGGTTGGACACCCCGCCGCCGGTGCCCTGTGACAACGGCGGGTCGAACCAGGACTGCTCGGCCAGCCAGCGGCCCTGCGCGTCGGTCGACAAGGTGGTTCCGCCGACGTCGGTCATCTCCGGCAGGGACGCCACCGAGTCCAGGCCGATGTCCTCCGGGCCCGGCGGCGACGACCATCGGTGGCCGCCTTTGCATTCCAGGCCGGCCAGGTCGCCGCTGGCGTTGAACGCCGTGGTGCCGTGACTCAGCGCGGCGACCAGTGCGGCGCGGGCCGGAACCAGGTCGGTGGCGGTGATCAGCCTGTCGCAGCCCCAGCCGATCGAGAAACTCCACACCGCACCGGGGTAGCGGATGTCGGTGTCCTCCATCATTGCGCCGATGGTGGCGTAGGACCCGTCGCCCTCGACCGTCGGACGGGCGTTGACCAGAACCGTGCGCGCGTCCGGAGCCATCGCGTGGATGGCTTCCAGATCCATGGTCGCCTCACCGGTGCGTTGGGACGGCATGCCGCCCACCACTTCCGGGGTGAAGGCGGGCAGGCCGAACTCGGTGGCGAACCGGTCGAGGTCGGCCTGGTCGAAGCCGTCGAAGGAGAAGACCACCACGGTCTCGCCCTTGCCGGTGTACCCCTGGGCGCGCAGCGGCTCGGCGTTGTAGGTGCGCAGCAGACCGTCGGGCGAGAGGCCCCGGTCGGGCACGTCCAGCGGACGGATGAACGGAACCGACTCGTAGTGAGGGACGTACCCGAGGATCCTGCCCAGTCCGGCGATGCTGCCGACCAGGTCGGCGGGCACCTGCGGCTGCTGGGGCGAGGCGTAGAAGACCTCGCCGTCCGGTCCCCGGTAGTCGTGCACCGTGACGTCGAAAGCTGCGCCGACCGCGGCCGGTGTCCCGTCCAGGATCGCCCATCGATCGCCGGGCCGCCACCGCACCCCCAGGGACTGACGCCGAGCCCACTCGGTCAGGGCGTGTGGCGCGGTGGCCTCGGGCAGTTCGGCGGTGAGCCGCACCCGCGGACTCCCGGCCGGGCCTAGGTCATCGGACAGCAGCGCGGCGTACGGGCCGCCGATGGTGCCGGGCGGGGCGACCGGATCGGCGGTGCGGTGGACGATGTTCGGTGCGAGCGCCACCGTCACTGCCAGCGCGGCTGTCAGTGCACCTCGTCGGCGTGGCCTGTCGATCCTCAAGATGCGCCGACAGTAACCGATTCAGGGCCAGATCCGGTTCAGGGAGGGAACTGACTCAGGGCCAGATCCGATTCAGGGCGTCGGCTTACGGCGCAGCCGCGGCAGGAAGCCGAGTAGACCCAACACCGCCACGATCGGCAGCACCCACCACCAGTGGAAGCCGGACTTCTTCACCGGCGCGGCCTCATCCAGCCAGAGGTCCTGCTGGCCCGGTGCTGGGGCGTTGGCGGCGGTCTGCGTCAGGAAGGAGATCGGCTTCGCCGGGGCCAGCTGGTCGTCGATGTTTCCGATGATCGAGTAGTTGCCCTCGACGGCCACCGCGCGGATACCCGATCCCGGACCGAGGTTGATCTTGTCGAGGTTGACCCACACGATGTTCGGGCTCAGCGCCGACTCGAAGTAGTAGACCTTGTTGGTCGAGTCGGCCACCGAGCGCCAGTACGTGGGGGAGAGGTTCGGGTGCTCCGGGTCGCCGACGCCCCACGGCACCGAGACGTTGCGCATCACGCTGAACACCCCGGCCACCGCCTGGCGCTCATCGGTGGTCTGCGGCAACCTGCTCAGGTAGTAGGACGCGCGGACGAAGCGGTCCTCGGACTGGATCGAGCCGGGCAGGTCGCTGTTCTTGTCGACGCCGTCCCATTTCGCGTTGAGCTCCAGCTGCTTGTCGTAGGTGGGGCTGTTGGTCATCACCTGGTACTGCCGGCCGTGGTGGATCACCGGCTTGCCGTCGAGGTACTCGATGATCGCCGAGTCCCCGGAGGCGTCGGTGACCGACAGATGCACGGTCGGATGGCCGGCGCCGCCCGGGCCGAAGTTGATCGGCACGATGTAGATCGACGGGTCGGTGAAGGCGGCCACCACCTCGTTGACCGTGGCGTAACTGGTCAGCACGTAGTCCACCCAGGCGGCGAACGACAGCCGCGGCCGGTTGTCGGTGGGCGCCGGCCCGAAGTCGGACTCGCCGAGATAGAGCAGGTTGGCCACCAGTCCGGTGGTGTTCATTCCGTCGAACACGCCGTCGATGGGGCCCTTCGGATCGGTGGTGCCGGCCACCTCGATCGCGCCGTATTTGCGGGTCCAGGTCAGCGAGTTCGGGCCGCCCGCGCCGTCCTGGGTGCTGCCGGCCGGCACCGCGTAGAGGTGGGAGTTGAAGGAGTACGGCCAGTCCATCGACCGTCCGGTGATCACCATGCCGTTCGGGCCCAGCCAGGTCACCCTGCTGCAGGCATTCGCCGCCGCGGCGGGTCCGAAAACGGCCGTAAGCAGGGCAACCAGTGCGGAAAACACCGCCAGGACGGGACGAAATAGGGGTGCCGGCATGCGGGCGTCCTTTCTGCTGCAGGCCATCATCGCATTCGCATACCTTCCGTCGGAAAACATTCGGGATCGCTGTGCCTCCCGATCGGCAAGAATGGTGGGATGCAGCAGCGACAACAGCTCGGGGTGCAGGATGCGCTCTGGCTGGAGATGGACCAGCCGAACAACCTCATGGTCGTCGACTCGGTCATCTGGACCGCCGAACCGCTGGACTTCGCCAAGGTGCGCGCCGTTGTCACCGAGCGGCTGGTGAACCGCTACCCGGTGTTCCGCAGCAAGGCGGTGCAGGACGACGACGGCTCCTGGTGGTGGGAGCCCGACCCCGACTTCGACTTCGACAACCACGTCTCGCTGGTCTCGCTGCACAACCCGGACGACCCGCGATCGCTTCAGGAGCTGGTGGCGGCCCACCGGACCGAGATGCTGGACCGCAATCGCCCACTGTGGCAGTCGATCTGGGTCAAGCGTTACGGCACAGGCAGTGCGATGCTGCTGCGCAGCCACCACGCCATCGCCGACGGCATGCGCATGGTGCAACTCTCGATGAGCTTGTTCGACGCCTCCCCGGATGGCGGTCCCATCCTGGCTCCGGCGGTCGTCCAGCACGCCGCTCACCCGCACCCGCCCGGGCAGCCGCTGGCCCGCAGGATGCGCGCCGCGACGGCCGACGCGGCCAGGACGGCCGTCGGCACCGCCAGGTTCGGGGTGTCCCGCCTGACCGCGGCCGGGCCGCAGTTGCTGCGCAAGGCCGGCCGGTTCGGCGGGTTCGCCCTGCGCAACCCGGTCGGCGCCGGCGACAGCCTGGTCGGCGCGGTGCAGGCCGCCGGCGCGGGCCTGGCCAAGAGCGTGCAGTCGGCGCTGCCGGGAGGCGGGAAGCTGGTGGACTTCTTCTCGGCCGCGCCCGGGGATGTCGACACCGTGCGCAAACTGCTGCTCGGCACCCGGAACGACGTGACGATCTGGACCGGCGAGGCCGGCGGGGACAAGAGCGTCGCCTGGTCCGAACCGATCTCGCTGGCGGCCATCAAGGCCGTGGCCAGGGCGAACGACTGCACCGTCAACGACGTCCTGGTGGCCACCGTCGCAAGTAGCCTCCACGACTACCTCGAGGCCCACGACGCCCGATGCTCCTCGGTGACGTTCATGGTGCCGGTGAACCTCAAGCCGGTGGACCTGACGTTGCCCGACACCCTGGGCAACGACTTCGCCCTGGTTCAGCTGGAACTGCCGACCGACGAACCCGATGCGCACAAGGTGCTGGCCGTCGCCAAGCGGCGCATGGACCGCATCAAGCACGGCCACGAGGCGGCGGTCGCGTTCCGGTTCCAGGAGACCATCGCCGGGTTCAGCCACGAACTCTACGAAGCCTCGGTCGACCTGTTCACCAATCGCACGGTCGGCACGTTGACCAACGTTCCCGGGCCGCCCATGCCGGTGTACCTGGCCGGGAGTCTGGTCGACGGCATGGTCGGCTGGGCGCCGATCTCAGGCGACCAGCCGATGAGTTTCACCATCTACAGCTACGACGGCGAAGTGACGGTCGGAATCGCCTGTGACACAACGCTGGTACCCGACCACGAGACGATTGTCGACGGGTTCTCCCGGGCCTTCGGGCGGTTGGTCGAGTCGACGCCGGCCGAGGACCTCATGCAGATCACCTGGGGGAGTGCGACGCGGCATCCCTCGCGAGGCCCCGGGAAAGATCATCGCCGAAGGCGATGAGTGCCCGGCGGCCGATATCGAGGATCTGTTCGTCGAACTCGGCCCCGGAATCGCGGAAGGCCAGTTCCAGCACGCGGTCGGCCATCTCGACGGCGACCAGCATGGTGCGGGGGTCGGTGTCGGCCGGGATCAGGCCGGCCTCGACGAGCATCCCGTGGATGCGGTCCGCCAGGGCTTGCATCCGGTTGCGGACGTGCTTGGTGACGGTGGGCGAGGTCCGGCCGGTCATCCACAACCGGGCCGAGCCCGGATGCAGGCGGTAGTAGAGGACGTGCAGGTCCAGTTCGTTGTCGAGCACGTCGGCGACCGACGTGATCGCCCAGGTCTTCTCAGCCTCGGCGCACCGAGCGTCGAGTTCGGCGCAGTGCTGCTCGAGCAGTTCGTCGAGGATGGCCTCGCGGTCGGCGAAGAACCGGTACAGCGAGGGATAGGAGACCCCGGCCCGGTCGGCGATCGCCCGGGTGGTGGCCGCGTCGACCCCCTGCTCGTCGGCGATCGCGGCGGCCGCGTCGAGGATCCGGTTAACCGTCTGCCGACTGCGCTCCTGCATCGGGGCCCGTCGCGTCATGCTCGCCGTCGACACCGGGAAATCCTTTCCTCGAGATTCCTTGACCTGTGTCGAGCCTTGACACGTGTCGATAAAAATATAACATTGTTAGCGTTTAGTCCAACCCCAAGCCGGGAGATCCGATGTCGTCCTCGCAGTCCCTCGCCTCGTCCATCGCCACGCTGGAACGGATCCGCCCGAAGGAGTCGTTGACCGGCCATCTCGACATGCTGATCGTGGGCGCCGGCATCTCCGGCATCGGCCTGGGCCACTATCTGGTGACCAAACTGCCGGGCAAGAACTTCGCGATCGCCGACGGCCGCGAGGCGATCGGCGGCACCTGGGACCTCTTCCGCTACCCGGGGATCCGGTCCGACTCCGACCTGCACACCTTCGGGTTCGAGTACAAGGCGTGGACCTCAGACAACGCCATCGCCGACGCCGACGAGATCCTCGACTATCTGCACGAGGCCATCGCCGAGGACGGCCTCGGCAAGCGGATCTACCTTCAGCACAAGGTGATTCGCGCCGACTTCGACTCCGACGCCGCGGTGTGGACGGTCACGATGGAACGCGACGGCAAGCAGTGGGACATCACCTGCACCTGGCTGTTCGGCGCGACCGGCTACTACAACTACGCCGAGGGCAACGCACCCCATTTCGAGGGCCAGGAGGACTTCGAGGGCCAGATCGTGCACCCGCAGTTCTGGCCGGAGGACCTCGACTATCACGGGAAGAACATCGTCGTCATCGGTAGTGGCGCCACCGCCGTCACACTGATCCCGGCGATGGCCCCGGATGCCGGCCACATCGTCATGCTGCAGCGCTCGCCGTCCTACGTCATGCCGCTGCCGCGCAAGGACCCGATCGCCAATGGACTGCGAAAGGTGTTGCCGGAGAAGCGCGCCTACGCCGCAGCGCGCCGGTTCAACATCGGCAAGCAGCGGTTCATCTACGGCCTGTGCCAGCGCAACCCGAAGCTGGCGCGCAAGATCATCCGTTCGGTCAACGCCAAGATGCTGCCGGCCGGCTACGACGTGGACGTCCACTTCAAGCCCAACTACAACCCGTGGGATCAGCGCCTCTGCGCGGTGCCCGACGCCGACCTCTTCCGCACCATCGGCAAGGGCAAGGCCGAGGTGGTCACCGACAAGATCGTTCGCTTCACCAAGACCGGCATCCTGCTGGCCTCCGGCCGCGAACTGCCCGCCGACATCATCGTCACCGCCACCGGCCTGAAGCTGCAACTGTTCGGCGGCATCGAGGTCTCCGTCGACGGCGAGGTCAAGAACGCCCACGACTGCCTGGTCTACAAGAGCTTCATGCTCTCGGGAATCCCCAACCTGGGCTTCATGTTCGGCTACACCAACTCGTCGTGGACGCTGAAGGTCGATCTGGTCTGCGAGCACCTGTGCCGACTCATCGGCTACATGGACCGGCACGGTTACACCACCGTGGTCCCGGTCGCCGACGACCCGGCCGTCGCCAAGCGGCCGATGCTGGACTTCCCGGCCGGTTACATCATGCGGTCGATCCAGGAATTCCCCCAGCAGGGCGACCGCGGGCCGTGGACCATCGAGATGGACTACTGGGCCGACCTCGCCCGACTGCGCAAAGGGCCGGTCGAGGATTCCGCGCTGCGGTTCAGCACGGTGTCCCGCGTGCCGGAGACCGCAGGGGCAGGCCGAGGCTGACCTGAGTTCGGCGGCATGGCCGTCGCCCGGCGGACTGCGCCGGCGGTCGGCTGTGCGGTCACCGCTCCCGCAGGCGCCAACGGCGTGGGCGGACCGTACGGGTCGACTGCGCCGGTGTACACCGGGGGTCCGCCGACGCCGTAGGTCGGCGGCGGTGTGGTCCGGAAGGGTCTGTTGGCCGGATTGCCCGTGAGGTAGGCGATTCCGTTGTCGAGGCCGGCCGGGATGGCCCGCAGGAAATTTCGGGCCGTCGTCGCAGGCGGGGGACGATAGCGCGGGTTCACCCGGGTCGGCACACCCGGATTGAGCGTGCGGTCATACCCCGCTTCCACCAGGACACGCAACGGCGGATCGAGGACGGCGGCCAGGAGAGGGCCGACCACGGGTAGCCGGGCCATCGGCATGAGCAGTGGCAGCGTGGGCGTTGGGATCAGATAGTAGGTCGAATCCTGGTACTGCCCTTGAAGTTCCGGCGTGCCGCCGCCGAACGGGGCGACATGGATGATGAAGTACCCGAAGAGGGCGTTGACGCTGGCCAGCAGGTCGAGCGGGTTGGTCGGGAAGTCGGCGATCGCGTCGTACTGCCGCGCGACGTCGACCGTCGTCAGGGGAGCCGAACTCGACGAGTCGGTCGGTGTGGCCGCGGTGAACGACACTCCGAGTACCGGGATGTGCAGGCCCTCGAAGCGCGGCAGGATTCCCCCGTTGGGCCGGTTGGGATTTGCGACGAAGACGAAGCTGACCGCGGGGCCGACTTGGGTGCTCGCCGACGGCCCCGTCGTCGACGGCCCGCCCGCTGAAGTGCCGGCCGAACCGCTGATGAGGTTCTCCTTCGCCTCGGCGGCGATAGTCCCGCTCTGCGAGTAGCTCACGACGGTGAACGAGGCGTCGGTCAATGTCCGTTTGCCGGTGGAGGAGTACGGGGGAGCGGTGACCATGCATGCCTGGCCACCGAGGCAGTTGTCGAGGTTGGTCAGGCCCTTGGCGACGGACTTGTCGAAGGTTAGCTGGATCAGGCCGGTCGCCGGCCAGAACTGTTCGGGGGTGTAGACGCCCACCGGCGTGCAGTTCGGGCACAGCCCGCTGGGCTCGACGAAACTTCGGTACATGCTGCCGATGTAGGAGTCGATGAATTCCCGGGTGTCCTGCGGCACGCTGAGTTGGCTGAACGTGCCACCCATGTAGAGCGTTGTGGCGGTCAGGTCGGGTTGGGCTGTCGGAGGCACGGCGGTCACTAGCGCTGCTCCCACGGCCAGCAGCGCTGCGATGTTGGTGTGACCGGTACCCACCACCTCATCCCGCCCAGTGCCCGGCAACAGAGTTGCCGCGATAAAGGAACGATAAACGAACCCGTGGTCGGTTGCGCGGCTAATTCACCGGAACGTTCAGGATCGGACGCTGCACGCCGGCGCCCGGGCCGTCGAAGTGCCACCACTCACCGGAATAGGCGGTCAGCCCACCGGCGGTCATGGCCGCCCGCAGCGTCGCCCGATTGGCCTGCTGCGCGGTGCTGACGCCATCGGTGGCGAAAGCCGTTGCGCGCGCTGAGAAGTCGTCGAAGTCGGTGCCCATGTCCAGCAGACGTCCGCCCGAGGCCAGCGTGACATCCACCGACCGGCCCGTCTCGTGGCTGCGTGAGTAGGGGCCGGGTTTGGCCACCCACGCCGGATCGGGCACCGCGGTGAACATGCGCACCTGCACGTCGTGCGGGCGGTAACAGTCCCAGAAGACCAGCGAGTAACCCTGCGCGCGGAGTGTCGCCGCGGCTGCGGCGAGCCCCGGTCCGAGCGACTCGTTCACCAGGCAGCGGGCGTTGCCCGGGTACAACGGAACGCCCATGAAGTTGTTGGCGGTGGCGTAGCGCAGGTCGATGATCGCGTCGGGCAACACGCTGCGCACGTCGATCAAGCCGGCGGCTCGGGCCTGGGGGCTCAGCGGAGGCACGCCGCCATCCGGAGCGGCGTTGGCGGGCACAGCGCCGCAGGCCGCAATCAGTGCGGCGATCGCCGCCGTCGCCAGTCGCATCACCGAATTATCCCCAGATCGAGGTGCTCGGCCCCATCGCGGTATCGCGGATAGCTCAAACGCTTGCGGGTGCCCAGCACGATCAGCGCCGCCGCCAGCGTCGAGGCGAACAGTGCCCCGAACCCTGCGCAGAACGCCGCGGCGTCGGCGGTGATCACTCCCCGGTCGCCGAGGCGCTGAACATACGTCGCAGTGCCGTCGATCGATCCGTGCAGCAGGATGACCATCAGCAGGCTGGCCCCGGTGTTGTTCGAGACCCAGGTGAACGCCACGCTGACCGTGATGGTGAACGCCACGAAGATCGCCAGTCCGGCGAGCCCGGCGACCGCGCCGTCGCGCATCCACATCGGGGCGTAGAGGAACACGTGCCAGCCGCTCCACAGCAGCCCGAGCAACAGCGTTCCGCGCATCGGCCCGAACCGGTGCTGCATGCGGGGCAGGGCGAACCCGCGCCAGCCGGATTCCTCGAAGAGTGGACCGAAGATGAAGTGGGCCGCGTAGGACGCCGGGTAGGCCGCCAGCGCGGCGGGGGTCAGCGCCCGCCACACCCCCGGTCCCACGAACACCGCGGTGAAGGCCAGCTCCAGCAGCGGGATCAGCAGCAGCGCCACCAGATACCACCGCACCCCGACCTGCCAGTGCACCAGGCGTCGTCCCAGCCGCCGCAGCCCGGCGGCGCCTTGTGTCACCGCGGTCATCACAACCGCGGTCCCGGTCACGCCCACGGCGACCGCAGGGAGAGCCGCCATCGACGGGACATGCGACGTCTCGGAAAACGCGGGCGTGCCCGAGAACACCAGCGGCGCCCACAGCAGCCAGGTCACCGAATAGGCGAGGACGAAGAACGAGATCAGCGGGCGGGCCCGCAGGATCGCGGCGATGCGGTGCACGTGCCCAGCATGCCCGTCGGCCGGGCCCGCAGCCGCCCCGGTGGCCGGTGTAACGAAATTCATGCATCATCGGATTGACCAGTAAGCGCGGATGCCGATTTGCGGAGGTGGCAAGTGACAGGTGGAACATCCACCCGGTCCTGGTTGAGCCGGGGCCGCACCACCGCCCTGGGCGTAGCGGCCTCGACGGTGACGTTCGCCCTGCTGGCGGCTCCCGCCGCGGTGGCCGATCCGGCCGCACCCGCAGATCCGGCCGGCTCAGCGACCGCCGCCGCCGCGTCAGCCCCCGGCCCCGCACCCGCGGCCGGTGGTTCGGCTGCCGCATCGACAGCAGGTGGCTCGGCCGGCCCGACAGCGGACGGGGTTCCGCACCTCCCGAGTCCGGACCATTTACCGCCGGGAACCACCCAGGCCGCTCCCGAGGGCCGCACGGGTCTGTTGCACGACCTCTGGCAGGCGGTTCGCAATCAGGACGTTTCGGTTGGGGACGCGGCCATGCTGTTGCTCACCCAACGCCCGACGGACTCCAGGGCAGGTTCGTCGATCCACTCGTCCGCGCCGATCCATTCCTCCTCGG
Source organism: uncultured Mycobacterium sp. (assembly GCA_964439315.1). Classification (GTDB taxonomy): domain Bacteria; phylum Actinomycetota; class Actinomycetes; order Mycobacteriales; family Mycobacteriaceae; genus Mycobacterium. The sequence goes on along the minus strand of CAYTOD010000009.1, from coordinate 36,386 downwards.
CCCCGGCCTCCTCCGCTCCCGCAGCCGCAGTTCCGGCGGATGCCTCGGCCGGCGACAGCGCACCGAGTCCCGCTCCGGCCGCGGAGGTTCCGCCGGTTGCCGAGCCGGCCCCCGCACTGGAAGCTTCCTAGCCGCTGACGGCCGGTCACCCCGCGAGGTGGACCGCCACTTCGTTGCGGCGTAGGAACGGAATGGTCCACGGCGGGTCGTAGAACCACGCGAGGGGCTCGCCGTCGGTCTCGATCCCGTTGCTGCGCAGGGTGTTCAGCAACTCCCTGGTGTGTGAGGCGACCGAAGCCGGACTGGGAAGCCCGGAGAATCGCAACACCGCTGTCGTCTCGGGCGCGACCGGCACCAGCCGGACCCGCTCGTCGTTGGGGGTGGGCAGCGTGTCCATGGTGTGCTCGGAGGGCATGAAGAACCGGATGACCCACTGGCCGTTGGCGCCACGCTGAGTGGCGACCGGCGCGGTCATGGCGACCTTCTCGCCGAGTTCCTGGGCGACCGGCGCGGTCATGGCGATCTTGGCCTTGGCGGTGTTGCCGCCGAAGATGTACCGGGCCAGCCGGCGGAACCCCTCGTTGCGGGCCGCCTCCTCGTCGGCGTCGATCGTCGTCTCAGCCGCGATGCGCGCTCCGTAGCGCCGGATCTCGACGTCGCCGATGCGGCGCTGCACGGTGAACGGCGGCTCCTCGGTGCCGTTCCTGATGCCGACGATGGTGCCGCCCGCCTCGGCCACCTGGGTGAGTGCTCCGGCGATTTTGTTGAGCATGGGTCCTCCTGTCGTCCTGCTTCCTGCTTGGTCAAACGGGGAGCGGAGCCACCCTGTTCCCCGGGTTTGAGATTTCCGGGGTCGGGGTATCTGAACCGTCAGGCGCCGATCGGCGCGAACGTTGTGACCCGGAGAGGCCCGGTCCCTGGAGATAAGGGGCCGGGCCTTTCGTTCGGGTCAGCAGCAGCGGGCGCCGGGGTCGTTCTCTGCCGCCCGGTGCCGCATCCGCCAGTAGTCGGCCTCGCTGAGCACCGGCTCGCCGGGGTGGTTGCGGCGGCGATGCCCGACGTACCGTTCATAGTGGTTGTCGCCCATCAATGACGCGACGTACCAGCGGGTATGCCGCCAGATGCGGCCAATGCGTCCCACTGCTTCTGCACCTCCCGCTCGGCACGGGTCGCGACCAACCGCGACGGCCCGAAGATCCGCGACGGGACCGGTTCCTCCTCGACCGACGGCCCGCCCCGGCCGAGGATGGCCCGCAGCGACACCGCGATCCCCGCGGCGACCACGATCAGCACCACCACCGCGAACACGATCGAGAAGCTGCCCTGAATGAACGTGTTGCGGATGACGGCGGCGAGCTGGTCGGGGTTCTTGGCCGCGCCGAAGGCCGACTTGCCCGCCCGCTGGGCGTCCAGATACTGGAAATGCTGGGTCCAGTAGCCCAGTTTGGGATCGCCGGAGAAGATCTTCTGCCATGACGCGGTCAGTGTCACCGTCAGATCCCACAGCAGCGGAACGCCCGGAATCCACGCCCACTTCAGCAATCCGCGCTTGATCACCACCACCGTGACGACGGTCAGGGCGATGGCGGCCAGCAGTTGGTTGGCGATGCCGAACAGCGGGAACAGCGTGTTGATCCCGCCCAGCGGGTCGGTCACCCCCATCAGCAGGATGGAGCCCCAGGCGGCGACGACGATGACGCTGCACGTCCACGCCCCGGCCTTCCAGCTCGGGTCGTGCAGCCTGCGCAGCGGTCCGCCGAGGTTGCTCAGCCCGTCGGAGAACATGAATCGGGCCACGCGGGTCCCGGCGTCGACCGTGGTCAAGATGAAGAGCGCCTCGAACATGATCGCGAAGTGGTACCAGAACGCCTTGAGAGCCGTGCCGCCGAAGGCCGTCGAGAGCACCTGGGACATGCCGAACGCCAGAGTCGGCGCGCCGCCGGTCCGCGACACGATCGACTTCTCGTCGACACTCGCGGCCGCATCGGCGATCTGCCCGGCGGTGGCCGGCGGACCTGACAGGCCCAGGGAGTTGACGTATTCAGCCGCGGTCTGGGCGGTCCGGCCGGTCTGTGCGCCCGGGGCGTTGATGGCGAAGTAGAGGTGCTGATCGAGGATCGAGGCAGTGATCAGCGCCATGATCGCGACGAACGACTCGGTCAGCATGCCGCCGTAGCCGATGACGCGCATCTGGCTTTCCTTCTCCAGCAGCTTCGGGGTGGTGCCCGAGGCGATCAGCGAATGGAAGCCGGACAGCGCGCCGCAGGCGATCGTGATGAACAGGAACGGGAACAGCGAACCCGCGAACACCGGACCCGCGCCGGTCGCGGCAAAGTGGGACACGGCCGGGGCCTGCATGATCGGGCGGGCCAGCAGGATGCCCAGGGCCAGCAGGGCGATCGTTCCGATCTTCATGAACGTCGACAGATAGTCGCGCGGCGCCAGCAGCAGCCACACCGGCAGCACCGAGGCCGCCAGCCCGTAGAGGATCACGCACCACGACAGCGTCACCTTGGACAGCGTGAACCAGTGCACGCCCCAGTCGGTCTGCGCTATCCAGCCTCCCGCGACGACGGCGGCGAGCAGCAGGACCACGCCGATCAGCGAGACTTCCGAAACCCGCCCCGGGCGCAGTACTCGCAGGTAAAGCCCCATGAACAGGGCGATGGGGATGGTCATCGCGATCGAGAACACCCCCCACGGGCTTTCGGCCAGGGCGTTGACAACTACCAGGGCGAGCACGGCCAGCAGGATGACCATGATCACCAGCACACCAACGATCGCGGCCGTGCCGCCCACCGGGCCGAGTTCGTCGCGGGCCAACTGCCCCAGCGAGCGGCCGCGCCGCCGGGTGGAGATGCTCAGTACCAGATAGTCCTGGACGCAACCTGCGAACACGGCGCCCAGCAAAATCCAGATGGTGCCGGGCAGATAGCCCATCTGGACCGCCAGGACCGGCCCCACCAGTGGGCCGGCCCCCGCGATCGCCGCGAAGTGGTGGCCGAACAGCACGCGGCGGTCGGTGGGCATGTAGTCGGTGCCGTTGTCGTAGATCTCTGCCGGGGTGGCGTGATCGTCACGGGGCATGACGATCCTGCTCTCGATCAGCCGCGCATAGAAGCGGAACCCGATCAGGTAGGTGCAGATCGCCGCCACCACGAACCAGACCGAATTGACCTGTTCGCCGCGGGCGAACGCGACGATCGCCCAGGTGATGGCCCCCACCAGCGCAATGGCGGCGAAAGCCAGTTTCCGGCGGGCGCCCATCGGGGTGCGGTCGATGATCGCCACCGGGGGGAGCGCCGGATCGGTCCTGATGAAGGTGATGTCCCCGGTTGCATCGGTGGTCTCGATACCGGTCTCCTGCGGTGCGGCGGCGGGTGAACCCACTGTCCCCTCCTTGGTCCGGGCTCTGCCGAGCCCCTCGCGTGATCCTCGCACCAGAAGCTCGTGCCGGCGGGAACCAGAAGGTCGTGCCGGTCTGATGCGGACACTCGGTGATGGGGATTTGTTGTTTTGCCGACGTGTCCAGCTAATATCAAGGGGGTCGGTTTGCTCTTGCCGATCGCGCCCAGAACCGGCATTGTGTAGGGAATTCTCACTCACGACGGCCAACGGGCGGTCGGCCAGGGCAAAACAAAGCTAGGTCGGCACAAGACAAGCGACGAAGGGACGACCTCGAGGATGCTTCCTCAACTCTATTTCTCCCGGCCCGCGACGGTGTTGCCCGATCTCGCGGTCGACAACGACACCGTGCTGGCGGAAATGCGGGAAAACTTCCGCGGCTCGCCCAGCGAATGGGAGCCGATCGAGCAAACCATCCGCTACGTCTTCGACCGCTGCAACACCAAGGTTCGCTACCTCGCGTCGGACCACACGCTGTCCCCCGGCGAGTTCGCATCGCAGGCGGCGGAAGCGTGCCTGGAGGAGAACGGGGTGGCGGCCTCCGACGTGGATCTGCTGATCTACGGCGGTGTCGCGCGTGACGCCTTCGAGCCGGCCACTGCCACCGAGGTGGCCGGACGCCTCGGGGTCGGGAGCGCGCACGTCTTCGACGTCACCTGCGCATGCGCCGGCCTCATCGAGGCCCTGCACGTCGCTGCGGCGTACTTCGCGCTGCACGAGGACATCAATACAGCCATGATCTGCTCCGGGGAGATCACCCGCGACCGGGTGAGCTACGAGATGCAGTCGATCGACGAGGTCATGCTCGGCGTCGCCGGCCTGACCATCGGCAACGCCGCCGCCGCGATCCTCATCACCCGCGACCGGCTGCCACTTGGCGGTGCGCGACTGCTCGGGTTCATGCACAAGACGCTGCCCGAGCACTGGGCGCTGTGCCGGGCGCCCGTCGACGGTCATTTCTCCTCCGACTCCAAAGAGTTGTTCTCCCTGTCGATCCACGTGGTTCCGGAGCTTCGCGCCCTGCTGGACTCGACCGGATGGGCGGCAGAGGATGTCGACCACTTCGCATTCCACCAGCCCAGCGAGGCTGCGCTGGAACGGATCTTCGCGGAACTGGGTGCCAGACCACAGGCGTGTGTGCACACCCATACGATGTTCGCGAACACCGCGAGCACGGCGTGGGCCCTGGCCCTCGACTACCGGCTTCGGAACGGAACTGTGTCCAACGGGGACAAGATCATGATCGGGAGCGCCGCGGCGGGTTTCACCGTCGTGGGTGCCACCGCTGTATGGGAGTGCTGAGTTGAATCACTATCTGAGGCTGTACCGGACTATCAACGAAACCTTCGGGTTCCGGTTGCGGCCGCTGGGCACGTTCGTCGCATTGCAGGTGCGTCAGGCGATCTCTGCGGCGACCCTGGGACTGGACCGGGTGTTTTTCCCGAGCTACCGCAAGATCCCGATCGACCGCCCGGTCTTCATCGTCGGCAACCCGCGCAGCGGGACGACGTTCCTGCACCGCCTCCTTCTCGGGGCCGGCGACGACCTGGCGGCATTCGAACTCTGGGAGATGCTGTTCCCGGCCATCACCGCCCGCAAGCTGCTCGGACGGATCGTCCCGCGGATCGACCGTCTCTCGCCGGCGCGGTACCACCCGTCCGACGTGCACGACACCAACCTGCGCGGCATTGAGACCGACGATGTGCTCTGGTTCTTCCGAACCATGGACGGTCCGTTCGCCTGGGCCTACTTCCTCGCCTGGCAGGACACCTGGGGCAGCGAGATGTCGCGGCGCGAACTCGGTATCGAACGCGCCAGCGCCGAGGACGAGGAGCGTTTCTTCCGTTACCACGAAGAGTGCTGGAAGCGGAACATCGCCTACAAGAACGCCAAGCGGATCCTGGCCAAGACGAGCATGCTCACCTTCCGGATCGACGAGGTGCTCGAGCGCTACCCGGACGCCAAGCTCGTCTACATCATCCGCGACCCGGTCGAGGTGATCCCGTCGGGCATGTCGCTGATCACCGGCGTGCTGGAGAACGGCTACGACGCCTTCAACAAGACCAGCGAAGCCGATCAGCAGCGCTGGGTGGAGAACCTCTACCAGGCGTCCTGCGAGATGCTGCGCTCGTTCGACAAGCAGTACATGGCGGGCAGCATCCCGGAGAAGAACCTCTGCGTGGTGCGCTACACCGACCTGCTGCAGAACCTCGAGCCCACGATCAAGCGGATCCTCGACTTCATCGAGATCGAGCCCAGCGCGGAATTCCAGGAGGAGATTCGCGCCCAGGCCGAGCGGCAGCGCTCGTACAAGAGCAAGCACCAGCACTCGCCCGAGAAGTTCGATCTCGACCCCGAGCGGATCCGCCACGATCTCGAATTCGTCTACGACGACTTCGATCTCGTCCGCCGCGACGGCTGACGCCGCGGCGCTGGACACTGTTTTTCCGAAACTGAATGTTTTTTCCGGAACTTACTGTTTCGAAACTGACTGGGAGAGAACAAGGTATGAGCGCGTCACGGTACATCGGTCGGATCGGCGGACTCGCGACGGTGCTGGGGGTCGGTGCGGCGGTTGTCGCCGGGAGCGGAGTGGCTTGCGCCGACACCGACACCTCGGGATCTCCGGCCGGCGGTACCGCCACCGAGTCCTCGGCCGACGGCACCCAGTCGGTAGGCACGTCGCTGACCGCGCAGAACCCGGCCGCCAACTCCGGACCGCGGACCCGTGGGGCGCGAACCGCAGCGAAGGCGAACCGCTCAGCAACCTCCGCACTTCCGCTTCCGGCGCCGGCCCGGGCCGCGACCAACGGCTCGGGCAGCGGTGCCGGAGCCGGTGTGGGCGACGCGATCCGGTCGCTGAAGCCGGCCAAGGCGCTCTTCAACGCTCCGGCGCCCGTACCGGCCGCCGCGGTCGGTGACTCCCGCGCGGTCACGAACATCGCTGCGCATGCGGTCGGCAGTGTCGTCGCTATCCCGGCCGCGGCGACCGTCGTGGCTCCCGCTGCGTCCATCCCGTCGCTCACCGCGTCGCTCAGCGTCCCGAGCGGGCTGCTCGCCGCCCTGCCCCCGAAGGTGGCCGCAGCCGCTCCCGGCGTGATCGGTGGCATCACGACCGCGCTGCACCAGATCGTGAATTTGTTCTCCGGCAATTCGCCCCTGACTCCGGCGGTCGATTCGCCGTTGGCCTGGGCGCTGCTTGCCGTGGCGCGCAGGCCGCATGCCGCCGCCGCGGTCGCCCCCCAGCAGAACGCGTCATCGACCGCTCCGGTGATGGTGCTGAACGGGTTCAACGTCGTCAACAATTCCGTTGAGAACGTCTCGTCGTTCTACGGCCTGTACACCGCCGTTCCGGGCATCCCGGCGTCCGTTCAGGGCGAACGGCAGTACGCAATCGTGGACCCGACCTCGGGCCAGACGGTCGGCACCTTCGATGCGCTCGTCACGAACAACAACTCCTTCGGCCTGGGCACGCTGGTCAAGTTCCACGAGCTCGTCGTCACGGACGTGGTGTCGGGCCCGGTCGGAACCGACGCCGGCCAGATCCCGCCGGTCGGTTCGGTGCTCGCCTCCATCGGCACCGGCAAGTACGGGATGGTCTACTCGGCGATGCCGACGCAGACGGGCGACGTCCTCTCGACGAAGCTCCTCACGCCGTTCGGTGACCTCACCCTCCCGGTCCGGTTCAACGCGGCCTCGCAACTCACCGACTACGGGTTGGTCAACAAACCGCTCAACCTCACGAACGGTTCTTACATCGCGCCGCAGACCCCGTCCACCGAGATCTTCACGTCGTCGGCCGGTATCCCCCCGTTCTACAACGGCATTCAGGGCAGCCAGAAGTACAGCGTGTATAACTCGGCCACGGATGCCCCGGTCGGCAGTTTCGACGGCTTGGTGACGACCACCAAGGACTTCTTCGGCCTCTACACCAAGGCGATCTACGTCACCGGAAACGACGGCACGGCACCCCAGGGGCTCGGCCCGGACCAGTTGCCGCCCGCCGGCACGGTCTACAACGTGATCTACCTGTTCGGGGACAAGAACTACCTGCTCTACGAGTCGGCGCCGAAGGCGAACGGCGGCTACGTCCACTCCACCAGACTCGTCACCCCGCAGGGCTCCATCCCGCTGCCGTTGCCCTTCAACGCGTCCAAGCCGGCCAGCGATGCGCCGTTGCAGGTCCCGGGCAACTACGCATTCGTGCCGGTGTCGCCCCTGCAGGTGTCCGGTATCAACGGGCTGCCTCCGCGTGAGGTCATCATTCAGGGCTACCAGCAGTTCGACATCTACAACCAGCGTGGCGAGAAGATCGGCAGCGTCGACGCCGACGTGACCAGCCAGTGGAACATCAAGGGTGACACCACCCAGGCCCTCCTCGTCACGAACGTCCGCTCCGGGACCCCCGGCATCGCGAAGGGGGACGTGCCACCGGTCGGCTCGGTGTTCAGCTTCATGAAGAATCCGCCGATCGGCTCCGGCCTGTTCAACTCGTCGCGGCCGACGCCGATCGGCAACGTGAACGTGCTGAAGTACGCACTGCCGTTCGGCTACATCCCGTTGAGTGGCGGCACGTACAACGCGGCAGCGGGGATGAAGGACTACACGTTCACCAATCCCTTCCTGCCCTAGAGCGGTCGCGAATCCCGGCATAGCCGTCGAGCGGTAACGTCGGCGGTATGCCGATCGCTCTCACCGACGACCATCGTGAACTCGGTCAGGTCGCACGTGCGTTCCTGACCACGCAGAAAGCGCGCTGGGCAGCCCGCGAGTTGCTCGACGCCGAGGCCGAGACCCACCCGTCGTTCTGGCCGGAACTGGCCGCACTGGGCTGGCTCGGGCTTCACCTCGACGAGAGCCACGGCGGTTCGGGGTTTGGGCTTCCGGAACTCGTGGTCGTCATCGACGAACTGGGCCGCGCCGTCGCCCCCGGACCGTTCGTGCCGACCGTGGTGGTCTCGTCGGTCATCGACGCGGTGGGCTCCGAGGATCAGAAGGCCCGGTTGTTGCCCGGCCTTGCGGACGGATCCGTCACTGCCGCAATCGGATTCGGCGGCGATATCGCCGTGACGGGCGCGCGTGTGTCGGGCGACGGCGGCGTGGTCCTGGGTGCCGGGCTGGCCGACCTGCTGCTGCTGGCTGCCGGTGACGACATGGTTCTGGTGGAACGCGGCGCCGAGGGCGTCGCGGTGGAGGTGCCGGGCAGCCTGGACCGCACCCGGCGGTCAGGTCGCGTGACGTTGTCCAACGTCGCGGTCGGCCATGACTACCTGCCGGGGGCGAAAGCCGCCGCGCTGGCCAGGGCCCGGACGCTGTTCGCCGCCGAGGCGGTCGGGGGCGCGTCGGATTGTGTGGAGACTGCCGTCGACTATGCGAAGGTTCGCGAGCAGTTCGGCCGGACCATCGCCACCTTCCAGGCGGTCAAGCATCACTGCGCCAACATGCTGGTGGGGTCGGAGTCTGCGGTGGCGACGGTGTGGGACGCCGCCCGCGCGGCAGGCGAAGACGAGCAGCAGTTCCAGTTGATCGCTGCGGCGGCGGCCACCCTGGCGTTCCCCGCCTACGTCCGCAACGCCGAACTCAACATCCAGGTGCACGGCGGCATCGGGTTCACCTGGGAGCACGACGCCCACCTGCATCTGCGGCGGGCGTTGACGGTGCAGGCGATGCTCGGCGGCGACGGCCCGCCCACCGACGTCTTCGAACTAACCGCCGGCGGGCTCAGCCGGGCCAACAGCCTCGACCTCCCGCCCGAGGCCGAAGCTCTGCGCGCCGAGATCCGCTCCGAAGCGGGGCGCATCGCCGCGCTGGACGAGAAGGCCCAACTCGACGAACTCATCGCGACGGGTTACGTGATGCCGCACTGGCCCAAGCCCTGGGGCCGGGCCGCCGGAGCGGTCGAGCAGCTGCTGATCGAGGAGGAGTTCGCCGCCGCTGGCGTCAAGCGCCCCGACTACGGCATCACCGGTTGGGTGATTCTCACGCTGATCCAGCACGGAACCCCCTCGCAGATCGAGCGTTTCGTGGAGAAGGCGCTGCGCAAGGACGAGATCTGGTGCCAGCTGTTCTCCGAGCCGTCCGCCGGATCCGACGCCGCCGCCGTGAAAACCCGCGCGACCCGCGTGGACGGCGGATGGAAGATCACCGGCCAGAAGGTGTGGACCAGTGGCGCCCACTACGCGCGGCGCGGATTGGCCACTGTGCGAACCGATTTCGACGTCCCCAAACACGCCGGCATCACCATGGTGATCGTGGACATGACGGCCCCCGGCGTCGAGGTGCGGCCGCTGCGTCAGATCACCGGCGGCAAGGAGTTCAACGAGGTGTTCTTCAACGACGTCTTCGTCCCCGACGAGGACGTGGTCGGGCAGCCCAACGCCGGATGGACCGTGGCCCGCGCGACGCTGGGCAATGAGCGCGTGAGCATCGGCGGGGGAGCGGGCGGTATCGCCCCGGCGTCCGCGTGGCTGGTTCACCTGGCCCGAACCCACGGCGACCGTATGGTGGGAGCGGTGCAGCGCGTCGGCCGCTTCCTCGCCGAGGACCAGGCCCTGCGGCTGCTGAATCTGCGCCGTGCGGCCCGCAGCATCTCGGGCGCCGGCCCGGGGCCAGAGGGGAACATCACGAAACTCAAACTCGCCGAACACTTTCAGGAGCAGGGGGCCATCGCGGCGGGGCTCCTCGGTCCGGAGTTGGTGCTCGACAGCGGGGAGGGTGCACTGGCCGCCCGCGCCGCGATGGGCGCGCGTGGCATGGCGATCGCGGGCGGCACCTCGGAGGTGACGCGCAACCAGATCGCCGAGCGGATTCTCGGCATGCCCCGCGACCCGCTCATCACCTAGCGGCCGCCGCTAGGGTTTCACTCATGACCAAAGTGGAGATCCGCGTGCGCGGTTCGCACACCATGACGCTCCCGCCCGAGCGGGCGACGGTGAATGCGACGGTCGCGGTCGACGGTCCCGAGGCCGAACCGGTGTTCGCTGCCGCCGCCGCGACGCTGGCGCGCGTCAGTGCCTCGGTGAAGGAGCGGCACCACCCCAAACGCGGGCCCATCACCCGCTACGCGATCGATCAGGTCCGGATGGGCTCGCAACGGCCGTGGAATGCCGACGGGCTGCAGCTTCCGTTGGTGCACACCGCCGCGGTGTCGATCACCGCGACCTTTACCGACTTCGACGAACTGGCCCGGTGGGTGAGTTGGTGCGCCGGGATCGACGGCCTCAACATCGGCTACGTCGACTGGGATCTGTCCGAGGACAAACGCCGGAAAGTCGAACGCTCCGCACGGCAGAAGGCGGTGCGCGATGCGGCGCGGCGCGCGCAGGACTACGCCGACGCACTCGGCCTGGGATCGGTGGCGCCGAGCGCGGTCAGCGATCCCGGGCTCAGCGCACCGGCCCAGCGCAAGGTTCTGATGGCCAGCGCCATGGCGGCACCGGCCGGAGGTGTGCCGGGGATCACCCTCGAGCCCGAGGATGTCGAGGTGAATGCCGAGGTAGAGGCGATTTTCGTGGTCACGTAAGGCCGGATACGGAGTTCGCTAGATTTGGGTAAACTCGTGAAATGGCTCTGAGCACAGAGGCGGCGGTCAACGCCGCCCGTACACCGACGCCCGCCATAGGCGGGGGCCGCGGGTCTCAGTTCAGGTCCGATGCGGGCCGCGTGCTCGCGGTGTTCTTGGCGTTCGCGGCCGGAGCGGTGCTGTCCTGGGAGTCCTTCGGCTCCTGGGAGGGGCCGTCATTCTTCTATCCGTCCGCCGGTGTCACCGTCGCGGCGATGATCCTCAGCCGCCGCGCCCTGTGGCCGTGGATCGCTGCCGCCGTCGCCACGGCCGAGATCCTGGTCGACACCCTCTACGACAACCCCCTGTGGGTATCGGCCGGATTCGCGGCGGCCAACGTGCTCGAACCCATCATCGGGGCGTTCCTAGTGTTGGCACTGTGCGCCGGCCGGCCGGATCTGCGCACGCGCCGGGACCTCGTCAGCTTCATCGCGGGCGCCTGTCTGATCGCACCGATCTTCAGTTCGGTCATCGGCGGAAGCATCATCTCGATGAACTACTCGTCACCGTGGCTGAGCGGAGCGGTGACCTGGTGGGCCGGCGATGCGCTCGGTGTTCTGGTGATGGCGTCACCGATTCTGCTGTGGAACCTCCAGTCCTCTGTGGTGCGCCGGCGTCCGTGGGAGATGGCGGGCGTGCTGGTGGTCACGGCCGTGCTCTCGGTCTTCACCTTCTGGTCGGAGGTCCCTCCGTCGATCCTGATCCTGCCGGTACTCGCGTGGGCGGCGTTTCGGCTGAACATGCTCGGCGCGGCGGTCGCGGGCGCGGTGGCGGCCTTCCTGGCCAACATCATGACTATTCACGGGCATGGGCTGTTCAGCAGCACCGGAGTGGCGCCCGGCACCCAGGTGGCCCTCACCCAGGTCTACGTCGCCGTCATCGTGGTCGTCTCTCTGCTGATCGCTCAGGAGGCCGCCGCCCGGCTGAACGCCGTGCAGGAACGGGAGGCCGAGCGCCGGGAGCGGCTGCGGCTGGAAACACTCTCGCGACTGGCCCGTCAACTGTCGGCCGCGTTGACCCCGGAGGAGATCGGCCGGGCGCTGGAGCAGCAGGTGCTCAACGAGGCGGGCGCCCGGGCCCTGAACCTTGGCCTGATCACCTCCGACGGCCAGAGGTTGGAGTGGGTCACCATGTCGGGCTACCCCGGTTCGCTGGCGGAGGCATACAGCGCTGGCATGCCGTTGAGCGAACGCGGCGTCGCCACCGATGCGGTCCTGTTCGGCGAACCCATCCTCATCCGCACTTCCGGGGAGTTCGCCGAGGCTTATCCCGGCAAGGCCCACTGGCCCTTCAAGGTCAACGCCGAGTCCGTCGTCGGCTGGCCGCTGAGTTCGGGTGGTAAACCCTTCGGGGTTCTCGTTCTGGTCTGGTCGGACCCTCAACCGCTGGACGAGGCTCAACTCGCCTACGTATCGGCGGCGGCCACGATGGTGAGCCAGGCGCTGGTGCGGGCCAAGGTCTACGCGGATGAGCATGCACGCGCGGCTGTGTTGCACTCGGTGGCTCAGCCCGTCGCCAAGGTCGACGCCGTGGGACTCGAGTATCGCGCTCTGTATCGTCCGGCCGACGTCGACCATGGGCTCGGCGGCGACTGGTACAGCGTGATGGCCCTGCCCGATCGCCGGACCTATCTGTCCGTCGGTGACGTCATCGGACACGGGCTGATGTCCGTCGAGGACATGGCGCAGTTGCGCAGCGCCGGAAACGCCTACGCACATCTGGGGTTGTCCCCCGCCGTCGTGCTAAAGGAGCTGAACCGCTTCGCCGCCAACCAGATTCGGGGTGAGTTCGCCACCAATCTGGTGATGATCTTCGACCCCGAAAGCAGCACGCTGTCCTACAGTTCCGCCGGGCACCTGCCGGCGCTGCTTCGCCGCGCCGATACCGGCGAGGTGGTCCGGCTCTCCGAGGCGTCCGGCCCGATGCTGGGGCCGTTCGAGGACGCCGTGTACGTCGACGGCACCCTAACGGTCAGCCCGGGCGACGTGCTGGTCATGTATACCGACGGTCTCGTCGAACACCATGACGAACGCCTCGACATCGGCATCGAGCATCTCGAACACGTCATCTCCCAATGGCCGCCGGGCGCCTGGTTCGACTGCGAGGCACTCGCCGAGAGCGTGGCGCCGGCAATACACGACGACGACCTGTGCCTGCTGATGGTGCGCTTCGGGACCGGGACCGGGACAGCGGACGCGAGCCGATAGGCTGCTGCCATGGGCTCAAGGGGAGGGCCGGGGGTACGGCGTGCGTGGTGGGATTCTGCCCCGGGGATCTTCGCCCTGATCTTCCTTGCCTTCTCGGCGGGAGCGGTGCTGTCCTGGGAGTCCTTCGGCTCCGCCTCGGGACCCGCCTTTTTCTATCCGCCCTCGGGCGTGACGGCCGCCGCCATGATGCTGAGCCGCCGGACACTGTGGCCGGCGGTGGGAGCCGCGGCGTTCTGCGGTGAGATCGCGGTCGACACCTTCTACGGGAACCCCGTCCTGGTGTCGGCCGGATTCGGAGCCGCGAACGTGGCGGAACCGATCATCGGTGCCACGCTGGTCCTGGCCTGGTGCGCCCGCAAGCCAGATCTGCGGGTCCGGCGGGACTTCGCCGCGTTCATCGCCGGCGCCTGCCTGATCAGCCCGATGGTGGGCGGGATGATCGGCGGCACGTTCGTCGCCCACCACGACGGGGTCTCGTGGTGGGGCGCGGTGCTCAACTGGGCTGCCGGGGACGCGCTCGGTGTCCTGGTGGTCGGGTCGCCCATCCTGCTGTGGACCAGGCAGAACTACATCGTCCGACAGCGTCCGTGGGAGGCGGCCGGCGTCCTGGTGGCGACCGCCGGCCTGTCGATCGCCGCCTTCTGGGCCGACGCTCCGCCGTCGATGCTCATCCTTCCTGTGCTGGCCTGGGCCGCGCTGCGGTTGGACATGCTCGGCGCGGCCCTGGCCGGAGCGGTGGCCGCCTTCCTGGTCAACATCATGTCGACCCGTGGATCGGGATTGTTCAACGCCCCGGACGTGCCGGCAGGGTCCAGGGTCGTCATGGTTCAGATCTTCGTCGCCGTGATCGTCGTCGTCGCCATGCTCATCGCGCAGGAGGCCGCCGGGCGGCTCAGCGCGATCCGCGAACGCGAGGCCGAGCGCCGGGAACGGATACGGCTGGAGACGCTGTCGCTGCTGGCCCAGCAGCTGTCGGCGGCGCTGACTCCGCGCGATATCGGCAGGGCGCTGGACAACCAGGTGCTCAACGACGCCGGCGCCACGGCGCTCACCCTCGGTCTGCTGGCGCACGGCCGGATCGAATGGGTGGCGATGGCGGGGTATCCCGACGCGGTGGTCGAGGAGTTCGGCCGCGGTGTCGCGCTCGACGTTCCGGCTGTCGCGACCGACGCCGTCCGCTCGGCTCAACCCGTGCTGGTGCCCACCGCCGCTGAATACGGCCGGCGCTACGGCGCCACCGCCCACTGGCTGCGGACCAGCGGCACCGAGTCGGTGGTGGGCTGGCCGTTGACCTCCGGCGAGACTCCGATCGGCGTGCTGGTGCTGGCGTGGTCCGAGCCTCAGCTGCTGGATCCCGCTCAACTGGCCTACGTTTCGGCCGTCGCGACCATGGTCAGTCAGGCCCTCATCCGCGCGCGGATGTACGAGGACGAGCACGCCCGCGCGCTGGTACTGCAATCGGCCGTGCTGCCGACCGGACCCACCGACACCCCGGGCCTGGACGTGTGCGTCACCTATGAACCGGCCGACGTCGCCCACGGTCTGGGCGGGGACTGGTTCGACGTCATGCGGCTGCCCGGAAACCGCACCTACCTCGCCGTCGGCGACGTCGTCGGCCATGGCCTGCCGGCGGTCGAGGACATGGCGCAACTGCGCAGCGCCGGCCGGGCTCTGGCGCACCAGGGGTTGCCGCCGGCCCGGTTGCTCGCCGAACTCAACGGTTTCACCCGGCACGCCAGTCAGGGAAAGTTCGCCACCATGGCGGTGGCGATCGTCGACGCGGACGCCGGATCGCTCATGTTCTGCTCGGCGGGCCATCCGCCGCCGTTTCTCCGGCGCGCCGGGACCTCCGAGGTGATCGACCTCGACGGTGCCGGAGGGCCGGTGCTCGGTCCGTTGCGCGACGCCGTCTACACCGGCGGAACGCTGCTCATCAACCCCGGTGACATGCTGGTCATGTACACCGACGGACTGGTCGAACGGCGCGGCCGCGACGTCGACAGCGGAATGGCCGCGGCCCGGCGGATCATCTCCGGGTGGGAGCCGAACGCCGAGCTCGCCGATGGGTGCCGGAGTCTTCAGGACGCTTTGGCGCCGCGTCCCCGGCCCGACGACGTCTGCGTCGTCGCCGTCCGTTTCCTCGGCGACGGCTCGCCGCGCGCGCACGGGGTGCCGGCGACGGCGGCCGTCCCGTAACAATATTCGGTTTCACCGCTACGCTTGCGCCCATGGGGGCCATGGTTTTCGCCGCGGTCCTGATGGCGTACGCATCCGGTGCACTTCTGTCGTGGCTTGCCTTCGGCGGGACCGTCGGCCCCGCGTTCTTCCCTCCGGCGGGGGTGACGGTGGCCGCGATGCTGCTGACTCACCGGTCCCGGTGGCCGGTGATCTTCGCCGCGATCATGCTCGCCGAGTTCGTCGTAGACATCGTCAACGGTGAGACGCCACTTCTTGCGCTCGGGTACTCCGTGGCAAACGCGGTCGAACCGGTGGTGGGTGCCGCGGCGACGTTGGCCTGGTGCGGCCGGACACCTGATCTGCGCCGGCGCGCGGACCTGGCCAGGTTCGTCGCCGGGGCCTGCATCATCGGACCGCTGGTCGGGGGGTTGATCGGCGGCGGGATCACCGCCGGGGTGTTCGGGGTGTGGCTACCGGCCGCGGTGATGCACTGGTTCGCCGGCGACTCGATCGGAGTCCTGGTCGTGGCCACGCCCATTCTGTTGTGGCCCAAACAGTTTCAGCTGTTGCGCAGCCGTCCGGTGGAAACCGGTGCGATCCTGACGACCGTCGCCCTGCTGTCCTGGGCGGCCTTCTCCTCCCAGCTCCTGCCGTCCCTGCTGATCCTGCCCCTGTTGACCTGGGCGGCACTGCGACTCGGCATGCTCGGCGCGGCCCTCGCCGGGGCGACGGTGGCGTTCGTGACCAACTCCATGACGTTCAGTGGCCGCGGGCCCTTCAGTGGTCTGGACGCGGCGGCTCCGACCCGGCTGGCGCTGGCGCAGGTCTTCATCGCGGTCAACGTTCTGGTGGCCATGCTCATCGCACAGGAAGCAGCGGCGCGGCTGAAGGCGACTCGCGAGCGGGACGACGAACGGCTCGAGCGGGTCCGGCTGGAGGCTCTGGCCGGACTTTCCCAGCAGTTGTCGGCGGCGCTGACCCCGCACGACATCGGCGAAGCGCTGGCGGCCAACGTGCTGACCGACTCCGGCGCCACCGGCCTGAACCTGGGTCTGGTGAGTCCCGACCGCAGGCGTCTGACGTGGGTTGCCATGGCCGGCTTCCCGCCGCCGATCGTCGACCAGTACGGCGGCGGAGCCGTCATCAGCGAGCACTCCGCCGCCACTGACGCCGTGCGCTCCGGTCGGCCGGTGGTCATCAACAGTCCCGCCGAGTACGAGGACCGCTACCCGGCGAGGGCCGGCCTGATGCTGGCCGCCGGCGTGCACACGGTCGTGTGCTGGCCGCTGAATTCGGGGGACACCCCGATCGGTGTGCTCCTGGTGGTCTGGTCCGAGCGGCAACCACTGGACGCCGCCCAGATGGCCTACCTCTCCGCGGTGGCGACGATGGTCGGTCAGGCGCTGATCCGCGCCCGCGTCTACGAAGACGAGCACGCCAGGGCGGCGGTACTGCAATCGGCGGTGCTGCCGACACTTCCGGGCGACACCGCAGGATTCGACGTATGCGTCAGTTACGAGCCGGCCGAGGCTGCGCACGGTATCGGCGGGGACTGGTACGACGTCATGACGCTGCCCGGCGACCGCACCTATCTGGCGATCGGGGACGTCGTCGGACACGGGCTGCCGGCGGTCGAGGACATGGCACAGTTGCGGGTGGTGGGCCGGGCGCTGGCGCTGCAGGGGATGTCGCCCTACCGGTTGCTCGCCGAACTCAACCGGTTCACCCAGCACGCCAGTCAGGGCAAGTTCGCGACGATGGCGGTGGCCGTCATCGACCCCGTGGCGGGCCTGTTGAGCTTTTGCTCAGCCGGACACCCGCCGGCGTTGTTGCGCCGATACGGGACCGCCGAGGTGGTCCGGTTGCATTCCGGCGGCCCGGTTCTGGGTCCGGTACCTCAGGCCACCTACGCCGAGACCGTCACCGGCATCGCTCCCGGCGACACCCTGGTCATGTACAGCGACGGTCTCATCGAGAACCGCGGCGCCGACATCGAGGCGGGTATCCGCCGGGCCGAGGGAATGGTCGCCGGCTGGGACGACGACTCGGCGTTGCAGAAGCACTTCGACCGACTGCTGCAGACGCTGGCGCCGCGACCGCGCCGCGACGACGTGTGTGTGCTCGCGGTTCGGTTCCGCGACACCGGCGTCAGCTGAGCAGACCCGCTCCCGGGGCCCCGGCGAGTTTCGCCGGGTCGATCGAGCCCTGCCGGACCACCCGTGCGCCGTCGTGCTGCCAGGCACCGAGGACGTCGGCGGCCGGCGGTCCGGCGTAGATCACCACGGCCGCAACGGCTTCCCGCGACTCACCGGACAAGTCGTCGACGATCAGATCGCGGTCGGCCGAACCGAGCAGTCCGGTGGAAAGGCCGTCCCACTCCCGCAGGGCGGGATCGACTCCGCTGGCGAGTGCGGTGCTCGCCACGCCGTGGATCGAACGGACGAACTCGACGTCGACGATGTCCTCGGACCCGGATTCGATCAAGGCGTGCAGTCGGTGGAAGCCATCCAGGACCGTTGCCGCGTCATCGAATTCGACGACGACGAAGTGGACCGGTCGGGCTGTTTGTTCTTCAGACACGCGGGTGGCTCCTTTTCGTGCTTTAGTGGTGGCGGTGTCCGGCTAGTGGTGGTGGTGTCCGGCGAAGCGCCGCAACCAGTCGAACCAGGCGCCCATGCCCTCGCCGGTACGAGCGCTGACCGGGAGGATGGTGGCCGTCGGATTGACCTGGCGGACATGGGCGATGTAGGTGTCGACATCGGCATCGAGGTGGGGCACCAGGTCGATCTTGTTCAGCAGCACGACGTCGACCGAGCGGAACATCACCGGGTACTTCAGCGGCTTATCCTCGCCCTCGGTGACCGAGTAGACCATCGCTTTGGCATGCTCGCCGACGTCGAATTCAGCCGGGCACACCAGGTTGCCGACATTCTCCACGATGACCAGATCCAGGGCCGGAAGATCGAGACCCGCCAGGGCCCGGTTGACCATCGGGGCGTCCAGGTGGCACTCGCCGCCGAACCCGTTGCTGGTGTTCAGCAGCGAGATCTGCGCGCCCCGCCCGCCCAGTTTCGCGGCATCGAGGTCGGTGGCGATGTCGCCCTCGATCACGCCGACCGCCAGTGTCCCGGCCAGTTCGTCGAGGGTGGCCGCCAGCACGGTCGTCTTTCCCGAGCCGGGTGAACTCATCAGATTCAGGGCGCGAATGCCGTTGGCGTCGAACGCGTTCCGGTTCAGTGCGGCCCGGTTGTCGTTCTCGGCGAAGATCGACTCGAGCACCTCGATCCGTTCGGCGCCGGTGGTGTAGCCGCTGTGGTTCCCGTGGTCCCCGCGGTCGTCGCCGTGGTCGTGGTGATGGTCGTGGTCACCGTGGTCGTGGCTGTGCACGGTGCCGTCGTCGTGACGGTGGAATCGGCCCATGGCTCAAACCTAACCGACGTCAGGTGACATCGACGGAGGTGACGAGGAACTCCTCGCCAGCAACCACGTCGACGTCGCCGCTCTGGCACTCGGGGCAGGCCACCGACCAGCGGGACTCGATTTCGGACTGTCGACCGCACTCTCGGCAGCGCACCTGTGCCGGCACAAGTTCGAGTTCGAGCTCGGCAGCCGGCATGTCTTCGTGGTCGCGCACCAGGCTCCAGCAGAAGATCAGGGTCTCCGGCACCACCTGGCGCAGCGCACCAACCTGCAACCGGACCACGTCGACCCGGCGGCCGGCGGCGTGCGGCTTGACCACTCCGGCGATCGCCCGGCACAGCGACAACTCATGCATCGTCGCGAACCCTAACGCAGCCGAAGAACTCCTCCAGTCAGATGCAGGGTCGGACTCCTCCTCCTGGATGCTGGGTCGGACTCCTCCTCCTCCTCCTCCTCCTCCCGGATCCCGGGTCGGACTCCTCCTCCTGGATGCTGGGTCGGACTCCTCCTCCCGGATCCCGGGGGCTCGGGCTACCGTGGACGCCGTGACGGTCCGGGTTCGCCTCGACATCACCGGCGTGGTGCAGGGAGTGGGTTTCCGTCCCGCCGTCGCCCGCATCGCCGCCCGCCACGCGCTGGCCGGGTGGGTCTACAACGACGCCGGGTCGGTGCACTGCGAACTGGAGGGCCCGGCCGGCGACGTCGAATCGGCCATCGCGGCACTGCGCGCCGAGTCGCCGCCGATGGCCCGCATCGACAGCCTGCGCGTCACCGAACTGGCACCCAACGGGGCCGCTGGGTTCGAGATCACCGGCAGCCGGTCCGGCGACGACGCCCGGACCCTGGTTCCGCCGGACATCGCGATCTGCGCGGATTGCCTGCGCGAGATGCGTGACCCCGGCGACCGCCGCTTCGGCCACCCGTTCATCACCTGCACCAACTGCGGGCCGCGCTACACAGTCATCACCGACCTGCCCTACGACCGGCCGGCTACCACGATGGCGGGCTTCCCGATGTGTCCGGCCTGCGTATCCGAGTACCGCGACCCGCTGGATCGGCGCTTCCACGCCCAGACCATCGCCTGCCCCGACTGCGGGCCTCGGCTGGGCTGGTCGGGCTCCCCGTCAGGCGACCCGATTGGGGCGGCCGCTGAGGCCTTGCTGGCCGGGAAGGTGGTCGCCATCAAGGGCATCGGCGGTTTCCATCTCGCCTGCCGTGCCGACGACGACGCCGTCGTCTCCCTGCTGCGCACCCGAAAGGCGCGTCCCGCCAAGCCCTTTGCGGTGATGGTCGCCGACCTCTCCACCGCCCGCACGATCGCCGACGTCGACGACGCTGCCGAAGCCGCACTGACTTCCCCGGCCGCGCCCATCGTGCTGCTTCCCGGCAAGCCCGGGGCGGTGGCCCCCGCCGTCGCCCCCGGACTGGCCGACCTCGGGGTGATGCTGGCCTACTCGCCGGTGCACCATCTGCTGTTCGACCGATTGCCGGCCGGCATTCCGCTGGTGATGACGTCGGCCAACGCGGGCGGCTCACCGATCGTCTACCGCGACGAGAACCTCTCCTGGATAGACGGTCTGGCCGACGCCGTCCTCACCCACGATCGGCCCATCGGAGTCCCGTGCGAGGACTCCGTGGTGTCAATCGCCGGCTGCGCGGAACTGCCCGTGCGACGTTCCCGCGGCTACGCGCCACTGCCCGTCCAGGTCGCCGCCGGATACGGCGGACCGGTCATCCTGGCGACCGGCGGGGACCTGAAGACCACCTTCTGCCTGATGGGACCCGACGGTCAGGCCCACCTGTCGTCCCATCTGGGCGATATGGCCGACCCCCGCACGCAGGTCTGCTTCGAGTCCGCACTGGAGCATCTGGCGTTCATGACCGACCGCACACCGGAGGTGATCGCCTGCGACGCCCACCCCGGCTACGCCACCACCCGGTGGGCCCGCCGGTATGCCGGAGGCTTGCCGACCCGCCGGTACCCCGGCGGCATGCCGATCGTGGAGGTCCAGCACCACCACGCCCACGCCGTCTCCCTGCTGGCCGAACACGGTCGTCTGGACAAACACGGTCGACTGGATGCACCCGTGCTCGCGGTCGCCTTCGACGGCACCGGCTACGGCGCCGACGGCACCATCTGGGGCGGGGAACTGCTGGTGATCACCGAACCCGCCCGGTTCACCCGGGTCGGGCATCTGGCCCCGTTCGCCCTGCCCGGTGGCGACGGCGCAGCGCGCCAGCCCGCACGCATCGCGCTGGACCTGCTGTCCCGCGCCGGGATCCCGTGGGAGCCGGATCTGGCGCCGGTCGCCGCGGTGGGGGAGACCGGTAGGCATGTTCTGGCCCAACAGATTCCGCGCGGCCTGGGGTGCGTGACCACCACCAGCATGGGCCGGCTGTTCGATGCCGTGGCCAGCCTGCTCGGGGTCTGCCAGCAGGTCAGCTACGAGGGCCAGGCCGCGGTCGAACTCGAGCACCTGGCCCGCCGGGGACGGCCCGCCGCCCTCGATTTCGGCGGCTCCGACGGGGTGATGGATCCGGTGCCGATTATCGGCGGGATCGTCGAGGGCCTTCGGCGCGGGACGGCCCCGGCCGACCTGGCCGCCGGATTCCACCAGTCCGTCGTCCGGGCCACCGCTGAGGCAGCCCGCGACCGCGCGGCGGCCGCGGGAATCAGGACCATTGGTCTGACCGGCGGGGTATTCGTCAATCGTCTACTGCTGCAGGGGCTTACCGAAACTCTGACCAAGAGCGGCTACGAGGTGCTCACGCACCGTATCGTGTGCTGTAACGACGGCGGGCTGGCGCTGGGTCAGGCCACCATCGCCGCCGCTCAGCAGGCGCAAGAAAGGACTGGCGCATGTGCCTCGGAATCCCCGGCAAGGTGATCGAGATCTGGGAAGAGTCCGGCACCCGGATGTCGACCGTCGACTTCGGCGGCACCACGAAGACGGTCTGCCTGGCCTACCTGCCCGACATGGAGATCGGCGAGTACACCATCGTGCATGCCGGGTTCGCGATCACGCGTCTGGATGAGGACTCGGCCCACGAGACGCTCAAGATGTTCGAAGACCTCGGCATCCTGGCCGAAGAACTGGGCGCCGAAGAACTGGGCGCATGAAGTACCTCGACGAATTTCGTGACCCGGTCGCTGCGAGGGCGTTGGTCGACACCATCCGCCGCACCTCCACCCGGCCCTGGACCGTCATGGAGGTCTGCGGCGGCCAGACCCACTCGATCATCCGCAACGGCATAGACCAATTGCTCGACGGCGCCGTGGAATTCATTCACGGACCGGGCTGCCCGGTGTGCGTCACCCCGCTGGAGATGATCGACCGGGCCCTGGAGATCGCCGCCCGCGACGACGTGATCTTCTGTTCCTTCGGCGACATGCTGCGGGTCCCCGGCAGCAGCCAGGACCTCTTCAGCGTCCGGGCCCGGGGCGGGGACGTGCGCGTCGTCTACTCACCTCTGGACGCCACCCGGATCGCCGCCGACAACCCCGGCAAGGAAGTGGTGTTCTTCGGCGTGGGCTTCGAGACCACCGCCCCGGCCAACGCGATGTCGGTGCTACACGCCCAGCGCCTCGGCCTGACCAACTTCTCCATGCTGGTATCGCATGTGCTGGTGCCCCCGGCCATCACCGCGATCCTGTCCTCGCCCACCAACCGGGTGCAGGGCTTCCTGGCCGCCGGACACGTCTGCACGGTGATGGGCACCGAGGAGTACGGGCCGCTGGTCGAGAAGTTCGGCGTGCCGATAGTCGTCACCGGGTTCGAGCCACTGGACCTGCTGGAGGGCGTCCGCCAGGTGGTCGAACTGCTGGAGGCCGGCACCCCAGAGTTGCGCAACGCCTACCCGCGCGCGGTCACCGCCGCCGGAAACACCGTCGCCCAGCAGGCACTGGCAGACGTGTTCGTCGTCACCGACCGTCAGTGGCGGGGGATCGGGGAGATCCCGCAGTCCGGGTGGACGCTATCGCCGCGGTACGCGCAGTTCGACGCCGAGAAGAAGTTCGGCGTGGGCCACCTGAAGGTGCAGGAGTCCGACGCCTGCCATGCCGGCGAGGTCCTGCAGGGCCTGATCAAGCCCAACCAGTGCCCCGCCTTCGGCAAGGAATGCACCCCGCGGACCCCGTTGGGCGCCACCATGGTCTCCAGCGAGGGCGCCTGCGCGGCGTACTACCAGTTCCGGCGGCTGGAGTCTTCGGCGAGTGTCTGACGAAGCTGGATTGCCCGACCCGTCCGACTGGGTCTGCCCGTTGCCCCTGCGCGAAACCAAGCGCATCGTGCTGGGCCATGGTGGTGGCGGCATCCTCTCCGAGGAGCTCATCGAGAACCTCTTCCTGCCGGCGTTCGGCTCAGCCGGTGGGCCGTCCCGCGACTCGGCGATCCTGCAGGCCCACGGCGGCCGCATCGCGCTGACCACCGACTCCTACGTGGTCAACCCACTGTTCTTCCCGGGCGGGAACATCGGCGACCTCGCCGTGAACGGCACCATCAACGACCTCGCCTGCAGCGGCGCGCAACCCCTGGGCCTGACGGCCGGATTCATCCTCGAGGAGGGTCTGGAGGTCGAGGTGCTCGGCGCCATCGCCGCGGCGATGGGCAGGGCCGCTGCCGAGGCCGGCGTCGGCATCGTCACCGGCGACACCAAAGTGGTCGGAAAGGGCGGAGCCGACGGGCTTTTCGTCAACACCGCCGGTGTGGGTATCGTTCCCGAGGGCGTGCGGATCGGCCCGGAGCAGGCGCGCCCCGGCGACCACATCATCATCTCGGGCAACATCGGCGAGCACGGGGTCGCCATCATGAGCGTGCGCGAGGGGATCGACTTCGGCACCACGGTGACCACCGACAGCGCGCCCCTGCACCGGTTGGTGGCGGCGATGCTGGACTCGGTGGAGGATCCGAATCACGTTCACGCCCTGCGTGATCCGACACGTGGGGGACTGGTTGCCGCTACCGTCGAGATCGCCCGCACCTCGCGGGTCGGCGTCGAACTCGACGAGACGGCCATCCCGATCCCCGAGACCGTCGCCTCGGCATGTGGCTTCCTCGGGCTGGATCCGCTGCAGGTGGCCAACGAGGGCAAGATGGTGGCCTTCGTCGACCCTGCACACAGCGAAGCGGTGCTGGCCGCCATGCGGGCGCGGCCCGAGGGCGCCGATGCGGTCATCATCGGCCGGGCGGTCGACGAGCATCCCGGCATGGTGGTGGTTCGGACCCCGTTCGGCACCACCCGGATCGTCGAACGCGAACTGGGCGAACAACTTCCACGGATCTGCTGACCACGATGGCCGACCCCCGTGGCTGAACCGATGGTCCCCGGCGTCACCGGGACACTGGACGCCTCCGCCGTCGACGCCGTCCGTGCCTGGGTCCGCGCCGAGGGCATCGGCCGTGATATCACCGACGTCGTTCCCCTGGCCGGCGGTTCGCAGAACGTCGTCGTGCGTCTGCGGGTCGACGGCCGGCGATTGGTGCTGCGCCGCCCGCCGCCGCACCCTCGGCCCAACAGCGACCGCACCATGCAACGCGAAATCGCCGTTCTGCGCACCCTGGCCGGCAGCGCCGTCCCGCATCCGCGTCTGGTCGCCGCCTGTGAAGATCTCGACGTCCTGGGCGTCGTCTTCTACCTGATGGAGGAGGTCGACGGGTTCAACCCGGGCAACGAGATCGCACCGGCCTACGTCTCCGACGCCGCGATGCGTCACCGGGTGGGCCTCAACTACGCCGCTGACGTCGCGGCCCTGGGGCAGGCGGCCTGGGAGGGCAGCCCGCTGGCGGACTGGAAGCGACCCGGCTCGTTCCTGGAACGCCAAGTGCCGCAATGGCGGTCCGCGGTCGCCGCATATCGGCAGCAGGACGGCTACGACTATCACTCGCTGCCTGGAGTCGACGAACTGTGCGACTGGCTGGAGGCGCGCCGGCCGAACGACTACGTGCCCGGCATCGTGCATGGCGACATCCACCTCAACAACACGATGCTGCGCCGCGAGACACCCGAGGTGGCAGCCTTCGTCGACTGGGAGATGTGCACTGTCGGAGATCCGCTGCTCGACCTCGGGTGGATGCTGGTGTGCTGGCCGGCCGACCCCAACCCACTGGGTGCGGCGGGCTATCTGGCCGAACTCGGCGGATTGGCCTCGCGCGCCGAACTTCTGGAGTCCTACCTGGCCGCCGGCGGGCGTTCTACTGCGCACCTGGACTGGTACCAGGCGTTGGCCTGTCTGAAACTCGGCGTCGTCATCGAGGGAACCTGGGCCCGCTTCCTCGCCGGACGCGCCACCCGAGAGGCCGGCCAGCGACTGCACGACTCCGCGGTCACGCTGATGGGCCTGGGCACGGCGGTGGCCTCCGGCGACACCCCGTTCGCCTGAGGCTGTTCGCTACTGCAGTGCGATGTCGACGTCGGTGATCGGATACGCGACGCAGGAGTGCGTGTAGCCCGATCGGGTGTCGGACATCCGCAGCTTCGCCTGCTCGGCGGTGTAGACCTGGCCGCCCAGCACCCGCACCCGGCACAGGCTGCACTCCCCGGAACGGCACGCCGCCTCCGGGCGAATGCCGTTGTCCTCCATGGAATCCAGCAGTGGGCGGTTGCGCGGAGTCTGGAACGTCACACCGTCGACGGTCACTGCGACAGTTCCTGCCGGATCGACGCCGCCCGGCCACCCGGCCTCAGCGGTTGGGTCGGCCGGAGCGTTGTTGGCCTCGAACCGGATCCGGCGGCGCGGGTGGCCCAGACCGGTCAGTTGTTCCAGCGCATACGGATAGAACACCTGCGGGCCGCAGACGTAGACCATCCGGCCGGCCAGATCCCCGGCCAGCGCCGAGATGGTGGCCGCCGACATCAATTCGCCGATCACATGATCGACGCGGATGTGGGGATGGTCCGCGGCAAGCCGGTCGAGTTCGTCGCGGAAGATCACGTCGCCCGCGTCCCGGGATCCATACAGCAGGTGGAACTTTCGGCCCGAACCGCCTTCGGCGATGTCGCGGATCATGCTCATCGCCGGCGCGACGCCGGAACCGCCGGCCAGGAACACCACATCGTCCCCGTGGAACAGCGGATTGAAGTAGAAGGTGCCCATCGGCCCCGTGGTGGTGAACTCCTGGCCCACCGCCACGGTGTCGACGAGCAGGTTGCTGATTCGCCCACCCGGTACGCGGCGGACGGTGAGGTCGTAGCGGTCCAGTCGGTGCGGGCTGGAGGAGATGGCGTAAGGGCGGCTGGTCCCGTCGACGAAGACGTTGACGTACTGCCCGGCCAGAAACGGTGGCAGGGTCGGTCGATCGACGCCCGCCATCCGGATGGTCGCGGTGGTGGCGGTCTCCTCGACGACGCCCACCACTTCGAGGATCAGCCGCGACGGGTGATAGCGGTCGACGAGGCGCCGCGTGTCGGCAACGTAGTCCCGGGTGTCGGGGGTACGCGCTGCGATCTCGTCGAGGATCTCGGCGGCGCCGTCGTAGCGTTCGGCCAGGGGGTTCACGATGCGCTCCTGAGCAGTCGCCGGGCTACCCGGGCGCCGGACTCCAGGGTGGGCTGGAATCCGCCCATGCCAGACCAAGATCCGGCCAGATGCAGTCCGGGAACGCCGGTGTCGCGTTCGTTGTTGCGGAACAGCCAGCTCTCGGTGGCGTCCTGGTCGTAGCCGTAGATCGCGCCGCCGGGGTGGCCGAGGTAGTGCATGATCGTCAGCGGTGTCGCGACGTCCACCTCCTCGATGGCGTCCCTGATGCCCGGCGTCACCGTCTCGCAGAGGTTCAGCAGGGTCTCGGCGTAGGCGAACTTGGTGCGTGCGTAGTCCTCCGGCGCCAGGCCGCGCCAGGCGTCCGCGTACTGCAGGGTGACCAGACTGACGTGAGTGGCCCCGGCCGGGGCGAACCCGATGGGCACCACGTCGTAGGAACTCGCGCAGACTCCGCGGGCCGGCTCGAAACTCCGCCAGGCGTTGTAGGTGCGGTCGTCGTCGGTGTCTGCGTTGATGAAGGTTGTGCTGGTGGTGAATCCGAGTTCGGCGGGGGTCGCGTCCAATCCCATGTGCAGCAGGAACGCCGACACCCCGATGTGGCGCGACGCCAGGTCGGTGCGTACAGCGGCGGGCACCTCGATGCCTTCGAGCATGCCGTAGGTGGTGGGAAGTGAAGCGTTGGACACCACGTTGCGGGCGGTGATCTCGTCGCCGCCGTCGGCGCGGACGCCGATGACGCGACCGCTCTCGGTGAGGATCGCGTGCACGCCGGTGTTGAAGCGGACCTCGCCGCCGGCGGCGAGGAACGAATCGAGGATGGCTTCGGACATCGCCTGCGAACCGCCGCGGATATGCCACGGCTTGAACTGCAGGTAGGCGAACAGCGTCAGGGCCATGTCCTGGAACGGCAGCTTCGACGGCGGCTGACCGAGGTAAGTCCAGTAGATGCCCAGTGCGGCTTTGACTCTCGCGTCGTCGAAGAATTCGTCGAGTACCTCTTTGGTCGGACGCAGGCCGTACTTGAACAACACCGGGTCGATCTGCTCGACGGGCATCCCCCGCATGGCGGCCACCTGCCAGAAGGTGACCTGCTTGACCAGTTCGAAGAACTTGGCCGCCCGATCCCGGTTGCCGGGGAACTCTGCCTCCAGGACGTCGATCACTCCATCGAAGTCGGCGGGCAGGGTGATGTCGACCTGGCCGGGGATGACCGCGCGATAGAGTTCGTGTTCCTCGATGAAATCCAGCTTGTCGGCGATGCCGAGTTGCTGGAAAAGGCCCTCCCGCAACGACATCGGCTGACCCTCGGTCCCGACTCCGGACAGTTGGTGCAAAGCCACCTCGAACTCGAAGCGGCCCCGCCGAAACGATGTCGCGCACCCGCCGGGGACGTTGTGGCGTTCCAGCAGCAGTGTCCGTGCCCCGGCCCGTTGGAGCGTGGCGGCGGCCGTCAGCCCGGCGTTTCCGGCGCCGATGACGATGGCGTCATAGTCGGCCGCGACCATCGGTGCGGAGTCGCTCACCTCAGGCCTGTTCGGCCAGTGCCGCAGCGGCTTCGGCCGAGATCTGCTCGAACTGCTCGCCCATCCGCGCGGCCAGCAGGGTGGCCGCCGACAACGGCCGCACCATCACCATGAAGTCGTCGATCTTGCCGTCGTCGTCGAGATGCAGGAAGTCGCATCCGGTGATCGCCTTGCCGTCTACCGTCGCCTCGAAGACCAGGGCGTGGTTCGGGCCGTCGGCGATCTCCCGGACGTAGCGGAAGTCGTCGAACACCCGCATCACGCCGCGCAGGATCGCCGCGGTGATGGCCTTGCCGGGGTAGGGCTTGAAGGCCACCGGACTGGTGAACACCACGTTGTCGGCCAGTTGGGCTTCCATCGCGGCGGCGTCGCGGGCCTCCACGGCTGCGCGGAACGGGTGCATCAAACGATCCCTTCATACCCAACTTATTGACTATATATGCCCGAAGATTAGCTGTTCCCATGATGACTGTCCAGCGGGAAAGGTCATCAATGCGAATAATCATCACGTGGTGTTAGCGTGACCGGATGGCGCTGCGCAACGCGATCCTCACGGCCCTGCTGGACGGTGAGGCCTCCGGCTACGACCTGGCCAAAGGCTTCGACGCGTCGGTGGCGAATTTCTGGATGGCGACGCCGCAACAGATGTACCGGGAGCTCGACCGGATGGCCGACGAGGGGCTGATCGCGACGCGCGTCGTCGAGCAGGAACGCCGACCCAACAAGCGGCTGCACGCGATCACCCCGGCCGGCCGCGCGGCGTTGCGTGCGTTCATCGAGGATCCCATCAAGCCGACGGCCATCCGCGACGAGCTGATGGTCAAGGTCCAGGGCATGGAGTCCGCGGACGAGCCGATCGTCCGTCGTGCCGTCGCCGAGAAACTCGACTGGGCCCGAGCCAAACTCGCGCGCTACGAAAGGTTGCGCACTCGGCTCCTCGATGGCCGCAGCGAACAGGCCTACCTCTCGGAATCGGACCGTGTCGGGCCGTACCTGACACTGCTCCGGGGAATCTCGCTGGAGCAGGAGAACGTCCGGTGGGCGGAGTTCGCGCTCGACGTCATCGACAAGCGGGCCGCCGTACCCGGACCGGTCGGCTAAAACCTCAGCGCTGCTGGGTGTTACAGGTGCATTGCTGCGCGGGGGGCACCGAACGCATGACGTCGGCGACGTGTTCGCCGCACCCGCCCCAGGTGGTCTTGTTGCAACGGGGGCACTGAACGGGGTAGCACA
The DNA here is from genome assembly GCA_964439315.1 of uncultured Mycobacterium sp. Classification (GTDB taxonomy): domain Bacteria; phylum Actinomycetota; class Actinomycetes; order Mycobacteriales; family Mycobacteriaceae; genus Mycobacterium. The sequence continues at coordinate 7,382 of CAYTOD010000009.1, read as the reverse complement.
TGGTTACTCCTTCGAAGCGATGGTTGTGATCGTAGATCAGGCGAGCGTGGCGCCCTCGGATTCGGCGGATCGACTGGCGATCTCGGCGCGGACGGCGTCCATGTCGAGTTCCTTGATCTTGGTGATCAGTTCCTCCAGCGCGGGGCCGGGCAGCGCCCCCGGCTGGGCGAACAGCAAGACACCCTCGCGGAACGCCATGATCGTCGGGATTGAGCGAATCTGCAGGGCGCCGGCCAACTGCTGCTCGGCCTCGGTGTTCACCTTGGCGTGCACGATGTCGGGGTGGGCTTCGGCGGACCGCTCGAAGATCGGAGCGAAGGCGCGGCACGGACCGCACCAGGACGCCCAGAAGTCGATCAGCACGATCGGGTTGGAGGTGATGGTGGATTCGAAGTCCGCTGCGGTGATCTCGACGGTGGCCATGAGTTCTCTCCTTTTTCGACCAGTCCCTTGCCAGTACCCCCACGGGTATGCCTATCATTGAACCACAGATACCCCTGCGGGTATTCCGACTGGGTACTCCGATACGAACGGAACCGTGGATGACCGGAGCGAAACGATGATCGCGTTGACCGTCGCGCTGGCAGTCTTCGTCGGCATCTCGCTGGGCCTTCTGGGCGGCGGCGGCTCGATTCTGACCGTTCCCCTGCTGGCCTACGTCGCCGGTATGGAAGCCAAGCAGGCGATCGCCACGTCGCTGCTGGTGGTCGGGGTGACCAGTGCGGTCGGCGCGATCACCCACGCCCGGGCCGGCCGGGTGCGCTGGAAGATGGCGGGCGTGTTCGGCGCCGCCGCGATGACCGGCGCCTACGTGGGCGGCCGACTGGCGCGATTCGTTCCCGGCACTGTCCTGTTGATCGGGTTCGCGATGATCATGATCGCCGCCGCGGTGGCCATGCTCCGCGGCCGCAAGGATCTCGCCGACGAATCCGTCGGGCATCTCCCGATCCTCAAGATCGTCCTGCAGGGTGCCACCGTCGGGATGATCAGCGGTCTGGTCGGTGCCGGGGGCGGCTTCCTGCTGGTTCCCGCGCTCGCACTGCTCGGCGGCCTGCCGATGCCGGTGGCCGTCGGAACCTCTCTCGTGGTGATCTCGATGCAGTCCTTCGCCGGGTTTGCCGGCCATCTCGCCAGCGAGGCGATCGACTGGAAACTCGCCGCGATGGTGACGTCAGCCGCCGTGGTCGGCAGCATCGCCGGCGGCCAATTCGCCGGGCGGGTGGATGCCAACACCTTGCGAAAGGCCTTCGGCTGGTTCGTCCTTGCGATGGCCGCCGTGGTGCTGTCGCAGGAGGCGAACATCTGGATCGGCGTGGCGGTCGGCATCGTCGCGGCCATCTCCGGATCGATGGCGTTCATGTGCGCCCACTACGCACGCTGCCCGCTGCGGAAGATTCTCGTCGACCCCGGCGTGATACCCCCTCGGGTACGCTTGGCTGAGGGCCGGATCGCCGCGATTGACCAGGTGCAACGTTGAATCAAGCGCAACGTTGAACGGCCGACGAACCTTGAAGGAGCGCACCATGATCGGTGACGAAGCCGCCGTCGGCGACATACTCAATCGGCTCCGCCGGGCGCAGGGCCAACTGGCCGGCGTGATCGGCATGATCGAACAGGGCCGGGAGTGCAAGGACGTCGTCACCCAGCTCGCCGCGGTCTCCAAGGCTCTGGACCGGGCCGGCTTCAAGATCGTCGCCACCGGCCTGCGCGAGTGCATGCTGGGCGAGCCGTCGAAGGGCAAGGCGCCGATGACCGAGGCCGAGCTCGAGAAGCTTTTCCTGTCGCTGGCGTAGGTCGCCGGCCTTAAGGCCGACGGCGTTACCGCAAGGGCCGCAACACGATTGGCATGCCGTCGATCGGGAGCGGCATACCGGCGTTGTCGTAGTGCGGACGGTATCCCGGGTGTGGCAGCTCCAGGCGGTAGTTGCGCAGGATCCGGTGCATGATCGCCTTGATCTCCAACTGCCCGAACACCAATCCGATGCACTTGTGCGCACCGCCGCCGAACGGGGCGAACGCGTAGCGGTGGCGCTTGTGCTCCGAGCGCGGTTCGGCGAATCGGGACGGGTCGAATTTCTCGGGGTCGGTCCACAACTCGGGCAGCCGGTGGTTCATCCCGGGCCACAGCGTGATGTTGGTGCCGGCCGGGACGTAGTGACCCTGGATCGAGGTGTCGCGCACGGCCTGTCGCACGTTGAACGGCAGCGGGGTCACCATCCGCAGCGACTCGTTGATCACCAGTTCGAAGGTCTCCAGCTTGTCCAGCGCGTTGATGTCCAATGGGCCGTCGCCGATCCGCTCGCCCTCCTCGCGGCAGCGCTCCTGCCACTCCGGGTTGGCGGCCAGGTGATAGGCCATCGTCGTCAGCGTCGACGACGAGGTGTCATGGGCCGCCATCATCAGGAAGATCATGTGGTTGACGATGTCGTTGTCGGAGAAGGTGTTTCCCTCCTCGTCGGCGATGTGGCACAGCACGGTCAGCATGTCGGTCCCATCCGAACCGCGCTTCTCGGCGACGCGCGCGATGAAGTAGTCCTCAAGCACCTTGCGGGCCTGCAGTCCGCGCCACCACTTGAACGGGGGGACCGGGGTGCGGATGATGGCGCCGCCGGCGCGGGTGGTGGTCTCGTAGGCCGCCTTGATCCTGGTCACCAGTTCGTGGTCGCTGCCCGGCTGGTGGCCCATGAACACCACGGCGCCGATGTCGAGGGTGAGTTCCTTGATCGCCGGCATGAACAGGAACCGGTTGTCGTCGACCGGCCAATCCTCGGCGATCACTTTGGTGGCCACGGTGTCCATGTGCTCGATGTAGCCGGACAACCGGGTGCGGGTGAACGCCTCCTGCATGATCCGGCGGTGGAACATGTGTTCCTCGCCGTCCATCAGCAGCAGTCCGCGCTTGAAGAACGGGCCGATCACCGTCTGCCAGGCGACCGTCGAGAAATCCTTGTTCCGGTTGGAGAACACCTCTTGGGTGGCGTCGGGACCCAGCGCGCCGATCGCGTTCAGTCCCGGCATCTCGCTGTAGTAGACCGGCCCGTACTTGCGGTACATCTGCAGGATGTAGTCCGGCCCACCCCGGAAGATCTCGATCATGTGGCCCAGCAAGGGCACTCCGTGGTCGCCGAGTACGGGCTTGAGGCCGCTGCCGGCCGGCGGCTCGGCCAAGGTGAACTGCGGCCAGTCCTGCTTGCGCAGTCGCTCGTCGACCCACCCCAGGCCGGGGATGGTGTTGAGCGTCGGGGTGAGCCTGCGGCGCGCCTGGTCCAGTAGGTACTCCGGGGTGCTGATGGTCGGCATGGGCAGTCCTGGGTGCTCGTGGACCTGTGTGGAGACCGGTCGCGGGTCAGACCATCCTCCCGATCGAGTTTGACAGCTGTCAAGTTTCTTTTTCGCCTCGGCGTGGTGCAAGGTGATCGCGTGACCGCACACCAGTCCTCGGCGCCGTCCGACGAGGCCAGCGCGCCCCGCCGCCGCGGGGACAAGCAACGGCACGCCATCGTCGCGGCGGTGCGCGAATTGCTCCAGGAGAAGCCGTTCGCCGAACTGTCCGTCAGCACGATCAGCGACCGGGCAGGGGTGGCGCGGTCGGGGTTCTACTTCTATTTCGACTCCAAGTACGCGGTCCTGGCCCAGATCCTCAGCGACGTGGCCGCCGAACTCGAAGAGGTCACCGGAGCTTTCGCGCCGCGCCGCGACGACGAGACCCCGGCCGAGTTCGCCAAGCGCATGGTTCGCAGCGCGGCGGCGGTGTACGCCCACAACGATCCGGTGATGTCGGCGTGCAACATCGCCCGCAGCACGGACGCGGAGATCCGCGAAATTCTCGACGGCTACAACGAGGCCGTCATCGACCAGATCGTGCCGATCGTGGAAGCCGAGGTCCGCAAGGGCAGCGCGGATCCGGTCACCGCCGACGTCCGCGGACTGGTGCGCACGCTGTCGGCTGCCACGGCGCTGACGTTGTCCGGGGAGTCGTTGTTCACCGGGCCCGAGCGTGATCTCGACCGCGCAGTCGACGTACTGGAAAAGCTGTGGCTGCATGCCCTGTGGGGCGGTCGGGCCGGCGCCTGAGATGGCCTACAGCTTCGCCGGAAAACGTGTACTGGTCACCGGGGCGGCCAGCGGGATCGGCCGGTCCACCGCCCTGCTGCTGGCTCAGCAGGGCGCGGTGCTTTACCTGACCGACGTCAATGCCGACGGCCTGGCTGTGACGGCCGCCGACGCGCGCGCACTGGGAGCGGACGTGCCCGAGCACCGCGCGCTCGACGTCACCGACTACGACGCGGTGGCCGCCTTCGCCGCCGATGTCCACGCCCGCCATCCGGCGATGGACGTCGTGATGAACATCGCCGGAATCTCGGCCTGGGGCACGGTGGATCAACTGACCCACCGGCAGTGGCGGGCGATGATCGACGTCAATCTCATGGGTCCGATTCACGTCATCGAGTCCTTCGTCCCGGCCATGTTGGCCGCGCGCCGCGGCGGACGCCTGGTGAACGTCGCCTCCGCGGCCGGGCTGGTGGCATTGCCGTGGCACGCCGCGTACAGCGCCAGCAAGTTCGGGCTGCGCGGGATGTCGGAGGTGCTGCGGTTCGATCTGGCCCGCAACCGGATCGGGGTGTCCGTCGTCGTCCCCGGCGCGGTCAACACCCCGCTGGTCCAGACGGTCGAGATCGCCGGGGTGGACCGGGAGAACCCGCGGGTGAAACGGTGGATCAACCGGTTCAGCGGGCACGCGGTGTCCCCGGAGACCGCGGCGGCCAAGATCCTGGCCGGGGTGGCCCGCAACCGCTACCTCATCTACACCTCGCCGGACATCCGCGCGCTGTACGCCCTCAAGCGGGTCGCCTGGCTGCCCTACAGCGTGGGGATGACGGTGTTCAACCTCGGTTTCACCCGGGTCCTGCGGCCGCGGGGGCGCCGCCCACAGCACCCCCCCCCCCCCACAACGCCCCCCGCCCCCCCCCCGGTGGAAACCGCCC
>CAYTOD010000009.1:0-2387 GCA_964439315.1 uncultured Mycobacterium sp. | reverse complement strand
GCCTTCATGGGGGTGGCGTGGGTGCCCTACAGGGTGTGTTTGTGGGTGTTCAACCTCGGTTTCACCGGGGTCTTGCGGCGGGGGGGGGGCCGCGCACTGCCGCCCGCCCAGCCCTGACGGACCGCGTCGCCGCACCGTTGGATCGCGGGCAACCCAAACTGTCGGGCCCCGGTGGTAGATCTAGTGGTGTCTCCGGCGTGTTGTGACGTGCGACACGCCGGAGGGGAATTTCGCGAAGGGCTTACGACCTGGGAATTTCAAAAATGTTATTCGGAACATGTTGTACCTCGATGCAATGTCACCCACTAGGTGTAGTGTTCCAGCCATCCGACAGGCTTGTGATTCACCGGCCGATCGGAACGCCGAAACCCCCCTCCTGCCACGCAAGGGAGCACTCCGCAGATGACCATCACCGTCTACACCAAGCCCGCCTGCGTGCAGTGCAACGCCACGTACAAGGCCCTGGACAAGGCCGGCCTCGAGTACGAGATCGTCGACATCACCGAGGTCCCGGACGCCCGCGACTACGTGATGGCGCTGGGCTACCTGCAGGCGCCGGTGGTGGTCGCCGGAGGCGAGCACTGGTCGGGCTTCCGCCCCGACCGCATCAAGGCGCTCTCCGCCTCCGCGCTGTCCGCCTAGTACCGGTCACTAGGGGGCGAGCGATGGATCCGGACGGGGGCCAGACGCGGGTGGTGTACTTCTCCAGCGTCTCGGAGAACACCCACCGCTTCGTCCAGAAACTGGGTCTGCCCGCCATCCGGATCCCACTGCACGGCCGGATCGAGGTGGACGAACCCTACGTGCTCATCCTGCCGACCTACGGCGGCGGCAAGGCCAACGGCCCAGATCCTGACGCCGGCGGCTACGTGCCCAAGCAGGTCATCGCGTTCTTGAACAATCCGCACAACCGGTCGCTGATCCGTGGCGTGATCGCGGCCGGCAACACCAACTTCGGCGCCGAGTTCTGCTACGCGGGCAATGTCGTGTCCCGCAAATGCGGGGTGCCGTTTCTTTACCGATTCGAATTGATGGGAACCGCGGAGGACGTCGAGGCCGTCCGCGCGGGTCTGGCTGATTTCTGGAAGGACGCAGGCGTCCGAGAAGAGGAGGATAAGTGTCACCAACGGTCACTGCTGCAGAGCCGGTAACCACGGCCGCAGCACACGTCACCGCGCACGCGCTGCCCGGCGAGACGGATTACCACGCGCTCAACGCGATGCTCAATCTGTACGGACCGAACGGTGAGATCCAGTTCGACAAGGATGTGCTGGCGGCCCGTCAGTACTTCCTCGAGCACGTCAACCAGAACACCGTCTTCTTCCACAACTTCGACGAGAAGCTCGACTACCTCATCCGCGAGAACTATTACGAGCGTGAGGTTCTCGACCAGTACTCGCGCAACTTCGTCAAGTCGCTGAGCGACCGCGCGTATGCGAAGAAGTTCCGATTCCCGACCTTTCTGGGCGCGTTCAAGTACTACACCTCCTACACGCTGAAGACCTTCGACGGCAAGCGTTACCTGGAGCGCTTCGAGGACCGCGTGGTCATGGTGTCGCTGACCCTGGCCGCCGGCGACACCGCGCTGGCCGAGCAACTGGTCGACGAGATCATCGACGGCCGGTTCCAGCCGGCCACCCCGACCTTCCTCAATTCCGGCAAGGCCCAGCGCGGTGAGCCGGTCAGCTGCTTCCTGCTGCGCATCGAGGACAACATGGAGTCCATCGGGCGTTCCATCAACTCCGCGCTGCAGCTGTCCAAGCGCGGCGGGGGAGTTGCGTTGCTGCTGAGCAACATCCGCGAGCACGGCGCACCGATCAAGAACATCGAGAACCAGAGCTCGGGCGTCATCCCGATCATGAAGCTGCTCGAGGACTCCTTCTCCTACGCCAACCAGCTGGGCGCACGTCGGGGTGCCGGCGCGGTGTACCTGCACGCTCACCACCCCGACATCTACCGCTTCCTGGACACCAAGCGGGAGAACGCCGACGAGAAGATCCGAATCAAGACGCTGTCCCTGGGCGTGGTGATACCGGACATCACCTTCGAGCTGGCCAAGAACAACGAGGACATGTACCTCTTCTCGCCGTACGACGTGGAAAAGGTCTACGGGGTGCCGTTCGCCGACATCTCGGTCACCGAGAAGTACTACGAGATGGTCGACGACGCCCGGATCCGCAAGCACAAGATCAAGGCGCGCGAGTTCTTCCAGACCTTGGCCGAGCTGCAGTTCGAGTCGGGCTACCCCTACATCATGTTCGAGGACACGGTGAACCGGGCCAACCCGATCGAGGGCAAGATCACCCACTACAATATGTGCTAGGAGATCCTGCAGGTGTCCACGCCGTCGACGTATAACGACGATCTCTCCTATGACGAAGTGGGCA
>CAYTOD010000008.1:65187-88602 GCA_964439315.1 uncultured Mycobacterium sp. | reverse complement strand
GAGGGGGCAGGCCGGCAGCGCCGCGCCACCGCGACGCCGCCGACCCGAAACGGACAGCGGCGCAAGGCTTCCCGCGCGGCCGGCGCGACGGTCTAGGCCGACGCGATCCCGAGCCGGCGGGCGACGTCCACTCCCCCGTACTCCACGATGAAGGCCGGGTCCCCGCACACCACCAATTGATCGCGGGCGCGAGAAAGACCGACGTACAGTCGTTCTCGCGCCCGCTTCAATGCGTACCGGTCGTTGACGACGAGCACGATGGCCCGGCGCTCCAATCCTTTGAAGCCAAGGACGTGACCGTAGAACACCTGGTCGATGTCCCAGAAACTGTCCCAGTAGGCCTCGGTGCCCTCACCCTGGCGGGCCACCTGCTCGGGGTGGCGGCTGCCGGTGGTCAGCAGCGCGACATCCTGCGGTCGCCAACCCTCGTCGAGTAGGCGCTCCACCTCGTCGTCGCCCACGCCGAATGCATCCTCCACCGAGCATGGCACGAAGCGGACCTCCGGTCCGTCGCCGCCGAGGAAGCGCATCTGGTTGTCGGCCAACGGCTGGAACGCGGTGGCGATCTGCCGGGTGTTGCGGATGTTCTGATCGAGGATCAGCGGCACCAACGGCACCGGCGGCGTTCCCTGCCGATCGAACACCCGCTGGCCTTCGTCACTGAACACGTAGAGACCGCCGGCATCCGGGTCGCGCAGCGCGATCAGGATCGGCTCCCACCAACTGTCCGCGAAGTCCTGCGCCTCATCGATCACGATGGCGTCGAACCGTTTTCCGTCGGGCAGATTCGCGGCGAGTTCCTCCATCTGGGCGGGTAGTTCGCGTTCGAAGAACTCAGAGGTCTCGGTGCTGCGCTCGTTTTCGTCCGGCGCCTCGCGCGCGCCCCACTCGATGCCGAGAGCGTGGAACTCGCCCACGTAGTCCGGCCGCTGACGCGGGCTCCAGGTGGCGGTGATGCGCTTGAGGTAGGAGGCCAGGCCGTGCGAGTAGCAGACCAGCGCGACCCGCTTGCCGGCCGCGGCCAGCCGACGGGCCTGCTCGGTCGCCATGAAGGTCTTGCCACTGCCCGCGCCGCCACGAACCTCCACCCGATTCAACAACTGAGCGGCGTCGAGGATGACGGCCTGACGGTCGGTGAGCACGTCGGCGGCGTTCTCGTTCTCCAGAGCTCGGGCCACCACGTCCCGCTGCGGCAGACCGCGTCCGCCGAGCGCGGTCCTCAGCTGGCCGATGCCGTTTCCGTCGAGAAGCGGACGGTTCAACTCTTGTTGCGTGACAACGGCTTTCAGCCTGCCCGCCAAGCCGGACAGTTCATCTCGGTCGACGACCTTCCACCGCGGGCATTCCGGCAGGCCGAACTCGGCGGCGATGTGACTGTTCGGGAGAACCACCACGTGGTCCCACCGCAGCCGCCCCTGCGTCCACCGCGGGTCGGACTCGACGAAATCACGCAGCGCATAGCAGGCCTCGCGAGCCTGACGCACCGGCTCGATCACCTTCACATTGCCATTACGCTTGCGCTGCAACCAGTTCCGGTCGTCGTGCCATACCTCGCCGCCCTTGACCTCGACGCAGACGATACCCGCCCCCTCGATGGCCACCACGAAGTCGATCTCGTGGTCCTTGAGGTGGTCGGTGACGCGTTGGCCGGCCACGACGAGGTCGTTGTCGCCGAGTTGCGCGACGAGGGCGTCGAACACCAGGCACTCGGTGGCGTTGGCCAACCGCGGCTGGTCAGGCAGTGTGATGGGCATGGGTATGTAGTCCAAGAAGCCCGCCCGGGATTGGCGGCGGCTATTGAACCTTGTAGATCCAGATCAGGTTCGAGGTGAGCTCACCTTTGTCGGTCCACTGGTATTTGCGGGCCAGCCCCTGGCCGTTGTAACCCCGGACGAACTCCAGCAGGGCCTGACGGCTGACCGCCCCGGAGTCGATCCCCTTGAGCAGGATGGTGGCCGCGTCATAGGCCTCGACGCTGTACGTGCCCGGGGCCTGGCCGAACTTGCCGGTGTAGGCCTCCAGGAACTGGCCACTGGCCGGGCCGCACGGGCAGGACAGGACGGCGTCCTTGGCGGACTGCCCGGCCGACTTGACGAACTCCGGATCCTTCAGTCCGTCCGGGCCGGCGAAGTAACCGGTGTAGCCGGCCTGGCGCAGTTGGTCGATCAGTAGCGCGCCCTCGGTGTAGTAGGCCGCGTAGACCACCGCGTCGGGGGACTTGCCCATGATCTGGGTGACAACGGCGGAGAAGTCCTTGTCGCCCTTCTTGATCGAGAAGGTGCACCCGGGTTCGACCAGCGGACCCAGCGCCGAGACGACCATCTTGACCTGGCCCTGGCCGGCGTCGGTGCTGTCGTCGATGACGCACACCTTCTTCACCCCGAGGGTGTTCTTCATGTAGTTGCCCAGCGAGGGACCCTGCACGCCGTCACTGGACAGGCCGCGGAAGAACGTCTTCCAACCACGATCGGAGAGTGCGACGTTCGTCGCCGACGGGGTGATCGCCACGAGTCCGGCCTGATCGAAGATCGCGCCGGTCGCCTTCGTCTCACCCGACCAGGTCGGACCGACGAGACCGAGGATCGACGGGTTGTCGACGATCTCGGGAGCCACCCCGGTGGCCTTCTGCGGATCGCCCTCCGTATCGAAGGTCACCAGATCGACCTTGCAGCTGGGATTCGCGGCGTTGTGCTCGTCGACGGCCAACTGGGCACCGTTGGCCACGTTGCGGCCGAACGGGGTGTCGGGTCCGGTGAGCGGGCCGGCCATCGCGATGGCGGTCCCGGGCGGGCAGCTGGCGGTGCCGTCCCCGCCCGGGGTGACGGGAGTTCCGGTCGCGTCGAGTTTGACTTCCTTGCCGTCCTGGTCGACCGGGATCTGGGCCACGATCTTGAGATCGGACTGCGGCCCGGAAGGCGAGGAATTGCCCTGCCGGTTGCAGCCGGCTCCCGACAGCGCCAGCAGTACGGCGGCGGCGGCGATCGCGCTTCGCTTCGTGTGTCGTGTCACGTCTCTCCTCGGAGCTTCCTGAAGTATCAAATCGGACTGAGGCTACTGCCCGAGTCCACGGATCGACGGCGAACCGGGAGGATAATGGGCTACGAGCGAGTTCCGGTGTGGCTGCGGCCGGGCAACCCGGAGAGCCGATGGCCGGTCCTCATCGCATTGGTCACCGCGATGGCGATGCAACTCGCGGTGCACCGGCAATACACCGTGGTTCCGCGGTGGCCGCTCATCGCGATGGAAGCACTGCTGCTGATGGTCCTCGTGATGATCAATCCGAACAGATTGACCCGCACCAACAGCGGTGAGCGGATCGCGTCGCTGGTGCTGCTGGCCGCGATCACCCTGGACAACGCCGCCTCGGCGGCAGTGCTGGACTACAAGATCGTGACCGGGATGGTCAGCAACGATCCGGCGATCCTGCTCGGCAGCGGCGGAGCCGTGTTCCTGACGAACATCATCGTGTTCGGCATCTGGTACTGGGAAGTCGATCTGGGTGGCCCGTTCGCGCGAGGGCGCTCGGCCAAGGAGGACCGGCATCCGGACTTCCTCTTCCCGCAGACCGACAACCCTCGGGTCGCCCCCGCGGACTGGACTCCGAAGTTCGTGGACTATCTCTACGTCAGCTTCACCAACGTGGTGGCGTTCTCACCCACCGACACCATGCCGCTCACCCACCGGGCGAAGGTGATGATGACGCTCCAGTCGATCGTCGCCGTATCGACACTCGCACTGGTGATCGCCCGGGCGGTCAACGTGCTGGGCTGACGCTTGCCTCGCTTCTTCGGCACAGCCGGTATCCGACTGCGCCGGCGAGCAGGAGCAATGCCGCGGTGACATACATGACCACGCCGAAACCGTGGAGGTAACTGGCGGCGGCGGTCCGCAACGCCTGGCGGGCCAACTCGTCGCCCGGCCGCGCGCCCTCGGCGACATAGGCGTTGACCGAACTCACCGCGGCGGAGACGCGGTCCGGATCGACACCGGCGGCCTCCAGGCGCCGCACCGTGCCACCCATGGTCAACCGGTCGAGGGTGACGGTGCTCAGCGTCGAACCCAGGGTGAAACAGACCTGACCGATGGTGGTTCGGGAACTGGTGACCGGCCCGAACTGCGCGGCCGGGGCCACCTTGAGGATCAGGCTTCCGAACGGTATCGAGGCGGCGGCGAGCGCGAAACCCGTTGCCGCGCTTCCGGGAAGAAAGGCCCAGAATGAATGCGCACTGCGCGCCAGACCCCACAGCACGAATCCGACGGCGGCCAGAACACCAGAGGTCAACAACACCGTCGCGTTAGACAGCCCCCGGGTCATGAGCCGTCCGGTGACCAGGGCACCGACCATGGCGAAGACGTCCAATGGAACCTGCCAGACGGCAACGGCACTACCGTGCACCCCGGTCACGTACTGCCACAGGTTCGTCGTCTGCAGGAATCCCACTGCGCTGCCGTAGTTGAAGACGAAGCCGGCCAGGACGGCGGCCAGGAACGCAGGGGAACGGAACAGCGAGACCGGGTAGAAGGCGTTGGCGCTCCTGGACTCCCGGAGGAAAAAGCCGACGGTGCAGACCATCCCGGCAAACAGCGGCACCAGCGTCGCAGCTGAGGTCAGGCTGGATCCGAACCTGCTGACCCCGTAGAGCAGGCCGACAATGCCCAGCGCCAGCAGCAGCTGTCCGAGAATATCCATGCTGCCGTTCGCGATTCGGGGCTGCACGGGCAGCAGGGCGGGTACCAGCACCGCACAAACCGCGGACACTACGGCGAGTAGGACGAAAGCCAGTCGCCAGTTGACACCGACCAGAAGGCTGCCGGAGAACACCATCGCCATGGTCGCCAGACCGCCGACCGCACCGAAGATGCCCAGCGCCTGTGGCAGCCGGTCGGCCGGGGCCACGGCGCGAACGTAGGCGAACGAGGCACCGAACACCGCTCCCAGAGCGACACCGATGATCGCCTGGCCCAGCAGATAGATCGCCGCAGAAGGGGCGAGCGCGGTGATCAGGCTGCCGGCCACCGACAGCAACAACGCCGTCAGCAGCACCCGGCGCCGGCCGAGCCGGTCGGCCATCAGCCCGGTACTGATGACCGTTGCGGCCACGGCCAGGGTCTGGATGCTGGCCGCCAGCGCGGTCACGTTTCCGGACATGTGCAGCGCACGGCGCACGCTCACCAACGCGGTACTGGCCATGCTCGGTGCTACGCCCTGAATGGCGCCGAGAACCCCGAGGAACGGCACCGCCAGCCGGGACACCGCAGCGCTCACCGCGTCAGCAGCACTTCGGCTTGGCGAGTTCGCCGCTCAGATGCTGGTGTTCGGTCGGATCGATTGCGCTCACCTGCTCGACGAACTTGTCGGTGTCGATCTTCTTGCCGCCCAGCCATGTTCCGAGGACGGTGACCTCATCGACGATCTTGTCGACCGGCACGGCGTAGATGTCGTTGGAGAGTTCGACGAGGTCGGCGTACTTGCCCACCGCCAGCGACCCGATCTCGTGGTCCCGCTTGAGTTGGTAGGCGCCGTTGATGGTGATCGCCTTGAGCGCCTGGTCCAGGGTGACCGCCTGGTTGGCGCCGTGCACCTTGTCGGCGAGGGTGGTGCGCATGACGGTGTGCTGGACGTTGAGGAGTTGGTGAGGCGGGCACACCGAGCCGTCGTTGTGATAGCTGGGGGTGACCCCGGCATCGAAGGCGTCCCGAATGCGCTGCCACTGCGCGCCGTGGGCAGGGTCGAACATCACCCCGTCGAGCAGGTCGCCCCAGTAGATGTACTGGAACGGGCTCAGCGAACAGGTGACGCCGAGGGCCGCAGCGCGCTCGAACTGGTCCTTGCGCGCGGCGCCGAGGTGTTCGACGCGCCAACGATGATCGGAGCCAAAGAGATTGAACTTCGCGAGCGCGCGGGCGTACGCATCGAGGACGATGTCGAATCCGACGTCGCCGTTGCAGTGGAAGGCCACCTGATAGCCGGTGGGGACGATCTGGTCGAGGACGGCGTCGAGTTGGGCTCGGGTGTAGTTCATCTGCGCCTCACCACGGGGACCGAGTTCCATCTGCGCGGTGCGGGTGGTCGGATTGTCCAGGTACTCAAAGGAGATCGCGATGTTGCCGAGCCACGGCGAGCCGTCGGCCCACAGTTTGATTCCGGTCTTTCGCACCAGCGCGTCGTTCGGGAAGCTGACGTCGGCGGTGGCGTCGGACTCGATCGACATGTGATAAGCGTGCAGTCGCAGCGGGCAATCCGGAACGGAGGCCAGCGCGGCGTAGGCCGCGTATTGCCCGGAGTTGTAGGTGTGCTCGGAGGTTGCGGTGATCCCGCATTTCGCCATCAGCTGGTAGAACAGCGCGCCGGAGTGCAGCGGATGAGGGACCGCCTTGGGCAGCAACTCAGCCGCCACCGGCATGACGGCCCCGGACTCGAAGGCCGTGCCGTCGCTGGTTCCGTCGGCCTCGCGACCGAAGCTACCTCCCACCGGGTCCGCCGGCGGCTTGCCGTCGGTCCAGCCCAGGAGCTTGATGGTCGCGCTGTTGAAGTACAGACCATGGCCGGAGTTGTCGACGATCGCCACCGGCCGGGTCGGAAAGATCGGATCCAGAACCGACTTCGTCGGCAGCGGGGCCTGCTGCAGCAGTCGGTCGAGGCCGTTGAACACCAGCACCTGGTCCGCCGGATTCTCCTTGTCGGCCTTGGCGAAGATCGCCTGGACCTCTTCCCAGGACGAGACGCCCACGCCCGGGGAGATCCAGTAGGCCGGTCGCTGGGTCGACATGCCCGACAGCAGCGGATGGCTGTGCGGATCGATGAAACCCGGCATCAGCACCGTGGTGCCGAGATCGGTCACGGCGACGCCGGGGGCGGCTGCTTGCACCTCGGACACCGAGCCGATCGCGGTGATCCGGCCGGTGGCGGTGTCGATCGCGAGAGCCCGAGCGCGGGGACGGTCGTCGTCCATCGTGATGATGGTGGCGGCTTTGAGGATCAGGTCGGTGGCCATGGGCTCTGTTCTTACCCTATGGACGCCCGACGCAGACCGGTCTTCCACGGGCCGCTATCCGGCTGCCCACCGGGTGGCCCGGTCGAGGTCGTCCAGGCCGAACACCTCCATCTCTCCGGGGACCATCCAGGCCAGCAGGTGCAGGGTGTGCGCCACCCACTCCTTGTCGGTGACGATCGCGATGCGCCTGAACGCACCGTGGTGCCGAAGCACCGTGCCGAGACCAAGCTTGAGGTCCTCGGCAAGACCGCCCGGCCCGAAACCCTCGTAGTCGTCCGCGATGACTTCGACGATCCGGATCTCCGACTGGCCCCTCAGCGCCTCGGCCAGGACGGGCTTGACGGTCCGCAGGTCGGCACCGCTCAATCGTCCGGAGACCCGGATACCGGTGACACCGGCGGGCATACCGGGAAGTGACTCGATCATGAAAGCTATTCATACCCGCTGGCAGCAGCAGGAAAACCACTTCTTTGAGGGTTCCAAGATTCGGCTGGCACCATCGAATGCATGAATTCCCCTCGATCCGGGTTTCGCCGGACCGCGCTGGCGTCGTGTGCACTTGCCGGTATCGGAATCGCCGCGGTGGCCGGCGCCTCCGAGATGGCCTACGCCGACACGCTGAAGCCGGTCCCAGCCGAGGATGTCGCGGTCGAGGCGCCGCCGGCCGCCGATCCCGCGGTGAACGACCCGGTTGCTCCCGCCACCGTGACTCTTCCGGCAGCCCCCGCCGCCGAAGCGGCGGCCGCTTCTGCCCCCGCTGTTCCCGCCCCGGCCGCCGCCGCTCCCGCGGCTGCCGCCCCGGTCGCCCCCGCGCCGGCCGTCCAGACCTACGCACCCGCACCGGTCCAGACCTACGCGCCCGCACCGGTCCAGACCTACGCACCCGCGCCGGTCCCCACCTACGCGCCCGCACCGGTCCAAGCCGCGCCGGCACCCGTCCCCGCATCGACCGGGGGTGCGATCGGTGCACAAAGCTCCGGATCCAACGGCGGCGGCGGCACGTACTCGAAGTCGGGCTCGTCGAGTTCGTCGAGTTCGTCGGGGACCAGCCATCACGTCCCGATGGGCGGTTCAGGGCCCAACAAGGCCGTGCCGCACACCGTCGCCAAGGGTTCCTGATCTGCCGATGACCAGTGAGCAGCTGTGGGCGTTGGGCCGCGGCAACGGGATCGTCGCTCTGGCGTTCCTGACGCTGTCGGTCGTGCTGGGAGTGGCCACCCGGTCGAGCAGACCGCTGTTCACACTCCCCCGGTTCGGGGTCGCCGACATTCACCGATTCGTGGCGCTCGCCGCGACACTTCTGGTCGGCCTGCACATGGCCCTGCTGTTCCTGGATCCCTACGCCAAACTCAAACTCATCGACTTCGTCGTGCCCTTCCTCGGGGCCTACCGTCCGCTGTGGCAGGGACTCGGCACCGTGGCCGTCGAGTTGATGGTGGTGGTGACGATCACCAGCCTGCTGCGCAGACGCATCGGGCTGCGGGTGTTCCGCGCCGTGCACTGGATCACCTATCTGCTGTGGCCGATCGCGCTGGCACACTCGCTGGGCAACGGCACCGATGTCAGCCACGTGTGGTTCCTGGCCTTCGCTGGCGCCTGCACAGCGACCGTGGTGTTCGCCGTGGTGTGGAGGTTGCGGGGCAGATTCGGCGAGTACCTCGATGCATGAGCAACGCCGCATGAGCCCTTCATCCACGACCGATCCCCAGCCGCCGGCGTTGCCCCGGCTGTTCGCCGCGCATGGCCCCACCCTCGCGGCGCACCGCACCGCCTACGGCGCACTCCCGGAGGTCGGCGAAGACCTGATCCCGATGGTCCAGGACGCCCGACTCTCCGGACGCGGGGGCGCCGGATTCCCCACCGGTCGCAAGATGGCGGCGGTCGCCGGCCACAAACCGGTGGTGATCGCCAACGGCGCCGAAGGCGAACCGCTGAGCCTCAAAGACTTTCAACTGCTGACCCGGGCTCCGCACCTGGTTCTCGATGGGCTCGACGCGGCCGCGTCCGCCGTCGGTGCCCGCAAGGCATTCCTGTATGTGCATGTCGGTGCGCTGCCGGCGGTCACCGACGCGCTCGCAGAGAGAAAGTCCGCCGGCCTCGATCCGCACCGGGTGGTCGTCGTCGAAGCTCCGGACCGATTCGTCGCCGGCGAGGAATCGGCCGCTATCCGGGCCGTCGAGGGCGGAACCGCCATCCCCCGCGATCGCACCGTGGTCGCCGCCGTCTCCGGGGTGGGCGGAAAGCCCACCCTGGTCAACAACGTCGAAACACTGGCCCATGTCGGGCTCATCGCCCGATTCGGCTCCGACTGGTTCCGGTCGGTCGGCGACGATCAGCATCCCGGCACGATGCTGGTCACGCTGTCCGGGGCGTTTCATCACCGCGGGGTGGTCGAGGTTCCCACCGATGCACTCCTCTCCGGACTGGTGGAGAACGCCGGCGGAACCGAAATAGGCACCCTGCAGGCCATCCTTGTCGGCGGCTACCACGGAAGTTGGATCGCGGCAAAAGATTTCGCCGGGACCCGGCTATCGCGGGCGACCCTTGCCCCGCTCGGCGCAACCCCGGGCGCCGGCATCATCCATGGACTGGCCACCACCGAATGCGGGCTGGCCGCGACCGCCGAGATCGCCGCGTATCTCGCCGATCAGAGCGCCCGCCAGTGCGGCCCCTGCCTCAACGGACTACCGAAGCTGGCCGAAGTCCTCGGGCAGCTGGCACACCGCCGGGCCAACAGCCACCTGGTCAAGGAGATCCGGCGGATGACCGCACTGGTCGACGGCCGCGGCTCGTGCCGGCACCCCGATGGAACCGCGCGGATGGTGCGCAGCGCCCTGACGGCGTTCGCCGAGGACATCGAGACTCATCGCCAACGGCGTTGCACGGCAACCGATTCCCCAGCCGATCAGAGGGCAGATCAGCGGGCCGGCCACAAGAATCCGGTCAGCGGAACTTATTCTCCCCCGCCAACCACGTCTCACTGACCCGGATCGCCGCGATGTCGTCGGGCTCCGACGCGTACGGATCATCCTCGAGGATGGTCAGGTCGGCGAGCTTGCCGGGCTCCAGCGTTCCAATGACGTCGGCCAGTCCGAGGTGGCGTGCCGCGTCGGCGGTCACGGCCCGCAGTGCGGCGTCGACACTCACCCTCAGGTCGGGACCCACGACAGATCCGTCGATCGCGCATCGCCGGGTGACGGCGGTCTGTACGTGCCGCAGTGGACTGATCGGGAGACCCGCCGCGGGTGCGTCCGAGTGCAGCGAGAAGTGCACGCCGGCTTGAGCGGCGGCACCGAACGGGCTCATGAACTCGGCACGGGGCGCGCCGAAGATCTGGTCCCGGTAGGCCCCGCCGTAGAGGTAGATGAAATCCGGGATGAAACTGGGCTCGACACCCAGCGACTTCATCCGTTCGATCTGGTCCCGACGCGCCATCGTGGCGTGCTCGACGCGGTTGATTCCGGTCGCGGGATGCGCGCCGTAGGCCTGCTCGATGGCGTCCAGGGCCGCGTCGACGGCGGCATCACCCTGGCAGTGGATGAGGATTGACCAGCCGGCGTCCCTGGCCTCCCCGCACAACCGAGCCATCTCCGCCACCGAGTAGTTCGCTGCGCCCTTCTCGGTGCTGTTGAGGTAGGGCTCGGTCTGTGCGGCCATCTCCGCCTGGTTGGAGCCGTCGGCCCAGAACTTCATGCCGTACAACGACAATCGGGTACCGGCAATCCTTCGCGCCGCGCCGGCGGGCCCGAGTGCAGCGAAGGCCTTGCTGGCTTCCGCGGCATCGGTGCTGAAACTGCCGCTGAGCCGGACGTCGAGCGAGGTCGACAACGCACCCAGATGCCCGATCCACTCCGGTTTGATGGTGCCGGGTTCGTGCAGCGTGGTATTTCCCGCTGCTGCAGCCTTTTTCGCATAGGCCGTCAACGCCTGGGCGATCACTTCGGGCGTTGCGGGCGGAGCCGCGACGGCGAGGAAGCGCATGAGTGCGGGCTGTTCGTAGATCAGGCCGTTGAGCGTGCCGTCCGCGCCACGGCCGAAGTGGCCGCCGCCGGGAATGGCCCCCACGTCGGCGGCAATGCCTGCCGCCTGGAAAGCCTGCGCATTGCCCGCGCCGACATGCCCGTTGACGTACATGACGAACACCGGATGCGCCGTGGACACCGCATCGAGGTCGGCCATCGACAGGTCGCCGCCCTGCAGCAGGTTGTCGAAGAATCCGGCCGCGACCCATTGCCCCGCAGGGATTTTCGAAGCGGCCGTCTTCAGTTGGTTCAGCGCCTCGGCTTTACTTCCGGCCTGCGAATGGCCGATGTCGATGAGCGCGCTTCCCAGGACGGCCGCCAGGCTGTAGTGGTGGTGGGGATCGATCAGACCCGGCAACAGGGTTCGCCCGGCGAGGTCGACCACCCTTGCGCCACCCCCGGCCCGGGCCGACACTTCGGCAACCGACCCGACCGCGAGAATCCGTTCCCCGGAGACCGCCAGCGCCTCGGCGGGATCCGGCCCGGCCATCGTCCTGATGATCCCATTGCGGAAGACGACCGGAACGTTGCTCACCGGTCCGCCACCGCCCGTGCGGGTCGCGGCGTCCGAACCGAACTCTCGGCGGGCCGGCAGGGCCAAACCGGCGGTGAGCCGGTCGGCGATCAGGGACGGCTCACACCAGCGGCACATAGCAACCTCGAATATTGTTCAGCCCGAGCCATTCTCGGCCCCGGCCTTCTCGAACAGATAGTGGAACACCATCCACTCGTTGCCCCCACGATAGGCGAAGACCTCTGAGCAGAACAGCAGGAACATCCGCCACCGCTGGAATGCCACCATAGGCGAGGTCGGGCCGCCCGCGAGCGCGAGCAGGCACTCCGAGGAGTTCGCGTCCAGCCGGGCCAGCCAGGCTTCGAGTGTCCGGCTGTATTGCGTTCCGCTGACATCCCACACCCGTGCCTGAGTGAGGTCCGGCGGAAGGAAGTGCTCGAAGAGGTCGCGGCTGGGCATGGTACCGCCGGCGAAGAAGTACTTACCCATCCAGTCGGTGGTCTTGAAATCGTAGGCGAAGCGCCGATTTCCGAGGATTTGCACCATCATTCGGCCGTCGGTTTTCAACCACGAGCTCACTTTGGTGAGCACCGTGTCGTAGTTCTTCATGTGCTCGAGCATCTCGCACGACACGATCACGTCGAAGGCCTCGGCGAAGACCGGATCGTCGAACGTGCTGGCGTCGGCTTTGACGTTGGTGAACCGGCCGGCGTACTTCTGGTTTCGTGACTTGATGTAGTCCTGCTGGGTTGCGCTGTTGGACAGGAACGTCACGTGAACGTCTTCGTAGTTGTCCAGGATGTAGCTGCCGTGGGAACCCCACCCGCAGCCGAGGTCGAGCACCCGGACGGAACCCTTGGCTTTGACGAGTGCGCTCAGTCCGAGCCGATCCTCCAGGAAGGTCCGCAACATGGTGACCTCGGCGACGGCCAGGTCGGAGGACCCGTCGTCGAACAGACAGCAGGAGTACTTCAGGTACGGCCCCAGCATCAGGTGGAAGAAGCGGGTGGGCACCTCGTAGTGCTGGACGTTGGCGTCGTCCTGGTGGATCGCCCCGGCACTGCCACGCAGCTTCTCGAAGTACCTGTTCTTGTAGAACGCCTGCTTCTCGTTGTCGCCGCCGCACTCGAAGGTTCTGACCCACTGTGCGCACATGACGCGCACCAGGCGCCGCATGGCGGCGTCGGGGAGCAGGCCGCGCTCTTTCAGACCCAGGACGGCATTGAACACGCTCTCCACGGGGAGTATCCAAACACAGCGGCCAGGCCGTCGGCCGGACGATCAGGCGAAGACGTCGGCGAGCGTGACGGTCTGCAGGCCACGGGAGTTAATGATGTCGAGCAGTTGCGTGTAGCTGTGGCTGATCGGCGGCATGTTCGCATGGCCGAGGATGATCTGCTGCGGCCGGAAGGACTTCTGGGCCATGGCCACCAGTTGTGTTTCGTTCTCCGGCCTGGAATCGCCGATGGTGTCACTCCACAACGTGATCGTGCTGTACCCGAGATCCGCGGCGACGCGATCGGTGTCGGCGTTGTGCAGCCCGTACGGCGGCCGGAAGTACGGCGTGCCGTCCACCCCGTAGGTGTTGCGCAGGAAGTCGGCGTTGCGGCGGATCTGATCGGCGACCGCGTCAAGACCCAGCCGGGTGATCTTCGGGTGGCTCCAGGTGTGGTTGCCCATCTGGATCTGACCGGAGTCGACCATCGGCCGCAGGAGTGCGGCATTGACCGTCCACGCCTTGTTGACCCCGTTGGGAAAGAACGTCAGCCGCACTCCGCTGTCCCGGCAGAACTCGCCCAGGGCGGCCACCACCGCGGGGTTGGTGCCGTCATCGATGGTCAGCGCCAGTTGATTTCCGTCGCCGGGCAGTCGGGTGAGGATGCCCGCCGGAGCAGGAGGCCGATCGTCCGGCGGGGTGCCGGGCCGGCCCGCCGGAAGATCGGTACGGCCGACTCCGGCCCAGGAGACCTCCGACTTGAGACTGGCGGCCAGCACCGCGATCGCGGCCGCCTTCATCATCGTCCGCCGGTCCGGATATCCCACGATGGGCCACCGTAGTGGCAAAAGCTGGAAGGATGCTGAGCGGGTTCAGGACGTCGAACGGTTCGGCAGGCTCACCGCGACGTCGGAGATGGTGATGACGCCGATCGACGAATTCTCATATGCCGTAGCCGAACTGGTGATCTGCAGCGTCAGGCTTCCCGGATTTGTACCGCCGTAGGTATAGACGATGTCGTTGAGGTTGATCGAGACCTGATGGGTCTTGCCGTCCAGAGTCACCGGGACGGGCGTCACGATCTGGCCCAGCACCTGATCGGTGCTGTTGTCCACGACCTGTGCGAACACCGCGCTGCTGTTGCCCAACCCGTGGTAGCTGAAACTCAGCGTCGGAGCCCCGACCACCTGGGTGCCGACCGGGACTGTCAATGGCACGTCGATCGCATTGCGGGCCCGCGCGCCGCCCCCGAAGGAGACCGGAATGGGACCCGCCCCCGGCCCCGAGCCACCGACCACGGGGATGATCCCCAGTCGCCCGCCGTCAGATGTCGTGTGAATGGGCGCGAGGTCGTTGAAGCCGGCCTGGAAGGGCAGGCTGGCAGAGGCGTAGCGGTCGCCGAGTTGATCGAACCACTGGAAGTTCGGCAGGGCCGACGCGGCCGTCCCGACACCGGCGACGTACTGACTCAGCCAGGCCAGCGAAGCCTGACGTAGCACGATCGGCTGATCGGCACCGATCGGATCCGCACAGACCCCGTGGCCGCCACAGAACCAGATGACTTTGGCCGCCGTGCCGGCGCCGAGGATGGCTTCGGCGTTGGCGAGCGACTGGTCAAGTGGGAAGAGGACGTCCACGATGCCCTGGGTGAGCAGAGCGGGAGCCGTCAACTTGGTCAGCAACGCAGTCGGCCCACTGCTGCCCAGCAGAGCCTGCGAGGTCTGGCTGAGCCAGCCGAACGCATCGCCTGTGAGGATGCCGTTGTAGATCTGCGAGTTGATCCGGGCCCGGGTGCCCACCAGACCCAGCATCAGCAGCGATCCCCAGGTGGTCTTGAACGTCTGCCCCGGATACAGCGACTGGTTCAGCGAGTTCCAGGCGATGTCGGGGACGATCGCGTCGATGCGAGGGTCGATGCCGGCGGCCGCCAACTGGATGCCGCCGCCGTAGGAGCCGCCGACCATCCCCACCTTGGGATCCCCCGGACCGTTGAGGGTGGACGGGGTGTCGGCGGCGAGCCAACTCACCATGGCCGAGATGTCGCGTCCCTCGTAGAACGGGCTGTCCAGTTGCAGCACGCCGCCGGAGTTGAATTCGCCGCGGGGATTCCAGGTGACCACGTTGTATCCCGCGTCGCGCAGGGCACCGACGCCCAGAGTCTCAGCCGACTTCGGCTGGTCGAAGCCGCACAGGCCGCACTGGGCGTAGGGGTCGATCTGCCCGGCCTCGCCCAGGCCCGGTCCGTTGAAGACGGTCGGCGCGGTGTCGCCGACCGTCAGACCCGCCGCCGGGAACCAGTTGGTGCCGATCGGGGTTCCGTCGAAAGAAGTGACCTTGTCGGTGAAGGCCAGCGGCGTTCGGCCCGGGGCCAGGCTGCCGACGTTCGCGGTGACGGTAGCCACCACCGAGGTTCCGATGAGCGGGGCGAGCAGGCTGCCGACGAACGGGGTCTGTTGCAGCAGGCCGATGACCGGCGTCGCGAGCATGCCGAGCAACGGGATGCTGATCAGGAGATCATCGAAGGCGCTGACCTCGCCGACCCTGACCTGCCAGGTCTCCACACCCTTGCCCGCGCCGAGGTTGTCCCAGGTGCGGTACGGCAGCAAGGTGAATCCCTGGGCCTTGATGGGCGCAAGGACGTTCGTGCCCAGTGAGATCTTGCCCCCGTTGCTGCCACTGGCCGTGCCGCCGACCACCTGATAGATCAGGTCCCGTCCGCTCGAACTGGAGGCGTTGAGCTGCCCTTGCAGGATGCCGTCGGTAAGTGTGACGACGGGGTTGACCGTGATGGCCGCCGATGAAAGGCCGGCCAGTGCCTGCGAAGGTTGTCTTATCGTTTTGGCGCTCAACGCTTTTCTGGTTGCGGCGGGCGCGGGACGGGAGTGGCGGGCAGGTGTCCGGTGGGTTTCCCGCACCGCAGCCGAATCCTGGGCCGCGCCGGTGTCGGCACCCCGGTCGGCCCAGGCCGTACCGCACCCGCAGAAGACGGCTGCACCGGCGCCGAGGGCCACCGCCAATCCGCCGATCCGACCGACGTTCAGTGCCGCGCCCATGAGGTTCCTCCCGAGTTGCCGGTCAATCGCAGCGACCTTAACCCGGTCGCGGCGCGAACCTCCGGATCCCCCGATCGGTGGACCCCGGGTTCATCCCGATCGGTGGCCGTCCGGCGGACCCGTCGGCGCCGGCTGAGGCCGGATAGTTGGACCTGTCAGCCGGAACCGGCAGGCCCACCAACTTCCCAGACCATCAACTTTCAGAAGGAGACCACCATGAAGATCATCACCGTCATCGCCGAGCAGATCTCCCCGCAGGCGCTGTCCACCGCCCTGCCCGCCGAGGGCGTCGTCTCCGTCACCGTCGATGAGACCCAGGCCTTCTGCCGCACCGCCGCCGTCGTCGAGTCCTACCGCGGCCGCAAGATCGCCAACCACTTCACCACCGTGTACCGCATCGAGGTCACCGTGCAGGACGACGCTCTACAGGCGGCCATCGACGGCATCACCTTCGCCCGCAGCGCCGGCCTGTTCGGCGAGGCCACCGCACGGGTCGCCACCGACACCGTCGCCGACCTGTTCGCAGCGCGTAGCGCGACCGCCGCCGCCTGACCGTTCGACTCGCATTACCCGCGGTCGACGTTGACCGGACATATAGTCCCGGTGTGCGGCGCTCCCGGGCCGCGGCGTCGAACCGTCTAAGCAGAAGGTGGTCGACATGCGGACTCGCGTGGTCGGCCGGGCAATCAGGGTGGCCTGGATCCCGATCGTCCTGGCCGTGGTGCTGGCCGTTTCCGGGCTGATCGTCCTTCGCCTGCACCGGGTGTTCGCCTCGGCTGACCTCAACGCCGAAGCCCGGGCAGGCATCGAGATCGTCCAGTTCAATCCCAAGGTCGTCGTCTACGAGGTCTACGGGTCACCGGGGTCCACCGCGACGATCAGCTACTTCGACGCCGACGCGAACCTGCACGACCTGAGCGCGGCACCGCTGCCGTGGTCGACGACGATCTCGACCACGCTGCCCGCCGTCACCGCCAACATCATGGCCCAGGCCGACGGCGGCGAGATCGGTTGCCGGATCACGGTCGACGGCGCAGTGCGCGACGAGCGCAGCGCCGACGGAGTCAACGCCCAGACCTATTGCCTGGTGAAGTCCGGGTGACCGGCCAACGCCTCAAGCGGCCGGTGGTGCCGCGTGCGATCGCGATCCTGGCGGTACCGATCATCCTGTTCTGGATCGCCGTGACCGTGATGGTGAATGTGATCGCGCCCCCACTCGAGGTGGTCGGCGAACAGCACGCCGCTCCCCTGGCCCCCGAGGACGCCCCCTCGATGATCGCGATGAAGCGGATGGGCGCGAATTTCGGGGAGTTCAACTCCAACAGCACGGCGATGGTCGTCGTCGAGGGCCAGCAGCCCCTCGGTGCGGAGGCCCATCGCTACTACGACGCCATCATCAGCCGGCTCGAGCAGGACCCTGCCCATATCCAGCACATTCAGAACTTCTGGGCCAACCGGCTGACTGCGGCGGGATCCCAGAGCGCCGACGCGCACGCCGCCTACGTCATGGTGAATCTGGCCGGCGAACAGGGCCAGACGCTGGCGAACAAGTCGGTGGAGGCGGTGCGCAAGGCGGTCGACGAGGTACCCGCTCCGCCCGGAGTGAAGGCCTATGTCACCGGTTCGACCGCACTGACCGATGACCTGCACGTGATCGGCAACGCCAGCCTCGGCCGGATCACCCTGTTCACCCTGGCCGCCATCGCGATCATGCTCCTGATCGTCTACCGGTCGCTGATCACGACCGTGATCCAACTTTTCCTCACCGCGATCGGTCTGAAGTGTTCGCGCGGCGTTGTCGCGGTGCTGGCCCAGCACGACAGTTTCGGCTTGACGACGTTCGCCGGCAACATCCTGACGATGCTGGCGATCGCCGCCGCGACCGACTACGGGATCTTTCTGTTCGGCCGCTACAAGGAGGCGCGGGCGTCCGGAGAAGACCGAGATTCGGCCTACTACAGCACCTTTCGATCGGTGGCCCCGGTGATCATCGGATCGGGGCTGACCATCGCCGGGGCCATCTACTGTCTGCGCTTCGCCCGGCTGCCGTACTTCGCCACCATGGCCGAACCCGTCGCGATCGGCATGGTGGTGATCGTCCTCGCCGCCATCACGCTGGGCCCGGCGGTGCTGTTCCTGGGCAGCAGGGTGGGCTTGTACGAATCCCGGCGTCCCTCGCGCAGCAGGCTCTGGCGACGGGTCGGCACCGCGGTGGTGCGCTGGCCCGCACCGGTTTTCGTCGCCAGCCTGGCGATCGTCCTGGTCGGGATGCTGGGCCTGCCCGGGTACATCACCGCCTACGACGACCGCTACTACCTGCCCGACGACGCGCCGTCCAACATCGGATACAGCGCCGCCGAGAGGCATTTCACGCAGGCACGGATGAATCCCGACATCATGATGATCGAAGCCGACCATGACATGCGGAACCCGGCGGACATGCTCGTCCTGGACAAGGTTTCCCGCAATGTCCTCAACGTCGAGGGCATCGCGATGGTGCAGGGCATCACCCGCCCGCTGGGAATCCCGATCCAGCACAGCTCGATTCCCTTTCAGACGAGCCTGCAGGGACAGACGTCGAATCAGGGTCTGCCATTCCTGGCCGGAGAACTCGCCGACATCCGCAAGAGCGCAGATCAGATGCAGATCATGATCGACACCACGCAGCGAAACTACGAGCTGATGCGGGAACTCGTCGACAACACCCACGACATCACCGACAAGACCCACGGCATGGTGGACATCTCCAACGAGCTCCGCGACCATATCGCCGATTTCGACGACTACTTCAGACCGATGCGCAATTACTTCTACTGGGAGCCGCACTGCGCCGACATTCCCAGCTGTTGGGCGCTGCGCTCGATGTTCGATGCCGTCGACGGCATCGATGCCATGACCGACCAGCTCCAGGCACTGTCCAAGGACACCGACAAGACCGACGAGTTGATGCCGAGAGTGCTGGCGCTCATCCCGCCGATGATCGAGTCGATGAAGGCCACCAAAGCGCTGACCCTCTCCAACGCCAGCACCTTCGAGGCGATGAATGCTCAGATGAAGGCGCTGAACGACACCGCCGTGGTGCTGGGGCAGAGCTTCGACACCGCTCGCAACGGCGACCTGTTCTACCTGCCTCCCGAGGCGTTCGACAATCCCGATTTTCAAGTCGGCCTGAAGATGTTCCTCTCGCCGGACGGGAAGTCCGCCAGGTTCTTCGTCACCCACGAGACCGACCCGGCCACCCCGGAGGGGATCGCCCGGGTCGACGCCGAACGCAAAGCCGCCCGGGAGGCGCTGAAGATGTCGTCGCTGTCGACGGCGCGGATCTATCTCGGCGGCACGGCGGCCACCTACAAGGACATGCACGACGGCGCCAAGTACGACCTGATGATCGCCGTCGTCGCTGCGCTGACCCTGATCTTCATGATCATGTTGGTCCTGATCCGCAGCCTGGTCGCCGCCCTGGTGATCGTCGGTACCGCAGCCAGTTCGATCGCTGCGTCGTTCGGCCTGTCCGTGCTGATCTGGCAGGACCTGTTCGGCATCAAGGTGCACTGGCTCGTGCTGTTGCTCGCGGTGATCATCCTGCTGGCCGTCGGTTCGGACTACAACCTGCTGCTGGTCTCGCGATTCAAAGAAGAGATCCACGCCGGGCTCAAGACCGGCGTCATCCGGTCCATCGCAGGAACCGGAAGTGTTGTCACCTCAGCCGGATTGGTGTTCGCGGTGACGATGGCGGCGATGCTGGGCAGCAGCCTGACGGTGGTCGCGCAGATGGGTTCGACCATCGCCATCGGACTCGTACTCGACACTCTGATCGTTCGATCGCTGCTGATGCCGTCGATCGCCGTGCTGCTGGGGCGCTGGTTCTGGTGGCCGAAGGTCGTCCGCTCCCGAGGTGCCCGGCTGACCCACTCCTGATCTGGAGACCCCCGCTCGAATCCCGCAGTTGGGGGATGCGCTGACGATCTCGGCAGGCAGGCTGGGTGGACCCCGAGACGAGGAGGTGGGCCATGCCGCCGTGGCGCCTGCGCGACTATCACGACGAGGATCTGGACCAGGCCATCACGGTGTGGGATCAGAGCCGGGGACCCGGTGCGCCCGAACCGGTGTTCAGCGTCGCCGAGGTGATGGCGGCCGCGCGGGCCGGCCAACCGGCGGTGGTCGCCGAGGTGGGCAACGACGTGATCGGGATGGCCGTCGCCCAGACACACGGCGAACGGGCCTGGATTCTGTTGGTGGCGTTGGCCTCCCGCTGGCGGCATCGCGGCGTGGGCAGTGCCCTGCTCACCGACCTCGAGCGGCGACTGCGCTCGCTGGGCGTGCGCCGGATCTGCGCGATGCTGCCGGAGGGGGCCACCGGCGCCGAGGCGCTGGAGAACTCCGGATACGCCCGCCGCGACGGACTGGTCTACTACGAACTGCTCGAGCATCTCGGACCGGATCAGGCGAACCTGCTCGACGAACTCGGCGGTCAGATGCTGCCGCCGGGACTGTGGGGCGACATGGCCGGCATGGAGCAGGAGAAGCAGATCATCGAGCGACGCATCGTCGATCCGTTGGCCCACCCTGACGTTGCCGAACGGTACGGGGTCACCCCACCCAAGGCGGTCATCCTGTTCGGGCCGCCCGGTACCGGCAAAACCAGCTTCGCGAAAGCGATTTCGTCACGGCTGGGCTGGCCGTTCGTCGAATTGTTCCCCTCTCGGCTGGCAGCCACCGGTACCGGCGGATTGGCGGCGTCGCTGCGAGAGGCGTTCGCAGACTTGGCCGAGCTCGACGAACTGGTGCTGTTCATCGACGAGGTCGAGGAGATCGCCACCGCACGCGCCGGCGCGTCGACCGCCGAACTGGGCGTGACCAACGAACTGCTCAAACTCATCCCGGCGTTCCGTCAGCATGACAGCCGGTTGCTGGTCTGCGCCACCAACGCCGTGCACTCGCTGGACTCGGCGTTCCTGCGTCCCGGACGTTTCGACTACGTCATCCCGGTGGGACCTCCCGACCAACCGGCACGAACGGCGGTGTGGCGGCGCTACCTCGGCAGTGCCCAAACCGTGGACGTCGAGCAACTCGTAGCCGCCTCGGAGTTGTTCACTCCGGCCGACATCGAGTTCGCGGCACGGAAGGGGGCGCAGTCCGCCTTCGAGCGGGAGATGCGCGACGGCCGTGGCGAGCCGGCGACCACCGAGGACTACCTTCGGGCGATACGGGAGGTCCGACCGACACTCACCGCGGCGATGCTGGCCGAATTCGACAGGGGGAAGACCGACTTCGCCCGGATATGATGAGGGCAGGCCGGGGGGAACGGAGTAACCGTCATGAATCACGATATGACTCTCGTGCGGCGCGTCGGTGCAGTAGTCGGGGGACTTGCCCTGGCACTGGCTGCCGTCACAGCCTGTCATAGCGCACCCCCGCGCGAGGAGCACAAAGACAGCGCGCCCGCGACCACGCTGAACCCCTTGGGCCCCAACTCATTTTCCCCGCAGGTCAAGGCGCCCGGACCGAGAACCGCACTGCCCGGAAACGTGCGGACGGGGTGATTCAGAGGACGAAGACGGCCTTCGTCGGATCGACCAATCCCGGTGAAAGTTTGGCCAGCAGGCCCGTGTAGCCGGGCAGCGCGGGATTGCGGTCGTAGTAGAGGTAACCCGTCGAGCGGTCATAGACGAACTGGCTGGCGTCCTTGCCGCGTCCCCAGAATCGGGCCCTGTCGACGACTTCCACGACGTTGCTCGTCGCACCCGCCAGGCTGCCTTTGTCGATCGTGACGATATCGTGCTGTCCCCCATCGGCGTTCACCTTGGGCGCACGAAGTTTGGCGGCGAACAGGCGGTTCAGGATGAAGGTGTCCGTGGCGGCGGTGCCGACGAACTGATCGCAGCCCAACCGCTGCCCGCGCGCGGACGGCGCGGTGTAAACCCATTGCCCCCCTGGGATCACGCTGGCGGTGGCGCCGTCGGCGGAACCGTTCACGTAGACGTCGAGCGACACGGCCGTGGGAATGTTGGTGAACTGCCCAGCTGTCTCGTCATTGGGATAGGTGAAGAACCCGTAGACGCCGTTGGCGTCGGCGGGAAACCCGTCGAGCACCGCCGCGGAGCGTAGCGCGATCGGATAGGGCGTCGACGCCGGTGCCGTGACCTCGTACTTCCAGAAGTTGAAATTGCCGTTCTTGGAATACTGCGTGCCGTCCTGGGCGTAGGGATAGACCGCGGTCTGCTGTCCCTTCGGCACGTAGGAGCCGTACTGCACGAAATTCTGATACGAGGTCGGAACCCAGCCCGTCTGATTCATGTTGACGTTGGAGGGCGGCTCGAAGGATTGCTGTGTCCAGACCTTGTCGGGTCCGATGATCCGGCTGACCGTGGCCGGAGGCTGGGGAACCCACGGGGTACCGCCACTCCACACCAGATTGTTGTAGGGCGTGCCGGAGTTACCGGCTGCCTTGAGCTGACTCACCACGGTGTCGAAGTCGTTGAACCCGTAGGTCTTCCCGTTCACAGCGCCCGTCCAGTCTGCGCCGTTGAGCGTGAACTGCATCTGGATCGGCAGCGACCACTCGTCGATGTAGGACGTGTCGATCGTGTACTGCGAGCTTCCGTTCGCGGCGTAGAGGTTGTATTCGATGAAGCTGTAGTTCAGAAAGGAGTTGCCCTCGGTCGCCGCGGTGGGATTGAACGCATCGACGCCGGAGTTGGACACGACGGGCAGGGTGAATCCGTTCTGTCCTTCGACGATGTAGATCCGGTTCTTGGCGGCGTCGGCCGCGCCGGTGCCGGGTGCGAGCGTGACCGTCGTCGGGCTCCCGCTGGCCACCTCGACCGGAGTGAAGCTCGCGGGAATGCTGTAGTCGCCCGAGGTCGTGAGGTTGTACACCCAGATCGGCCCGTTGGTGTTGTTGTGCAGCGTGATCGCCGGGGGCGTCAGGGTGGCGTCCGGCAGCGCCGCGGCGGGTGCGGCGGCCGCGACGGGTGCAGTCGGGGCGGCGGTGCGGCGCGCCAGAAGCAATCCGCCCTGCAGAACATCGCTGATCGGGGTGGCCGGGCTCGTCGGCGCAGTCTGGTGGGCGGCTGCCTGCGGCCGCGACGGCAGAGCGGGCCGGACGACTGCGGCAGCACTGGCCCCAGTCGCCGATCGTGCGGCCGCCCGGGAAGCGGAGGCGCTCCGCGCCGGGCGGCTATGGGAACCCGCCGGACGTTCCGGGCCTGCCGACACCGACGGCGAACCGGCGCCGGGGTTGTCGGCGGAGGCGACGCCGGTCGCGTGCGCACCCGCGACAGACAGACCGAGCGCAAAGACGGCGGCACCCACGTGTGCGCCGCTACCGAACAGAGACATTCCGCCACCCCAGTTCCGAATCCAACCGAAGACATCAGAAAAATCCCCGCCACGTCGAGGTTATGCACGGCCGAATTCGGCTGTCAACGGGGGCGCGCGGCAACGCCGCCGCGGACCGCCGGACGGCGTCAGGCGATGGCGCGACCGGACCGCAGGCGGTGGCGAAATTCGCTGGGCGCCAGACCCGTCCACCGACTCGGCCAGGCCCCTGAACGGTTCCACCCGCCCGATCGACGACGACGCCGGCGACGCCGGCGACGC
Organism: uncultured Mycobacterium sp.; assembly: GCA_964439315.1. Taxonomy (GTDB): domain Bacteria; phylum Actinomycetota; class Actinomycetes; order Mycobacteriales; family Mycobacteriaceae; genus Mycobacterium. The sequence continues at coordinate 65,200 of CAYTOD010000008.1, read as the reverse complement.
CGGCGACGCCGGG
>CAYTOD010000008.1:673-65177 GCA_964439315.1 uncultured Mycobacterium sp. | reverse complement strand
CCGCCCGGCCCCCGCCCCCCCCCCGCCCCCCCCCCCCCCCCCCCCCCCCCGGGGGGCGCCCCCGCCCACGCCGGCGACGCCGGGGCTAGCGCGTTTTGAGCTTTGAAAGATAAATGGCTACCCAACAGGCAAACTGCCGCATGAGTGTTCGTTTACCAACTCAGAGCAGACATAACTCAGAGCAGACATGTGGAGAGATCGTTGAGTGGCAACTCCGCCATATTGATCCCGGCCATCACCGCGTCGGCAAGCCTGTCGGGCACGATCGTCGGCGGCCTCGTCACGTACTGGGCGTCGAGAAAGAACTTTCAAATCACCTCCGAAGCCGATCGGACGCGCAGGCTGCGGGAGAAGGTGCGCGAAGCCTCGATAGATTTCATCGCCTCACTGGCAGACGACTCGATGATGGATCCGGCGGTCGAGCGAATCACCCAGCGGTGGGGTCCAGCCGCGACTGGGCTTTTGACTGCCCGTACCGACGACGACCTCGCCGCTGCCGCGAAGTCGATCGATCCGGCGATCGAGACCGCCGGGGGGCGAATGGCAATTCTCTATCACCTTTTCCGCAACACCGAGGTGCTCGATCAGGCCGGGTCGTACAGCAGGGTGAGTCTGTCCCGACTGCGTCTTCTCGCTCCAGAGGAAATCGCAAGAAGTGCTCACAGGGTTCTCTACCGGAATTTCGCCCTGCAGTTGACCGTCGCCCTCGCGCCGGATGCGACTGATACCGCCAGAGATGCGTTGAATGGCGAGATCAATGACTTTTTCAATCGCGTCCGTCACTTCATGTCGGTGAAGGACATGACGTTCGACTACATCGACGAAGAGTATTTGTCGCTGATGTTCCCGGCTCTGGAAGCGCCGGGGGTGAAGCGATGACGACCACGACGCCACGGCGGATGCCCTGGACCAGAATGCTGCGGATAGCGGCGCCGTTGCGACCGGCGGCAGTACGCCGAAACAACGCCTGAACTGCGAAAACTCTGGTGGCAGGTACAGGATTCGAACCTGTGTAGGCTTTCGCCGACGGATTTACAGTCCGCTCCCATTGGCCGCTCGGGCAACCTGCCTGGGCGCACCTGAACCGGGAAGACCCCGCCTCGGTGCGTCTAGCAGGGTACAACGAGGATGTACCCCAGACACAAACCGGCCCGATCCTTCGACGCCCGACACCGAGGAGGCACCCCGTGGCTGATTCCAGCTTCGACATCGTCAGCAAGGTCGACCGCCAGGAGGTTGACAACGCGTTGAACCAGGCCGGCAAGGAGTTGAGCACCCGGTTCGACTTTCGGGGCACCGACACCACCATCGCCTGGAAGGGCGACGAGGTGATCGAGATCGTCTCCTCCACCGAGGAGCGCGCCAAGGCCGCCGTCGAGGTGTTCAAGGAGAAACTGATCCGCCGGGACATCTCGATGAAGGCCTTCGATGCCGGTGATCCGCAGGCCTCGGGCAAGACATATAAGGTCTCGGGCACCATCAAACAAGGCATCACCAGCGAGAACGCCAAGAAGATCACCAAGCTGATCCGCGACGAGGCCCCCAAGAGCGTGAAGACCCAGATCCAGGGCGAGGAGATCAGGGTGACCTCCAAGAGTCGCGACGATCTGCAATCGGTTCAGGCCCTGCTCAAGGGCGCCGACCTCGAGGTCGCGCTGCAATTCGTCAACTATCGCTGAATCGTCTCGGTCGCGACCGACCAAAGTCCTCTGGCCCGACCAACCGGTCAGTGCCTACTGTGGTGATCAAGCAGTGGTGATCAAGCCCACACGCAACCGCAGAGGACCGCGATGACGACGACGCCGCACACCGCCGAGACCACGACCGACCACGACGGCGGCACCTTCGACGGCGGCACCTTCGACGGCGGCACCTTCGACGTCGTCATCATCGGTGCGGGCTTCTCCGGGATAGGCGCGGCCCATCGGATCACCGAGCGCAACCCCGGCGCCCGCTACGTCGTCCTGGAACGCCGCGAACTCATCGGTGGCACCTGGGACCTGTTCCGCTACCCCGGCGTCCGATCCGACTCGAGCATCTTCTCGCTGAGTTGGCCCTGGGAGCCATGGACCCGCCGCGAAGGCGTGGCCGGCGGCCCGGAGATCCGCGACTACATGGAGAACGCCGCCCGCAAGCACGGCATCTACCCGCACATCCGCTTCCGCACGCACGTCAATTCCGCAGACTGGGACTCGGCCACCGATACCTGGACCCTCCACGTCACCGAGGACGGAACCCCCAAGCGCTACCGCGCTCGCTTCGTCTTCTTCGGTTCCGGCTACTACAACTACGACGAGGGCTACACCCCTGACTTCCCCGGCATCGAAAATTTCCGCGGCACCGTCGTGCACCCCCAGTTCTGGCCGGAGACCCTCGACTACACCGGCAAGAACCTGGTGGTGATCGGCTCGGGCGCCACCGCGATCTCGCTCGTGCCCGCACTGGCCAAGAAGGCCGCCAAGGTGGTCATGCTGCAGCGCTCGCCGAGCTATCTGTTCCCGGCGCCGACGGTCTCCAGGGCACTGCAGGCGATCCGGAAAGTGTTGCCGCTCAAGGCTTCCCACGCCGCTGTGCGCTCGATAGCGGCGGCCTACGAAAAGGTGCTCTGGATTTTCGCCCGCCGGACCCCGGATCTGGCCAAGAAGATCATCCGGGGCAAGAACGCCCGACTCCTGCCGCCCGGTTATCCCGTCGACGTGCACTTCAAGCCCAACTACAACCCGTGGGACCAGCGGGTGTGCCTGGTGGCCGACGGCGACATGTTCGCCGACATCAGTGCGGGCCGCGCCGAGGTGGTCACCGACCACATCGACCACTTCGACGCCACCGGCATCGCGCTCGCCAGCGGCAACCACCTCGACGCCGACATCGTGGTGACCGCCACCGGTCTGCAACTGCAGGCATTGGGCGGGGTGCGGATCAGCCTGGACGGCACCGAGATCAAGCCGCAGGACAGGTTCTCCTACAAGGCCCACATGCTCAACGACGTGCCGAACCTGATCTGGTGCATCGGTTACACCAACGCCTCCTGGACGCTGCGGGCCGACATGACCGCGCGGTCCACCGCCCGGCTGATCGAGTACATGACCGCCCACGGCTACACCCACGCCTACCCGCACCTCGACGGCGGACCGATGCCCGAAAAGCCGATCTGGGATCTTCAGGCGGGATACGTCATGCGCAATCTGCACGCGCTGCCCAAGTCGGGGACCAAGCGCCCCTGGGTGGTGCGTCAGGACTATTTCGCCGATGCCATCGATCACAGGTTCCTCGACAAGATCGACGAGGACATGGTGTTCGGACGGGTGAGCCAATCGGCCCTGACGGGATAGACCGGGCAGTCGGACTTAGGGCGTGCTTAGTCATCCCTGCGGCATCGCCGGTCTCCGAAACCTCGGGCCACCTTCGCCAACTCACGGTGAACGACCGCCGCCGGTACTACGTTGACACTCATGTCCGATGATCGCCGCGCACCGCAAGTCGTCGTCCTCGGCGGGGGTTCCTGGGGAACCACCGTCGCCTCCATCTGCGCCCGCCGCGGACCAACCCTGCAGTGGGTGCGTTCGGCGGACACCGCGGAGGACATCAACACCAATCACCGCAACTCCGAATACCTCGGTGAGGACGTCAAGCTTCCGGAAACCCTCAAGGCGACAAACGATTTCAACGAAGCGGCGCACTGCGCCGACGTGATCGTCATGGGCGTGCCCTCGCACGGCTTCCGCAGTGTGCTCGTCGAACTCTCCAAGGAACTGCGTCCGTGGGTACCGGTGGTCAGCCTGGTCAAGGGCCTCGAACAGGGCACCAACATGCGGATGAGCCAGATCGTCGAGGAGGTGCTGCCCGGCCACCCGGCGGGCATCCTGGCCGGCCCGAACATCGCCAAGGAGGTCGCCGAAGGCTATGCGGCCGCCGCGGTCCTGGCGATGCCCGACCGCAATCTGGCAGGCAACCTGGCAAGCATGTTCCGCACCAGCCGCTTTCGCACCTACACCAGTGACGACGTCACCGGAGTCGAGATCGCCGGGGCGCTGAAGAACGTCTACGCCATCGCCGTCGGGATGGGCTACTCGCTGGGCATCGGCGAGAACACCCGGGCGATGGTGATGACCCGCGCGGTCCGCGAGATGTCCAAGCTCGGCGAGGCCATCGGCGGGCAACGCGACACCTTCGCCGGCCTGGCCGGCATGGGCGATCTCATCGTCACCTGCACCTCCAAGCGCAGTCGCAACCGCCACGTCGGCGAGGAACTGGGTTCGGGAAAGACGGTGCAGGAGATCACCGCGAGCATGAATCAGGTCGCCGAAGGCGTTAAGGCGTCCAGCGTGATCATGGAATTCGCCGAGAAGTACGGCATCAGCATGCCGATCGCGCGCGAGGTGGACGCCGTCGTCAATCACGGCGCCTCCGTCGAGCAGGCCTACCGTGGGCTGATGGCCCAGACCCCCGGCCACGAGGTCGACGGGACTCCGTTCTAGACCGTCGACCGGCTCTGGACCGTCAGCGTCCCGGTAATCCGTTGTTGAACGGGCTCCCGCCGTCCGGCCTGTCCACCAATGGCATGACATCGTCGATGGCGGTGCCAGCCGGGCCGACGACGAAGCCCACCTGGTCGCGGCTGTTCACACAGGCCAGCACACCCGCCCCGTCCACCCCGCAACTGATCTCCCGGTAGCTGAGCCGCGTGCTGGGCGGCAGAGGCTTTGCCGACCCGGGTGCGCCGAACACCGGGCGCTCGCTGGTACTGAACGCCGGGGGCCCGGTCGGGCCGCCGCTCACCGTGTTGACGCCGTCCGGCGCCCCGGGCAGCGTTCCACTGCATCCGTAACCCCCGGTTTGCCGGCTGATCCCGCACACCACACCTGAGGGCCCAGCAAAGATGTACATCGTGCCGTCGCCCGTCGAGTAAGGGACCGGACTGATCGGCAGATAGGCGTTGACGTTGGGCAATACCACGGGAGGAGCCGGAGTCGGCGACGGCGACGGGTCGGCAACCGCGGGAGCTGGCAAACTCAGCACTACGACTGCCCCAATACCTATACCCATCATCACGCTGCGGTTAAACATCCTCTTAACCTACCGAAGCCGGAAAATCCAGCACATTCCTATTGCAACCTGGCCAAATCGACCTAGACTTAGGGTTCGACAAGACTTACTTAGGTGAACCCTGAGAATCACTGGAAGGGTGTTGGCGTGAAGCGGCAGATTCCCCACACGGTGCGCACAAGCGCAACGGTGGTCGCTGTCGCCGCCAGCCTGATCGTTCTGGGCTACACCGGGCAAACCCCCGACGGCTATGTGCACACCAATTTCACCGGCCCCCTGGGGCTGTTCGGGCCGAGCTCCCTGGAGATGAACGACTCCGACATTCTGGCCATCGGCAACGGCCCCAGCGACGCCTCGGCTCTGGCCTCTCTGCTGAAGACCACCGCCCCCCGGGGCAACTCCACCCAGGAGTTCCGCGCAACGCTGGAAGCCGCCCCGAGCACCACGCAGGTCGGCACGCCGCCCAGCACGACCCCCCAGAGCCTGATGGGCACCCCGACTGCCGTACCGGCGACCGATCAGATTCCCGCGACAGTTGTCGATGAACAGGGCCGCGTGGACTGCACCGGCGCGATCAGCTGCCTGCTCGACCCCAAGACCAACGTGACAACGGTGACCTACTCCGACGGCACGATGGCCACCGTCCGGCGGATCAACGGGATGACGCTGGTGGCGTATCAGAACATCAACGACAAGAACCAGTCCAAGTCACCCAACCCGGTAGCGCCGCTGCCGCCGGCCCCGCAGCCGGCGTCCGTCGCACCGGCGACCACGCCGTCGCCGCTGGCGTCGGTGGCCGTGCCGTCCGTGACCAAGCCCGCCCCGAGCATCGATTCGGTCCCGGCGGTGGACCCGGGTCCGGTCAGCAGCATTCCGCAGTCGGCCACGCTTCCCGATCTGAGCGCAGCACGCCCCCGCGTCACGATCAGCCGTCCGCCACAGGACTACACCCCGGTACGTCCGAACGCCGCAACCGGACAGCCGTCGGCAGGTCAGTCATCGACGCCGTTCGTCTCGGGCGCCGTCGACGCCGTGAAGGAAGCGGTCGGATCCGTCGCCGGTGCGGTGGGCAAGGCGGTCGGGAAGGACCCGAACCCGGGTGCGTCGACTCCGGGCAAGCGCTCGTCGAACACCTCTAAGTAGCCGCGTCGCGGTCGCTGATCACCCCCGCCGCGATCAGCGGCCGGCCATCTTCTCCAGTCGCGCGATCCGGTCCTCCATGGGCGGATGGGTCGAGAACAGCTTGCCCAGGCGGTCTCCCGCGCGGAACGGGTTGGCGATCATCAGGTGGGCTTGGTCCGCCAACTGCGGACGGTCCGGGAGCGGAGCCTGCTCGACGCCGCCGCTGATCTTTCGCAGTGCCGAGGCGAGCGAAAGCGGATCACCGGACAGTTCAGCCCCGGACTCATCGGCCTGGTACTCACGGGAACGCGAGACCGCCAGCTTGATCACCGTAGCCGCGATCGGACCGAGCAGCGAAACCAACAGCATGGCAAGTGGATTCACTCCGCCTCCCTGCCTGTTGCTGCCCCCGGTGTAACTGGCGAACATCGCCATATTGGCCAGGCCGGTGATGACCGATGCCAAAGCGCCTGCGACACAGGAGATCAGGATGTCGCGGTTGTAGACGTGGGACAGCTCGTGGCCCAGCACCGCACGCAACTCGCGCTCGTTGAGGATGTTGAGGATTCCGGTTGTGCAGCACACCGCGGCGTTGCGTGGATTACGGCCGGTGGCAAAGGCATTCGGGTTGGCGGTATTGCTGATATAGAGCCGCGGCATCGGCTGGTGAGCCGTGGTGGCCAACTCTCGGACGATGGCGTAGATCTCCGGGGCTTCGACCTCGGTGACCGGCTGGGCCTGCATGGCCTTCAGCGCCAGCTTGTCGCTGTTGAAGTAGACGTAGACGTTCGTCCCGACGGCGAACAGCACCGACAGCCACAGCACCGAGCGGTTGTTGAACAGCGAGCCGATGAAGACGATCAGCGTCGACATGCCGACGAGCAGCATGAAGGTCTTCGCTCGGTTGGCGGTCGGATGCCAGGTCATCGGGTTCCTCCTGTCGAGACCCGTGGAGTGCGGGTCCACGGCAGACTAACGCCTGAGCCGAGCCGGGGAGTTCCGGATCCGGTTAACCGTGCCGGTTGACCGTGTAATCGACCAGTGAGGACAGCGCCTGGCGTCCCGGGCCGTCGGGCAGGCCGTCAAGTTCGGCGCGGGCACGCGCGGCGTACTCCATTACCGTCTCCTTCGCCGCGGCGATACCGCCCGAGGCCTGCAGCAGGCCCAGCGCCTCGGCGAGGGTGTCGTCATCCTCGATCGGACCCTTGAGCAGTGTGCGCAGCCGTTCGGCATCGGGACCCCTCTCCTGCAGGGCGCACAACACTGGAAGCGTGTGTACGCCCTCCCGCAGGTCGGTCCCCGGGAGCTTGCCGGACTCGTCCGGATCGGCCTCGATGTCGATGATGTCGTCGGAGATCTGGAACACCGTGCCGACGATGCTGCCCAGGCGCCCCAGCCGTTCGATCTGATCGTCGCTCGCGCCGGAGAACGTCCCGCCGAAACGCCCTGCGGCGGCGATCAGGCAGGCGGTCTTCTCCGACACCACCTTGAGGTAGTGCGAGACGGCGTCATCTCCGTCGGCAGCACCCTTGGTTTCGCGCATCTGGCCGGTGACCAGCAGGGCGAAGGTGTCGGCGACGATGCGCACGGCATCCGGGCCGAGGTCGGAAACGAGGCGGGAAGCTGTCGCGAACAGATAGTCGCCGGCGAGGATGGCGATGTTGTTGCCCCACCGGGCGTTGGCGCTCGGGGCGCCCCGGCGCAGCTGCGCCTCGTCCATCACGTCGTCGTGGTACAGCGTCGCCAGGTGCACCAACTCGATCACCGCACCGGCCGTGGTGACCTGCCAGCACTCCGGATCCGGGCCGACGTGGGCACTCAGCACGGTGAACAGCGGGCGGAAGCGTTTGCCGCCGGCTTGGAACAGATGCATGGCGACTTCGGTCATCAGACCGTCACCGCCACCCAGTTCGGTGGCGATCAGATCCTCGACGCGGCCCACACCGTCGCGCACGCTCTGCGCGAAATCCGGGTCGCCGAGGTCCACCCCTGCCACCACGCTCGCCGGTGTCCTCACCCTGCCAACATACTGGGAGGCGTGGATGGGCTCTCAGCAGAGGTGGACCGGCGGGCCGACGTCGTCGTGGTGGGGGCCGGCCCTGCGGGGTCGTCAGCGGCCGCGTGGGCAGCCCGCGCGGGGCATGAGGTGCTGCTGGTCGACGCCGCGCAGTTCCCCCGCGACAAGGCCTGCGGCGACGGGCTGACCCCACGGGCGGTTGCCGAACTGGAGCGGCTGGGCCTGGGCGACTGGCTGGACGGGCGGATTCGCCACCACGGGCTGCGCCTGGCCGGGTTCGGGTCGTCGGTCGAGGTGCCCTGGCCGGGCCTGGGGTTTCCGTCCTGGAGTTCGGCGGTGCCCAGGCTTGAACTGGACGACCGGGTGCGCGCCGCCGCCGAGGAGTCCGGGGCCTCGATGCTGCTGGGCTGCAAGGCCGTTGACGTCACGCGGGACTCGGCGGGCCGGGTGTCGCGGGTGGTGCTGGCCGACGGCCGGCAGGTGGCCTGCCGATGGCTGATCGTCGCCGACGGGGCTCGCTCGCCGCTGGGCCGAGTGCTCGGGCGTAGCTGGCACCAGGAGACGGTGTACGGGGTCGCCGCCCGGGGGTATCTGACCTCATCGCGGGCCGACGAGCCGTGGATCTCCTCGGATCTGGAACTGCGGTCCACCGACGGCACGGTGCTGCCCGGGTACGGGTGGATCTTCCCACTGGGCAACGGCGAGGTGAACATCGGCGTCGGGGCGCTGGCCACCGCGAAGCGCCCAGCCGACGTCGCCTTGCGCCCGCTGATCAAGCACTACGCCGAACTGAAGGCCCCCGATTGGGGCTTCTCCGGTCCGCCGCGGGCCGTGGCGTCGGCGCTTCTCCCGATGGGGGGCGCGGTCTCCGGTGTGGCAGGGCCGAACTGGATGCTGGTCGGCGATGCCGCGGCCTGCGTGAACCCCCTCAATGGCGAGGGCATCGACTACGGGCTGGAAACCGGGCGAATGGCCGCCGACCTCATCGGCACGCGAGATCTATACCGGGCCTGGCCGGCGACGCTTCAGGAGCACTACGCCCGCGGATTCTCAGTGGCCCGGCGACTGGGACTGCTGCTGACGCTGCCGCGGTTTCTGCCGATGTCGGGGCCGGTCGCCATGCGGTCGGTCCGGGTGATGGATATCGCGGTGCGGGTGATGGGCAACCTGGTCACCGACGACGACGCCGACTGGGTGGCGCGGGCGTGGCGGCTGGCCGGCGCGGGTTCGCGGCTGGCAGACCGCCGAAAACCGTTCAGCTGAGCGGCTTTTCGGACCTGACCACCTTGGTCGCCAGGAAGACCCCGAGGGCGAAACAGCCGCCGATCAGCGCGATCGCACCAGCCGGCCACACCCACATCGTCGCGTGCCGATGGGCCGCTTTGACGATGCCGAAGGCCGCGCCGATCACCGCGGTGGCAACACCGCCCCAGATGATGGCGAACGCCCACCATAACGCGGCGAACCGGGGCTTGTCGCCGTCCGGGCCGTCCGAGCCGGCCGAGTCGGTGGCCATCACCAAAAGCGGGGACATGATCAAGGCTCCACCGGCCGCCACCACCGCCAGCAGCGACAGCACGACGGTGGCGAAGGCGTCCATCAGCCCCTGACTGCCGCGTGCAGGGCGACGATTCCGCCGGTGAGATTGCGCCAGCCCACCTGCCGCCAGCCGGCGTCGGAGATGCGCCGGGCCAGCGCGGCCTGGTCGGGCCAGGCCCGGATGGACTCGGCCAGGTAGACGTAGGCCTCCGGATTGCTCGACACCGCCCGGGCCACCCGGGGCAACGCCCGCATCAGGTACTCCTTGTAGACGTGCGAGAAGACCGGCACCGTAGGGGTGGAGAACTCACACACCACCAGGCGCCCCCCGGGCCGGGTGACCCGTGCCATCTCCCGGAGTCCGGCGTCGGTGTCGACGACGTTCCGCAGCCCGAAGCTGATGGTGACCGCATCAAAGGTGTTGTCGCCGAAAGGAAGGCGGGTTGCGTCGGCGGCGACCTTGGGCACCGGCCGGCGCGCCCCGGCGTGCAACATCCCCACCGAGAAGTCGGCGGCCACACACCATGCCCCGGACCGCCCCAGTTCCACCGTCGACACCGCGGTGCCGGCCGCCAGGTCGAGCACGGCGTCGCCCGGACCGAGTTTCAGAGCTTCCCGGGTGGCTCGTCGCCAATAGCGGTCCTGGCCGGCTGAGAGCACGGTGTTGGTGATGTCGTAGCGACGTGCCACGCCGTCGAACATCGACGCGACATCACGGGGATCCTTGTCCAGGGACGCGCGATTCACGGCGCTGACGCTACCGGGTGCCGCGGCCGTCCAGGGACCTACCCGGCGGCCGTGCGGCGGGTGGGCTGCAGCGCCCGTTCGGCCATCCGCTCGCTGAGATGGATCAGCCGATCCTCGTGGCCGGCCGGCATGGTGTAGGCCAGCTGGCGAAGTTCCACGGCGAACCTGCGCAACTCCTGGTGATACGTCGCTTCGTTCATGGGGCCCCCTCGGCGTCGGTTGTCGCCCTAGGGTTCCCGGACGCCGGAATCCTCAAACCCATTCCCGGCGACGTCACAGCGTTCTTCCAGCCTCACCAGGCCGGCCAGTAGAAGCCCGCCCACCAGCCAGCTCGCCAACGCCGTCGAACAGGCGGGAATGATCGCCAGGGCGGCGTGGCGATCTTTCACCCGAACCAGATTGGGGCTGTTCCTGTCGTACTCGACGTAGATCCGCATGCCGGTGGCAAGCTCCGAGGGATAGAGCACGCCGAGTTCCGGCCGGATGGTGACCCGATCCGGGGTGACGAACTCGATGGTCGATCGCCGGGGCCCGGCGGAGAGCACCTCAGCCTCCGCCGTGCCCATGTTGCGCTCGATCTGCCGGTCGTTGCGCCATGCGCCGGCGACCAGCAGCACCGACTGCAGGGTGACGATGCCCATCAGGATCCATACCGTGGTTTTGCTCCAGCGCAACACTTTTCGCCGGCGCGTGTCGGGAACGGCCGGCTTCCGCCGGGGCAATGCCCGCTCCACCAAGGCGCGCACCCGCTCGATGAGCTCTTCCCTCACAGGGCCGCTCTGATCGCCGCGTGCAACTGGCGAAGGGTGGAGCGGTCGGCCTTGACTTCCAGCACCCTGATGCCGTCGTGCCGGTCGTCGAGGGCGGCGGCCAGCGCGTCGACCTCGATCTGGCGGGATTCGACATGATAGGCCCGGCACAGCGCCCCGACGTCGACATCGTGCGGGGTCCCGAAGATTCGCGACGACACGTCGGAGAACCGCGGGTCACCCTGCTCGAGCAGTTCGAAGATTCCGCCGCCGTTGTCGTTGGACACGACGATGGTGAGGTCGCGGGGACCGGGCTCGGTGGGGCCGATCAGCAGACCCGAGGCGTCGTGCACGAAAGTCAGGTCGCCGAGCAGCGCCAACGTCCTCCCCGGGTGGGCCAGCGCCGCACCGATGGCCGTCGACACCGTCCCGTCGATGCCGGCGACTCCCCGGTTGGAACGCACGGCCACGCCGTCGGCGTTCAGCCCTACCAGGGCGGCGTCGCGGACCGGGTTTGAGGCGCCGAGCACCAGCTGGTCGCCGGGGCGCAGCGCGTCGACCATCGCGGCCGCCACATGCAGCCCGGTGGCCAGCGGATGGATTCGGAGTTGTTCGCGCACCACGGCGTTGGCGTGGGCGTTCGCCTGCGCGCAGCGGCTCAGCCAGTCCGGGTCCGGGGTGCCCGAGAGCACCGCGCGGGTGCCGGTGGCCATGGAGTTGCCCGAGACGTCGGGCCAGCGCGGGCCGGTGGTGAGCGCGTACACCGGGATGCCCGGATCGGCCAGCAACGTCGAGACCGGACGGTGCAGGGTCGGCCGGCCCACCATGATCACCTGTCGGGGTCGCAGCCCGGCCAGCGCCAGCGGGTGCAGCGGGTTGGCCGCGGGCGGCGCGGTGGGTTCGGCGACGGTGGGCAGGTGCGCGAGGTTGTCCTGCCGGCCGGCCGCGTGGCCCGCGATGACGACGGTGTCGGCGGTGACGTCGATCTCCAGCGGCTGGTCGAACGTGACCGGCGGGGTGGATGTCCACGGCCTGCTGTCCGGCCGCCCCGGGGGCGCTTCCTCAGAATCCTGTTCGGGGACAAGGGGTTCTCGCAGCGGGATGTCGAATTGAACCGGTCCGGCATTGGCACTCCGGGACCCGGTCGCCGCCGCCAGAACGCGGCACGTGGCCGATCGCCACTGCGCGTTCTGCGCGTCGAGCTTGCCCTCTTCGGCCAGGCCCAGGCTGATGGCCGCCCGCACCTGGGTGCCGAAGTAGCCCAACTGCTCCATGGTCTGGTTGGCGCCGGTGCCCAGAAGCTCGTAGGGCCGGTTCGCGCTGAGGATGATCAGCGGCACCCGGGCGTAGTTCGCCTCGACGACCGCAGGCCCCAGATTGGCCACCGCGGTGCCCGACGTCATCGCGATGGGAACCGGGCGTCCGCTGCCGACCGCCAGGCCGATGGCGAGGTAGCCGGCGGTGCGCTCGTCGATGCGGACGTGCAGTCTCAGCCGCCCGGCCCGGTCGGCGTCGGCCAAAGCGAAGGCCAGGGGCGCATTGCGCGAGCCGGGGCACAGCACGACGTCCCGCACGCCGCCGCGGATGAGTTCGTCGACGACAACCTGCGCCTGCGCCGTCGAAGGATTCATGCCTACAGCCTGTCAGATCAGCGTGCCGCCGAAGAACTGCAGCATCGCCGAGTTCACCGCCTCCGGCCGCTCGAGGAATCCGAGGTGGCCGGCGTTGGCGATCTGGACGTAGCGAGCCTTCGGGATGGCCTCGCCGACCTCCTTGCCGAGCGCGGGCGGGGTGATGAGGTCGTCACCGAACCCGATCACCAGCACCTCGCTGCGAATCGACCGGTACGCGGGCAGTCGGTTCTCCCGCGGGGCCACACCCAACTGCGCACGCCAACCGGGGGTGCGCTGCATCGGGAAGGCCATGAACATCTCCAACCACTCCTCGATCGCCGGCGAGTTGATGGTCTTGGGCGAGAAGTTCTCCAGGATGCGGACCTTCGCGGCATAGCTGGCCGGAAGCTCGATGCCGGTGTCGTCCAGGTCGAGGTCGGCGGTCCGGAAGGCGATCCGGGCGGTGTCGATCCGCCCGCGGGTTCCCATCAGGACCGCCTGGGTGACCAGGTCGGGCCGGGCCAGCATGAGTTCCTGGGCGATGAAGGCACCCATCGACATGGCCACCACCCGGGTCGGGCCCCCGATCACCGACTCGATGATGTCGGCGGTGTCGGCGACCACCTGTTCGGTGGTGAACCCGTCGGCGTTCTCGGTGGCGCCGACGCCGCGGTTGTCGAAGGTGATACAGCGGTAGCCCGCCGCCCGAAACGCCGGAACCTGGTGGATGTGCCACATGCGCCCCGCCCCGTCGGTTCCGGCGATGAACAGGACCGGGTCACCGGAGCCGACGTCGTCAAAGGCCAGATTGGTCACCGCGCGACGGTACCGCCTTCGAGACTGGATCCAAGCATGTGGTCACTCGCACTTCGGCTGCGTGGCGTCAGTCTCGGCGATCGAGTACGTGGTAGCAGGCCCGGACGCGGTCGATCCACCAGTCCCGGCGATCTGCCGCCGCGGCGAGGCCGGCCAGGCGGGCAGGGTCGGGGACGACCTCCGCAACGGGCAGGAACCCGTCCACGGGGGTCAGGTCGGCCACGTCCTCGACGAACAGTCCCCCGGTACCCAGCCCGCAGGCATGGTCGAGGGTGGGCAGCACCGCGGCGGCGGCCACGCCGGCCGCGATCCCGACGGCCGAGTCCAGCGCGCTGGAGACGACGACCGGGATGTCGATCTGCGCGGCGATGGCGAGCATCGCCGTGATGCCGCCGAGGGGCGCGACCTTGAGCACCGCGACATCGGCGGCGCGAGCGCGGACGACAGCCAGGGGGTCGTCGGCTTTGCGGATGCTTTCGTCGGCGGCCACCGGAACCCGGACCCGACGGCGCACCTCCGCAAGTTCGGCCACCGTTCGGCAGGGCTGCTCGATGTACTCCAGCGGGCCGGTTTCGGTCAGCGCTCCGGCCGCCGATACGGCCTGTTCGACCGTCCAGCCGCCGTTGGCGTCGACCCGCACCGTCGGGATCAGCGCCCGCACCGAATCGACCCTGGAGACGTCGTCGGCCAGAGTCTGCCCCGGTTCGGCGACCTTCACCTTGGCCGTGCGGGCCCCCGGGAATCTCGCCAATACTTCGGGCACCTGCTCCGGACCGACAGCCGGGACGGTGGCGTTGACCGGGATCGCCGATCGCACCGCGGGGGGCCTTGTGCCGTAAGCGGATTCGATCCCGGACGCCAGCCAGGCGGCGGACTCCGCCGGCTCGTACTCGGTGAACGCACCGAACTCACCCCAGCCGGTGGGCCCGTCGATCAGCGCGACCTCCCGCACCGTGATGCCGCGGAACCGGACCCGCATGGGAAGTGCGACGACATGCAGCCGCTCCAGCAGATCGCTCAGCGGCGGCAGCATCATATGGCGCGGTCTTGGTTCTCCCAGTAGGGCTTACGAAGATCCTTCTTCAGCAGCTTGCCGGTGGGGTTACGCGGCAGCACCTCCATGATGTCGATGCTCTTGGGGCACTTGTAGCGGGCCAGCCGCTCCTTGCACCACTCCAGCAACTCCTCCTCGGTGGCGCTCGCGCCGGCGCTCAGTTCGACGACGGCCTTGACCGACTCACCCCACTTCGGATCGGGGATGCCGAACACCGCGGCGTCGAGCACCGCGGGGTTGTCGGTGAGCGCACGCTCGACCTCGACGGAATAGATGTTCTCGCCGCCGGAGATGATCATGTCCTTGAGCCGGTCCTCGACGAAGACGAACCCATCCGGGTCGACGCGGCCGATGTCGCCGGTGCGGAACCAATGGTCTTCGGTGATCGCCTCGGCGGTGGCTTCGGGCTTGTTGTGATAGCCCTTCATCAACTGCGGTGTGCGGAACCACAATTCGCCGGCCTTGCCGGGCTCCACATCCTGAAGGGTTCCCGGGTCGACGACCCGGACCTCCACCTGGCCCATGGGCTGTCCGGCGCTGACCAGCCGCTCGGGGTGCGCCTGGTCGCGGTGCGCCTCGGGGCTCAGCTGGGTCACGGCGCCGCAGACCTCGGTCAGTCCGTATACCTGGACGAAGTCAGTGTGCGGCAACGCTTTCAGTGCCTCGACGAGCAGCGCGTGCGGCATCGGGGAGGCGCCGTAGACGAACGTGCGCAGCCGCCCGAACAGTGCGACCGCCTCAGGTCCGGACTCCAGCACCTTGCCCAGCACCGCGGGCACCAGGAAGGTGCGGGTGGCGCCCTGCAGCAGCCCTCCGGCCAGTGTCATGCCGTCGGCCTCGCGGGTCATGATCGTCGGCACGCCGGCGTGGAGGGTGAACTGCACGAACGACGTTCCGCCGACATGGAACAGCGGCATCGCCACCAGGGTCCTGTCGTCTTCCTCGAAGTCGAACGTTCCGGAGTTCAGCGTGTGGGCGATCAGGTTGGCCTGGGTGAGTTCGATGCCCTTGGGCTTACCGGTGGTCCCCGAGGAGTACATGATCACGCAGACGTCGTCAGGACTGACGTCGGCGCCCTGCCCGCGCGGCGTGCTGGCGGCCAGGATCTCCTCGTACTCGTCGCCGTCGCCGCCCTCCGGGGTGACGTTGATGATGTGGGTGACGCTGGTCAGTTGATCGCGGATCTTGTCGATGGACGCGCGCAGTTCGGCGCCGACGACGATCAGCTTGGCGCCGCAGTCGTTCAGGACGTAGTCCATCTCCGCGCCAGCCAGACGGAAGTTGATGATCGCGGTGGCCGCGCCGAGGCTAGCGGCCGCCATCGTCAACTCGACGCAGGCGGGGTGGTTCTTGTCCAGGAACGCCACCACGTCGCCGCGACCGATGCCACGCTCGGCCAAGGCTCCCGCCAATCGGCGCACCCGGTCGTTCATCTGCGCCCAGGTGATGGTTCGGCCCAGGTAGATCATCGCCTCGCCGTCGGGCTTCTGGGCAGCCCAGTAGGTCAGCGGATCGTCGAGGAAACGGGGGGCCGGGATGTCTTTGAGAGAGAGAGCCATGTCTGACAGGGTGCCACTCACGGCCCAGGGAATCGGCCGGTTTTCCTCAATCCGGATGACCGAGCACGTCGGGTCGGGAGACCGTGGTGGCCGACACAGCGCGGATCTACGCTGTCAGTCATGAATCCAGATGGCCGTGAGCGCGCATCGCAGGACCTGCTGCGACATCCGCTGCATTCCGGGCATCTGACCGTCGGCGCGCTCAAGCGGCATCGCGATCGGCCGGTGCTTTTCCTCGGCGACACCACGCTCACCGGCGGTGAACTGGCCGACCGGATCAGCCAGTACATCCAGGCGTTCGAGGCGCTCGGTGCGGGCACCGGCGCTACCGTCGGTCTGCTGTCGCTGAACCGGCCGGAAGTGCTCATGATCATCGGCGCCGGGCAGACCCAGGGGTACCGGCGCACCGCGCTGCACCCCCTGGGCTCGCTCGACGACCACGCCTATGTGCTGGCCGACGCGGGCGCGACGTCCATCGTCATCGACCCGATCCCGATGTTCGTGGAACGCGCGCTCGGGCTTCTGGAAAAGGTGCCCACGCTCACGCAGGTGCTCACGCTCGGCTCGGTGCCGGCGGAGCTCGGCGATGTCGGTGTGGACTTGATCGCCGCGGCCGCCGGATTCGCCCCGAAGGCGCTGGCTGCCGCGGACCTTCCGCCCGACCACATCGGTGGCCTGACCTACACCGGTGGCACCACCGGGAAGCCCAAGGGCGTGATCGGCACGGTCGGCTCGATCCTGACGATGACGACGATCCAGCTGGCGGAGTGGGACTGGCCGGCGCATCCGCGGTTTCTGATGTGCACGCCGCTGTCGCATGCCGGGGCGGCGTTCTTCACGCCGACCATCGTCAAAGGCGGCGAGATGATCGTGCTGGGCAAGTTCGACCCGGCCGAGGTGCTGGCGACCATCGAGGAACGCCGGATCACCGCCACCATGCTCGTGCCGTCGATGATCTACGCGCTGATGGACCACCCGGACTCACGAACCCGCGACCTGTCGTCGCTGGAGACGGTGTACTACGGCGCATCCGCGATGAACCCGGTTCGGCTCGCCGAAGCCATCGAGCGGTTCGGTCCGATCTTCGCCCAGTACTACGGCCAGTCCGAGGCTCCGATGGCGATCACCTATCTGAGCAAGGCCGATCACGACGCGGCGCGGCTGACCTCCTGCGGCAGGCCGACGCTGTTCGCCCGGACCGCACTGCTGGACACGCATGGCAATCCGGTGGCGCAGGGCGAGGTGGGCGAGATCTGCGTCTCCGGACCGCTGCTGGCCGGCGGCTACTGGAACCTCCCGGAGGCCACCGCCGAGACCTTCCGGGACGGCTGGCTGCACACCGGCGACATGGCGCGGGAAGACGCCGACGGCTTCTACTACATCGTCGACCGGGTCAAGGACATGATCGTCACCGGCGGCTTCAACGTGTTCCCCCGCGAGGTGGAGGACGTCGTCGCCGAGCATCCCGCCGTCGCGCAGGTGTGCGTCATCGGTACTCCGGACGAGAAATGGGGCGAGGCGGTGACGGCGGTTATCGTGCTGCGCCCCGACCATCCGTCCGATGCGGAGTCCGTCGCGGCGCTCACGTCGGAGATCACGGCCGCGGTCAAGGAACGCAAGGGTTCGGTGCAGGCGCCCAAGCAGGTGATCGTCGTCGACTCGGTGCCGGTGACCGCGCTGGGCAAGCCCGACAAGAAGGCGGTACGGGCGAGGTTCTGGGAAGGGGCGTCTCGTGCCATCGGTTAAGGCGGTGCTGTTCGACTTCTCCGGGACGCTCGCGAGCCTCGAGGAGGGCGACGACTGGTTCGACGGCATGGGCCTGGACGTGGCGGGGCGCGCCGAGGTGATGGACCGGATGACCCATCCCACCGCGAGCGTCGACCATCACGCGTGGCAGCACCGGGACCTCGACCCCGCGTTGCACCGCGAGGCCTACCTGCATGTGCTGCGCGACTCCGGACTCGCCGAGGCCCATGCCCTGAATCTGTACGAGCGGGTGATCGACCCAGCGGAGTGGAAGGTGTACCCCGACACGGAACAGGTATTGAAGGCGTTGCGCAGCAACGGAATCCGCACTGCCGTGGTCTCCAACATCGCCTGGGACATCCGCTCGGTCCTGGAGTCGAACGGGGCCGAGGTCGACGAGTACGTGTTGTCCTTCGAGGTCGGTGCCGCCAAACCGGATCCACGGATCTTCGAGGTCGCGCTGTCCCGGCTCGGGGTGACCGCCCAGGACACGCTGATGGTCGGAGACAGCCAGGAGAACGACGGGGCCGCAGCGCTGTTGGGATGTGCGTTCGAGTTGGTCGATCCGCTGCCCATCGCCCAGCGGCCGACGGGATTGGTCGATGCCCTTCGGGCGGCGGGTGCGCACCCCTAAAGCAGCGCAGGTAACTCAAGTAACTCAGCGGGGGAACATCACTGTTGCCCGCCTCTGAGCGACAACTCAGCGGAGCCAGCGATCTTGTCGGAGAGGTGTGCGACGTTTCCGGCATGCCTCTGACGCTTCACGGCACCGATCTTCGTTACGCGCTCACCAGACTGCTCGAGGTGCTTGGCCCCTGTTCCATCCCGGAACTCTGCGCAGGGCTTCAGCACTGGGGTTTCGCCGTGGAAGGCCGGCCGTCCAAGACGGTGTCTGATGCATTGCGGTGGGAGCGGCGCCGCGGCCGGGTGTACAGGCGAGACCGTGGCATCTACAGCGTCGGGTGGATGCCCCGGTCGACCGAGCATCGCATCATCCACCGGGTGCTCGACCTGCGGGAGAGGGCAGCGCGAGGCGAGTTGTCGCTCAGAGGTGGGCGCAGATATCCCCAGCCGCCGAGAAACCGGAGTGACGACAGTGGCGTACGGTCACACCCGTGAGCGACAACCCGTTCAACCCCGAACTGTGGACCGCGGTGGAGGGCTTCGCCGATCTCACCGACATCACCTACCACCGTCACGTCGTCGACGGCAGGCCACAGCCCACCGTCCGGGTGGCCTTCAACCGGCCCGAGGTGCGCAACGCGTTCCGCCCGCACACCGTCGACGAGTTGTACCGGGCGCTGGACCACGCCCGGATGTCGCCCGACGTCGGCGTGGTGCTGCTGACCGGCAACGGTCCCTCCCCCAAGGACGGCGGCTGGGCCTTCTGCTCCGGTGGCGACCAGCGCATCCGCGGCCGCAGCGGCTACCAGTACGCCTCCGGGGAGACGGCGGACACCGTCGACAAGGCCCGGGCCGGCCGACTGCACATCCTCGAGGTGCAGCGACTGATCCGCTTCATGCCCAAACCGGTGATCTGCCTGGTCAACGGTTGGGCCGCCGGGGGCGGCCACAGTCTGCACGTGGTGTGCGACCTGACCCTGGCCAGCCGCGAGCATGCCCGGTTCAAGCAGACCGACGCCGACGTCGGAAGCTTCGACGGCGGATACGGCAGCGCGTACCTCGCCCGGCAGGTGGGCCAGAAGTTCGCCAGGGAGATCTTCTTCCTGGGCCGCACCTACACCGCCGAACAGATGCACCACATGGGGGCGGTCAACGAGGTCGTCGACCATGCCGACCTGGAGAACGTCGCCTGCGAGTGGGCCCGGGAGATCAACGGCAAATCGCCGCAGGCCCAACGGATGCTGAAGTTCGCGTTCAACCTCCTCGACGACGGCCTGGTGGGCCAGCAACTGTTCGCCGGCGAAGCCACCCGGCTGGCCTATATGACCGACGAGGCCGTCGAGGGCCGGGACGCATTCCTGGAGAAGCGCGACCCGGACTGGAGCCCGTTCCCCCGGTACTTCTAGGCCTTCCTAGACTCGGAGCGTGAACCCGATAAGCCGGCGGTTGTCCGAGGCGATCACGATGGCCGGTTACCGGCCGGCCCTCAGCGTTCCGAGCCGAACCCGAATTCCCCTGCGCGGCAAGCGGGTCCTGCTCACCGGCGCCTCGTCGGGCATCGGAGAGGCCGGTGCCGAGCAGTTCGCCGCGGAAGGCGCCGAGGTGATCGTCGTCGCCCGCCGGGCCGAATTGCTGGATGAGCTGACCGAGCGGATCGCCGAGGCGGGCGGGACGGCCACCGCCATCCCGTGCGACCTGTCCGACTTGGACGCCGTCGATGCCTTGGCTGCCACCGTCGAGAAGCGCTTCGGCGGTGTCGACATCCTGGTCAACAACGCCGGGCGCTCGATACGCCGGCCGCTGGCCGAGTCCCTGGACCGCTGGCACGACGTCGAGCGCACAATGCAACTGAACTACTACTCCCCCGTTCGGCTGATTCGCTGCCTGGCACCCGGGATGATCGAGCGCGGGGACGGCCACATCATCAACGTCGCGACGTGGGGGGTGCTCAGCGAGGCCTCCCCGCTGTTCAGCGTCTACAACGCGTCCAAGGCCGCACTCTCGACGGTGAGCCGGACCATCGAGACCGAGTGGTCGCGCCACGGGGTGCACTCCACGACGCTCTACTACCCGCTGGTGTCCACCCCGATGATCGCTCCGACGAAGGAGTACCGCGGCGTGCCGGCCCTCACGCCGGGCGAGGCCGGGCGCTGGATGATCGACGCCGCGAAACACCGGCCGGTGCGCATCGCGCCGAGATTCGGGATGACGGCCCGGGCGATCGACTTCGTCGCCCCCGGGGTGCTCAACGGGATCCTGAAACGTCAAGGGCTGCAACCGAACCACGATTGAGGGAGTTAGCGTGGAGATCCTCGCCAGCCGGATGCTGTTGCGCCCCAGTGACTATCAGCGCTCGCTGGAGTTCTACCGCGACGTCCTGGGGTTGGCGATCGCCCGCGAATACCCGGGCGGCACGGTGTTCTACGCGGGCCAGTCGCTGATCGAAGTCGCCGGACACGGCACTCCCGTCACGTCGTCAGGCGCACTGTGGCTGCAGGTCCGCGACGTCTACGCAGCGGAGAACGATCTGCGCGGCCGGGGCGTCGACATCGCCCGCCCGGCCCGGGAGGAACCTTGGGGTCTGCACGAGATGCACGTCAACGACCCCGATGGAGTCCTGTTGATCTTCGTGCAGGTACCGCCGAATCACCCGCTGCGCCGGGACAACCGGGGCTGACGGCCTCCGCCGTGGCCGAATCTGAACGGCCTCAGCCGTGGCCGGACAGTGGCCAGCCCACCATCGCGAGCCGGCCGGCAACCTGGTTGACCTCGTCCGCCGTCGGCTCCTTCTCGGTGGTTTCGAGGATGGCCGCGCGGATCTGCTCGGCGGTCACCGGGTTCTCCGGGTCGCTGTTCTTGAGCACCGAGAAGGCGGCCTGGACCACCTCGTCCTCAGTCAGCGATCGCTGGAGCAGCGCCAGCAGGGGGTAGCAGTCGGTTCGCGAGACGCCGTCCGGATAGACCGCCTGCAGCCAGCCCAGGACGGACTGGAGGAACGTCGGCGGCACAGCCGCCTGCGCCCCGGGAGCAGCCGTATCGGGCACCTCCATACCGGCGCTCACTTCTTCGCGATGAACGGGAAGAGGTTCACACCGAAGTGGTGCTGGATCGTGTTGCGGGTGATCCACAGGATGGCCACCAGGATGATCGCCGCCACGAGCGCGAACAGCAGGGCACCGACTGCCTTCAGCAAGGGGTTCGCCGCCCGGGCCGTCCCGTTCGCGCCGACGCCGCCGTTACCGGCGTTGTAGGTCAGCACGCCCACGGCGAAGAGCGCCGGCAGTCCGGCGCCCAGGATCAGGCCCACAATCAGGACCCGCAACGAGGCTTCCAGATAATGCATCAGGCATCCTTCCCGATCGACGTCTTCTGCTTGCGCTGCTTCGCCGCTTCGCGGACGTCGGCAGGGATCACGGAGTTGGTCGAGGCGTCCCACTCCGCGGTGACGTTGGAGTGGTCGACCTTCTGCTGCTGTGCACGCCACCACATGTAACCGGAGAGGACCACGAGGATCGCAAAGATGACGACGCTGCCGATCAGATCGGAGGTGACCGAGCCGATTCCGTGCCCGATCCAGAAGGTCAGCGCGCCGGCGAACCCGGCCAGCGGCAGCGTGATGAGCCAGGCGACGGCCATGCGTCCCGCCACCGACCAGCGGACGTCGGCGCCGGGCTTGCCCACCCCGCTGCCCAGGATCGAACCCGTGGCCACATGCGTGGTGGACAGCGCCATGCCGGCGACGCTCGAGGTCAGGATGATGGCCGACGACGATGAGTCAGCCGAGAAGCCCTGCGGCGCCTCAATCTCCACCAGTCCCTTGCCCAGTGTGCGGATAACCCGCCAACCACCGAGGTAGGTGCCCAGGCCGATGGCCAGGGCGCAACTGGCGATGATCCACAGCGGCAGGCCGTCCTTCTTGACGTCTCCGGTCAGGTGTCCGGTGGTCATCAGCGCCAGCGCGATCACACCCATGGTCTTCTGGGCGTCGTTGGTGCCGTGCGCGAGGGCCACCAGTGAGGCGGTCGCGACCTGGCCGCGGCGGAATCCGCGGTCGCGGCGATCCTGCGCCATCCGCCTGGTGATCCGGTAAACGAGCCAGGTGCCGCACGTCGCGACGAGACACGCGATGATCGGTGAGGCGACTGCAGGGATGAGGATTTTCTGCGTCAGCCCGCTCCAGTTGACCCCGGCGACGCCGAGGGCGGCCAGCCCTGCACCGATGAGGCCACCGAACAGGGCGTGCGATGAACTCGACGGGATGCCGAACAGCCAGGTGAGCAGATTCCACAGGATGCCACCGATCAGGCCGGCGAAGATGATCAGCAGCCCGAGCTTCGGATCGATCGCGGGGAGCAACTTGCCGGTCTTGGTGTCCTGGATCTTGAGGACGTCCTTGGTCACGGTGGCCGCCACTTCCACCGACAGGAACGCACCGACCAGATTCAGCACGCCCGCCAGGGTGACTGCGGCCTTGGGCTTCAGAGCACCGGTCGCGATGGAGGTCGCCATGGCGTTGCCGGTGTCATGGAAACCGTTCGTGAAGTCGAACGCCAGTGCCGTGGCGATAAGCAGCACCAGGATAATCATTTCTCCGCCCATAGCGGTCATTGTGGGGCTTCGCCACGGGTTTTGGCTAAAATCCAACGAGCCGATGACCTAAGTCCATTCGGCGCCGATCAGCACGTTTGCCAAATCACGTCAGCTGTTCATAAACAGTTCACCGTCCGTATTCACCGGGTTCGTCAACAGCGGTGCGGATCCCGGTGCGTGCGGCGAGATCTCTCGGAGGTGATGTCAGTGTCGTTGCTGAGGCCTCTCTTCGTTCCGTCCGGACCGTCCGCGGTGTCTTTGCTGCCGGCCCTGGAGAGCGTCCTCGACGGCGCGGGCGCTGCCCTGCTTCCGGTGCCGGCCACGTCCTCGCGGGAAGCCGAGGCGCTGTCACAGGCGTTACGGGTGGGCGAGGCGATCGACGACGACGTCGCTCTGGTGATCCCCACCTCCGGGACGACCGGAACGCCGAAGGGCGCGATGCTGACCGCGGCGGCGTTGAGAGCCAGCGCCTCGGCCACTCACGACCGCCTCGGAGGTCCGGGTCGGTGGCTGCTGGCTCTGCCGGCGCATCACATCGCCGGAATTCAGGTGCTGGTTCGCAGTCTGGTGGCGGGCTCCGCGCCCGTCGCACTCGACCTGACCGCCGGGTTCGACCCGTCCGAATTGCCCACGGCGGTCGCGGAACTGGGCTCAGGCCGCCGCTACACCGCACTGGTGGCCAACCAACTGGCCAAAGCGCTGGAAGATCCCGGTGCCGCTGCCGCCCTTGCCGAACTGGACGCCGTTCTGCTCGGTGGAGGCCCGGCCCCACAGCCGGTGCTGCACCGGGCGGTGCACGCCGGCATCACGGTGGTGCGCACCTACGGGTCCAGCGAGACCGCCGGCGGCTGCGTCTACGACGGCCGGCCGCTGCACGGCGTGCGGGTCCGCATCGACGCAGCCGGTCCGGACGGAACCGGCCGCATCACGATCGGTGGAGCCACCCTGGCCAGCGGCTACCGCAACCCCCCGGTGCCGGATCCGTTCGCCGAGGCGGGGTGGTTCCATACCGATGACATTGGTGTGCTTGATGATTCGGGCACACTGCGGGTGCTCGGACGCGCCGACGACGCAATCAGCACCGGGGGCCTGACGGTCCTGCCGGGGCTGGTGGAGGCCGCGCTCTCCGGTCACCCTGCAGTAGCGGAGTGCGCGGTGTTCGGCCTGCCCGACGACCGGCTTGGACAGCGGGTGGTGGTCGCCGTGGTCACGGCTCCCGGTTCAGCGGCGCCGGTGCTTGAGGAGTTGCGTGACCTCGTCACGCAGGCGCTGGATCGCACCGCCGCTCCCCGCGAGGTCCACATCGTCGACGCGCTCCCCCGGCGCGGGATCGGCAAACTCGACCGCCGTGCCCTCCGGGAGCGTTTCGGCGACTGAGTCACCGGCCAGAGCGATGACGACGATGCGGCCGGATTCCCCTGCCCGCCAATCCCCCTCGGTCGTAATCGATCGCCGACTGGCCACTCGGTGCACGACGGTGCGCCGCTCCGGCGACTCGAGAAGTCGCACGATGCCCTTCACCCGAAGAACTCTGGGCGGCAGGCCGTCGAGGAAGGCCTCCAGATCCGAACGCCGAAGCGGTTCATCGACAGTCACGCTGACTGTCGCGTAGTCATGCCCGTGCGCGGCGGGTTCGCCGGTCGGGAACCCGGACGGTTCCAGCCCCATCAGAGCCGCCAGTGGCACCTGCCCGTCGCGGGTATGCAGCACCGGAACCCCGGGCGCCATCCGCGCCAGCCACTCGTCGAGATCATCGAGTTGCCAGGTCGCGACCAGGTCGATCTTGGTGACCACCAGTACATCCGCGGCGGCGAGTTGTCGACGGATGGTGCGTCCCACCACCGGGTGTCGCTCCCGGCGGCGGACGGTCTCGGCGTCGAGTAGTACCACCACGCCGTCGAGATCGAACCCCGGAGTGAGCGCATGGTGGGCGATCGGCGCCGGGTCGGCGATGCCGCTTGCCTCGATGATCAGGTGGTCGGGCGGTTCGGCGCGGTCGCGGACCGCCCACAGCGCCGTCATCAGGTCGCTGCCGATGGCACAGCACACGCACCCGTTGGTCAGCGTGATCGTGTCACCGTCCGCAGCCGCGATCAGATCGCCGTCGATACCGATCTCGCCGAAGTCGTTGACCAACACCGCGATCCGGCGGCCGTTCGATTGCGACAGCAGTCGGTTGAGCAGCGTCGTCTTGCCGGAGCCCAGATACCCCGAGATCACCGTGGTCGGGATCGGGTCAGGACGCACAGTCACCCGTGCGCGGCCTCGAACACCTCGCCGCCCACCACGGTCCCCCACACCGAGATGTCGCGGATGGCCATCGGATCCACGTCCAGCGGGGAATCCGACAGCACTGCGAAGTCGGCGAACTTACCGGCCTCGATCGACCCGATCTCGTGGTCCATGTGCAACTGGAACGCCCCGCCGATGGTCGCTGCATGCAGCGCCTCGTACGGCGTGATCTTCTCGTACTCGCCCAGCACCCGGCCGCTCGGCGTGACCCGGTTCACCGCGCACCACATCGGCATCAGGTGGCCGACCGGCGTCACGCCGGAGTCGGTGTGGAACGACAGCGGCACCCGGTTCTCCAGCGCGGTACGGCAGGCCCACATCCCCCGCGCCCGTTCCGGCCCCATGGTCAGCGCGTAGTGCTGGTCGCCCCAGTACCAGATGTGATTGGTGAAGATGTTGGCGCAGATCCCGAGCCGCCCCATCCGGCGGTACTGCGCTGCCGTCGTCGTCTGGGAATGCTGCAGCACGTGCCGATGGTCCAGCCAGGCATCGGTGCGCAGCACCTCCTCGACCGCGTCGATGAATATCTCTCCGGCACCGTTACCGTTGCAGTGGCAGTGCACGTTGAGCTTGCGGGCGTGAAATGCCTTGACGGCGGCCAGCATGTCCTCGGGGGAGAACATCAGGAGCCCGTGGTCCTCGCCGGTGTAGTAGCCGGGCTCCATGATCACGGCGGTCCAACCCTGGATGGACCCGTCGGCCACGAGCTTGATGCCTGGCGCCCGCAGCTTGTCGGATTCGATCTCGCGAAGTTTGACGGCGGCGTCGGCGATCGCGTCGTAATCGGCGGCGCTTCCCGGCATGGCGGGCAGGTTGTAGAGGACCATCCGCGCCGGGAATGCCGTGTCGTTGACGGTCTCCTGCCATACCTTCGCCTGGCCGGCGTCGATCAGCAGCATGCCGATCAATTCGGTGGAGGTGGTCACCCCTGCGTTGCGGCACATGGCGGCGTGGATCTTGATCGGCTCGGGGCCGGCACCGGCCGCGATCATCGTGTCGAAGGCGCCCTTCGCCAGCATCATCGCGGGGGCCTCCTGCAACTCCCCGTTGAGTTCGCCGTCGGGATCCTTCCCGATGCCGGGAGTGGGGCTGTCCTTGGTGATCCCCTCGGCTTCCATCAAAGCGGTGTTGACCGTCGCCAGGTGCCCGCTGGCGTGGCGGACGAAGATCGGCCGGGTGGTCGACACCTGGTCCAGTTCCCGCGTGGAAAGCCGGGGCAGATCGGGAAAGTAAATCGGGTCAAAACCGTTGGCCACCAGTGGCTCACCGGCCCTCAGCTTGGCATCCTCCTGCTTAAGCCGGGCAATTAGTTCGTCGTAGCCGCGGATCGGGGTGGTACTGCTGCCGTCCGACAACGGGTATGAGTGGTAGCCCACATAGGGCATCAGTTCATTGCCACTGTCCGCGGTATGGCCATGTGCCTCAACGAATCCCGGGATAAGAACGTGGTCGGCGAAGCGGTCGTCGACGGTCGCCTCACCCCAACTCCGGCATTCCTCGAGGCTGCCGACGCACAGAATGCGGCCGTCCCGCAAGGCCACCGCGGTGGCCTCGGGGTTGGCCGGGTTCATCGTGACGATCTTGCGCGCCGTGAAAATCGTGATCACGGAACGTGAGTATGTCAGTTGCTCAAGTAGAGGTAATACAAACCGTCCTCACCCTGGTGGCAACTCCAGTGTGAGTACGCGCCGTCGTTCTGGGTGATCCGGACGTTCGGTCCGTCGGCCTGGCAGTCAGCCAGGGTGGCGTAGTCACCCTCGACCTGGATCGCGTCCGCGTCCGCCGTGCCGGCGCCGAACGGCACCAGAACGCCCAGTGCCAGAACCGTTCCGACCGCCCGGCGGGTCAGTGTGGTCATCGTGGTCATAACTGCAAACTAGACCGGCCGATCCCGGGACGCATCACTTTCGGCCACGCCGCCGGGGTTCGTTTTCGAGTGCGGACTCCAACTCGGCGAGGGCCGGTTCAATGGCCGCGGCGAGTGCTTCGATGTCGTCGGCGATGTCAGGCGTGGTGATGAAACCGAAGTCCATCGTGTCGCAGTAGCTGAAGCAGGTGATGTTGAGGCCGACGTCCATCAGCAGCGGTCCGATCGGGGTGAACTCGTCCAGAATCGCCCCAGCGGCATACAGCGGGAACGGCGGCCCGGGCACATTGGACACCACCAGGTTGATCGGGGGGACGTTCTCGCCCAGTCGGCTGGCGGTGAAAGCCCTTGCCGCGAGACGGAACAGCCCGGGCGGGGTCGTCTCGGTCAGCCCCATGATCTGGTGGGCGGTCAGTGCCTCACTCATCTGCTTGGCCGCTTGCGACACCCGGTAGATAGCCCGGATCCGCCGGCCCGGATCGGCGATGTGGGTGGGCAGGCTGACGGTCATCGAATTGATCGCGTTGCCGCCGACGTCCTGCTGACCCTCGGTGCGGGTGGACATCGGAACCTGAGCCACCAGCGGCCGTTTCGGCAGTTCGCCCCGCTCGCTGAGGTAGGTGCGGAGGGCTCCGGCGACCAGGGCCAGCACCACGTCGTTGACCTTCACCCGGTAGGCGTCCTTGACCGCCTTGACCCGGGTCAGCGACACCCGGGACGAGCCGAACCGCCGCTGTTGGGAGATCACCGCATTGAACCGGGTGGACGGAGCTTCGAAGAATCCAGGGGGCTTCTCGGAGATCGACCGCACCGCCAATTGCTGGCGCACCGTCTGATCGGCCAACCGCAACAGACGGTAGGGGGTCATGATGGCGACGTTGGCCACTTCGCCCAGGAGGCGCAACTCTCGTCGCGGAATCCCGGCCAGCCCGCGCGGGGCGGACGGCTCGACGGCCGGCGGCCGGGGTTCGGGGGTGATATCGAAGAGGATTTCGCTGACTCCCGCACCGGAGACGCCGTCGACCAGACAGTGGTGGATCTTGGTCAGCAGCGCGACCTTGCCGTCTTCGAGTCCCTCGATGAACCAGATCTCCCACAACGGCTTTGACCGGTCCAGCGGATAGGACCACAGCCTCGAGACCAGTTCGTCGAGCTCGTCCCGACCTCCCGGCGAGGGCACGGCACTGTGCCGGATGTGGTACTCCAGATCGATGTCGTCGTCCTCGACGTACCAGGGCCGGTCCAAGCCGAGCGGAGTCTCGAAGACCCGGTACCGCAACTGTGGCAACTCCGGGAGCCGTTCGCCGATGAGTTTGCGCACCCGCTCGCAGGAGAACTCCGGCGCGTCGCTGGGGTCGCAGACCGCCAACGCGCCGATGTGCATATGCCAGGCGGGCGTCTCAGCGAACCAGAACGCCGCATCCACGCTGGACATGCGGGGCATGACGATCAGCCTAGATCCGCGAAGCAGCTCATCGGCACGATTTGTTCAGGACGGGTTCAGGACGGGTTCGACGGGCACGTGATCGTCACGTACGCCTGCTGCTCCGACCCCGCCGAACCGATGGTGTTGATGTCGGTGACGTTGCACTGGTCCAGGTCGACGGTGGGGTCGCCGTTCTCGAACTGCGTCACGACGTCGTAGCCGGCGGACTGCAGGTCGTTGATCGTCGCCGCCGCGTTCTCCGAACCCGCCTCGACGGGTGGTGGTTCGGCCGACGCCAACGGCGCGAGGACGAGCCCAGCTGCCGAAGCGGCCGCTAACAGCCCGACTCGGATTGCCACCATCACGACTTTCTCCTACCTGTCAGTCCTCGAGGGTACGGGACAGCCGCTCAGCGGCATTGACGTAATCCTCGATGAACTCGAGCACCACCTCGCGGGCCGGCTTGATCTTGTTCATCAGGCCGACGCCCTGGCCGACCCAGTAAGTCGACAACGCCTGCGCCCCGGGGTGGCCGCTCTCGGCGAGCTTGTCGATCCGCCGCAGGGCCGGTTCGGCGACCATCGCCTGCAACGGCAGAGGCAGCGGCTGACGGCCGCCCGGGTTCGGCGCCCAGGCGTCGGTCCAGTCCGAGCGCAACTGACGCGACGGCTTACCGGTGCGGCCCGCCGAGCGCACGGTGTCACGCGATGAGGCGGCCAGCATCTTCTGCTTGGTGTACGGGGCGGTCTCGGCCTCCTCCGTCGTCAGCCACACCGACCCAGTCCACGCTCCGGCGGCGCCCATGGCCACGCATGCCGCCATCTGCCGGCCGGTGACGATGCCGCCCGCCGCCAGAATCGGCACGTCCTTGCCGCCCGGAATCTGTGAAATGGCCTCCAGCACTTCCGGTATCAGCACCAGGGTGGTGACCTCGCCGCAATGCCCGCCGGCCTCGGTCCCCTGGACGACGATGATGTCGACTCCGGCCTGAACCTGCTTGACGGCATGTTCCTTGGCTCCGACGAGTGCGGCGACGGGGATGCCGCGCTCCTTGCCCGCATCGATCATGTAGTCCGGCGGGACGCCCAGCGCATTGGCCATCAACTTGATCGGGTGGTTCAGCGCGACGTCGAGCAGACCCTTGCCGGTGTCGCCGCCGAGCGCCGACGAGCCGACCCGAACCTCCTCGAGTTCGATGTCGTGCGCCTTGAGCAGCTCATCGATGAATTCGCGGTGCTCGTCCGGAATGCGCTGTGCCAGTTGCTCTCTGCTCAGGCTCTCGCCCTTGCCCTCATACTTCGCCGGAACGATGATGTCGACGCCGTAGGGCTTGCCGCCGACGTGCTCGTCGATCCAGCACAGTTCCTGCTCGAGTTGGTCGGGACGGAAAGCCACGCCGCCGAGCACACCGAACCCGCCGGCGTTGGTCACCGCGGCGACGACGTCGCGGCAATGGCTGAACGCGAACAGCGGGAACTCGATACCGAGCCGGTCACAGATCTCTGTCTTCACCAGCCCAGTATGCGCGGACCGGGGAAAGTGGTTGACTCTGGCCTGTGATGCTGACCGACAGACTTGGGGCAGGCAGTCCCGTCGCGGTACGGGTCGGTACGGCCGGTCTGGCCGGGGGCGGCATGGCATGGGCAACCGAGACCCAGACCAAGCTGGCCTATGCGCCCGCAGTCGGGTGGATCACCACCGCCGCGGTGTACCTGGCGTGGACGTGGGCGGTGACCTGGCGGATGGATGCGGCGGCCACCCGGGAACACGCGCTGTTCCACGAGAGGGACGGCACCCGGCACACCGCCCACGTGATCGTGATGATCGCCAGTCTGGCCAGCCTGGGCGGCGTCGCGTACCTGTTGTATGCGACCTCCGGCAACAAACCGGATCTGGCCGCCGGAATCGTCGGCGTGCTCAGCGTCTTCGCGTCGTGGTTCACCATCCACACCGTCTACATGCTGAGGTACGCGCGCCTGTACTACAACGCACCGGACCCGAAGGCTCCCGGCATCGATTTCGAGGGCGATCCGCCCACCTACTTCGATTTCGCCTACCTGGCCTTCACCGTCGGCATGTGCTTCTCGCTGTCCGACAACGGAGTCAACAGCCGCAAACTTCGAATGACCGTGCTGAGCCAGGCGATGGTGTCCTACCTGTTGGGCACGGTCATCATCGCGATCACCCTGAACCTGGTGGGAGGACTGGCGGGCTGATGGCAACCGTCGCTCAGTGGATCGAAGGGGCTCGGCCCCGCACCCTGCCCAACGCGATCGCCCCGGTGATAGCCGGGACCGGCGCGGCGGCCTGGCTGGGTTCCGCCGTGTGGTGGAAAGCGCTTCTGGCGCTGATGGTTTCGTTGGCCCTCATCGTCGGGGTGAACTATGCCAACGACTACTCCGACGGCGTTCGCGGCACCGACGACGATCGGGCCGGCCCGCTTCGACTCGTCGGATCCAGACTGGCCGCGCCAGGCGCGGTGAAGGCCGCCGCGGTGGTGAGCCTGGGCCTCGCCGGCCTGGCCGGGGTGGCGTTGGCCGTGCTCAGCGCCCCGTGGCTGATGGCCGTCGGTGCGGCCTGCATCGCTGGGGCCTGGCTCTATACCGGCGGATCACGCCCCTATGGCTACGCCGGGTTCGGCGAAGTGGCGGTGTTCGTGTTCTTCGGGTTGGTGGCGGTCCTGGGAACCCAGTACACCCAGGCCTTGCGGATCGACTGGGTGGGCGTGGTGCTGGCCGTGGCCACCGGGGCGTTGTCCTCGGCGGTCCTGGTGGCCAACAACTTGCGCGACATCCCGACCGACCGGGTGTCCGGAAAGATGACTCTGGCGGTCCGGATCGGAGACGGTCGTACCCGGGTTCTCTATCAGGCGCTGGTGGCGCTGGCCTGGCTGTCGACCCTGGTGCTGACGGCGGCGACGCCATGGTGCGCGACCGGCCTGCTCGCGGTTCCCCTGGGAATTCGGGCCGCCGGTCCGGTTCGGGCGGGCAAGGGCGGGCGCGATCTCATCCCGGTGCTCCGCGACACGGGCCTGACCATGCTGGCTTGGTCGATCCTGGTGTCGGCCGGCTTGGCGTACGCCGCCGCGTCCGGCTGAAACCGAGTCGCTACTTCTCGGTCTCTCCGCGCAACCGCGCCTGCAGCTGCTCGCGATCGCTGCGCCGGCGGTCATCGACCTGGGCGATTCCCGTCGTGACCCGCCGGCGTAACGGTGCCAGGAGCCACATGCCCAGCGGCATGGCGATCACAAACGCGAAAAGCACGGCGACCAACAGCGGGAACTGCGTGATTCCCAGCAGGTGGGCGCCGTAGAAGATGGCCGCGGTCAACCCCGCCACAAGGACGAGCCGAGCCAGCGAATAGAGGACGGCGTCGCGGATCATGCGGCCGGTGGCGCCGGGATTATTCGTCACGGCGCCGAGCCTACCGACGGGCGTATATTCGCAACCAAGGAGGTTTCTTCAGTGCTCTACCTGCTGCTCATCCTCGTTGCCGCCGGGCTGATCTACGTCAGCCTGCGCGCCGTGCGCGCCCAGTCGCACCGGTCGGCCACCCGAGTGATCGGCCCCGACGACGATCCGGAATTCCTCCGTCGACTCGGCGACAACAAGCCGCGCTGACGGGGATTAATTCACACCCGCGTAGGAGTGCAGGCCCACCGTCACGAGGTTGATGAAGAACAGGTTGAACACCATCGCCACGAAGCCCACGACGTTGATCCACGCGGCCTTCTTGTCCCGCCACCCCGCAGTTGACCGGGCGTGCAGGTAGGCGGCGTAGATCACCCAGGTGATGAAGGACACCGTCTCCTTCGGATCCCAGCCCCAGTACCGGCCCCAGGCCTCCTCCGCCCAGATGGCGCCGAAGATCACGCCGAAGCCGAACACCGGGAACGCGAAGATGCTTGTGCGGTAAGCGATCCGGTCCAGGGTGCGGGCGTCGGGGAGTTTGGCGACGACCCGGCCGAGAAAACCCTCGTGTCCGGGCTCGCCGTACTTGCTCATCTTGAGCAGGAACAGGATGCTGGCCACCCCGGCGACCAGGAAGATGCCCGACCCCAGACTGACCACCGAGACGTGGATGGGCAGCCAGTAGGACTGCAGCGCGGGCATCACCGGCGCTGCGTTGGTGTAGAGCCACTTGCCCGAAACCGTCAGCAGGATCAGCACCGGCACCAGGACGAACACCCACAACGCCCGGAACTGGGGTTTACGCAGGACCACCGCCGCCGCCACCAGGCCGCAGAAGCTGGTCAGGTTGATGAATTCGTACATGTTGCCCCACGGCACCCGGCTGGTCGCCATCCCGCGCAGCACGATGCAGCCGAACAACAGCGCGATCCCGAGGTAGACCAGAGCCTGGCCGGCTCCGCCGATTCGCTCGACGGTGGTGCGGACGGGGGCCTCGGCGCGGTCGGTGTCGGCGGGCACTCCCCCGGCCATCACCAGTTCGCGCTGCTCGACGAGACGACCCCGGCTGGAGGCCAGTTCGACGGACAGCAGCATCAGCGCCATCACCATGACGACGACCGACCCGGTGAACGCCCAGTCGGAGTACCGGGACAGTCCGATGTCGATGTGTTCGGTATTCATGCGCGATCCGCCTCCGCTTCTCGCTGGGTATTCATGCGCGATCCGCCTCCGCTTCCCGCTGGCTCAACACTCGCCGGCTCAGCCGGTCCAACTCCTCGCCCCATCCGGAGTTGTCGGTGCGGGCCAGGCCGCCCAACTCGACGTTCACCGTACCGCTTCGCTCCTGCCCGCCGACCCTTGTCCCCGAGTCGCTTCGCTCCTGCCCGCCGGCAGGGGTGATGCGCGCCCACACCCGCCGCCGGCGCACCACCAGCGAGACGAGCAGGCCCGCCATCATCGACAACGCGGACACCAGCACCCAGACCTGACCGGGATCGTGGGAGACCTGCAGATTGACGAACGGCGTCGCGCCGTCGAACCGCACCACGGTGCCGTCGTCGAGTCGGGCTTCCTGGCCCAGGGTCAGGTTCACCCGCTTGGCCTTCGTCAGCCGCTTCTGCTCGATCAGACTCTGGTCGATGCTGAACAGCGACTGCGGCTTACCGGAGTCCAGGCCGGCGTCTCCGCGGTAGATGTCGATGGCGACGGCGGGGTCCGTCATAGCCGGGAACGCCGACGAGAGCAGCTTGCCGTCCATCTGCTGGGTCGGCGCGAACAGGCCGGTGATCGCAAGTTGATGCTTGCGCCGCTGATCGGGCGGGTACAGCCCGGCCGGCGGGTCGACGCGAACAGTGCCCGACGACAGCAGGGTCCGGGCGTTGTCCGGGCGGAACTGGACAGTCTGGGTTCGCTTGACGCCGTTGGGAAATGTCACGGTGAACGTGGGCGCATAACCGTGGCCCTGCAGGTAAACCCGGTCACCACCAACCCGCAATGGATGGTTGACCTCGAGCCGATACGGCCGCCAGGTACCGGAGGTCAGATCGGCCCCGGCCTGGTAGTCGATGTTGGCGGCGAATGACGTGGCCTGACCGGTCGGCAGGTAGCGGGCCTGGAAGTCGTTGACCCGCACACACATCGGGTAGAGCGAGGTGCCGTCGACTTTGTTACCGGCCCGGAACGAGTCGAACGCCGCCGGAGAGGCCGAGCAGAAACCCGGGCCGCCGTTGGCGATGACGATGACATTGCCCTCGTAGCCGAACATCTTGCCCGCGGCGACGGCGAGCAGAAGCCCGAGAAGCGAGAAGTGGAAGACGATGTTGCCGAACTCGCGCAGATAGCCCTTCTCAGCGGAGATCTCGAAGCCCCCGTCGGTGGTCCTGGTGACCGTTCGCCAGCCCTTCAGCTCGCCGGCGATACGCTCCGCGACTTCCTCGGGGGTGCCGGTGGCGACACCTTGGGCATACCGGGGAAGCCGGGCCAGGTTGCGCGGTGCGGGCACGGGCGTGGCCCGCATGCTGCGCACGTGATCGATAGTGCGCGGGGTGACGCACCCGATCAGCGACACGAACAGCAGCACATAGATGGCGGTGAACCAGAAGCTCGAGAACACGTCGAACATCTGCAGCCGGTCCAGCCACGGGCCGATCACCGGATGGTCGGCGAGGTATTGCCGGACCTTGGATTCGTTGAGGCTGCGCTGTGGGAGCAGCGCCCCCGGGACAGCTCCGAGCGCGAGGAGGAACAGCAGCACCAGGGCGGTGCCCATCGAGGTCAGCGCCCGCCAGAGGGTGCGCGCGAAGCGGATCAAATCGGGAGCCTCACATCGCTCACGAAGGCATCGCGCACCCAGGAGATGGCGTCGTTCCACAGTCCCGTCAGCAGTGCGACGCCGACGCCGATCAGCAGCAGGCCGCCGAACACCTGGATGGCGCGGGTGTGGCGGCGAAGCCAGCCGAATGCGCCGACGGCCCAACCGGATCCCAGCGCCAGCAGCACGAACGGGATGCCCAGACCGAGGCAGTAGGCAATCACCATCGCCACCCCGCGGGCCACGTCGGCGCCGTCGGTGGCCGAGGCGACCGCGATCACCCCGGTGAGGGTGGGCCCCAGGCAGGGCGTCCAGCCCAACGCGAACACCGCGCCGAGCAACGGCGCTCCCGCCAGGCCGGCCCACTGCCGCGGGGCGAATCGGGCCTGCCGTTGCAGGGCTGGGATGAACCCGATGAACACCAGGCCCATCAGAATTGTGACCACACCACCGATACGTTGCAGGACAACCTGATTCGTGATCAGCGTGCTGGTCATACCGAGCACCGCCACTGTTCCGAGCAGGAACACCACGGTGAAGCCGGCGACGAAGAGCAGAGCCGATCCCGCCACCCGCCAGCGCCGGTGGGCCGGTTCGTCGGCACCGACCACCGCCGCCAGGTAGGACAGGTAGCCCGGCACCAGCGGCACCACACAAGGCGACGCGAAAGACACCAGACCGGCCAGCACGCACAAGCCGAGAGCCGCAACCAGTGGGCCGGCAGCAGCCGTCTCGGTGAGACTGATCGGAAGCGTCTCGAGGAGAACGGTCATTGCGGTTCCGCCGCCAGTCGCTGCACCACCGGCAGCAGGTCGGATGCCAGCAGTTCCCGCAGGAACACGGCGGCCACGCGGTGCTCGCGGTCAAGCACCACCGTCGACGGGATCACGGTGGTGGGGTACTTCCCGCCGAAGGCGATCATGGTTCGCATGGCCGGGTCGTAGATCGACGGAAAGGTCACCCTGCGGTCGGCGACGAAATCGCGCGGCGCGTCGATGTCGTTGTCGCGCACATCGATTCCCAGGAATGCGACGGGCAGGGTCCGGGTGTCGTCGTAGACCTTCTGCAACTGGGAGATCTCGGCCCGGCAAGGTCCGCACCATTGCCCCCAGACGTTGATCACCACCACCTTCCCGGCGAAGTCGTCCAGCGAGATGGTCTTTGCCGGGTCGGTCAGCGACGGGCCGGAGATCGGCCCGGGCTTGCCCCGGCTGGCCGGCGGCTCATAGGCGATGTCGGTCTTACCGCCGGGCGCGACGAACTCGAAGGTGCCGCCCTGCGCGACGGCGTCGTCACCGGTCGAGCAGCCTGCCAGCACACCGGCCGCGATGGCGGCGAGGGCAACGAACCGCCTCACCGTCCGCCGAGCTCCGAGTATCCCCAGCCGACGTAGGCATCGTCATCGAAGTAGAACGACGTGACCGAGGCCAGGTTGCACATCCGCCGGGTCGGGAAGTGGTGCAGCGGTTTGTCGGTCATCGCGCGGCGCAGGGTCTCGACCGGCAATTGGTGACTGACGCACACCGCTTCATGGCCGGCGCCCTGGAGGCGGGCGCGACCGAGCGCGCCCTTCATCCGCGCGGCGATCTCCTGGTACGGCTCGCCCCAGGACGGTGTTCGCGGATTGCGCAGGTGCCACCAGTTGCGCGGGTCGCGCAACGCGCCGTCGCCCGGCGAGACCCGCTGACCCTGAAAGACGTTGCGCGACTCGATGAGTGCCTCGTCGACGTCGATGGGCAGGTCGTGCTTCGCGGCGATCGGGGCTGCGGTCTCCTGTGCACGCTCCAGCGGAGAGGCGACGACGTAGACGATGTCGCGGGTGGCCAGCCACTCGGCGACGGCCTCGGCCTGGGCTCGGCCACGCTCGGACAGGTGGTAGTCCGGCAGGCGGCCGTAGAGGATGCCCTCCGGGTTGTGCACTTCGCCGTGACGCATCACGTGCACGACAGTGCGTGTGCTCGGGGTCATGACGGCCTCGCCTCCGCCGCTGCACGCGCCGCCGCCGGAAGTGCTGCCGCGATGTGCTCGAAGGCGTCGTCGTCGAGAGCCGCTGAGACGAACCAGGTTTCGAAGGCACTCGGCGGTGCGTACACGCCGGCGTCGAGCAGTGCGTGGAAGAACGGGGGGAACCGCCAGGTATCGCTGGCCCGGGCCGCGGCGAAGTTCCGCACCGGCTCGTCGGTGAAGAACACCGACAGGAAACTGCCCGCACGGGCGACCTGATGGGTTACCGAGGCCTCGCTCAACGCTGTCGACAGCAGCCCTGCCAGGCGGTCGGCGGCGGCGTCCACCGCGGCGTAGACCGAGTCGTCGGCGTGCCGCAGCGTCGCAAGTCCGGCGGCCACCGCGACCGGGTTCCCGGACAGCGTGCCGGCCTGGTACACCGGACCCAGCGGGGCCAGGCGTTCCAGCACCTCTCTGCGTCCGCCGAAGGCCGCCGCGGGCAGGCCGCCGCTCATCACCTTGCCGAAGGTGAACAGGTCGGCATCGACGGGATCGATTCCGTACCAACCGGATCGGCTGATCCGGAAGCCGGTCATCACCTCGTCGACAATCAGCAGAGCGCCGTGCGCGGCGGTGATGTCGCGCAGCGCCGCATTGAAGCCCGGCAGCGGCGCGACGGCGCCCATGTTGCCCGGTGCGGCCTCGGTGATGACAGCGGCAATCGAGTCGCCGAACGCCGCAAAAGTGTCCGCCACCGCGTCGATGTCGTTGTACGGCAACACGATCGTGTCGGCGGCCGTCGCTCCGGTGACGCCGGGCGATGACGGCAGGCCCAGGGTGGCCACTCCGGATCCGGCATCGGCCAGCAGGGCGTCGACGTGGCCGTGGTAGCAACCGGAGAACTTGACGATCTTGGCGCGACCGGTGAAACCGCGGGCCAGTCGCACGGCACTCATGGTGGCCTCGGTGCCGGAGTTGACCAGTCGAACCCGCTGGACCGGCGGCATCCGGTCGATGATCTCGGCCGCCAGTTCGGTCTCACCCGGGGTCGGAGCCCCGAACGACAACCCATTGGCCGCGGCCCGCTGCACGGCGTCGACCACGGCGGGGTGGGCGTGACCGAGGATCATCGGCCCCCAGGAGCACACCAGGTCGACGTAGCGGTTGCCGTCGGCGTCGGTGAGCCAGCAACCGTGCCC
This sequence comes from uncultured Mycobacterium sp., assembly GCA_964439315.1. Taxonomy (GTDB): domain Bacteria; phylum Actinomycetota; class Actinomycetes; order Mycobacteriales; family Mycobacteriaceae; genus Mycobacterium. The sequence goes on along the minus strand of CAYTOD010000008.1, from coordinate 27,005 downwards.
AGAGGTGAAGTACCTGGGCGTGCCGCCCACGGAGTTGAACGCCCGCACCGGCGAGTTGACCCCACCCGGAATCACCTCGCAGGCCTGGGCGAAAAGCTTCGCCGAAACACTCGACGACGGGCCCCGACTGGTCATGGGTCCCAGTGTTCCAGCACGCGGGACGGATACGACTACAGGGGGCGGACTAGCGGTAAACACTTGACGATGGACCCGAGGGAAGGCCATCGGTCCCGAACGCGTGGGCCAAAAGTCCTCTATTCGCGGCGTCAGGGCCGTTCCAGGGTCCACGCCAACCAACATAGGGTATCCTAACTTCATGTCCTCAGTGTCGGATCGCATGCGGCTGCGCACCTTGGCGTCCCCAGCCGCCAGCGCCGTCCGCCTGACGCTGGCCGACCTGGCCCCCGGGCAGCGCGCCACCGTCGTCGGCTACGACGAAGACGTCGAACCGAGCACCGCCCGACGGCTGTTCGACCTCGGCCTGGTGCCGGGTATCGAGGTGACGATGGTGCGACGAGCCCCCCTTCGCGATCCGGTGATCTTCCACGTCGGCGACTTCGAGATCGCCCTGCGCGGCATGCAGACCCGCTGCATCCACGTGGAGCGGGTGCGATGAGCCAGCACCACGGCCACTGCGGTCCGGCTGAGGGCGGCGGTACGGCTCTGCATGCCGGCCTGGCGCGCTTCGCCGTGGTCGGCAGCCCCAACTCCGGCAAGACCACGCTGTTCAATGCACTGACCGGACTGCACGCCAAGACCGGCAACTACCCCGGCGTCACGGTGTCCCGCTACGAGGGGCGGGTCCGGCTCTCCGATCACATGAACGTCGTCGTGGAGGACCTTCCCGGCACGTACAGCCTTGATCCGATCAGCCCGGATGAGCAGATCGTCGTCGACGTCCTCGACACCGACAACCCGAACGGCGGCCTCGACGTCCCGGACGCCATGCTCGTCACGCTCAACGCGACCACCCTGCGGCGCTCACTCGGCCTGCTCGCCCAGTTGCTGCACACCGGATTGCCGGTCTGCGTGGTCCTGACCTTCACCGACGATCTGGCCCGCCGCAACGGCCGGCTGGACGTCGCCGCGTTCACCCGGGCGCTGGGGGTACCGGTGGTCACCGTCGTCGCCGGACATCGCGACGGCCTGGCCGATCTGCGCCACGTGATGTCCCGTTTCGATTCCTGGACCACTCCGGTGGTCCCCCCACCGACCGACCCGCGCGAGGTGACCGCGTGGGCCGAGTCGGTACTGAATTCGGCCGATTACCGGCTGCCCGACCTCGACGAGCGGACCCGACGGATCGACTCGGTGGTGCTGCATCCGGTGATCGGCACGCTGATCTTCCTGTTCACCATGTTCGTGTTCTTCCAGACCATCTTCACCGTGGCCGCCCCACTGCAGGGCTACGTCGAGACCTTCTTCGGCTGGCTGGGCGACCTGGTGGCCGCCCACATCCGAGTGCCCTGGCTCTCGTCGTTCCTGTCGCAGGCGGTCATCGGGGGTGTCGGCAGCGTGCTGACCTTCCTGCCGCAGATCGTCCTGCTGTTCGTGCTGATCGCTCTCCTGGAAGGCAGCGGCTATCTGGCCCGGGCGGCATTCCTGATGGACCGCGTGATGGCGCGTGCGGGACTGGAAGGACGCGCGTTCGTCGCGCTGTTGTCGTCACTGGCCTGCGCGATCCCGGGGATCATGGCCACCCGGTCGCTGCCGTCTGCCAAGGAACGCCTGGCCACCATGATGGGCGCGCCGCTGATGACCTGCTCGGCACGGCTTCCGGTGTACCTGTTGCTGGTCAGCCTGCTGCTGCCGCCCGAGGCCCGGGTCGGGATCTTCAACGCCCGCGGCGTGGTGATGTTCGCCCTGTACGTGATGGGGGCGTTGTCGGCCATGGTGACCGCCGCGCTGTTCAAGTGGTTCACCTCCCGCGGCGGCCCGGTGCTGCCGTTCTACATGGAGATGCCGCCCTACCAGGTACCGCGGCTGAAGACGGTCGTGTCCGAGGTATGGACGGCCGCGTCGGCCTTCTTGCGCAAGGTGACCTCGATCATCCTCGTTGCCACGGTGGTGCTGTGGGCGCTGCTGAACCTGCCGTTGCGCAGCGACGCCGAGATGTCGGCCGCCGGCGTCGACACCGGCGACCCCGCGGCCACCTCGGCCTACGTTCTGGACCATTCCTACGCGGCGTCGGTGGGACGCGCGGTCGAACCGGTGTTCTCGCCGCTGGGCTTCGACTGGCGGATCAACATCGGCATCCTGTCTTCGCTGGCCGCCCGCGAGGTGTTCGTCGCGACCCTGGGCCAGGTGGCCGCCGCCGGGGATCCGACCGATCCCACCGAGGAACTACGCGCCATGACCGTCCAGGACGGCCCGCAGGCCGGACGAACGCTGTTCGACGCACCGACGATCGCCGCGCTGCTGGTGTTCTTCATGTATGCGCTGCAGTGCATGTCGACCGTGGGCGTGCTGCGCCGGGAGAGCGGCTCGTGGAAGTGGCCCGCGCTGGCGTTTGGGTACATGTTCGTGCTGGCCTGGGTGCTGGCGCTGGCAGCGCGGACCGTCGTCGCCTGGATGGTCTAGTCCGATGATCGGCATTCATGCCGAACGCGTCGCGGGCGAGCCGCAGGCCGTGCGGTGGGTGATCCCGGCCGGCGGGCTGCCGGCCGGACGGCTGCGCGAAGCCCCTGGCCTGATCGGTGAAATGCTCTGCGCCGGAGAGCTTTCCGACGCCCTCGTGGAGCACGGCGCGATCTGGCTGTGGCTGCGCGACGGACAGTCGTGGGCAGGCCGGGGCGCAGCGGTGCAGGACGCACTGCGAGAGGGGCTTGCCACTCCGGGCGCGTGGGTGGTCGATCCCGCTCCGGGTGAGGTGCTTGCGCGGGTGACCGCCGATCTGCTGGACGGTTCGGTGGGCGACTTCATCCGATCGCACGGCGGTTCGGTCAGCATTCAGCGAGTGGGTCCCGACGCCGTCGAGGTAGCCCTCGGCGGCGCGTGCGAACACTGCCCTGCCGCGGAGTACACATTGCGGTTGCGACTGCTGGGCGAGTTGCGGCGCCGATGCCCGGATCTCGTCGAAATCGACCGTGCCGGAGGGCACTTGACGCTGAAGTTGAGCGCCTAACGGCCAGCGCGCCGCAGAGAACTGAGCCTAGTGCGCCGCGAAGAACTGAGCGCTGGCCTGCGAGGCGTCCAGTACCGAAGGCCAGATGTGTGGGCCGCCGTCGATGCTGACGAGGGCAACCTCGCTGCCTCCCGCGCAGCCGGCTGCGTCCATCCGCTGGACCGGGCCGGAGGGGGCCTGCTCGACGAGCGGGCCCGGGCAGCCGTCGATCTGACGGAACCGGTCGACCAGCGCCGGCGCGGAGACGATGTCGCTGGCGCCACCCCGGCCGACCATCGGTCCACCGGTGTAGGGCACAACGGTGTCGCCGGTCCCGTGCATCAGCAACATCGAAACAGGTCGCGAGGGAGCACAATTCACACCGACGCCCAGCGTCCCGGCAACCGGCGCGACGGCTGACACCAGGTCGGCACGGTCACAGGCGAGCCGCGTCGCCATGAACGCCCCTGCCGACATCCCCGTGACGAACACCCTTCCGGGCGGGATCGCGTAGTCCTGCGACAGCCGGCTGATCAACGCCGACAGGAATCCGACGTCGTCGACTCCCTGCCGATCGGGCACCGAGGCACCGCGACCGTCGGCCCAACTCATGTCGATGCCGTCGGGATAGGCCACGACGAAGCCGTATTGGTCGGCCACCGCGTTGTAATTGCTGATGTCGGCCTGGACGGCGCCGGTCTGGCCGGCACCGTGCAGATTGACCACCAGGCCGGCCGGGGCGGTCAGACCAGGCGGGACGTGCAGCAGGTAGGTGCGCTGCAAGCCGCCGAAGGTCAGCGCGCCGGGCGGATCCACGGGGTTGGCCAGGGCCGGGCCGGTGGCGCCGGCAAGCAGTGCGGCCGCGGCCAGGGCCGCGGTGGCCAGTCGGGCGAACATCCCTACAGTCTGCCCGAGACCGGCCGTTGCTCGCGAACCGCGGCGGGCAGGCTCGGCAGGAAGTGCCGGGCCGCGAAGGCCCGGATCTCATCAGGGGTCTCGATCGGTTCGGCGCCGGGCAACAGCAGCACCATCATGGCGTACCGCCAGATGGTGTCGGCCAGGTCGTAGACGGCCTGCGCGCCGATCCGTTCGGCGAACCCCGCCGGCAGGATCACCTGCAGCGCCAGGTTGATCCGCGCCACCGCAGCGTCGTAGTGCCTCCGGGCCAGATCCAGAGTCAGCGCCGGTTCGTCGACGATCATCCGGTGCAGAACCCGGTGTCGGCGCGTCCGCAGGATCGCGGAGGTGAACGCCTCGACGTAGTAATCCGATTGTGGGCGGGCGTTTTTCGTTTCGCCGGCGCGGAGTTCGTCGGCAATGCCGACGAACAACCGGGCGTTCTCCCGATCCATCACCGCCGAGACCAGTTCGTCGCGGTTGGAGAACCGGCGGTAGATCGTGGTGCGACTGACGCCGGCACGGCGCGCGACGTCGTCGAGAGCCACCTTCCGGATACCGTGCCGGTCGAACTCGATCAGCGCCGCGTCGAGAATCGCGTCGGAGGCGTCAGACATCGCGGTCAGGCATAGCGCGCGTACCCCTCACGGGCGTAAGGCACCAGGCGCAGGCCGGCGGGAACGCGCGCCCACAACCAGTTCACCGCCGGGGTGCGGCAAAAGGCGGCGAACCGCTGGTAGCGACGCTCCTGGCGATCACTCCAGGGCAGTCCGAGAATCTCGCGCGTACGCGGCGGCATACCTCCGGTGGTCAGGAAAGCCGCCAGCGGATTGAACACCGGCGCAAGCACTTTCCACGCCAGCGGCGACACACCCTTGGGCTTCGGGAAGCCCTTGGTGACGTAGCCGACTCCGTACTTGGCGGTGCGATGAGCCACCAGCACGTCGTTGATCATGTGGTCCCAATACTTCTCGAACGCGGCGTAGTCGGCGGGCATGGGCTTGTCGCTCACGCCGTAGCGGCGGTACCAGGTCTTCGATTCGCGGTACATCTGCTCCTTCTCCGCAAGGGAGAGTTTCCTGACGAAGGTGTCGGTGAAGTAGAGAACCTGGTCGAAGAACGTGGCATGCGCCCAGTAGTAAGTCTCGGGATCGAGGGCGTGATAGCGGCCGCCACCGAACTCTGCGGGCATCTCGCCCTTGATGTTGTTATGGAAGGTCCGGACCATGGTGCCGGCGTTGTCGTCGTCGCTGCCGTAGACGGTCCGGTAGATCGGGGGCAGGGACCGCTTGATGCGGGCGGCGGTGTCGGCGAAGAACACCGAGTGGTCGACGACGCCCTGTCCGAGTTGCGCCAGCATGTTCTGCAGCACCGCCGGCCGGGGCCCGATCAGTGCGATGCGGCGGTCGCCGAAGTACTTCCACACCAGCGAGTCGGGGCCCAGGGGCAGGGCGTCATCGCGCACGGGCGAAGCGGGCGTCGTCGTCACCAGTTCGGTCATGTGCAACAGTGTTACAGATTTTGTTTTTTGTACCAAGGCCGACCCTGAGATCGACGAAATGGCGGGTCTTACGCGCGTGTTCCCGCCCAAACTCACGTTTGGGCGGGACCACACGGGCTACTTGAACCGTCGCAGGCGCAGGCTGTTGGTCACCACCAGGACCGACGACAGGGCCATCGCCGCCCCGGCGATCATCGGGTTGAGCAGGCCCAGGGCCGCCAGTGGGATCGCGGCCACGTTGTAGCCGAACGCCCAGAACAGGTTCTGCTTGATGATCCGCAACGTGCGCGCCGACAACCGAAGGGCGGTCGGGACGGTGCGCAGGTCGCCGCGCACCAGGGTGATGTCACCCGCTTCGATCGCCGCATCGGTACCGGTACCCATCGCCATGCCGATGTCGGCGGTGGCCAGGGCCACCGAGTCGTTGACGCCGTCGCCGACCATCGCCACCCGCCTGCCGCGGGCCTGTAACGCGCTGACGGCGTCCGCCTTCTGGTCGGGCAGCACCCCGGCGATGACATCCTGCTCCGCGATACCGACCTCGCCGGCCACCCTGGCCGCGACGGCGGGGTTGTCGCCGGTCAGCAGAACCGGCGTGATCCCCATGGCGACCAACTCGGCGATGGCCTCGGCGCTGGTGGGCTTGACCGCATCGGCCAGCCGGATGACGCCGCGCCGAACACCGTCCCAGCTGACCGCAACGCTCGTTCGCCCCTGAAGATCCTCGGCCTCAACGACTTTCGCCACCTGGACAGTGACGCCGTCGACGATTCCACGCACCCCGATGCCGGGCTCGTTGACGAAATCGCCGACAGGCGCAAGCGTCAATCCGCGTTCGCGGGCGGCCACGACGATCGCCGCGGCAACCGGATGTTCCGAGGCGGCCTCGACTGCCGCGGCCCGCGCCAGGACCTGCTCGACGTCCTCCCCCCGCGCGGGCGAGATCTCCTCGACGCCCATGTGACCGGTGGTGACGGTGCCGGTCTTGTCCAGCACCACGGTGTCGATACTGCCGACGGTCTCGAGCACCTGGGGCGCCTTGATCAGCACGCCCAGTTGGGCGCCGCGGCCGGTGCCAACCAGGATCGCGGTCGGAGTGGCCAGGCCCAGCGCGCACGGGCAGGCGATGATCAGCACCGCCACCGCCGCGGTGAACGCAGCGGCGACCGAATGCCCGGTCAGCAACCAGCCTGCCAGCGTCACGGCGGCGATGATCAGCACCGCCGGGACGAACACCGCCGAGACCCGGTCGGCCAGTCGCTGGATGGACGCCTTACCGCCCTGCGCATCGGCCACCATGCGGGCCATCCGGGCCAGCTGAGTGTCGGCACCAACCTTGTTGGCGCGCACCATGATGCGGCCGTAGGTGTTCACAGCGCCGCCGAGGACCGCGTCGCCGGGCCGGACGTCGACGGGCACCGACTCACCGGTCATCGCCGAGGTGTCCAGCGCCGAGGTGCCCTCGGTGACGACACCATCGGTGGCCACCCGCTCACCGGGCCGGACCACGATCACATCTCCGACCACAAGCTCACCGGCCGGGATCCGTACCTCGCCCCCGTTTCGTACGACGACGGCGTCCTTGGCGCCCATCGACAGCAGCGCCCGCAGCGCCGCGCCCGCCGATCGCTTCGCCTTCGCCTCGGCGTAGCGGCCGGCCAACAGGAACACCGTCACGGCGGCCGCCACCTCGAAGTAGACATGCCCGGTACCGGTCACCACCGCCACCGCCGACCAGAGGAAGGCCGACAGCGTCCCGATCGACACCAGGGTGTCCATGGTCGAGGCGCCGTGCCGTGCGCTGTTCAGCGCCGCCTTGTGGAAGGGGTAGCCACCCCAGAACACGATCGGCGCGGTGAGCGCCAGCGCGAGCCACTGCCAACCCGGGAACTGCCACGCCATCACCATCGACAGGGCCAGCACCGGAACGGCCAGCACAGCCGATCCGATCAACCGCGGCCGCAACTGGTCAGCGGGCACGTCGTGGTTCATGTGATCGCTGAACCCGCCGGAGGCGCTGTGGCCGTGATCGTGGTGCGCATGCCCGGAATGGTCGATCACCGACGCGTGGTAACCGGTGGACTCCACCGCCCGGACCAGTTCACCGGCGCTGACCTGCGAGTCGTGCTCAACATGGGCCTGCTCGACGGCGAAGTTCACCGACGCTTGCACACCATCGAGCTTGTTGAGACTCTTCTCGATCTTCGCAGCGCAGGACGCACAGCTCATGCCATGCAACTGCAGATCAGTCGTTGTCGTCATACCCGAAGCATACCCCTGGGGGGTATGGTGTCAAGAGGATTGCCGGGCGCTCCGAACCAGACCGGCCACGCCGAGCACGGCCAGCACGCCCGCGGCGGTCGCCAGGACCAGCACGGCGAACATCAACGGCGGGTCATAGACCACCGAGACCGTCGCGGGCTGCCCCTCGGTCACCGGGGGAACGTCGACCAGGCTGGTCACCTGTCGCCAGCACAACACCGCCCCGGTCGCTGCGGCAGCGGCCAACAGCACCTGGATGACATGCCTGTTCACTGGCTACGTGCCTCGATCAGCGCGGTCAGCGCGGCGCGCAATCCGCTGTCGTCGCGCGCCCACGCCTGGGCCACCCGGTCGCCGGACAGAGCGATCCCCACCGCGGTCCGCCGCTTGGGAACGCCTTCCAGCTCGCCCAGCACCCGCGCGGTCTGCCACTTCTCCAGATCCTCCCCGGACTTCACGCTGAACTCCGGCTCCGGGAAAACCCCGACGATCTGGCTGACCGGAGTGACCTCGGTACCCTCCCGGAGTATGTCGCGGGTCAACTCAACGCTGGTGTGAACCCGCGCGGCCTTGAGTTGCAGCGCGAGAAAACCGGTGATGACGACCGTGAACAGCAACGGCACCATCGGCTGGAGCCCATGTCCGGCGGTGCGCTGCAGAGCCAGCATCGTCACCCCCGCGATCGGCCCGGCCAATAGCCAGAGCGAACTGCCGCCCTGTTCGTAGAACAGCAGCTCGTCCCCCGCAGCAGCCCCCGTCTCCGGCCTGTCGTCAGACACCGGAACTCCTCCCATCGTTCATCGCGAAAAACCAGTCGACGACAGCCGGCCGATTCAACGTCATCACGCCCGCGATGATCGGCACCAGGCTGAGCAAGGCCAGGATGAAGACGGCGCCGGTCAGCACTGCCGCCAACGCAACCAGGACGACGATCGCCAATCCCAGCGCCATCGTGGCCCGGCGATACCGCGGGTCGCCGTCCCGGGTGCGGACGACGCAGGCGGCCAGTGCGATCGCCGCGAGAGCGAACAGGATTCCGGTCCCGCGGTAGAGGACGAGGTAGTCGCGTACCGACTGGTCGGACACCGACGGCGGAGTGGACTCGCGAACGGTGTCGAAACCGGTCGTGGCGGTGAGCACTCCGCCCGCCAACAGCAACACGGCCCCGACTATCAGCAGCCAGAACGCCGTCACGACAGATCCGGGTCGCGTCCCTGCGTAATCTGCCATGATCGGCCAGCTTATACGGCGCAGGCCGGCACTCAGCGGACGAAGAACCGCTGCGAATCGGGGCGGTGCATCAGAACGATGCCGCCACCGATGAGAACCGACCCGACGATCCCGGTGACCGCGAACACGACGGCGGCCAGAGGCTCCCGCGGCACGCCGAGCAGGCTCATCGCCGTGTAGACGATGGTGGCCACTCCCCCGGCGGTCAACAGCGTGCGCGCCCAGCGGTAGCCGGAGCGAAGCAGGACCAGCAGTCCGACCACCGCGCCACCGACGGTGAGTGCGAGGAATGCCGTCACGACGATGACGAGCATGCGGTCGGTGGGCGTCGGCGCGGTCAGGGCGTCGGCCGCCTGCCCGATCAGCATCAGCGGCAGCGCCGCGACCCACAACCAGAAACCGGTGTCGACGTCGACCGGGCGCTCGGGTTTCACCGGCTTCCCCGGTTCAACGCCGGTCACGTCAACCAGCCGGCCGCCTCGGCCGCCCAATAAGTCAACACGATGTCCGCGCCGGCCCTGCGGATGGAGATCAGCGACTCCAGCGCAGCGGCACGCCCGTCCACCCAGCCGTTGGCGGCGGCCGCGCTGATCATGGCGTACTCCCCGGACACCTGATACGCGGCGACGGGCACCGGCGACATCGCGGCCGCAGCGGCCACGATGTCGAGGTAGGCCATAGCGGGCTTGACCATCACGATGTCCGCGCCCTCCTCGATGTCGAGGGCGAGCTCCCGCAACGACTCCTGGCGATTGCCGCTGTACTGCTGGTAGGTCCGCCGGTCGCCGCTCAAGCTGGAGCCGACGGCCTCCCGGAACGGCCCGTAGAACGCCGAGGCGAACTTACTGGCGTAGGCCAGGATCACGACGTCGGTGAAGCCCGCGGCGTCCAGCCCACCACGAATGGCCGCCACCTGACCGTCCATCATGCCGCTGGGCCCCACCACGTGGGCACCCGACTCCGCCTGTGCGACAGCCATTTTCACGTACAGATCGTTGGTCGCGTCATTGTCCACCCGGCCGTCTGCGTCCAGCACGCCACAGTGGCCGTGATCGGTGAACTCATCCAGGCAGGTGTCTGCCATCAGCACGCAGGCGTCACCGAGGTCGGCGGCGAGATCCCGCAGGGCCACGTTGAGAATGCCGTCCGGACGCAGCCCGTGCGAACCCGTGGCGTCCTTGTCGCAGACGCGGGGAACGCCGAAAAGCATCAGACCGCCGACACCGGCGGCGACCGCGTCGGCGGCCGCCCGCCGCAACGAATCGCGGGTGTGCTGCTGGACGCCCGGCATCGAGGCGATCGGGCGGGGTTCGTCGATCCCGTCGGCAACGAACACCGGCAGCACCAGATGCCGCGGCTCCAGGGAGGTCTCGGCCACCAGCCGGCGAAGTGCCGGCGTCGACCGGAGTCGGCGCGGACGCTGCCTGGGAAACATCGGGGCCGTTACCGGCGACGGCTCTTCTTGCGCGGCGGCGGCAGCGCGCCCTCCGCGCGCAGCCGGGCGGCGTGCTCGGCCAGCGCGTCGACCAGCGGCCCGATCGCGGCGGTCTCCGGCTGCACGTCCACCCGCAGCCCGAACTCCGCAGCGGTCTCGGCCGTCTTCGGCCCGATGCACGCCACGATGGTGCGGGTGTGCGGCTTGCCCGCGATACCGACCAGGTTGCGCACGGTGGACGACGACGTGAAGCAGACCGCATCGAAACCGCCCGACTTGATCATCTCCCGCGTCTCGGCCGGCGGCGGAGCCGCACGGACGGTCCGGTAGGCGGTGACGTCTTCGATCTCCCACCCGCGCTCGCGCAGGCCCTCGGCGAGGGTCTCGGTGGCGATGTCGGCGCGCGGCAGCAGCACCCGGTTCACCGGGTCGAAAATGCTGTCGTACTCCGGGAATTCGTCCAACAGCCCCAGCGAGGACTGCTCACCGGACGGGACCAGTTCAGGGCTGATGCCGAAAGCACGGACCCGGTCGGCGGTCGCCTCGCCGACGCAGGCGATCTTGACGCCGGAGAAGGCGCGGGCGTCCAGACCGAACTCGCCGAACTTCTCCCACACCGCACGCACCGCGTTGGTGGAGGTGAACACCACCCACTGGAACCGGCCGTCGACCAGACCCTTGACCGCGCGCTCCATCTGGGCGGGGCTGCGCGGCGGCTCGACGGCGATGGTGGGCACCTCGACGGGAACCGCGCCGTGGCTGACCAGGCGGTCACTCATGTCACCGGCCTGCTCCTTGGTGCGCGGCACCAGAACAGTCCAGCCGTACAGTGCGCGGCTCTCCCACCAGTTGAGCTTCGCCCGGTGCGAGACGGTGCGGCCGATGGTGACGACGAGCGGTCCCGCCATCGGACCAGCCGGATCACCGGCGCCCAGGACGTTGCGGTCGGTCAATCCGCCCAGGGTGGACTCCACCGAACGCTGGGAGCAGGTGGTGCCCTGCGCGGTCACCACGCAGGGGGTGGACTCCGACAGGCCGTACTCGACCAGTGAGCGCACCGCCTCGGGCAAGTGTTCTGCCGTCGCGGTCAGGATCAGCGGTCCCGGGGCCGCGGCCAGCGCGGCCCAGTCGACCTCGCCGCGAACATCGGCGACGGTGTGCTTGGAACCCAGCGGCAGGCCGGCGTAGGTCGGCGCCGCGATGGTGGCGGGCAGGCCCGGCACTATCTCGAACTGCAGGCCGCTCTTCGCGATGGCGTTGACCTCGGTGATGACCGCGTCGACCGACAGCGGGTCGCCGGCGACGAGACGGACGACGTCGACGCCCGTCTTGGCTTCGGCGACGAGGATCTTGGCCACCTCGGCCGGCTCGCCCAGCGCGGGACGGATGTCCGGCCCCACCGACACCACCGGCGGCGCGGTCGCATCGACGGACTGCCCCTCGACAGCCTGGCTCTGCGGCGCGGGGCCGACGGCCGGGGGCAGATCAACCCCCACCAGCCTGAGCACGGCCGGGGACACGTCGGGGTCGGTGAACACCAGCGCGGCGTTGGCCAGCACGGCACGAGCACGCGTCGTCAGCAGCCCCGGGTCACCGGGACCCGAGCCGACGAATGCGATCCGTCCCGGCTTGCCACGGCGCGCGCGGCTGCCCGCCTGACCAGCGTGAACTGTCATCTTCACTCCCGCTCTACCGCTCGTCGCGGAGCCCTGCCGACATGACCTCGCGCGCTCCGAGCTCGAACAACTCCGCGGCGACCGAGAGACCAAGCTCTGCGGGCCGACCGGGGGTGCCGATACCGGACGCACGGATCACATCGGATCCGTCCGCTGCCGCCACGCAGGCGCGAAGCGACAGCTCCTCGAAGACACGGCCGTCGTCATCAATGGATTCGACCACCTCAGCGATCGCGCCCACCGGTGCGGAACAGCCCGCCTCCAGGTCAGCGAGCAGGGTGCGCTCTGCGATGACCGCGGCGCGCGTGTCGGGGTCATCCAACTCCGCCAACAACGCCACGAGCCCGGTGTCGCCCGCGCGGCATTCCACCGCGAGGGCGCCCTGAGCCGGTGCCGGCAACATCTGCACTGGCTCAAGCGTCTCGGTGACATCACTGAGTCGTCCCAAGCGAGCGAGGCCCGCCCGGGCTACCACGATGGCGTCGAGATCACCGCTGCTTACCCTGTTCAACCTGGTGTCAAGGTTGCCTCGTAGGGGGCGGATTTCCAAACCGAGACCCAGTGCTCTAAGCTGCGCGGCCCGCCGCACGGACGAGGTTCCGATCACCGAGCCGGCCGGCAACTCCCCCAGCACCAGCCCGTCCCTGGCCACCAGGGCGTCCCGGGGGTCTTCCCGCCGCGGTATCGCCGCGATGACGAACCGCTCGTCAGCCGCGGTGGGCAGGTCTTTGTACGAGTGCACGGCCATGTCGACCCGGCCGTCGGCGATCGCCTCGCGAAGTGCGGCGGTGAAGACGCCGACCCCGATCTCGGCGACCGGCTTGTCCGACCGGTCGCCTTCGGTGCTGATGATGACCAATTCGGCGGGCTGCCCCAGGGCGATGATCTGGTCCCGGATGGTCCCGGCTTGGGTAGTCGCCAGCAGGCTACCCCGGGTACCGATCCGGATTGTTTCCTGGCTGGTCTGCGCGGAAGGGGTCAACCTACCTACTCGTCAACGTCGGTGAATTCACTTGGCGCCAGCGGGATCTCGCCCGCGGCCACGGCATCGACCGACTGCGGGTCGAGCTCGAAAAGCTCACGAAGTGCCTCGGCGTAGGTGTTGGCGCCCGGCGCTCCGGCCAGTTGCTTGACCCGCACTGTGGGCGCGTGCAGCAGCTTGTCGACCACCCGGCGCACCGTGCAGGCCACCTCGGCCCGATGCGCGGGATCCAGCCCGGGCAGCCGGTTGCCCAGCCGCAGCAATTCGGCCTCGACGACCTCGGCGGCCCGCTGCCGTAGCGCGGTGACCGTCGGGGTGACCTCGGCCATGCGCTGGCTGGAAAGGTAGGCCGCGACTTCGGCGGCGACGATGCGACGGGCCGCGTCGGCGTCGGCAGCGGCGGCCCGCGCGGACGGCTCCCGTTGCACGCGGTCCATGTCGACCACCGCGACACCGGGGAGTCCGGCCACCGCAGGATCGATGTCGCGAGGCATGCCGAGGTCGCACAACACCAGCGGCTCGGCTTCCTCGTCGCGCTGTGCGGCGGCCAGGGCGTGGTGTACGTCGGCCAGGGACACCACCGGACGCACCGCACCGGTGCAACTGATCACCAGATCGGACTCGGCCAGCGCCGCGGGAAGCTCATCGAGAGTCATCGCCCGCGCACCGACGCCCTTGTCGGCGAGGTTCTGGGCCAGCCGCTCGGCCCGCGGCATCGAGCGATTGACGACGTTGACGCGGCCGATGCCGGCCCGAACCAGGTGCGCCGCGGTAAGGCTGCCCATCGAACCTGCGCCGATCACGGTGGCGGTGCGGCCGGCCAGCGCGGTGTAGGACGGGCCCAGCTCCGGGCGGTACAGCCGCTGCGCCGCGACGTGCAGGGCGACCGAGACGACGCTGGCCCCGGCCGCGTCGATCGAGGTCTCGTTGTGCACCCGCTTGCCCACTGACAGTGCGCGCTGGGCCAGATCGTGCAGGATGCGGCCGACGGTCCGGTTGGACTCGGCGGTGGAGTAGGCGCGGCGGACCTGCCCGAGCACTTGCTGTTCCCCGACCACGGCGCTGTCCAGTCCGCTGGCGACGGCGAAGAGGTGCTCGACAGCGGCCTCGCTGTACCGCACGTAGGCATGCTTGGTCAGTTCGCCCATCGACAGACCGGAGTGGTCGGCCAGTACCTGGCCGATCGCCTGCAAACCGCCGTGGAAGGCATCCACCACGGCGTAGACCTCGACCCGGTTGCAGGTCGAGAGCATCATCGCCTCGGTCACCAGCGGTGACTGCAGCACCTGCTGGACCAGCTTGATCTGGTCAGGCTCGTCGGTGGACAGCTGCTCCAAAACCGAAACCGGAGCGCTGCGGTGGGACACCCCGAACAGCAGGACACTCACGGCAGAGTCACCTGGCCTGCTCCTTTGCGGATGTGAACAAAGTTCGCCGGAGTAGAAATTACCCGCAACGGTAGGCGTTCAGCGGCGTCTCCACCAAATTCTCCGAGGCCTTCACCGGTTCGTGATGTCTGCCCGCAGCCGGTCTTCGTCGACGTCCCAGTAGCTGTGCTCGCGGCCGTCGAGCAGCACCACCGGCAGCCGGTCGCCGTACTCGGCCCGCAACCGGGAGTCCCCGGCGGCAGCGGCGGCGTCGACGTCGGTGGCCGAGAGATCGAAGCCAAGCTCCCGGGACAGTTCCGTCAACCGCTGGTGAACCCGGTGGCAGATGCCGCATCCGTCGCGGGTCAGTAGTTCCACATGCGCGCGACTCATCACCGGGAAGTATCCCATCCCGGATAATCTGAAGCCATGGCTGGCCTAGGCGACGATCAGGACGGCGGCGACAAAGTGCTTGCCGCTGACGCGGACGTACTGGCCGCTGACGCGGACGTACTTGCCGGTGAGGCCAGCGCGGAGCGCGCCGTCGACGATCTCGACGCCGAACATCCGGCGCCACCCCGGGATCTCACCGCCGCGGCGTTCTTCGACGTCGACAACACGCTGGTTCAGGGCTCGTCACTGGTGCACTTCGGCCGCGGACTCGCCGCCCGGAAGTACTTCCAGTACAGCGAGGTGTGGAAGTTCCTCTACGCCCAGGCCAAGTTCCAGCTGATGGGCAAGGAGAACAGCGACGACGTCGCCGAGGGCCGGCGCAAAGCGCTCGCCTTCATCGAGGGCCGTACCACCTCTGAGCTGTATTCGCTGGGCGAGGAGATCTACGACGAGTACATCGCCGACAAGATCTGGCCCGGCACCCGGGCGCTGGCGCAGGCCCACCTGGACGCCGGACAGCAGGTCTGGCTGGTCACCGCCACCCCCTACGAACTGGCCGAGGTCATCGCCAGGCGGCTTGGCCTGACCGGGGCGCTGGGCACCGTCGCGGAGTCGGTCGACGGGGTGTTCACCGGGCGACTGGTGGGCGACATCCTGCACGGGCTCGGCAAGGCGCACGCGGTGCGTGCGCTGGCGATCCGAGAGGGACTGAACCTCAAGCGGTGCACCGCCTATTCCGACAGCATCAACGATGTTCCGATGCTGTCCCTGGTGGGGACCGCCGTCGCGATCAACCCGGACGGCGAACTTCGCGACGTGGCCCGCAAAAAAGGCTGGGAGATCAAGGATTTCCGCACCGCGCGCAAGGCCGCCAAGATCGGAGTGCCGTCGGCGCTGGCCCTCGGGGCGGCCGGTGCGGTGGCTGCAGCGGTGTCCCGCCGTCACGATCAGGGCTGAGACCACCGCCCGGCGGGGTTGATAGGCTCGCGCCGTGTCATCTACCAGGACCTTCGCCAGCGACATCATCGGAACCCACTACCGGTATCACGACTACTACCTGGTCGGCCGCGAGAAGATTCGCGAGTTTGCCAAGGCGATCCAGTCGGAGGATCCACTGCACTTCAGCGAGGAGGCGGCGCGTGCCGCCGGCTATCCCGACCTGGTCGCCCCGCCCACCTTCATCGCCATCGCCGGACGCCAGGTCCAGCTGGAGATCTTCAAGCAGTTCGACGTCGGCATCAACCTGGCCCGGGTCATCCACCGTGATCAGAAGCTCCAGTACCACCGGCCGGTGTTCGCCGGCGACAAGCTCTACTTCGACTCCTGGCTGGAGTCGGTCCTCGAATCGCACGGGACGGTGATCAGCGAGCTGCGCAGCGAGGTGACCGACGCCGACGGCAAGCCGGTGCTGTCCTCGGTCGTCACAATGATCGGCGAAGCGGAAGGCAGCGAGGAGAAGTCGGCCCAGGTGGCCGCCATCGCAGCGCGGGCGCTGCAGCGGAACGGCTAGCCCAGAAAGGCGTTGCGGCGCTGGCTCAGCAGACCGAACAGCGTCTGCTGGATGGTTTCGCGCACCTGGTCGGTGAGCTCGAAAGTGACCATCGGATCGTCGGCGGCGCTCTCGTCGTAACCGGCGGTCTCGATCGGGGCGCCGAAGGCGATGTGCCACTTGGACGGCAGCGGGACCAGTCCCAGCGGGCCGGCCAGCGGGAACAGCGGCGTGATCGGGAAATAGGGCACGCCGAGCACCCGGGCCAGCAGCTTCACGTCGGCCAGCATCGGGTAGATCTCCTCGGAGCCCACGATCGAGCACGGGATGATCGGGGCCTTGTTCCGCAGCGCGGCGGCGACGAAGCCGCCGCGACCGAAGCGCTGAAGTTTGTAGCGATCGTTGAAGCGCTTGCCCAGGCCCTTGTAGCCCTCGGGAAACACCGCAGCCAGTTCGCCACCGGACAGCAGGCGGTTGGCATCGACCGTGCAGGCCATGGTGTGCCCGGCCTTCCGCGCGATCGGGCCCATCACCGGCATGTCGAAGGCCAGGTCCGCGACCAGCAGGCGCAGGTCCCGGTGGCGCGGGTGGTGGTCGTGGACCGCGACCGACAGCATCGGCCCGTCGAAGGGCAGCGTCCCGGCGTGGTTAGCGACGATCAGTCCCGCACCGGTGTCCGGAATGTTCTCGATACCGGTGACCTCGACCCGGAACCAGGTGTCGTAGAAGAACCGCAACACCGGCAGCACGACTGCGTTGTTGTACTGCGGGTCGAAACCGAACTCGTCGACGGAGTAGTCGCCGGCCAGTCGCTTGCGCAGAAAATCGGCCAGCCCGGCGATCCGGCGGACCAGGTCGTTGGGTTCGCCGGCGGCCCCACGATCGAACTCGTGGATGACGGCGTCGAGGTTGTCCAACGGCTGGGCTGAAGCCTTCGAAGACCCGTTGCCGGGTGTCTTCTTGTCTGCGGACCTTTCGGCCGCGCTTGCCGAGGCCTTCCCCGGACCGCTCGCCGCTCGACTCGGGGCCGAAACGGCGGACTGGCGGCGCGCAGCAGCACCCCGCACCGAATTACCATGCAGGGGAATGACTTTCGCTTGTTGATGAGCCTTTGAATCGGACATCGCTTCGCCTAACTCCCCCACCGTTGCGCCAAGGCAATCGCCCGGTTCTCCACTGAGACTACCCACTTGGGATCGATGATCGGCGTCAGGCCCCGGCCCCGAACGAACTCGTCGAAGGCCTCGACGGTTGTCCATTTCGGTTCGAAACCCAGTTCAGTCCGCATCCGGGTGGTGTCCATCACGCGGCCGTAGCTGAGGTAGTCCAGCTGATCGCGGTTCAATTCGGTGCCCGCCGTCGCTTTGCGCAGGGAGTCGACGGCCCGCACGCCGAGCGTGGTCACCGGCAGCTGAAGCCGACCGGCCCGCCGGATGGCCTGCGACATCATCAGAATCCCGTCCGCACCGATGTTGAAGGTGCCGGCCCTGCCGGCCATGGTGGCCCGCTCCAAGGCTCCGAGGGCGTCCTGCTCGTGCAGCAGTTGCAGCCGGGCGTCGCGGCCGAAGACCGTCGGCACCACCGGCCCGGACAAGTAGCGGGCCAGCGTGGTGTCCATGCTGGGGCCGATCATGTTGGCCAGCCGAAGGATGGTGACAGCGATGTCGGTGCGACGCCGCCCCAGGCCGCGGGCATAGCTTTCGATGTCGATGCTGTCGCGCGCGAAGCCCTCATCGGGCGGACGGCGGCTGCTGCTGTCCTCGGTGTGGGCCACCGGGTCCTGCGGATGCGATCCGTAGACCTCCGAGGTGGACTTCAACACGACACGTCGCACCGTCGGCGCCTTCTGGCAGGCGGCGAACAACTGCATGGCGCCCATGACGTTGAGCTCTTTGAGGGTGGCACGGCCACCGGAACGCGGCGCGTAGGAGGCGGCAGCGGCGTGCACCACGGTGTCGACGTCGCTGTTGCGAATCACCTTGGCGATGAAAGGGTTCCGGATGTCGGCACGGACGAACTCGGCCCGTCCCATGCGGCGCTGCAAATCCTTGCTGGGCGACACCGCGTCGACGGCGATCACCGTGTCGATCTGCGGGTTCTGCGCCAGCCGAGCGGTCAGATAGGCGCCGAGGAACCGGCACGCACCGGTGACAAGTACTACCTTCGGGTGCTGCGGCGCATCGTGGCCAAAGCCGCCGGACTCCATCTCATTACCCTAACCGCCGTCGCGCCCAGTGGCGCGACGGCGCCCGCGCGGCGACTTACCGAGGTTTCTGCGCGGCCCCCCGGTACGGCGCAGCAGTTTGCGAGGCTTCTTCTTGGACATGCGCTTGCGCCGCTTCTTGATGACTGAACCCATGAGCTCCGCTACCTAATCGAACGGCAGGCGATCTGCCGTGCATTGACCCGGTCACCTTACCCAAGCGCGCCGGTGGGCCAAAAATCAGCCTCGGTACTGGTGCGATGGATCAGAGTGAGCTGTCAGCCCGCGTCGAAGTACGACGTCTCGAGCAGATCGTGAACGGCTTTCGCGTGGACCCGGAACGAGCGGCCAACCCGGACGGCGGGCAGCTCTCCGTTATGGACCAAGCGGTACACCGTCATCTTGCTGACCCGCATCAATGCGGCCACCTCGGCGACGGTGAGGAACTGCGCCCTGGGCTGGCCGTCGGGCACCCCCGCGTCCCGAGCCGATTTCCCACCGGCGGCATCCCGCCCGTTCATAGCCGTCATCGCAACCCATTCCGTCAGGCACGGGCCCTTCCAGCGGCTTCCCCACCGCTGGCACGAACCCGTGCATACACGAGGAGAATAGCGTGGCCAATGGGGTTAGTGCGACGGGTGTTTGTTAATCCGTTGGAAAAATCTTGAATTACTCGGATGTAATTCCGAGCTGCTCAGAGCGGGTTTTTGAGGCCTCGACGGCGGCGGCGACAACGGCCCGCAGGCCACCGCGCTCCAGTTCCCGCAGGCCAGCAGCAGTCGTCCCGCCCGGCGAGGTCACCGCCGCCCGCAATTGGACCGCCGTGGTGTCGGGCCGGGACACCCCGCCGGCCGCAGCCTGTGCCGCGTCGGCCCCCAAGCGCTCGGTCAGCATCGCCGCCGAGCCGGCCATGGTCTGCACCGCCAGTTCGGTGACGAGGGACCTGCTCAGACCCGCCGCGACCCCGGCGTCAACCAGCGCTTCGATGAACAGGAAGAAGTAGGCCGGACCCGACCCGGACACCGCCGTGACAGCGTCGAGCTGGGCTTCCGACACAGTGTGAACCACGCCGACCGCCTCGAACAGGCGGGCAGCCTCGGCAAGCTGCTCGTCGGTGGCGAAGCGGCCCTTGGCCAGCGCACTGACCCCTTTACCCACTAGGGCCGGGGTGTTGGGCATCACCCGGATCACCGGGGAACCGACCGGCAGGCGGGCCTCGAAGTACGCCGTGCTGAGACCCGCGACCACACTGACCAGGACCTGCTCGACCGACTGCGCCCCGGCGCGGCCCGCGACCTCGGCGATCTCAACGATGGCCGGATCCACGTCGCCGGGCTTCACGGCGACCATCACCAGGTGCGCGCTTTCCGCGGCCTCGGTGATCGAGGCGGTCCGGACCCCGTAGGTACTGGCGAGGAATTCGGCCCGCTGCGGCATCCGCTCGGCGACCACCAGGTCTCGCGGGGCGTGCCCGGCCCTCAACAGACCCGCCAGGATTGCCTCACCCATGCTGCCGCAGCCCACGATCGCGATTCTGGCCATGGCGCAACCCTACCGACCGGCGTCGCCGAAGCCCGGGATCATCGCAGCAGGTGAGTCCGGGCGAATTCGAGCGATTCGGTCAGCAGCACGTCACGTTCCGCCTTGGTGCGAGATCCGGAGGTGGTGATTTCAAGCACCACGTGCCCGGTGAAGTCGCTGCCGGCCAGCATCTGACAGACCTCGACGGTGGGCTGGGTGCCGCGGCCCGGGACCAGGTGTTCGTCGGTGGCCGCGCCGTTGCCGTCGCACAGGTGCAGATGCACCAGCCCCGAGCCCATCCGGCGGGCCATCTCCATAGCATCCGTGCCGGCTGTGGCGGTGTGCGAGAGGTCCAGCGTGTAGTGCGCGTGGTTGCCGTCAAGCGGATCGTAGGACGGCGCGAAGGCCGAGACGCCGGCGCCGGGGTGGCCGCCGCGGCGGCGCATCCGCTCGATCGACGGCTGCCCCGAACCGAAGAACCGATCGGCACGAAACGGGAACATGTTCTCCACCGCGACCAGCACGTCGCTGCGCTCCTCCAGCCAGGCCACCTGGTCGCTGAAACCTTCCGCGTAGCGACGCTGCCACCGAAACGGCGGATGGACGACCACGGTCTGGGCTCCGAGCCGCTCCGCGGCTTGCACGCAGCGGTCCAGCTTGAGGATCGGATCGGAGCCCCACACCCGCTGGGAGATCAACAGACACGGCGCATGGACCGACAGAACCGGGACGTTGTAGCGCCGGGACAACTGGGAGATCGCGCCGATGTCCTGGCTGACCGTCTCCGCCCAGACCATGAGTTCGACGCCGTCGTAGCCGAGTTCGGCGGCATACTCGAATGCCGCCTCGGTTCGCAGTGGATAGACCGACGCCGTCGAAAGACCGACCTTGATCGCGGGACGCACGGCCTGGATCAGCCCATCAGGTCGACTGCAGCAGAGCCAGCGGCCCGAGCGTCACCAATGCCCCGACCGCCACCGCGATGAGCGTGCTCGCGATGTCCTCGGTCTTTCGGACCACCCGGACCGCGATCACCAGACCGAGGATCACCAGTACCGAAAGCACAAGGGCCACAATGTTGTTCCACCGCCACAGCTGATCGAAGGCGATGAACAGCCCGGCGCCGAATGCGACGGCGAGCACCGACTGCAGGACGGCCACCGCGGCATGACGCAGCGAGGTCAACCGGCTCTCACCGGGACCCTGGCCGTTGTTTTTGTCCTTGTCCTTGTCCTTGGCCGGTGCTGCGGTCTTGGCCTTCGCCGGGGACCGGTCCTTGCCGGCTTTACCGCCCTTGCCCTTGGCCGCGGGATTGACCGACGGCTCGTCGGCCAACACCAACCGGGGCTCGGCGCTCAGCCGGGCGAGGTCGTCGGCAACGGTCTCCCCGCTGAACAGAGTTCCTCCAGTGGACCGCAGATAGCTCCGCAGATCGGCGGCCTCGCCCTCCTCGCCGACGAGCTCAGCCAGATTGATCGACCCGTCGACCGGGTCGAAATTCATCTGCTCGGCGCCGGTGGCGTCCGTCTGCTCGTCGGTCCGGCGCTTGGGACGGGGGTCGTGGCTGCGCTCGGGGCCGCTGGAGCGGCGCGGCAGCGGTTCGCTGGACTTGGGCATCGGAGCCTTGGCCAGCCGGGCCACGGGTAGCGCCTCCGCGGGGAACTCCTCGACGGCGGTCGGCGATTCGACGAGGTCTTCGTCGGGGCTTTCCCCGTCGGTGAGGCTTTCTTCGGCGATCTCGTCGACCGCCTCGCCGACCTCGGCGGTCTCGGCGGCCACGGATTCGGGATAGATGACTTCGCCGTAGGTGACTTCGGCAAAGTCGCCCTCGGGATAGGACACCTCGCCGTAGATCACCTCGGGATAGGCGGCCTCCGGGTAGGACACCTCGCCGTAGATCACGGGCTCGGGATGGTCTTCGGTCTCCGCCACGGCTTCGGCGTAGGTCACGCCGGACGACTCGACGTAGGTCTCGACGTAGGACTCGCTGTCGCTCTCGCCGGTGTAGACCACCACCGTGGGGGGATGGTCGGCATCCCCGTGGTCGGCCCCTTCGGAATCGGCTTCTTCGTAGTCAGCCTCTTCGTAATCGGCCTCTTCGTAGTCATCCTCTGACATCGATTCGTCCTCACTGGCCACCGGAATCTCGCCGGTCCGGAACACCGGAATCTCCCCGGTCAACTCCGCCACGGTGACCCGGCTGCTCTTACCCTTGCGCCGACGGTTCACGCTCACCGGTCGAGCGCCGATGGTGCCGTTCCGCGCGAGCAGTTCGGCGACCGAGACGGGCCTGGTTTCGTCGTCGTCGTCCGGTGAGCTCATTACTCGTCGCCTCCCGCTCCCCCGGTATCCAGTAAGTCACTGCCGTCCGCCTCGCTGTCGAGCCGACGGAGGATCAGGCCCTCCCGCAGCGCCCAGGGGCAGATCTCCAACGATTCCACTGACAGTGCTCGCATGCTCGCCTCCGCAACCAGTGCACCGGCCACGATCTGTGGTGCGCGCTCGGCGCTCACGCCTTCCAGCTCGGCCCGGTCCTCCGTGGTCATCCTAGAGATGAACGCGATGAGTTGGCGCAGACCGTTGGCCGTGAGGACACGCTTGACCCGGGGTCCTGCCGCCGACGGCGCGGCCCCGGTGAGCCGCGCCAGCGACCGGAAGGTCTTGGAGGTGCCCACCACAAGATCGGGAGCGCCCACTTCGCGCATCGTGGCGGCAGCGTCGGCGAGTTCGGCATCCAGCCAGTCCCGCAGCACTGCGATCCGCCTGCGCTTCGGCGGATCGCCCGGCAGCCAGTCCCTGGTCAACCGCCCCGCGCCCAGCGGCAGCGACAGCGCGACGTCGGGCTCCTCATCGACTCCGGTCGACATTTCCAGGGACCCACCGCCGATGTCGAGATCGGTGATCCGGCCCGCGCTCCAGCCATACCAGCGGCGCACCGCCAGGAACGTCAGTCGAGACTCGTTGACCCCGGAGAGCACCTGCAACTCGACCCCGGTGTGCTCCTTCACCCGGGCCAGCACGGAGTCGGAGTTGGTGGCGTCACGGACCGCCGAGGTGGCGAACGCCATCAGGTCCCTGCAGCCCGAACTCTTCGCGATCTTGGAGAACTCCTCGATGGTCTCGACCAGTCTGTCGGCGCCCTTGCGGGTGAGCTTGCCGTCCTCGTCGAGCGCCTCGGCCAGACGCAGCGGCGCCTTGGTGGAACTCATCGGCGTCGGATGGCCGCCCCGGTGCGCGTCGACCACGAGGAGATGCACCGTGTTGCTGCCGACATCAAGGACGCCCAATCGCATGTGGTCCAACCTAGTGCGTCTACCGTTGAATTCCGTGGCAAAGAGACGCACAACCACACCCTCGAAGGGCCGCTGCGGCGAAGTCGGACTGGATTTCGCCCGCGAGTGGGTGGAGTTCTTCGATCCGGACAACGCCGAGCACCTCATCGCAGCCGACCTGACATGGTTGCTGTCGAACTGGACGTGTGTGTTCGGGACTCCCGCATGCCAGGGCACAGTCGAAGGGCGGCCGGACGACGGCTGTTGTTCGCACGGGGCGTTCCTGTCCGACGACGACGACCGCGCCCACCTCGACGACGCGGTGAAGTCGTTGACCGACGCCGACTGGCAGTTCCGGGACAAGGGGCTCGGCCCGAAGGGTTACCTCGAGGAGGACACCTTCGAGGACAAACCCAGTCTCCGAACGCGGAAGTACAAGGGCGCCTGCATCTTTCTCAACAGGCCGGGCTTCGAGGGCGGCGTCGGCTGCGCTCTGCACAGCAAGGCGCTCGAGCTCGGCGTCGAACCCTGGACCATGAAGCCCGAAGTCTGCTGGCAACTACCGGTGCGACGCAGCCAGGAGTGGGTAACCCGGCCGGACGGCAGCGAAATCCTCAAGACCACCATCACCGAATACGACCGACGGGGTTGGGGCGAGGGCGGCGAAGACCTGTACTGGTACTGCACCGGCGACCCCGCCGCGCACGTCGGCACCAAACCGGTATGGAGGTCATACGCCTCCGAACTGGCGGAGCTCATCGGCAAGAACGCCTACGCCGAACTCGCATCGATCTGCAAGCGGCGCAGCGGGTTCCCCCTCATCGCGGTTCACCCTGCGACCGCGGCCGCCAAAGGCGAGACGGGGGCTTAGTTCAGCCCTCGAGGTCCGGCACTCAAGGTTCAGCCCTCGAGCTTGTAGCCGAGACCGCGCACAGTGACCAGATGCACCGGATTGGCAGGGTCCGCCTCGATCTTGGACCTCAGCCGCTTGACGTGGACGTCCAGTGTCTTGGTGTCACCGACGTAGTTGGCACCCCAGACCCGGTCGATCAACTGCACCCGGGTGAGCACCCGCCCCTTGTTGCGCATCAGGTATTCGAGGAGGTCGAACTCCTTGAGCGGCAAGGAGATCCGCTGACCGTGCACACTCACCACGTGACGTTCGACATCCATCCGCACCGGACCGGCCTCGAGTACGGCATCCACACCGACGACCTCGTCTGCGTCGGTGCCGCGGCGGAGCACAGCCCGGATGCGGGCGATCAGTTCACGGGCCGAATAGGGCTTGGTGACGTAGTCGTCAGCACCGAGCTCCAGACCCACGACCTTGTCGATCTCCGCGTCGCGCGCGGTCACCATGATCACCGGCACACCCGACCGCGCCCGCAACTGCTTGCACACCTCGGTGCCGCTCATGCCGGGCAGCATCAGGTCGAGCAGCACGATATCCGCGCCGGTCTGATCGAAGGCCGCGAGCGCAGAGGGGCCGTCGCCGACAACCGTGACCTCGAAGCCCTCCTTGCGCAGAAGAAAGGCCAGCGGATCGGCCAACGATTCTTCGTCCTCGACGATCAGCACGCGAATCACTGCCCGTCCTCCTCACTGATCGACAGGTCCGCCTCGGTCGGGCGATAGGCGGGAATGGACAGGGTGAACGTCGAACCGGTGCCTGGCCGGCTCCACAGCCGGATGCTGCCGTTGTGGTTGGCGGCGACGTGTTTGACGATCGCCAAGCCGAGTCCCGTGCCGCCGGTCGCGCGGGACCGCGCCTTGTCCACACGGAAAAACCGCTCGAAGACCCGCTCCTGGTCGGCCAGCGCGATGCCGATGCCGCGGTCGGTCACGGCGATGTCGACGTGGCCCTCATCGGTGCGCCGGCTGATCGACACCGTCGAGCCGTTGGGCGAGTAGGCGATCGCATTGGAAATGAGGTTTGCCACCGCGGTGACCAGCAGACCTTGATCGCCCAAAACCTGGAATCCGGTCGGCTGGTCGGTGGTGATGGTGATGTCGGCGTTGTCGGCAGCCACCTTGTGGCGCGAAATGGCTTCCTGGACAACGGCGTCAACATCGACGGCTACCAGGTCGGGCAAGCGCTCGGCACCCTGCAACCGGGACAGTTCGATCAGTTCGCCGACCATATTGGCCAGCCGCTGGGACTCGGTGTGCAGCATCTGCCCGAAGCGCCGGACGATCTCCGGGTCGTCGCTGGATTCCAGCAGTGCCTCGGCGAGCACGCCCATCGCCGCCACCGGGGTCTTGAGTTCATGACTGACGTTCGCGACGAAGTCACGCCGGCTGGCCTCCATTCGGGCCTGCTCTGACTGGTCGTAGAGGTAGACCACCGCGACACGCGGTTGCGCGGCGCTGAGCAGTCGAACCTGGCCGTGTACCGACTGCCCGGAGCGCCCAGCGGGCACACCGCGAGGCGCCGACAGATCGATCTCGGATTCCACGCCCGTGGCGAGCGTGCGCTGAGCGGCCGCCCAGACCCGGTCGTCGAGCACCCGGTTGCGCACCAGACCCAATTCGGCCGCACGATCATTGCTGACCACGACCTCGCGCATGCTGTCGACGACCACGACGCCGATCGGCGCCAGCGATACGGCGCGCTGCAGGGTCTCGGACATGGTCAACCCGCCGGACGCCCGCCCGGCGGTCTTGCGCCCTATCCCGGGCATTCGGCGCAGCGCTGCTGCGGCGCTGCCGAACGCGCCCCCGCCCAGGACGGTGGCCCACAGCGCCCCCGCGCCAACACTCACCACCAAAGCGTACGCAGCGCGGGCGACGTCGCCCAAATACATATGGGTCGGTGTACGCAGCCCCGTTGAGCCGAGGCGGCAGTGTTCAGTGGCCGTTCATCTCTTGTTCGCCGGCGTGACAGAGCGCAGCGGATCGAGCTAGGCCTTGCTGCCCTGACTGGCCACCCCCGCCCCCCCCGCGGCCCCCGCCCCCCGCTGGAGCTATGGTTCCCCCCGGCCCCCCCCGCGAAGCGCGCCCC
>CAYTOD010000008.1:0-663 GCA_964439315.1 uncultured Mycobacterium sp. | reverse complement strand
ACGTAGAAATGCCCGGCGCCGAAGGTGACGACGCCCGGCACCAGCGGCTTCAGTCCGCCATCAAGGTCGTAACGGAGCGGGACACCGGTGGGAATGTTCAAGCCGACCACCGCCTCGTCGGACATCCCGTCGAGGTACTTCACCAACGCCCGCAACGAGTTGCCATGCGCGACAATCAATACCGTCTTTCCGGCCTGCAGATCCTTGGCGATGGTCTGCTCGAAGTAGGGCACAAAGCGCTTCACCACGTCGGCCAGACACTCGGTCAGCGGACCACCATCGATGTCGGCGTAGCGCGGGTCGGTGTCCTGGCTGAACTCGCTGCCGGGCTCGATGGGCGGGGGCGGGGTGTCGTAGCTGCGCCGCCACGCCATGAATTGCTCTTCCCCGTACTTGGCTTTGGTCGCGGCCTTGTCCAGACCCTGCAGTGCGCCGTAGTGGCGCTCGTTGAGCCGCCAGTTGCGGTTCACCGGAATCCAGTGGCGGTCGGCTTTGTCCAGGGCGATGTTCGCCGTCGTGATGGCGCGACGCAGCAAAGAGGTGTAGAGCACGTCCGGCAGCCGGTCCAACCCGCCGATCAGCTCACCGGCGCGGGGGGGGCGGGGGGGGGCCCGGGGGGGGGGGGGGGCGGGCCCCCCCCCCCGGGGGCGGGGGGGGGGGGGG
>CAYTOD010000007.1:0-95941 GCA_964439315.1 uncultured Mycobacterium sp. | reverse complement strand
CAGCCCCGGCGCCGGCTCCGGCTCCGGCCGACCCGAACGCGCCCGCTGCTCCTGCACCGGCATCGCCCGCCTCACCGGCTCCGGCGCCTGCTCCGGCTGACCCCAACGCACCCGCTCCGGCCCCTGCGCCGTCGGCTGAGCCCGCAGCGCCGACCTCGGACGCCGGCCGGGTCAACAACGCCGCAGGCGGATTCAGCTACGTGGTGCCCGCCGGCTGGGAGGTCGCCGACGCATCGCGACTCAGCTATGGCCAGGCGCTGCTCCTCAAGCAGAGTGCGCCCGGACCCAACGGGCAGCCGGCGACCGCCAATGACACCAGCATCCTGCTCGGCCGTCTGGACATGAAGCTGTTCGCGGGAGCCGAACCCGACAACGCCAAGGCCGCGGTTCGTCTGGCCTCGGACATGGGCGAGTTCTTCATGCCCTTCCCCGGCACCCGGATCAACAGCCAGAGCGGTCCGCTGCAGGCCGGCGACATGCCCGGATCCTCCTCGTGGTACGACGTGAAGTTCACCGACACCAACAAGCCCAACGGCCAGATCTGGGCAGGTGTGGTCGGAAACCCGGGAACGGCGCGCAACCAGCCGACCAACCGCTGGTTCGTGGTGTGGCTGGGCACCGCCAAGGACCCGATCGACGGGGGTGCGGCCAAGGCGCTGGCGAACTCCATCCGGCCCTACACGCCGCCTGCCGCGCCTGCGGCCCCGGCTCCCGAGCCAGGCGCGCCCGCGGCACCGCCGCCGCCGGGTAACCGCGTCGGCGTACCGGTGCCGGTCGAGACCCCGGTCCCGGAGATGATGCCCGCGGGCTGAGCCCGTCGAGCAGCGTCCGTCAAGCGAAGTGCGAGCGTCCAGCGACATGCGAGCGTGGCGGGTACGCAGACCGGGTCCGATGAACAGCCGGCCGTTGGAGTTCGACTTCGACGCACCGGTACCAACCCCGGGCCCGGGCGAATTGCTGGTCGCCGTTCGCGCGTGCGGTGTGTGCCGCACCGATCTGCACGTCACCGAGGGCGATCTGCCCGTGCATCGCGCCGGGGTGACACCGGGGCACGAAGTGGTCGGCGAGGTCGCGGCGCTCGGCGACGGCGTGGGGTCCGCGTTCGCGGTGGGGGATCGGGTCGGTATCGCATGGCTGCGGCACACCTGCGGACACTGCGGTTACTGCCGCAGGGGAGCGGAGAACCTCTGCCCGGCATCCCGCTACACCGGCTGGGACGCAGATGGCGGCTACGCCGATTTCGCCACCGTCCCGGCGGATTTCGCGCACCGGCTGCCCGACGGGTATTCCGACTCCGAGCTGGCGCCGCTGTTGTGCGCGGGCATCATCGGCTACCGGTCACTGCTGAGGGCCGAGCTCCCGCCGGGCGGACGGCTGGGGTTGTACGGGTTCGGCGGCAGCGCCCACATCACAGCGCAGGTCGCCCTGGCACAGGGCGCCGAGGTGCACGTCATGACGCGGGGTCGAGAGGCCCGCGGCCTCGCTCTGGAACTCGGGGTGGCGTCGGTGCAGGGGGCCGCCGACCCGCCGCCGGTCCCCCTGGATTCGGCGATCATGTTCGCTCCGGTCGGGGAGCTCGTACTGCCCGCTCTCGAGGCACTGGACCGTGGCGGCACTCTGGCCGTCGCGGGCATCCACCTCAGCGACATCCCGGCGCTGAACTACCAGCGGCACCTGTTCCAGGAGCGGCAAATCCGCTCGGTCACCTCCAACACCCGCGCCGACGCCCGCGCGTTCCTGGATTTCGCCGGACGGCATCGCATCGAGGTCACCACCCCGCAGTACCCGTTGGACCGCGCAGACCAGGCGTTGACCGACCTCGCCGAAGGCAAGATCGCGGGCGCGGCAGTGCTCCTGCCCTGAAGCGTCCGCCTGGTGTCAGGCGGACAGGTGCCAGACCAGCGCTGCGGCCAGGGCACCCATTCCGTTGAGTGACCAGTGCAGCGCGATCGGGGCGATCAGACTGCCGCTGCGCCGGCGCAGCCAGGTGAACACGAACCCGGCGGCCGCGGTGGCCAGCACCGCCATCACCACACCGGCGAGCATGCCGAAGAACCCGCCGCCCAGCACCCGGGTGAAGCCGACGTTGCCGCTGGTCAGCCCGAGCGAACTGGCGATGTGCCACAACCCGAACAACAGCGATCCGGCAGCCGCCACACCACGGAACCCCCACGCCCGGTCCAGTGCGCCGTGCAACACCCCACGGAAGGCCAACTCCTCTGGAAGGACGGTCTGAAGCGGAATGATCACCATGGACGCCACGATCGCGCCGGAGAACGTCGCGTAGCGGTCGTTGAGGAACATCGGGCGGGTCCAGGGCAGCAGTGCGCCGATCGCGATCACCGTCAGGACCAGACCGATTGCCGCGGCGGCATAACCGGCGCCGGACCTCCAGTGCTCCCGGCCCAGACCGAGCTCGGACCAGCTCAGGCCCCTCGCCCGCACCAGCGCCAGCAGTGCCAGCGCTGCGGCCGGCACGGTCGCGACGGCCGCCCACGATGTGGTGAAGTGCGCGATCAGGTTGCTGATGGCTAGGACGACGACCACGACGGCGATATCCACATACACCCGGAGGTGGTGCAACGCCGCCAATTGCGAAAGCGCAGGATGTGCGGGCTCGACAGCCGCGCTGTGCTCAGACATTTGCTGACAATGGTACCGGCGGTACCGGGCACGGGACCTATGGCATGAGCCACAGGTCCGGCCGGAATAAACCCGCAATCGACCCCGAATAAACTCAGCCCGGACCGACGACGGAAGGCGTGGCCGTGGGCGAGTGCGAGGGCACCGGCGAGCCTCTGCTGCGGTCTCTGCGGGTACTGGATCTCTGCGAGGGCGACGCCGATGCCGTCACCCGGCTTCTGGCCGATCTCGGCGCCGACGTGATCAAAGTCGAACCCCCAGGGGGTAGCCCCGGGCGGCACGCACTTCCCGCGCTGCACGGAGTCAGCATCCCGTTCGCCCTGCACAATGCGAACAAGCGGTCGGTGATTCTGGACCCGGACAGCGACGCCGACCGGCGTCGACTGGTCAAGCTGGCGGGCGAAGCCGACATCGTGGTCGACCGCGGTCTGCCCGGCCTGGCGTCCCGGTACGGCACCTCGTGCGAGGAGCTGTCCGACAGCCACCGGCATCTGGTCACCATGCTGGTCACGGACTTCGGCAGCACCGGACCGTATTCGGCCTGGCGCGCGACCGACCCGGTGCTCTAC
Source organism: uncultured Mycobacterium sp. (assembly GCA_964439315.1). Taxonomy (GTDB): domain Bacteria; phylum Actinomycetota; class Actinomycetes; order Mycobacteriales; family Mycobacteriaceae; genus Mycobacterium. The sequence goes on along the minus strand of CAYTOD010000007.1, from coordinate 92,729 downwards.
GCGATGTGCAGTGCGCTGTCGCGGTCCGGGCCGGCCGTCGGCACCCCGGTTCTGCCGCCGGCCGGCATCGCGTCGGGGACTGCCGCGGTGCAGGCGGCGTGGGCGCTCCTGCTCGCGTACTTTCACCGACTGCGCTGCGGGACCGGGGATTACATCGACTTCTCCCGGTTCGACGCCGTCGTGATGGCGCTGGATCCACCGTTCGGAACGCAGGGCCAGGCCGCGACGGCCCGCGGGCCGGGTGAGCGCTGGCGGGGCAGGCCTCGCAACCAGGATCTCTACCCGATCTTCCGATGCAGCGACGGCTACGTCCGGCTCTGCGTGATGTCACCCCGCCAATGGCGCGGGCTACGAGCCTGGCTCGGTGAACCCGAGCAGTTCCAGGACCCCCGCTTCGACGTGCTCGCCGCGCGAGCCCGGGCCTTCGACGAGCTCGGCGCGCTGATCGGAGCGATGTTCGCCGAGCGCACCCGCGAGGAACTGGTGGCCGAGGGGCAGCGGCACGGCGTCCCGATCGCTGCTGTGCTCACTCCGGCGGAGGCGGTGCACTCCGACCACCTCGAATCGGTCGGAGCACTCGCTGACGCCGAATTGGTGCCCGGGGTAGTCACGCGGGTACCGGTCGGGTACTGGTCGGTGGACGGCGCACGGGCCGGGCTGCGCACGACCGCCCCGCAACCCGCCGGCAATGACGACGAGACAACATGGCGCACAGAGCGGTTCGATCCGACCCCCGTCACGGCACCCGGGGGCCTACCGCTCGAGGGCATCCGCGTCGTCGATCTCGGAATCATCGTGGCCGGAGGCGAACTGAGCCGACTGTTCGGCGACATGGGCGCCGAGGTGATCAAGGTCGAGAGCGCCGCCTATCCAGACGGCCTTCGGCAGAAGCGGGAAAACCAGGCGATCGGAGACTCGTTCGCCCGCGCACACCGCAACCATCTCGGAATGGGGTTGGACCTGCGGAGCCCGGCGGGCGCCGAGGTGTTCACCGGCCTGGTCCGCGAAGCCGACGCGGTGTTCGCCAACTTCAAGCCGGGAACCCTTCCGGCACTGGGTTTCGGCTACCACCGGCTCAGTGAACTGAACCCCGGTCTGGTGCTCGCCGAGAGCAGCGCCTACGGCGACGCCGGGCCGTGGAGCACCAGGATGGGCTACGGCCCACTGGTGCGCGCGGCGACGGGCGTGACCAGCCTGTGGGTCCGCGCTGAACCCGATCCCGCTGCGCGCCATCCGTTTTACGACGCAACCACGATCTTCCCCGACCACGTGGTCGGCCGCATCACCGCCATCGGAGCACTGGCCGCGCTGATCCGCCGGCAACGCTGCGGGGTTGGAGCCCGGATCCACGTGTCACAGGCCGAGGCGGGCGTCAATCAACTCGACACCCGGTTCGTCGTGCTGTCCGCGGAGGCCTCCGACGTCCGCCCCGACGACACCGACGACCTGGTGCTGCCCTGCGCCGGGGATGACGAATGGTGCGTGGTGTCGCTGTCCTCGGAGTCCGACGGGCGTGCGGCCGCCGGCGCCATAGGTGCCGTGGGGATCGATGCCGTTACCGCACTGGATGATTGGGCTGCGCTGCGGGATTGGGCTTCCGTACGCACACCGCAGGAGGTCGCCGAGAAGCTGCAATCGGCGGGCGTGGCGGCGGGGCCGATGCTGCGCGCGGAAGATGTCCGCCATAATCCGCAGTTGGAGTTGCGACACGTGCTGTGCGACATGACACATCCGCTGTTCGACGTGCCGCTACCGGCCGAGACGGGCCCCGCGCTGTTTCGCAACATCCCGCCCGCGCCGCAGCGGCCTGCGCCGCTGCCGGGCGGCGACACGAGGCGGGTCTGCCGCGACGTCCTCACGATGACGCCCGAGCAGACGCAGCGCTTGATCGACGACGGAGTCCTGTTCGCCGCGGAAGGGCCCGACACTGCCGACGCCACTGCCCACGACACTGCCCACGACAAGGGGGTTTCATCATGACAACCGCCACTGCAGGACGGCTTTTCATCGACGGTGCCTTCCGGACGGCGCAGCACAGCCAGCCGGTCCTTGAGGCCGCGACGGGAGAGCTTCTCGGCGAGGGTGGCAGCGCGACGGTGGCCGATATCGACGCCGCGGTGGCCGCCGCGCGGGCGGCCCTGACGGAGTGGCGTTCTACGTCACCGGATCACCGTGCCGCGGCACTGAAGGCATTCGCCGCGGCACTGCATCGCCGCGCGGAGAGCACCGACAAGCTGGTGTCCCGGGAGAACGGCATGCCGATGTCGTTGTCCCGCAGCGCCAACGGGCTCTTCCCGGCCGCTCTGATGGGCTACTACGCCAAGCTGATAGCGCGGACACCGATCGAGGAGGTCCGGCCGAGTTCCGTCGGCCACACCATCGTCCGCCGCGAACCGGTGGGCGTGGTGGCCGCGATCGTCCCGTGGAACTATCCCCAGGCGCTCGCCGCGTTCAAGCTTGCCCCCGCACTGGCCGCGGGATGCACGGCGGTTCTCAAGGCGGCTCCCGAAACCGCCTTGGACGCTCTGGTTTTCGCCGAGGCCGCGCAGGAATGCGGGTTGCCGGCCGGGGTGCTCAACGTGGTGCCCGGGGGAGTCGAGGCAGGCGCGCACCTGGTGTCGCATCCCGGGGTGGACAAGGTGAGCTTCACCGGTTCGACCGCAGTCGGCCGGATCATCGGGGAGGCCTGTGGACGGCTGCTGCGCCCGGTGACGCTGGAGCTCGGCGGCAAGTCCGCGGCGATCATCCTCGATGACGCCGATCTCGGTGCGACCATGAAGGGACTCAAGGCGGTGTCGTTCATCAACAACGGCCAGACCTGTTTCCTCGGCTCCCGGATACTGGCGCCGCGCTCCCGTTACACCGAGGTTGTCGACGCGCTGGCCGACCTGGTCAACAACCTGAACGTGGGCGATCCGCTCGACACCGACACCGACATCGGCCCGGTGGTCAGCGAGCGGCAGCGCGAACGGGTGCTCGGCTACATCGACGCCGGAAAGGCCACCGGCGCCCGACTCGTCGTCGGGGGCGGGATCCCGCGGAGCCAGCCTCGTGGCTGGTTCGTCTCACCGACGGTGTTCGCCGACGTCGACAACTCCGACCGGATCGCCCAGGAGGAGATCTTCGGACCGGTGCTGGCCGTGATCGCCTACGACGACGACGAGCATGCCGTGGCACTGGCCAACGACAGCGAATTCGGGCTGGCCGGCACGGTGTGGTCGACCGACACCGACCGCGCCACGGAGGTGGCTCGCGAGATCAGGACCGGCACCGTCGGCGTCAACGACTATCAGCTCGACATCGGAGCGCCCTTCGGCGGGGTGAAGGCCAGCGGAATCGGGCGTGAACTTGGGCCGGAAGGCCTGTCCGAGTTCTTCGACCTGAAGTCGATCTACCGCGTCGGTCCGCCCAGCGTTTGATTTCCTCCGGAGTGTGATTTCGTCGGTCTGGCGAGCAGGTTCACAGACTGCTCGGCTACAGTTTCGGCACTACCCCCAGCCCGGGGAATGGACGGGGAACGGAGTGAATCAGTTGAGTAAGCTGCGCCGAACAGTCGGCAGCCTGGCAGTCGCCCTTGCGGCCCTGTTCAGCACGGCTGTGCCCGCCCACGCCGGGATGGACAATCAGCAGAGTCTGGTCGACGGCAAGGGCCGCACGATGACCATCCAGCAGTGGGACACCTTCCTCGACGGCGTGTTCCCGCTGGACCGCAACCGGCTGACCCGCGAATGGTTCCACTCCGGCAAGGCCGTCTACAGCGTGGTCGGCCCCGGCGCCGGTGACTTCGCCGGCACCCTGGAACTGGGCTACCAGGTCGGCTTCCCGTGGTCGCTGGGCGTGGGCATCAACTTCAGCTACACCACCCCCAACATCCTGCTCGACGACGTCAACATCTCCCCGGCCGGCTTCAACCCGCTCGGCTCGGTGATCACCCCGAACCTGTTCCCGGGCGTGTCCATCAGCTCCGACCTCGGCAACGGCCCGGGTATCCAGGAAGTCGCGACGTTCTCCGTCGACGTCGCCGGCCCCAACGGCTCGGTCGCGGTCTCCAACGCCCACGGCACCGTCACCGGCGCCGCCGGCGGCGTCCTGCTGCGCCCCTTCGCCCGCCTGATCTCCAAGAACGGCGACAGCGTCACCACCTACGGCGAAACCTGGGACATGAAGTAGGGGCCTCCGGCCCCGACCGTTACCCGCTCAATCGCGGGCGAACGCCGCAGCAGCCTCCCGCTCGAGATCGAGGTACTGCTCCTCGCTGATGTCCACGCCCACCCCGAGGATCTTCCCTCCGGTGAAGGGGAAGCCCGGCGGGTAGGACCGGCTCACCGGATCCGCGCTGTCGAAGCCGACGCACAACCCGTCGCCGGACAGCGTGAACTTGCCCACCTGCGCACGCATCGGACCCTCGGCCACGACGGCGTCGTCGACGTACAGCTTGGCCGTCCCGGTGGATTCGCCGTGCTCACCGGAGCCCTCGCGCACGAATTCCACTCCCAGAGTGCGCTTTCCGGGTTCGAGCTTGTCGGAGGTGAACGTCTGCTCGGGCTTGATGCCCAGGAAGTTGTACACGTAGTGCAGCTTGCCGTCCTTGATGAACAGCGTGTGCCCGCCGAACCGTGAGCCGTGGGCGAAGATCACCCCTTCGGTGTCCGGGGTGACTTCGACGTCCGCCAGGATCTTGTAGGACCGGCCGCGGACGTTGACCGCCGCGCCCTCCGGCACCGGCGCGGTGTCGGGGTAGTAGATGTAGCGGGTGCGCGGCGGTTCGGCCTGCGGCCGGGCGTTACCGAGTTGTTCGATGGCGGTCCGGTCGTCAAGGGGCAGAACGAAGTTCTTGTCCGCCTCCTCGAACCACGCGGCGATGAGTTCCTGCAGCTTCTCCGGGTGCTCATCGGCCAGGTTCCTCGACTCGGCGCGGTCGGAGTCGACGTGGTAGAGCTCCCAGCGATCGTCGTCGAAGTGGCCCTTGCCGCTGATCGGGGCATGGATCGCGGAGGCCTTCCAGCCGTCCTGCCAGATGCCGCGGGTGCCCAGCATCGTGTAGTACTGACGCTCCTTCTGCGTCGGAGCATCCGCTTCGTCGAAGCTGTAGCGCATGGAGACCCCGTTGAGGGGGTACTGCTCCACGCCCCGGTAGACCTTCGGCATCTCCAGGCCGGTCACGTCGAGGATGGTCGAGACCACATCGGTGGAGTGGTGGTACTGGTGGCGCACTCCGCCCTTGGTCTTGATTCCCTTGGGCCAGTGGATCACCAGCGGGTCGCAGGTGCCGCCGGAGAACTGCGAGTAGCGCTTGAACATCTGGAAAGGCGTCGAGAACGCCACCGCCCAGCCGGTCGGGTAGTGGTTGTAGGTCTCCGCGCTGCCCAGGGTGTCGAGATACTGCATGTTCTCGCTGAGCTCGTCGGGATAGCCGTTGAAGAACTTGTTCTCGTTGACCGAACCGTTGGGGGATCCCTCGCCGGAGGCGCCGTTGTCGGCGCAGTAGAAGATCAGCGTGTTGTCCAGCTGTCCGGTCTGCTCCAGGTAGTCGATGATGCGGCCGACCTGGACGTCGGTGTACTCCGAGAAGCCGGCGAACACCTCGGCCATCCGGGCGAACAGTTTCTTCTCGTCGTCATTGAGTTCGGCCCACGGCCGGACGTAGTCGTCCTTGTTGGCCATGTCCTCGGGCATCGGGTTGAGCGGGGTCAGCTGGGTGCCCTCCGGCATGACGCCGCGCTCGATCATCCGCGCCAGGACCCACTCGCGATAGGCCTCGTAGCCGTCGTCGAACTTGCCCTTGTACTTGTCGATGTACTCCTGCGGAGCGTGGTGCGGCGCATGGTTGGCGCCGGGGCAGAACCACAGGAACCACGGCTTGGAGGGGGTCGCCGAATGCTGGTCGCGCAGCATCCGAAGTGCTTGGTCCGCAAGGTCTTTGGAGAGGTGGTAGCCCTCTTCTGGGGTGGCCGGCGGCTCGATGAAGCGGTTGTCCTCGACGAGGTCGGGGTACCAGTTGTTGGTCTCGCCGCCGAGGAAGCCGTAGAAGCGGTCGAAGCCCTTGGAGAGCGGCCACTCCGAGCGGCTGCCGCCGGCGGAGATGTCCTCCTCGGGGACGTTGTGGTTCTTACCGATCCAGTACGTGCTGTAGCCGTTGTCCTGCAGCACCTGGCCGATGGTCGCGCACTCAGCGGGCAGCCGGCCGGCCGCACCGGGGAAGCCGTTGGAGCCCTCGGTGATCGCCGCGCAGCGGTTGACATGGTGGTTACGGCCGGTCAGGAAGGTCGAACGGGTCGGGGAGCACAGTGCGGTGGTGTGCCACTGGGTGTAGGTCAGGCCGTTCTCGGCGAGCCGGTCCAGAGTAGGCATGTTGATGCCTCCGCCGTAGGGCGACCACGCCGCCAGGCCGGTGTCGTCGTAGAGGACGATCAGGATGTTCGGTGCGCCCTCGGGAGCCCTGGTCAATTCGTACGGACCCCAGTCGGGAGTCGAGTCCCGAACGTCGAGCTTGATCACTCCGTTGAACGGCTTAGTCACTGATCGTCCTTCCATTCCGGATGTCCGGAGGCGGCCCCTGAAGGTGCCATGATGGCACGGAACGCCTCTTTCCGACCGGAACTATCGGGACAAAGTTCGACCAGCACTTTGTCGCTGCGCACCACCGGCCGCCACGGCGGATTCCGCCGGCTCGATGTTAGGTTTTGACAGGCGTCAACGATCGGCGCCCGGAGCAGAAGGGGTCGCCGATGGATCCGCGGACACCGGTACTGGTCGGGGCCGGCCAGATCAACCAGCGCGACGAGTCTCCCGAGGTCGAACCGGTGGACCTGATCGCGGCGGCCGCACGGGAGGCAGCCGACCCGCGGGTTCTGCAGGCCGTTGATTCCATCCGGGTGGTCAATCTGCTGTCCTGGCGCTACCGAGACCCAGGCCTGTTGGTCGGCGCTCTGATCGGCGCGCCGAACGCTTCGACCTGCTATTCCAGCATCGGAGGCAACACGCCGCAGTCGTTGGTCAACCAGGCTTGCCTGGACATCCAACAGGGTCGGGCTGGCGTGATCCTGCTCGCAGGCGGGGAGACATGGCGTACCCGGATGCGACTGCGCGCCAGGGGGATCAGGCCGGACTGGACGCGGCAGGACGAGTCCGTCCCGGTGCCGCCGGGCGGCGAGGACCCGGTGCCGATGTCGGGGCCGGCGGAGGACCGGATCGGACTGGACCGGCCGTCGTTCGTCTACCCGCTGTTCGAGGAGGCGTTGCGGGTCGCCGATGGGGAGTCGATGGACACTCACCGGCGCCGGATCGGAGCACTGTGGGCCCAGTTCAGCGCCGTCGCCGAAGGCAATCCGTACGCCTGGAGCCGGGAGGCGCTGACCGCCGAGCAGATCTGGCAGCCCGGCCCGGACAACCGGATGATCAGCTGGCCCTACCCGAAGTTGATGAACTCCAACAACATGGTCGACCAGGCCGCGGCCCTGGTGCTGTGCTCGGCGGAGAAGGCCGATTATCTGCAGATCCCCAGGGATACCTGGATCTTCCCGCACGCCGGCACCGATGCCCACGACACCTATTCGATCGGCGAGCGCGACGAACTGCACCGGTCCCCGGCCATCCGGATCGGTGGCGCGCGGGTGCTGGAACTGGCCGGAGTCGGGGTCGACGACCTCGACTACGTCGACCTGTACTCCTGCTTCCCGTCCGCGGTTCAAGTGGCCGCCCGTGAACTCGGCCTGCCGGTGGGCGACGCCGAACGGCCGCTGACGGTGACCGGCGGACTGACCTTCGCCGGCGGCCCGTGGAACAACTACGTCACGCACTCGATCGCGACGATGGCAGACCTGCTGCGCCGCAACCCTGGTACGCGCGGGCTGATCACCGCCAACGGCGGGTACCTCACCAAACACAGCTTCGGGGTGTACAGCGCCACTGCGCCGGCAACGCCGTTCCGTTGGCAGGACGTGCAGGACGAGGTGGACCGCCAACCCACCCGCACCTCGCTGGTGGAGTGGGAGGGGGTCGGCACGGTGGAGTCCTGGACCACGGCATTCGACCGGGACGGCAAGCCGGAGAAGGCGTTTCTGGCGGTGCGCACGCCCGACGGTGCGCGAACCCTGGCGCTGATCGACGATGCCGAGGCCGCCGCGGGCACCCTGGCCGAGGACATCGCAGGGGCAAAGGTCGACGTAAGGGACGCACGCGCAACACTGCGCTGAGATCCGGCCGTACACCGTCGGCGACACCGCCGACAAAGACAGCAGGCCTGCCGCCCCCGAGTGGGCGACAGGCCTGCTGGTTTGACGGGTTCTCAGGCGCCAGATGGGGTGGCGCCGAGTACCCGTTGCATATCGGGGATCATCTGCTGCAGCTGCGATCCCCAGTAGCCCCAGCTGTGGGTGCCGTTGGCCGGGAAGTTGAACACCCCGTTCTTGCCGCCTGCAGCCAGGTAGTTCTCCATGAATGTCTTGTTGGTGCGCAACGTGAAGCCCTCGAGGAACTGCGCGGCCATCAGGTTTCCGCCACCGCCGGACGTATCGAGTTCCGACGGGGTGCCGGTGCCGCAGTAGATCCACAGACGGGTGTTATTGGCCACCAGCTGATTGACGTTGACCATCGGGTCGTTACGCCGCCACGCCGGGTCCGAGGACGGCCCCCACATGCTCTGCGCGTTGAAGCCGCCGGCGTCGTTCATCGCCAGACCGATCATCATCGGCCACCAGCCCTCGGAGGGGTTGAGGAAGCCCGACAGCGAGGACGCGTAGATGTACTTCTGCGGGTAGTAGATCGCGTAGGTCAGCGCGGCGCTGCCGGCCATCGACAGGCCCACTACGGCATTGCCGTTGGGGTTGATTCCCTGGCGTTCCTGCAAGTAGGCCGGGAGCTCCTTGTTCATGAAGGTTTCCCACTTGTAGGTGTAGTTCTGACCGTTGCCCTGCGAGGGCTGATACCAGTCGGAGTAGAAGCTGGACTGTCCGCCCACCGGCATGACGGCCGAGAGGCCGGAGTTCAGGAACCACTCGAATGCGGGGGTGTTGATGTCCCACCCGCTGTAATCGTCCTGGGCGCGCAGACCGTCGAGCAGGAAGACCGCGTGCTCGCCGCCCTTCTGGAACTGAATGCGGATGTTGCGGCCCATCGCGGCCGACGGGACATCGAGATACTGCACCGGCAGGCCGGGCCGCGAGAATGCCGAGGAAGTCGCGGACCCCCCGGCGACCGCGATCAGCCCGGGCAGGAACAGCGCAGCTGCAGAGGCAACAGCCAAGCGGCGCAACCAGTCACTGACCAATTTCATGACGACTCCCATCACCTTTCGTACCGGCGGTCACTTGCCGTGTTCCGGTAGTCAAACACCGGGCCGATCCGGCAGCGTCGACGCGCCGCGGCGTGCCTAGTCGCAGTTGGGCAACGATCGGATCACACGAGGAAACGGCACAGTCACGAGACGGAGACGCCGGCCGACAGATCAGCGAGACGACTCAGACGTCGGCCTCTTCGGCGTCGTAATCTGTTGGAGCACTAGGCAATTGCCGCGAAGCGGCCAGCACATCCTGAGCCCGTAGACGACGCTCGTCGATCGCCTGGCTGAGGTCCTTCAGCAGCTGCGGCTTGCGGAAGACCATCTTCTCCACCGTGTCGCGGTCGACCCGGAGCACAGTGACCTCACCGATGGCATAGGCGCAGCCGGCCACCGGCTCCCGGGTCAGGGCCGTCTGCCCGATGAAGTCACCCTCATGCAGAGTGGTGACCGGGATTCGAGCGCCGTCGTCTCCGAATACCACCAAGCGCACGCGGCCCTTGACCACGAAGGACATCGCCGCAGGCACTTCGCCCACTTTCTGCATCACTTCGTCGGCGCCGTACCGGGTGACACGCACATGCGGCAGCAGCAGTTCCAGGTCGGAACTGGAGGCCCGCATGACCGGTGCGATCTTGCGCAGAGCGTCGATCTTCCGCGCCGGAGTGGAGAAGTCGTCCTCGATACCGTCCAGGCGCAACCCCTGTCGGCGGGATGCGTACCAGAGCCAGCGCTGGAAGGTCGATCGGGCTTCGGCGTCATCGGCGGGGGAGCGGACCGGGATCGTCACGGAATAGTCGGTGCTGCTGGCCGCGGCTGCCGTCGGCTTTCCGTCCGGGTGCAACTGCGGCAGATCTGCGGCGGTATCGGTCAGCAGCGCGCATACCACGTCCGGGGCATCGCCACCGGAGAACTTGGCGTTCACCGTGATGGTGTGGCCGCCGGCGGGGCGGCTGAGGTTGGCGAAAGCCTGCCCGGCGAGCACCGAGTTCGGGATGATCTCCAGCCCGCTGCCGGTGTTGATGTGAGTGGCGCGCCAGTTGACCTCGGTCACACGACCTTTGGCCGAGGTGGTCTCGACCCAGTCCCCGAGCTGGAACGGCTGCTCGAAGAGCAGCAGCAGTCCGGAGATGATCTGCCCCACCGAGTTCTGCAGCGTCAGGCCGAGCACGATCGAGCTGATGCCCAATGCGGTGAAGAGACCACCGACATTCGCCCCCCACACGTAGGCGAAGATCAGCGCAACGCCCACCGCGATGATCGCAAACCGTGCGACGTCGACGAAGATGGTCGGCATCCGGCGCCGCCAGCTGCCGGCCGGCGCGGCGTCGAATACCGTGGCACTCACCCCGGAGAGCACCATAACCAGCACGCAGACGCCGAAAATGGTTGCCAGCAGGCGCATTCCCGTGCTCTCGATGGAAATGCCGGTGGTCTTGACGGTCAGCAGGAGCAGGGTTCCCAGCGGCACGATGAAGCTGCGCAGCAATCCGATGGGCCGGGCCAGGAAGCTGCCACGTCGGGCGAGCGAGTGCTGCAGTTCGGTGAGCAGAACCAAAGTGACCGGCAGACCGATGGCGATGGCGATCGACCAGTAGAACCAGGGCTCGGAGAACACGCTCATCAGGAGCTCTCCGCAAGTCGCCAGGTGGGCCGCTGGGTATCACCGATCGTGATGCTGCCGGCCTGTGTGTAGCTCCGGCTGTCGCGGGTGGCGTCGTAAACCTCTTCGCTCACATACACCCCGGGCTGTAGCGAGCCGACCCGCATCTTCGACGCCAATTGCACTGCGCCGCCCCACAAGTCGTAAACCAGTCCGGCCCGTCCGATGAGTCCGCTGCTGACGGAGCCGGTGTCGATCCCGGCCCGCAATTTGAGATCGTGGCCGGATTCGGTGTTGAAGCGGCTGACGATCCGTTCCAGGTCGACGGCGAAGTCGACGGTGCGCTGGATGTTGTCCAGGCGCGGTACCGTCAGGCCGCAACTGGCCAGGTATCCGTTGTGGGTGTTGCGGACCCGCTCGATCCCGTGACTTTCTGCCGCGGCGTCGAATTGGCGCACGAGCTTGTTGATGATCTCCAGCGACTCCTCGGCTTCCATGCCCTCGGCGACCTCGTCCAACCCGACGACGTCGGCGAAGATCACCGTGACGTCCTGGTGTTCCTCGGCGATGGTCTTCTCGCCGTCGCGGTAGCGCTCGACCACCGACTCGGGCATGAGTGACAGCAGCAACCGGTCGTTCTCCGCACGCTTTTCGGCCAACAGCTGTTCCTTGAGCGCGAGGCTGCGGCTCATCTCGTTGAAAGACTCGGTGAGGTCGCCGAATTCGTCCCCGGAGTCCACCGGTATCCGGACCGTGTAGTCGCCGGTGCTGATCTGCTCCGCGCCGTCCTCGAGCCGCTTGATCGGCCGGACGAACAGTCGCGACCACAGCATGGCCGCCAGACAGGCGATGACCATGACCAGGGCGGTCGCCCGCACCAGCCGGAGGGTGAAATTCTGCTCGGGCGCGAATGCCTCATCGGCGTCGACCGAGGCGATGATCACCCAGTCCAGACCCTTGAGGCTCAGCGGGGCGTAGGCCTGCAGCGCGCGGTGCCCGAGATAGTTCGTGGCGATGAGCGTTCCGGTCTCCCCGCGCTGCGCTGCTTCGGTCGCTCTGGTGCCGACCGGTTGCACCAGCACCGTGGTGCCCTGCTTGATCGCCCGGTCGGCCACGCTGGGCGACGTCCCTGCGGAGATGACGTCGGTGCGGTAGGCCTGCGGATCCTGCAGGAACAGCCTGGAGTCCGAACGCATCAGGTTGTCCTTGCCCACCAGGAAGGTCTCCCCGGTGGCTCCCATGCCGGCACGTTCCCATTGGCGGTCTGCCGTCATCAGGCTGTTGACGATCGACGCCGGGTACTCCACGGCCATCACGCCGGCGGCGCGTCCCGTCGGGCCGATCGGCACCAGCATCCAGGCGGTGGGTTGCCCCGAGGGCAGGTATTCCGCGAAGTCCGTCGTATCGGAGTAGTCGATGTCGTTGGAGGCCATCGCTTTCCGGAACGCGTCCGGCAGCGAACTCTCACCGCGGAACGGGCCGGTGAGGATGTTGGTTCCCAACTCGACGCCCTTGTACGCGCTGAAGACCACATCGCCCTTGGCGTTGATCAGCAACGTGTCGTGGAAACCCATCCGGGTCGCGATCTCCCGGAAGTAGGCGTTATAGCGGGCATTGGCCGCTGACCAGGCGCTGCCGTCGCGGGCGTCGTCGACGCTCACCGCCTGCGTGCGGTCGGTGAACGGAACGGTGTAGTGCGCCTGCAGGTACTTCGCGGCACTCGACGTCGGCAGCAGGGCGTTGACGTCGAGGCGCCGGTCGTCGACGCCGGAGAACTTCGCCTTGTAGTAGTCGGCGATCGCCTGAGTCTGCGCGGTGGTGACCGCGGCATCGGACAAATCGTCGAACCCGGAGCTGAACGCACTCAGCGCTCCCGCGACGGTCTCGCCACGCGAGTAGATGATGAGCGAGGACTTGATGTCCGCCAGCCCTATCTGCAGAACGCGGGCCTGCGCTTCGCGAACACTGGTGAGGCGGTCGAAGACCGCTTCGCGGAGCGAACTGCGACCGGACTGGAAACCGATCCCGCCGGCGATAGCGGTGGCCAGCACGGTCATCGCGAGCAGCATCAGCATCAGCTTCGACTGGATGCTGACCCGCTCCAGCAGGCTCCGCTTGGCTCTGCGCCGGCGCAACCGCTCGGCCAGCGCCGAGCGGGCATCCGGCGTTCCCGCGGGTGCTGCGGGCTCCCCAGGCGCTGCGGGCTCCGGGGGAGCTGCGGGCTCCCCAGGTGTTGCGGAGTCCGGGGGTGCCGACATCGAGTTCCTTCCCTGCCGCGGCCGTGATCAGGCCTGACCACGCCGAGGGTAGCGTGCCGGAGGTGGCCGACCCCGACACGCTGCAGCGTTTCGTCGAAGCGCAGTCGGCGGCCTACGACGACGTAACACGCGAGCTGCGCCAGGGCCACAAGCAGACCCACTGGATGTGGTTCGTCTTTCCGCAGTTGAAGGGTCTCGGGCGGACGTCGACAGCGGACTTCTACGGCATCGCCTCAGCCGAGGAGGCCGTCGCCTACCTCCGCCATCCGGTGCTGGGCCACAGGCTGCGGGAATGCGCCCGATTGCTACTCGCGGTCCCGGCCGGCCGGACGGCCGAGGCGGTGCTCGGCGGCATTGACACACTCAAACTGCGCTCCTGCATGACGCTGTTCGGTGCAGTCGCCGCCGATCCGGGCGACCGGGCCCTCTTCCACGCGGTGCTGGACCGCTATTACGACGGCCTTCCCGACTCGCGGACGCAGGCGATGCTCGGCCGTTCTGATCTCAGCGCGCCCTGAGCAGCAGCCAGCCATGCGGCGGGACCTCGGCACGTCCCAAGACGGTCGGGGCGGGCGCGCCGCTGCCGGCCAGCACTTCGGCCTCGCGCCCGGTCAGTTCGGCTATCGGAAGGTCTGCTGCGGCCTCGTCGACGTTGAGCGCGACGATCAGCGCGTCGTCACCATTGCGCGCTTCGTAGACGTAGAACCGGTTCTCCAGGTGCAAGGCGGAGGTGCGCGCCTCATGCAGCCACGGGTGCTGGCGGCGCAGACTGATCAGGTACCGGTGCAGGTTCAGGGTGTCCTGAGCGGCGGGGGATAGGTGTTGGATCAATTCCTCTGGCGCCGAGCCGAATTCGGGGCGAACAGCGTCGTCGCCGCCGGCCCGGTCCTCCTTGACGCCGAGGTAGCCGAACTCGTCCCCGGCGTAGACGGTCGGCACCCCGCCGACGGTGAACAACAGCACGAGGGCGTGGGCCAGATGCTCGGGGCGTTCCAGCTTGCTGGCGATGCGGGTGACGTCGTGATTACCCACGAAGGTCAGCGGCGCGAAGCCGTCTTGAAACCCGTTGTGCCGCTTGAGCGCCCAGTCCAGTTCGTGGAAGTTTCCGTCGTTGAGACTGCTCCAGGTGGCCTTCCACAGCTCGTACTGGGTCACCGAGTCGACACCGGACCCCGCTACGAAGGCGGGATAGTCGCCGTGAATGACCTCGGCGACGAACCACGCGCCGGGATGGCGTTCGCGCACCCGGGGCAGCACCGCCGCCCAGAACTTCTCCGGCACCGCGTAGGCCGCATCCAGCCGCCAGCCATCGGCACCCCGGCCCAGCCAGTGCGTCATGACGTCGACGGTGTAGTCGACCACCGCCGGGTTGCGGTGATTCAGGGTGAACAGGCCGTCATGCCCCTCGAAGGTGTGCAGCCGTCCGGGCCGGCCGCGAAACCACCTCGCCGCTTCCGGATCCTGCTGCTCGACCGCTTGGCGGTAGCGGGGGAAGTCGGCCCCGACGTGGTTGAACACGCCGTCCAGCAGGACTTTGAGGCCCCGGCGGTGGGCCTGGTCCACCAGACCGTCGAAGTCGCCGTCGTCACCCAGGCGAGGGTCGATCCGGTAGTGGTCGGTGGTGTCGTAGCCGTGGGTGCGGGAGGCGAATATCGGGCCGAGGGCGATTCCCGACGCGCCCAGTTCCACCGCGTGGTCGAGCCATTCGACGATGCGCGAGAGCCGGTGCTCCTCGGCCGCCGGGGGCTGTGCGGCCGGAAACGCCCCGACGAAGCCCAACGGGTAGACGTGCCACCAGATCGCGTGGCGCACCCAGTCCGGCATGGCCTTGAGGTTAGACACCGCACCGTGTTCTAGTGCTGGAGTGCTGGACTTCCCCGTCGAGGACTGGTCGACCGACGAGATCGAGGCCCGGCGTGCCGTCTACCGGCCGCTGGCCGAGTCGGTCCGCGACCTCGTCGACGCCACCATCCGCACCGAAGCCGACGCCGAGACGGTCGCCGCGGTCAGAGCCGACATCGACGCCGCGGTAGCCCGCTTGCGCCAGCGCCAGATCGACGGCGCGTTCGGCGTCCGGATGACCCCCGACGGTCAGGGACTCAGCTGGGGCAATGCCGTCATCGGGATGCGCAACGCCCTGGCTCCTCCGGTGATCACCCATCGGGACGAGTCGGGCCGCGTATGGGCGGACTTCCACCTGGGCGCGGCCTACGAAGGCCCACCCGGCCATGTGCACGGCGGGGTCTCCGCCATGATCCTCGACCACGTCCTCGGCGAGGCGGCCAGCCCGGATCGCAAGCCCCGCTTCACCGGCAGCATCACCATGCGGTACCTGCGCGCGACCGCGCTCGGCGACCTCCGGGTGGAGGCGATCCGCACGCGCAGCGAAGGGGTCAAGACCTACTGCGCCGGGCACATCGCCGACGCTCAGGGTGTCACGGTGGAGGCCGAGGGCGTCTTCATCACGCCACGGTGGCTGCGGGAGTAGCTTTCTCCCTCTGGCAACGGTGCCCCCATGAAAGAAAAGGTTGCCCCCATGGAAAACGTGCCCCCATGGAAAAGGTGATCGCCGTCCTGCGCACGGACACCGGCGACGACGCGTGGGTTGACCGCATGTGCGGGCCGGTGGCGGAGGCTCTGCTCGACCTCGATCTGCCGGGGCTGACCGTCAACGTCCGCGACGCGGCGGTGCGCAACTCCCTGATGACGCTGACGACCCTGGACCCGCCGGTGCGGGGGTTCGTCAGCATCTGGACCCAGCAGCACTACGGCCGGGATCTGCGCGCGGCGTTGCACATTCTGGAGCGCGAAGCCGAACACCTCGCCGCGTATCTGGTCACCGAGTCCGTCCCGCTCCCGCCGCCGGCGGCGCCCCTCGGCGGGCGGGTGCCCGGACTGGCCAACGTCGCTCTGCTGCGCCGTCCGGCCGGCCTCGACGAGGCGACGTGGCTCGACCGCTGGCTGAACCACCACACCGAGGTCGCCATCGCGACCCAGTCGACGTTCGGCTATGTGCAGAACTGCGTCGTGCGGCCCCTGACCCCGGACGCACCCCACGTCTCGGCGATCGTTGAGGAGTTGTTCCCGATCGAGGCGACGGGAAGCCTGCACGCATTCTTCGACGCCGCCGACGACGCCGCCCTGCAGGACCGGATGGGACGGATGATCGCCAGTACCTCGACCTTCGGCGCCAACGTCGACATCGACGCGGTTCCCACCGGACGCTACGTCTACCGAAGCCCGTTCCCGCCATAGGCTGCTCGGGTGCCACTCCTGATCGCCGATGAGAACCGCGTCCGCACCCTCACTCTGAACCGGCCGGAGGCACTGAACGCCTTCAACGAGGCGCTGTACGACGCCACCACCGACGCACTGCGCGCTGCAGGCGAGGACCCCGACGTTTCGGTGGTGGTCATCACCGGCGCCGGCCGGGCGTTCTGCGCCGGCCAGGACCTCGCCGAGATGCAGGCCCGGATCACCGATCCCGCCTTCACACCCGGCCGCCACGGGTTCCCGGGGCTTCTCCAGGCGCTGGCGGCCTTCCCCAAACCGTTGATCTGTGCTGTCAACGGGGTCGGAGTCGGCCTGGGCACGACGATCCTGGGCTATGCCGATCTGGTGTTCATGTCGGCAGGAGCCCGGCTGAAGTGTCCCTTCACCAGCCTGGGGGTTGCGCCCGAGGCGGCCTCCTCATATTTGCTGCCGCAACTGATAGGGCGC
The DNA here is from genome assembly GCA_964439315.1 of uncultured Mycobacterium sp. Taxonomy (GTDB): domain Bacteria; phylum Actinomycetota; class Actinomycetes; order Mycobacteriales; family Mycobacteriaceae; genus Mycobacterium. The sequence goes on along the minus strand of CAYTOD010000007.1, from coordinate 75,871 downwards.
CAGAACGCGGCCTGGCTGCTGATGTCCTCGGAATGGGTGGATTCCACCGAGGCCCTGCGGATGGGCCTGGTCTGGCGGGTCTGCGAACCCGATGACCTGCTCGGCGAAACCCGCCGTCACGCGGAGGTCCTCGCGTCCCGCCCGGTGTCGAGCCTGATGGCGGTCAAACACACGATGGCCGAACCCTTCCGCGGGGAGATCGCCGCGGCCCGCGACCGCGAGGACCGCCATTTCGCAACGTTGCTGGGGTCCGCGGCGAACACGGCCGCGTTGGCCGACTTCAATCGGGCCTGATAAGACTGGTGTTTGAGGACCATCCGACACACCCAAAACACCAATTCGGGCGGTGTTACCGATATCCATGCGGAGCGCCGCCTAAGTTTCTTACGATCGCCAGGCAAGCCAGCTACGAGGAGGAAATTTCCATGAGCAGTGAACGCGACACAGTGGGCGCCGGAGTCTCCGGCAAGCTGGACTGGTTGCGCGACTCGGTGAAGGCACACCCCGAGGGTGCCGCCGACTCGACGTGGGCTTGGATCAACGATCTGTCCAAGCGTTCCAAAGAGGACGCCGCCGGCGCCGACGCTGACCTCAACGAGCTCTTCCGCCGGGGTAACGCGCCGACCGACCTGCACGGTGCCACTGAGGGCATCCTGGTCATGACCACCACCAACCCGCGCTTCGACGCCGCGGTGCGTGCCATCACCTCGCTGTGGATGCCCTGGCAGGGCAAGCGATTCGACAGCCAGGCCGCCACCGGTGACAACCGGCTCACCAAGAGCACGGGCCTGGTCGGCAAGCTGCTGTGGCCGCTGTACTCCATGAAGGACCACGTCGACGGCAAGCTCGCCTTCGACTTCAAGACCTACGTCGAGCCCGGCAAGGAAGATCCCGACGTCGACGTCATGGTCATCGACTACGCCGACATCGAGGACAACCCGAAGCTCGTGATCCGCAAGATCCGCGACGAGCTCGTGGAGCTGGTCCCGGGCGTCTACCTGGGCAAGATCCTGTACAACACCGGTTCGGGTTTCTACAAGCTCGGCTACTTCGCTCTGCGCATCCCGCGCTGACCGGGTTCCGACCGACCACCCATCTCCACAACCAAACAGACCTAGCAGGGAAGAGGCATCTCCAAAAATGAGCGAGAAGCAGTGGTATGAGCACCCGTCGCTGATCATGCAGATTCACTCGTTGACCAAGCTCCGCGAGGAACTGCGCGAAAAGAATCTCTTCGAGGGTGAGGGCATTCGCCCCAAGACCGATCTGGGCGAGCCCACCGAAGAGGTCAAGCGCGCGCGTACCCCGGACGGCACGTTCAACGATCTGTCCGATCCGTGGATGGGCGCGGCCGGCACCGGCTTCGGCCGCAACGCCCCGCCGAGCATGACGATCACCCACACCAAGAAGCTGCTCGATCCGGACCCGCGTCTGATCAGCCGCAAGCTGATGGCCCGCGACTCGTTCAAGCCGGCCGGCATCATCAACACCATCGCCGCGGCGTGGATCCAGTTCGAGAACCACAACTGGTTCTTCCACGGCAACGGCGATCCCAGCAAGGTCATCGACGTCCCACTGCGCGACGGCGACGACTTCCCGCGCAACCCGATGCAGATCCGCCAGACCATCCCGATGAACGGCCGCGAGATCGTCGACGGCGAGCCGGCACCGGTCTTCGCCAACACCGAGACCCACTGGTGGGACGGCTCGCAGGTCTACGGCAGCGGCAAGGAGAAGCAGTCCGAGGTCCGTACGTTCAAGGACGGCAAGATCAAGGTCCAGGACGACGGCCGGCTGCCCAAGAGCGCGCACAACGAGGGCATCGACCTCACCGGGTTCGAGGAGAACTACTGGACCGGCGTGGGCATCCTGCACACCCTGTTCGCCAATGAGCACAACGCGGTCTGCGACGCGCTGAAGAAGGCCTACCCGGAGTTCGATGACCAGCGTCTCTACGAGGTTGCCGCCCTGACCGTCTCGGCGCTGATCGCCAAGATCCACACGGTGGACTGGACCACGACCGTGCTGCGCCACCCGGCGCTGCAGATCGGCATGAACGCCAACTGGTACGGCGCGCTCGGCGAGAACTTCAAGGACAAGATCGGCCGTGTCGGCGACAGCGAGGCCCTGTCGGGCATCGTCGGCTCTCCGCTGGACCATCACTCGGCGCCGTTCTCGCTGACCGAGGAGTTCGTCACCGTCTACCGGCTGCACCCGCTGATCCCGGACGACTGGAACTGGTTCTCCCTGGAGTCCGGCGAGCACCTGCGCAACACCACGTTCACCGAGATCCAGGGCAAGTACACCCGCGACTTCATGCACAGCATGCAGATGGGTGACCTGTGGTACTCGATGGGCCAGGCCAGTGCCGGCGCGATCTGCCTGCACAACTACCCCAACGCGCTGCGCAAGCTGGAGCGCCTCGACGGCCAGATCACCGACCTGGCCACCCTGGACATCGTCCGCGACCGTGAGCGTGGCATCCCGCGCTACAACGACTTCCGAGAGATGCTGCACATGCCGCGCCGGAAGAGCATCGACGAGATCACCCCGAACAAGCAGTGGGCCAAGGAGATCAACGAGATCTACAACGGCGACGTCGATATGGTCGACACCCAGATCGGTATGCAGGCCGAGCAGCCTCCAAAGGGCTTCGGCTTCTCCGACACCGCGTTCCGGGTCTTCATCGTGATGGCCTCGCGCCGGCTGAAGTCCGACCGGTTCTTCACCACGGACTTCCGTCCCGAGGTCTACACCCAGGTCGGCTGGGACTGGGTGAACAACAACGGCATGAAGGACGTCATCATGCGGCACTACCCGGAGCTCGAGCCGGCCATGGAGGGCGTCGAGCGCGTCTTCGCACCGTGGCCCAAGCTCGGTGCGCCGGCCCCGGACAAGCCGAACCGGATCGTCCAGCTGGCCGATACCGTCCGCGCCTACCTGCCCTGGGGCTAAGGGACAAGTGGCAGAGGACTTTCCGCACGCGTCAGCACTGGAGGGAATCCGCTTCACGGCCCAGATCGGTGTGCCCAACATCGTTCAAGGACTGTTCAACAAGCGGGAGCTGCCGGTAAAGATCGCGTCCAGGTTGGGCACCGACCACATGGGTTACCAGTTGGTCGATGGATTGGTGAAGCGCTACGGACCGGGCCCGTTCTACGTACGGGTTGCCAAGGACGAAGCGCTGCTGATCACCCATCCCGACGATCTGAAGTTCGTGCTGGGCGGATCCCCGGACCCCTTCGCCTCCGACCCGGAGCCGAAGGTCAAGGGGATGGCGGCCTTCCAGCCGGATGCGCTGACGATCTCGCGGGGAGACCTCTGGGCACAGCGCCGGCAGTTCGCCGACGCTGTGTGCAAGCCAGATCAGCCTCTGCACCCGCTGGCCACGTCGTGGGTCGGTGTCGCCGCCGACACCGCCCGCGAACTGGCCGGCAAGCCGATCCGGTGGGCGGACATCGACCAGGCATTCCTGCGGATGATCCGCCGGGTGGTCCTCGGTGACAGCGCAGCCGACGACACCCGCGTCACCGATCTGCTCGGCGAACTGATGTCGCAGGGCAACAAGATGCCAGGCGAGCCGGGACCGCAGTACCCGGAAATGATCGGCCTGATCCAGAAGTACATCGACAAGGCCGAACCGGGCAGCCTGGCTTCGGAGGTCGCTGGTGCGCCGAACCCACCCGGCGGAGCTGCCGGGCAGATGGTGCACTGGATGTTCGCGCTCAAGGCGAACGAGGCGGCCAACGTGCTGCGGGCGCTCGCGGTGCTGGCCACCCACCCGGAACAGCAGCGGGAAGCTCGCCGCGAGGTTTCCGCCGCCGACCTGAAGACGGCCAAGGGCATCGCCTCGCTGGAGTACCTGGGCGGTTGCCTGCTGGACGCGATGCGGTTGTGGCCGACGGTCGGGCTGCTGGTGAAAGTGGCTCATCGCGACGTCGAGTTCCCCAGCGGCGCAGTGCTTCCCGAAGGCACCCAGGCGTTGATCTACAACGTCTTCAACCACCGTAACCGGGCTCGTATCCCATACGCGGATCGATTCTCGCCGGGGGAATGGGTCAGTGGAACCGCCGGCAAGGACTGGTCGTTCAACTTCTTCAGCCACGGACCGCAGAACTGCCCGGGCGCGGGTATCTCGGTGTTCCTCGGCCAGGCCGTGATGGCGAACCTGCTCAACGCCGGTCCGCTGTCGGTCAGCGGAGTTCGGCTGGACCCGAGCAAGCCTCTGCCGCACGTCGTCGATCTGTACGCACTAACGGTGCGCGCCGGCTCACCTGGGTGAACGGCGGCTCTACCGGAGGGGATTAGCGCGCCATGACCACAACAAGCGAGAACCTGCAGAAGGCACTCGACGGCCGCTGGCGGGACACCAAGAAGATGGTGCGGGAGAAGCTCTCCCTGGAGATCTTCAAACCGCAGTTCATCGCGTCCAAGTCGGTCGCTCGTGCTCGGGTGATGGAGCAGTTGAAGATCATCGCCGGTGCCGGCGCGGCCGACGACCTGTTCCGCAAGGAGGTCGGCGGCACGGGCGATGTCGGCGCGGCGGTGACCAAGATCGAGCTGCTCGCGATGTCGGACTTGTCGCTCATGGTCAAGGGCGGCGTGCTGTGGGGCCTGTTCGGCGGGGCGATCCAGAACCTCGGCACCGAACGCCATCACGAGGAGTACCTGACGCCGTTGCTCTCCCTCGACATTGCGGGCTGCTTCGCGATGACCGAGACCGGCCACGGCAGCGACGTGCAGCACCTGGAGACCACGGCGACCTACGACCCGGAGACCCAAGATTTCGTCATCCATTCGCCGACGCCGACCTCCCGCAAGGACTATCTCGGCGGTGCGGCCGAAAGCGCCAAGGTGGCAGCGGTTTTCGCACAGTTGATCACGAAGGGCGAGGGCCACGGCGTGCACTGCATCGTGGTGCCGATCCGCGATGACGAGGGCAACACCCTGCCCGGCGTCACGATCACCGACTGCGACTACAAGGGCGGTCTGCTCGGCGTCGACAACGGCCGGATCATGTTCAACAACGTCCGCGTCCCCCGGGAGAACCTGCTCAACAGGTTCGCCGATGTCGCTCCCGACGGCACGTACTCCTCGCCGATCCAGAACCCCAACCGGCGCTTCTTCACCATGCTGGGCACTCTGGTCCGCGGCCGCGTCACCATCGCCGGCAGCGCCGCCCAGGCCGCCCGGGTGGCCCTGGACATCGCCGTGCGATATGCGTTGCAGCGCAGGCAGTTCGAGAACCCCGACGTCGGCGGCGAAGTCCTCATCATGGACTACCTGGTGCACCAGCGCCGGCTGCTGCCGCACCTGGCGCACTCGTATGCGCTGCAGTTCGCCCAGAACGCCCTGGTAGGCAAGCTCCATGACCTGGAGTCCGCGGAGGTCCACGATCCGGAGGAAGCGCGCGAGCTGGAGGCGCACGCCGCCGGGCTCAAGGCCGTCGCCACCTGGCACGCCAGCGCCGCGATCCAGGAGACTCGCGAAGCGTGCGGCGGGGCCGGCTATCTCGCGGAGAACCGCCTGGTCGGCCTGCGCGCCGACAGCGACGTGTTCACCACCTTCGAAGGCGACAACTACGTTCTGCTGCAGCTGGTTGCCAAGCACATGCTCACCAGCTACAACGACGACATCAAGAGCATGAGCCCGTTCGAGTGGGTCCAGTTCGCCGCGAACGTCGCGGGGGAGCGGGTGTCACGGCGGACCGCGGCCGCGCAGATCATGCAGCGCATCCTCGACAATCGCGAGGACAACAGCGAGGAAGGCAGCCTGTTCAATCGGGGCACCCAGGCCAAGATGTTCGAGGACCGGGAGAAGTACCTGCTCTCGTCGCTGGCCCGTCGCCTGCAGCGCCGGTCGAAGGCGATGTCGGCCTTCGAAGCCTTCAATTCCGTGCAGGACCATGTGATGCACCTGGCTCGGGCCCACGTGGACCGCAGCGTGCTGGAGGCATTCATCGCCGGCATCGAAACCTGCGAGGATGACGACGCACGACAGATCCTGGAGATGGTCTGCGACCTGTACGCGCTCAGCGTGATCGAAGCCGACAAGGCGTTCTTCCTCGAGCACCGACTGCTGTCGACCGAACGTGCCCGGGCGGTGACCAACGGGATCAACGAGCGGTGCCGCAACCTTCGCCCGCACGCCGAGACCCTGGTCGACGCCTTCGCCATCCCCGAGCAACTGCGCTACGCGGAGATGCTGCACCCCGAGCACATCCCGGCGGCGGGTTCGTGAGCCCGGACAACGTCGCCGAAGTCGACGCGCGGATTCCGCAGAACGTCGCCGAAGAGGTCATCGACTGGCTCTTCAACGAGCAACTGCAGGTCGACGAGCAGTGGTCGTATCTGCTGCCGACCGGATTCACCTGGTGGGCAGACCAATACGCGCAAACCGTCGAGATGGTCCGGGAGGAGAAGGGCCCCAACGGCGAGACCGGCTATCTCGTCTGTGTCCGCACCGAGTTGCTGCGCGACCTCGAGCTGACCGAGGCCGCTCTGGCCGAGATCAGCGCCTTCCCGATGCGCTGCGCGTCGATGGCCGGCCCGGTGTACGACGTTGCGGCCCGCAGGCTCGACCTGTGGTCGCTGGCGCGGGTGACCGACGACAACGGGTCCTGGATGCGTTACCTGATCGGGGCGGCCGCGGTGATCCAGTTGGCCGAGGCCCGGATCCTGGCGCCGGTGCTGGCGGAGGCGGTCAAAGCACTGCCCGCCACCAGCGAGCACCCCGAGAGCGGAGTGCGCACGGTCCCCGACGAAATGGCATTCGCCGCTGGGATTTTCGTGACATCCGGCGACGAGCCCTCAGCCTGGCCGGAGTCGGAGTTCCGAGATGCCGTAGCCCAGCACATGACCCGGGCGCCTGCGGTGACGGCAACGGCCGGCGGCCGGGGCTTCACGGTCGAGTTCCCGTTCGGCAAGCAGACATCGACGTGCCAGGTGCTCGGCGACCAGTCCCACCCGCTGTACGGCAACGGCCTGCTGGTTCTGCAGCGCTTCCCCGTCGAGGTCGACGGCCGGCCGCTGTCCGAGTCGGAAGGGGTGAAGCTGGCGCTGTCGCTGAACAACGCCGACCTGACCAACCGGCTGACCGGGTACGGCTTCGGCAGTTATGTCTACGGCGACGGCATGATTCACTTCACCGGGTTCATTCCCAACGCGTTGCACAAACCGGGCCTGCTGCCCAACCTGTACTACTCCTGCGCCGCCCGGGCACAGGCGATGGAGTCGCGGTTCGTGGACGGCCGTTGGGACGCAGACGCTTTCACCGTCGACCCCGCCGTGTACACCCGTCGGCAGCAGGAACGCAAGGCGACCCAGCCGGTCGTCGAACGGCCGCGCGGCTGCCCGATGATGCGGGCGCGCACCGAGGGGCAGTGACTGCGCCTCAGACCGTCGCGGTGGAACTGATCTCGGAGAGGTCCGTCAGGTTGTAGGCGGTCACGTGGTCGGCGGACACTGCGTACAGCACGTCTCCGATGCGGGCCGTGCGCAGTACCGAGCCATCGGTCATGATCGTGCCGATCGACTCAATTCCGTTGGCGTCCAACCGCATCACCTGCAGTGTCTGGCCAGAGCGGTAGACGCCGGTCTGCGTGTCGTAGCCGCTTCCGCTGACCGGAACCACCAGCAGCCCGTCCTCCGGGGAGTACAGCAGCGCGTGGTGGTCGTACTGCGCATCCGACCACGACCACTGCGAACCCGGATCGAGGTACTGCCGGTCGATCTGCTTCGGTGCGGAACCGTCGCTGACGTCGAACAGCGATACCTGAACCTGGTTGGTTCCGGCCTGACGCTCCTGACCGATGCCCAGTAGCAGCCCGTCGCCGACCGGCTGCAGGTAGTTGGAGAAACCGGGGATGACCAGTTCGCCCTGCAGTGCCGGAGCGGTCGGAGTGCTCAGATCGACGGCGAACAGCGGGTCGGTACGCACGAAAGTGACCAAGTAGGCCATGTTTCCGACGAAGCGCGTGGCGTAGAGCTGCTCGCCGGGAGCCAGGCCGGTCAGGCTGCCGGTGAGGTCGAGGGTGTCGCCGGCGGTGTCCAGGGTGTAGACGCCGTTGTCATCCTGTGAGCTCCAGGCGCCGGTGGTGGCGTCCGACTGCCAACTCCAGGTGTGGGTCGCCACGTGCAGGTAGCCGCCCTGCTCATCCATCGCGAACTGGTTCTCCAGCGCTCCGGGGACCACCCCGCTTGCCTGCCAGCTCAGGTCAGTGCCGGCGACATCGAAGCGGTCGATGCGGGTCTGGGTCGACGAGCCGTGGTCGGAGTAGTTGTCCTGGTTGGACGCGACGTACAAGGCATCGGGAGTCATGTAGATGCTGGAGCCGCCGGAGTACACCAGCGCGCCGACGCTGTCCGCGAAGTGCGAACCCGCAGAGGCGTTCTGGGAATCGACCGAGACGACCGTCACCAACGACTGCTGCCCGTCAGCGGTCGGGCGCACGATCTGCTGCGCACCGGCGACCACACCGAGGTCGACGAGGTTGCCGTCGGCATCCACCGAATAGGCATGCGGCAGAGACAAAGTCGCGATGTCCGGTCCGACCCGTGCCACGTAGGAATCCCAGGATTCGTAGGTGCGATAGGTGACGGGGGCATTGGGATCCCAGCGGATCTTGGACGCCACCGCGGCGTCTGCGGTGAGCCGGTCCGGGTTGGCCTCCGGCGGCAGCGTGAACTCGGTGTAGGCCGGCGCCGGGAGGTTCAGAGAGCGGTCCATGACCAGGTACACGGTGCCGTCGACGGCTCGGGCGTCGCGGTATCCGCCGTCGAACACCGTCTGGGTGACCACCGCGGGAGCCGTGCGGTCCGAGACGTCGAACACCGTGACGGTGGTCTGCGGGTTCCAATAGCCCGGCCCGGGCATCATCCGCACCATCGGGCCATACCAGCCCGAGCCGGACTGGCTGATCACGGTCAACCGGTCGCCGGAGAGGAACTGGCCGGTGATGTTGCCGGACACCGGGGTCTGTGAGGTGACCGCCGAGTTGGCGTCGAAGATGGTCAACTGACCGTTCTGCGCCACGTACAGGTAGTTCCCGTCGTTCTCGACGAAGTCGGCCTCGTCGACACCGTTCACCTGGGTGTTGGTGTCCGAGGTGACGGGAGCTCCCGGCGAGGCGGCGTCATCGAGGTATTTGTAGTAGGGGCCGTAGTTGTAATAGGGCAGCGTCTGGCCGAACATTCCGGCGTACTGCTGCTTGGCCAGCCCCAGCAGGTAGTCCTGCAGTTGCTGATCGCTGAAGTAGGGCCCGGTCGAGGTGGTACTGGTGCCACCTGTCGCAGCGCCGGGAAAGAGGTTGAGCAGCGTGCGCCGCACCAGATGCAGGGCACCCTGGAGGAAGTCGGCGACCGGGCTGGCCGGCAAGCCGTCGAGCCAGTTGGTCGTCGAGGTGAGGAACTGCTTGACCGCTGTCGTCATCGTCTCGCCCGCGTGCGCCGGGACGAATCGTTGCAAGCCAAAGGGATTCACCGTCGCCGATGCAGTCGGCAGTTGTCGCGCCCAGCCCTGTGGCACTCCCGAAACCGGCACCGAGGCCGCATGCGCTGCCGCGACGGCCGCGGCAGGCAGAGCCACCGCACCGGCGGCGCCCGCTGCTGTGGCGGCACCGCCGGCGAGGGCGGGAGGCAGCGCTGGGGGAGACCCGGGTGCACTGGCGGCGGTCACGGGTGAGAGCGACCGGCTGCGAGCGGGCTTCGGTGCGGCCCGCCGATCGGACCCCGCCGCGCCGCGGGACTCACCGGCAGCTGCAGGGGCGGGCGCCCCTGCCGTGCGCCGGGGTGACCTCGGGGCAGGCTTGCCGACGTCAGAACGCGCGACCGAGGGGGAGTCGGAATCGGGGGCATCCGCGGCCGCCACGCCGGCGGCTTGCGGCCCCGCCAACGACAACCCGAGGACGAACGCCGCAGCACCTACCCGGGCACCGCGTTTGTTCACCGGCATACCTACCCCGCCTTCACGTTCGATCGCGTTAGCCGGAATCATACCGACCGTCGGATTGGGGATGACCTTACCACGGCGTCAACCCAGTATAAAGACCCTTTCTCAGGGGATTATTGGCTATCGCGAGAGACTCTCGCAGCCCGCACGCATTTGCTAGGGACCTCCCGCGCAGCGCCACGGCCCGTGGTGCGTGGCCGCCGCGTCGGCTGGCGGCAGCGCTTGCCAAACCGACGTCGCGGACGGAGGGTTAAGAGGTGGCGAAGAGCACCCCGGCACCGGCAAATGCCGACACCGTTATCGGGACCGTAGTAAATCCCGCCGGCCTGACACTGGCCAAAGTGGTTCCGGGCAGCGAGGTGCACAGTTTCGCCGACCCGGGCCTGGGTGCCAGTCCCACCTGGCACGGCTTTGCGATCGACCGGGCCGGCATCGCCTTCACTGACGCCATCAGCGTGGTGGGCGACGAGCGACTGCGTCTTGACCTGCACGCCCTACGGATGATCGACGACGGCCTGTTCTGGGCCCCGGCAACGTTTTACGACCAGGACGGCACGCCGGTTCCGGCGTGCTCCCGAGGAACGCTGGCCCGCGCCGAGGCCCGCCTCGAGCAGGCCGGCCTCAGCGTCCTGGTGGGCCACGAGATCGAATTCCTGCTCGTAGACCCCGCGGGACACCGGTTACCCGGCGAACTCTGGGCGCAGTACGGACTGGCGGGCGTGCTGGAGCACGAAGGATTCGTCCGCGACCTGCTGGCCGCGATGGCAACAGCCGGCGTCGGAGTGGAGCAGTTCCATCCCGAGTACGGCGTCAACCAGTTCGAGATGTCCCTTCCTCCGCAATCCCCGGTGGCCGCGGCCGACGAGTTGGTTCTGGCGCGCATCATCATCAGCAGAGTGGCCAGGGCACACGGAGTGCGGGCAAGCCTGTCTCCGGTCCCTTTCGCGGGCAGCGTGGGATGCGGTGCCCATCAGCATTTCTCGCTGCACCGCGAGGGCCGCCCATTGTTCTCCGGGGGCACCGCCGCACATCGGATGACCGACGACGGCGCGGCCGCGATCGGCGGAATCGTGGCCGGACTCCACGAAGCCCAGGCGGTGTTCTGCGGGTCGATCGTGTCCGGTCTGCGGATGAAACCGGGGAACTGGTCCGGAGCCAACGCCTGTTGGGGGACCGAGAACAGGGAGGCTGCGGTGCGGTTCCTCAGGGCCACCCACGGCAACCCGCGAGGGGCCAACGTCGAGGTCAAGGTGGTCGACCCGTCTGCCAATCCGTACTTCGCGACAGCCGCGATCCTCGGTCTGGCACTCGACGGCATCGAACGGGCCGTGCCTCTGCCCCAAGAGATCACCGTCGACCCGCAGTCCCTCTCGGAAGCCGACCGCACGGCCGCCGGGGTGACGCTGCTCGCCGACAGCCAAGCCGATGCCATTGCCGCCCTTGACCGCTCGACACGGATGCGGGCGATTCTGGGCGACGCGGCGGTCGACGCCTTGGTGGCCGTTCGCAGCTACGAACACGACAACTTCTCCGGTCTGGCGCCCGCGGAGCTCACCGACGCCTTCCGGATGTCGTGGAGCCTGTGACCTTATGGCCGAGAGCCTGTGACCAGATGGCCTGGAGCCTGTGACCTAATGGCCGAGAGCCTGTGACCGATCTCGCCGAGCACATCTCCACCCTGCCCCTGATCGACAACCACGTCCACGGCTACTGGCTGTCCAGCGTCGACCGGAGTCGTTTCGAGAACGGCCTCAACGAGGCCAACACCGAACCACTGGCCGACTTCGACTCCGGCTTCGACAACCAGCTCGGGTTCGCCGTGCGGGCGCATTGCGCACCCCTGCTCGGGCTGCCCCGCCACGCCGACCCGGACACCTACTGGCAGCGCCGCAGCGAGATCAGCCCGACCGACCTGGCCCGGCTGTTCCTCCGGGCCGCAGGTGTCACCGACTGGCTGGTCGACACCGGCCTGCAGGACGACCTCGCCGGACCGGCCGAGATCGCCGACATCACCGGCGCATCCGCGCACGAGGTGCTCCGATTGGAACGACTCGCCGAGCAGGCCGCCGCTCAACCCGGCGACTACGTGCAGAACTTCCGCGAATTGCTCAGCAGCAGAGCGGCGCTCGCGGTGGCAACGAAGACCGTAATGGCCTACCGGGGCGGTTTCGAGGGTGACCTCAGCGCGCCACCCGACGCCGAGGTCGCCGCCGCGGCCGGCCGATGGCGCGACAGCGGGGCACAGCGACTGACCGACCGGGTGCTGCTGCGTTTCGGCCTGCACGAGGCGCTGCGGGCCGGTAAGCCGCTACAGGTGCACGTCGGACTCGGCGACCGCGACTGCGACCTGCATCGAACCAACCCGATGCTGCTGCTGGACTTCCTGCGCTCGGCCGGTGACACGCCGGTCGTGTTGCTGCACTGCTATCCCTACGAGCGGGAAGCCGGTTATCTGGCAAGTGCTTTCAACAACGTCTATCTCGATGTCGGACTGAGCGTCAACCACCTCGGCGCCCGGTCCGCCGCCTTTGTCGCCCGCGCACTGGAGCTCGCGCCGTTCCGCAAGATCCTGTACTCGTCGGACGGAATCGGCCCCGCCGAAATGCACTACCTCGGTGCCCGATTGTGGCGGGCCGGAATGACAAGGACGCTCGGCGATTTCGTCGACCGCGGCGAGTGGAGCAGCGCGGACGCGCGGCGGGTGGCCGATCTCATCGGCCGCCGGAATGCTGCGCGGATCTACCGGTTGTAACCGGCTCGCCGAGACTCACCGGCAGTTCGGCCCAGCCGCGCAGTACGCGGGTGTCGCGGCGCCGGCCCTCACCGGCGAGTTGCGCATCGGGAAAGTGGGTGAAGAACCGGCGCAGTCCTGCCTCGCCCTCGAGCCTGGCCAGCGCGGCTCCCAGACAGAAGTGCCGTCCGCCGGAAAAGGCAAGGTGCCGTCCGGCATTCGCCCGGGTGACGTCGAAGCGGTGCGGGTCGGGGAACACCGCGGGATCCCGGTTGGCGGCAGCCAGGTAGATCAGCACCATCTCGCCGCGGCGGACCCGGGTGCCGGCCACGGTGGTGTCGGCCCGGGCCACCCGGCCGGTCAGCTGCACCGGGGATTCCAGCCGCAGGATCTCCTCGACGGCTCCCGGCCACAGCGACGGGTCGGCGGCAAGCAGGGCCCGTTGGTCCGGAGCGCCGAGCAGTAGCCGAATCCCGTTGCCCAGCAAGTTGACCGTGGTCTCGAACCCGGCCGCCAGCACCAGCCCGGCGATGGCCCGCAACTCGGTCTCGTTCAGCCGGACACCGGCTTCGGAGGCGGCGATCAGCTGGCTCATCAGGTCGTCGCCGGGGTTCTGCCGCAGCTTCTCCAAGTGGTCGGCAAGCCACTGGTTGAAGCCGGCCAAACCCCGCTGAACCTCCTGGTACTGGGACCAGTCCAGCCCGAAATCCAAGCTGGGTGCAGCCAATTCGCCGAAGCGCAGAATATTCGGACGGTCTGCTTCCGGAACCCCGAGCACGTCGCTGATGATGGAAACCGGGAGCTGAGAGCAATACTTCTGAACGACGTCGACGTCGCCGGACAGGCCTTCGAGAAGGGCCGCGGCTGTCTCGTCGACGCCATCGCGCAGCGCGGCCACCGCCCTGGTGGTGAACACCGACGACACCGTCTTGCGATAGCGGGTGTGCTCGGGCGGTTCGACGGCCAGCAACGACGGCGGCAGCAACGGGTGCAGCAGGTCTGAGCGGGTCCGTTGCTCGAGCCGGCGCAGCGGAGCGGGAAGGCTGCCCCCCATGGACATGACCCGGAAATCCTCCGAGCGCAGCAACTCGTGAGCCACCGCATGGTCGACGGTCAGGTAACTCACCCGGGTTCTGACCAACGGGCCGGAAGCGCGCAACTCGTCGAAGAACGGAAACGGGTCGGCCCGCACAGCGGGGTCTGCCACCAGCCTGGCCTGGGGATCTCCGCGCCGGGCCGACATCGCGGCCAGTGTGCGCACCACACCGTGCAGGGCCAGCCAGTGCAGGCGCTCCCTGACCCTCGTCATGCCGACCCTCGTCATGCCGTCGGGGGAGTCCAACTGACCGGCAGCCTCTTGATGCCGTGGATGAACGCCGACAGCAGCATCGCCGGCTCGCCGGTCGCCGTGATGTCGGGAATCTGCGTGTGCAGTTCCTCGAACACCATCGCGATCTCGCGACGCGCCAGATTGGCTCCCAGACAGAAGTGGACACCGCCGCCACCGAACCCGACATGGTGGTTGTGCTCGCGGGCCACGTCGAACATCCACGGGTTGTCGAACTTGTCCTCGTCGCGATTGGCCGACGCGTACCACAGCGTGACCTTGTCGCCGGCCGCGATCTTCACGCCGCTGACGTCGACGTCGCGAGTTGCCGTGCGGCGCATGTACACCACCGGTGACGCCCACCGGACGATCTCCTCGACGGCGGTAGGGGCGATGGCGGCGAAGTCGTTCCACCAGATGTCCCGCTGCTCGGGGTAACGACTCAACGCCAGCACCCCGTGGCTGATCGCGTTGCGGGTGGTCTCGTTGCCCGCGACGGCGAGCAGGATGAAGAACGAGGCGATCTCCGCGGAGTTGAGCCGCTCGCCGTCGACCTCGGCGGCCACCAGGGCAGTCGTCAGATCGTCCCGCGGATTGGCCCGACGGTCCTCGGCGAGCGCCGTGGCGTAGGCACCGATCTCCAGGGCGACCTTCATGAATTCGCCGAAATCGGTGGCGAAGTCGGGATCACCGAAGCCGAGAATGACATTGGTCCAGTGGAAGATCCGCTGATGATCGGACTCCGGAATGCCCATCATGTCGCAGATCACCTGTAGCGGCAGCGGTCCGGATAGCTCGGCCACCAGTTCGCCGTCGCCGTCGGGATTGTTGGCGATCATGTCGGACACCAGCCGCCGCGCCCGGTTGCGCACCGACTCCTCCGTCCGCGCAACCACTTTGGGTGTGAAGGCGCTCCGCACGATGTTGCGCAACCGGGCGTGGCGCGGGTCGTCGAGGGCGATCATCGAACCGAAATACTCCGCGACTTCAGGGATCTGGTCGGCGATGGTGATGTTGGGATAGGAGCTGAAGATCTCCGGGTGTCGGCTGGCGAAGTGGACGTCGTCGAACTTCATCAGCGCCCAGTGACCGGCGCCGGCCTCGAACCCGTCGTATTCGACCTCGCGGAAGAACGTGATCGGCGCTTCCCTGCGAAGCGTCGCGAACGCGCCGTCCCGGAAGGCGTCGTTGCGGGCCCAGAACTCCATGGTGCCCATGTCGATGTCCGACAAGGGGACCTCAGGCGGAGGCTGGCCGTTGACGTACGTGCGCAAGTGAACCTCCCGTTCGACGGACGTACCTCCAGAGTAGAGATTTCGCTACCCCGGGCGGCGGTAGAGATCAGGTCAGTCTTCTTCGACGACCTTCTTGATCCGCTCAAGCGTGGTCCGCATGTCCCGGACATTGCGACGCCCGCGAAGGTGGCCTGCGACCATCCAGAACACCCTGACCGGCAGAGAGTTGTTGAGGCGGAACGACTCGGTGACGTCGGTGCCGTCGCCGCGCGCGGTGAGCCGGTAATGCCAGTTGTTGATCGCCTGGTCGCCGGGCCCCAGCACGGCGAAGCCGAATTCCCGGCCCGGCTCGCAGGCCGTGACACGGCAGGTGGTCCAGTACACCGGGCCGATCTCGTTGCGCCGCACGTGGCCGCGGAACTTAGCGCCGAGGGCCGGCCCGGTGGCGCCGTCGAGCCATTCGGCCTCGAACACCTCCGGTGAGAAGCGGCCGGTGTTCCGGACATCGGCGATCAGATTCCAGATCTTCTCGGCGGGGGCGGCCATGTGCACGGTGACCGAACCTTCCATTGCTTCCTCCTGGCTGCCAGTAGCGTCATTCATCTATGGGTATAACACTGCCGGGCGGGGGAGCCACCACGGCCGGTGTCGACCGCCGGATGGCGGCGCCACCCGAGTCCGCCTGGCGGGTGCTGATCGCGGTCGACCAGTGGCCGCTCTGGGGCCCATCCGTCACCCGGGCGGAGTTGGACGACGGCGCCACCGAACTGACCGCCGGCGCCCGCGGAACGGTCTGGACCCCGGTGGGTGTGCCATTGCCGTTCACCGTCACCGAGTTCGTCCAGGGTCGCCGGTGGGGGTGGACGGTCGCCGGTGTCCGCGCCACCGGGCACGAGGTCACTCCCGCGCCGGGTGGCTGCCGGGTGCGGTTCGAGGTGCCCTGGTGGGCGACCGGTTATCTGCCGGTGTGCGCGGTGGCGCTGGCCCGCATCGACCGGATGGTCACCGGGAAAATCCGCTAAATGGTTGCGCGGAACGGGATTTCGGGCTGCAGGAAGACGTCGTTGAGGGTGACGGTCCGCAGGTTCCTGGACCGGATGATGTCGGCCAGCGCACCGAACACGTGCGTCACCGGGAGATGGTTGAGGTGACCGATGACGATGGTCTGCGGCTGGAAGTACTGATTGGCCATCGACACGATGAAGTCCTCGGTGACCTCCTTGGAATCGGCAAGCGATCCCGACCATAGGGTCGGGACCCGGTAGCCGAGGTCAGCCGCCACTGCATCCACATCGGCATTGTGGTTTCCGTAGGGAGGCCTGAAGTAGGGAGCTGCGTCCACCCCGAAGGTGTCCCGCAGGAAGCGGTGATTTCGCTGGAGTTGCTCGGCGACCTGCGCCGAACTCAGGGTGGTCAGGTCCGGGTGCGACCAGGTGTGGTTGGCCATCTGGATCTGGCCGGACTCCACCAGGGGACGTAGCGCTGCCGCGTTGTCGCGCCACGAGTCGTAAACGCCGTTGGCGAAGAAGGTCAGCCGGATTCCGGTGTCCCTGGCGAACTGGGTGTAGAGCCGAACCACCTCGGAATTCGTGCCGTCGTCGACGGTGAGCGCCAGAAGGTCGCCGTCGCCCGGCAGCTTCGACAACTCGCCGCCCCCCCGCACCCCAACCCCCAGCCTCGGCGGCGGCGGGCGGGGCAAGCCCCCCCGGCTGCCCCCGGGCGGCCCCCCGCGGGGCGTGGGCGAGGGGGGCGGCAGCAGCGCAGCCGGGCGAGGCGGTTCGGCGACGGCCTCGGCCTTGGGGCCGTCCTCGGAGAATCCGACGGTCTTCGCCGCGCCCAGAAGGCCGGCCGATGCCAGCGCCGCCAGCACAAACCGCCGTCGCGAAGTCCCACCAGTCACTTCAGTCACACGACCAGGGTAGAGGTGCAGAGCTCCGGGGGAGCTCACCCGAGCGGTGCGCCCGGGTCCGTGTCGCGCGGTTGGGATCTAGTTTCCGCAGTAAGAACGGGTGGCAGCGTCGAGGGCCTGCCGGTACAGCGGGTCGAACTGCCGGTCGGCGTCCACCGCCGCCCTGGCCGCATCGAGTCGGGTGCTGCATTCCGGTGACTGCAGCACCGCCCACTGTGCGGCGATCTCACCCACCATCAACCGGTTGAGTCCGTCGATCTCGGTGCGCGACGACGACAGGTCGGGCGCTGAGGAGGGCGCGGCTGCGGGATCGAGCTTCCATGAGGAGAACCGGCTGTACTGAATGGCCTCGGTGGCATCGATCTGATCGTGGAACACGGTGGTGACGTAATAGCTCGGCACCCCGGCCGCCTCAGCCTGGGCGGAGACCGCGGACAGCACCTGCTGGACCCGGGCGGGGTCGGTGATCGATCCGCCGTTCAGCCACTTGGTGGCGGCCACCGGGTCGGCGGTCTGCAACCGTTGGGCGGCGGCGTCGACGAGGCCGTACAAAGGCCCACTGCCGGTTCCACCGCCGGTTCCGCCGCCTGGCCCACCGGGGGGGTCGGTCTGCGGCTCGGCGTACGCCGGTGCCGCGGTCAGGAGCGCGGCGGCCAACGCCAATCCGGCGGCCGCTCCGCGCGCTTTGATCGCTGCGGCGCCGCGCACCTTGATCACGGTCAGCCCACCGGCCCCTTGGCGAGCACCACCGGTGCGTTACGCGGGCTGCCGGACCGATCGATCCAGCTCAACACGACGGTGTCACCGGGCCGGTGCTGATCCATGATGTTCGACAGGTCGGCGGCCGACGCGACCGGAAGGCCGTCCAGCGCGGTAATCACGTCTCCGGGCAGCAACCCTGATTGGCGCGCCGGGGTGTCGGGCATGACCTGACGCACGACGGCTCCGGAGAGTCCGCGGCCGGGCGGGACGTCGGCGATCCCGATTCCGATGAACGCGGTGTCGCCGAGATGGATCGACTTCGACGCTGCGCCGGCGCGGATCTGGTTGGCGACGGCCATCGCCCGGTCGATCGGGATGGCGAAGCCCTCGCCACCGGTGACGCCGCCCATCCGGTAGGTCAACGTCGCGGCGACGTTGACTCCGACGACCTGGCCGGCCGTGTTGACCAACGGCCCACCGGAATCCCCGGGACGGATGTCAGCGGCGACCCGGATGAGGTCGTACAACTCGCGGGTTCCACCGCCGGACTCGTCCGAGGCTCGTACCGAGGCACCGATCTGGGTGACGGTGCCCGGCGCGTAACTGGGCGGCCCTCCGGAGCCGTTGGCGTTGCCGATACCGGCGACCGGATCGCCCACCGCCAGTGACGACGAGGTGCCGATCGCAGCGGCCGGAAGATCGCCGGCACCGCGCAGGCGGACGAGTGCAATGTCGTTGTCCCGATCGAATCCGATGACGTCCACCGGGTAGGTCCGGTGATTGGCCAAGCTCGTGGCGGTGATCTCGGTCGCGCCCTCGATGACGTGGTTGTTGGTGAGGACCTCGCCGCTGGGATCGAGCACGATGCCGGTGCCCGCGCCGATCGCGCCCTGGTAGCCAAGGGTGGTGTTGATGTCGACCAGTCCGGGGACGACCTGATTGAGCAGTGCCGACTGATCGATGGGGGCCTGGGGCCTCGGCGCGGGCGCCGCCGTAGCGGGCGCGGCCACCGACCCGGCGGCCAGCAGCACAGCCGCGAGGACCCCGGGCAGACGGCGCGCCCAGCGGCGCGCTGGAGGCGGAAGCGTTGCATCCATGCCGTCAACTTTGCCTGAAAAACCGGAAAAGACCCAGATCACGCTCATCACAGTAGGCTGACCACGGCCTTTGCCGTCACACGGGTAGCATTCCGCACATCGCTACAGACCGAGTCACCTGCCGAATCTGCGGCCGATCGCGCTCTCATGGATAGCTCGACGCTCCGCTCCCGCCCCCTTGTTCTTCTGATGGGCGCGACCCTGTTGATGTGCCTGGTCCTGGGTTCGGCGTTCCTGGTGCTACACAATCGGCACGCCCACCACGGCGCGGCGGTGGAGATGCCGGCCAACCCGCTCGGCGACGACGACACCGAACAGCAGGCCGTCTCGGCTGCCAGGGAGATAGTCCACGCCACCGGACTGAAGACCGTTCACGGCACGTATCTGCTGATGTCCTGCCGCACCGAGGACGAACCGCCCTACCAGGGGACGGTCTACGTCGACTTCGACATCCCCGCGGCGACCCGTGCCCCGGATTTTCTCCCCAACATCGCCCGCATCATGACCGCGCGCGGTTGGAAGCTGGGGCTCGACCCCAACCAGCATCCGGGCGGGGAGATCCTCACCAAAGACGGCGTCACCGCGGTCATCTACCGCAACTTCGACATCCGGGATCGGGGAGTGCTGCAGATCTACGGGGAGTGCCGCAACGTCACCGACCATCGGATGGACGCCACCGGATTCGTCGATATCAGCGACCGGTTGCACGGCTGACGACGGGCGAGAATTGAGGACTTTGGTCCCTGATTTGAGCGTGTCTGGTACGAGTCGTCACAGATACACTGGGCGCCATGACCTATGTGATTACCAGTGCGTGCGTTGACGTCAAACACAAGGCCTGCGCCGCGGAATGCCCTGTTGATTGCATCTACGAGGGCGATCGGACCATGTACATCAATCCCGACGAGTGCGTCGAGTGCGGCGCCTGCCGATTGCTGTGCGAGGTCGACGCCATCTTCTACGAGGACGATCTGCCCGAGTCCGAGCGGAACTTCCTGGCCGACAACGCCGCCTTCTTCAACGAGGTGCTGCCGGGCCGGGACGCCCCGCTCGGGACACCCGGCGGTGCGGCGGGACTCGGCGCCGTCGGCATCGACACGCCGATGGTCTCGGCGCTGCCGACCCCCTAGGGCCTTTCCGAAGCCGCTCAGCCTTTCGGAAGCCGCTCAGACCGAACGGGCAGCCGCGGCGTCGAAGAACTCGCAGAAGGCCTCGTAGGCCCGCGCGCCGTACACCGTGGCCGGCCCGCCGTGCATCAGGATGGCGACCCCGATCGCCTCGGCGGCTTCCTGCTTGCCTGCACCGGCCTTCACGGCGCCGCGGGCGTGCGAGGCGATGCATCCGTCGCAGCCGTGCACCACACCGATGGACATCGCCATCAGCTCCTTGACCTTGGCAGGCAGCGCGCCGTCGGCAACGGCCGCCGCGCCCAGCTCGTTGAACGCCTTGTAAACGTCCGGGATCGCCTGTCGAAGCGCGCGATGCTGGGGCCGGAGAGCTTCGAGAACGCCGTGGTTATGACCGAGTTCAGACATGGGTATGACTGTACGTGCACTATTTTCGGGAGCATCTAGACTGAACCCCCTGCTGGGATCACGCACTACGCACACGAAGGACGTCCAAGCCATGGCCAGAGCAGTTCGACGGGCACTCGCCGCTGCGGGAATCGCCGTGGTGGCGATGGGCGCCTCAGCCCCGAACAGCCTGGCCGCGATGGCACCGGCCGTGGCGGCAGCGACCGTGGCCGGCGTACAGCCCATCAACGGCCAGACCGTTGGCGTGGCGCACCCGATCATCGTGACCTTCACCAAGCCGGTGCTCGACCGCGCCGCCGCGGAGCGGACCATCTCGGTGACCTCGCCCGCCAACCTCACCGGCCGCTTCGAGTGGACGAGCGACAAGGTCGTCCAGTGGACTCCGGATCAGTTCTGGCCGGCGCACTCCCAGATCTCCCTGATGGCCGGGGGAGTGCGGCGCAACTTCGGGACCTCCGGGGTCGTGCTCGGCGTCGCCAGCATCTCGGCGCACACCTTCACCGTGAGCATCAACGGCGTGGTGATGCGGCAGATGCCGGCTTCCATGGGCAAGCCCAAGCACCCCACCCCGATCGGGTCGTTCAGCGTGCTCGAGAAGTACAACTCGATCGTGATGGACTCCCGCACCATCGGCATCCCTTTGGAGGATCCGGAGGGCTACAAGCTCACCGTCTCCGACGCGGTCCGCATCACCTGGGGCGGGGTTTACGTGCACTCAGCGCCGTGGTCGGTCGGTTCCCAGGGCTACGCCAACGTCAGCCACGGCTGCATCAACCTCAGCCCGGACAATGCCAACTGGTATTTCAACCAGGTGGGCATCGGTGACCCGGTGATCATCAACGGGTAATCGCCGCCGGATAACCGAACGGCGTTACGCCGCCGCACCTTTCACGCTGCGGCACCTTTCACGCTGCGGCACCTTTCACGCTGCGGGCGCTTTCACAGCGCTGGGCGCAGCGTGCAGGTTCTTGGCAGTCGGCGAGGTCGGCACGGTCTGCGGGTCCGGGTAGGTGCCCAGCACGCGGTCGGCCAGTCCGGGCGTGGTGACCGCGAACCAGTAGTGCTCGTTCTTGAAGTGGTGCCAGCGGTGGTTGCGGTACATGGTTCGGTACGCCGCGGTTTTCGGCTTGTAGTCGGTGTGCACCAGGTAGTGGCTCCACTCGTAGACGATCCCGATCGCGAACACCACCACCAGGAAGGTCAGTCCCAGGCCGGTTCGCGGGAAGGCCAGGAAGGCGACCAGCAGGCCGGCGGCGAACGCCCCGAACAGAGATTGCAGGGGAATGAAGATGAGCCTGGTGATGCGCGGGTCGGAGTGATGCTCGCGGTGCTTGCGGGCCAGCATCGGATCCACCATCACGCCGGCCACTCGGCGCGGCCGCCAGTGCAGCACGAACACGTGAATCATCCACTCCACGAACGGAAATACCGCCAGCACCACAAATGGCAGGATGGCGTCGGTGTAATACCAGCCGCCGACGGCGACGCGCGCGACGAGCGATGCGACCAGCGCGATGGCGAGCAGCCAGGGCGACGGGTGGCGCCAGAACTCTCGAGCCGCGTCGGCCAGGGTCATTGGTCGGCGGCCGGCTTTCGATTCGGTCATGCCGTCACTCCCATCTCGTTGTCGTTGCGCGTTGTCGTTGCGCGGAGTCATTTCATCTCCCCGATTGCACTCAGCGCGGCGATGAGCGCGGCGCTGGCCGGCTCAAGCAACGCCCGGGCGGCGGCCTCGGCCGCGTCGGGGTCGCCCGCCTCGATGGCACGGGACACCGCCCGGTAGGCCTCGACATGGCCCACCTCGGCCGCCATCATGGTCGCCAGCGCCGGCAGAGCAGGCTCATAGGCGGCCCGCAACGTGTTGAACATGAGGCGGAAGACGATGGAATCGGCGCCGTCGACGACGTGGTCCCAGAACCTCAAGGCATGACGCTGCTGTTCGACGGGATCGTCGTCGGTCTCCAGGTCGTGGATCGATTCCTCGAGCAGCGCGGGGAGTTCCGCGGGACGCCGCCTCGCAGCCAGTTCGGCCACTTTGGGCCCGTTGTGCAGGCGAGCCTCGAGAATGCTGCGCGCCACCGAGACGTCGAGTTCCCCGCCACGCAGCAGCAACCGGGGTAGCAGATCGAGGCCGGCATGCCGCCGGAAGTCGCGCCCCGTGGTGGCGTCGCCCTGGCGGACCTCCCCCAGTCCGGCGGCGGCGACGCGCTTCAGTGCCTCCCGGACGGCGGGCCGGGAAACACCGAGCACCTCCGCCAGACGGCGTTCGCTCGGCAGCGACTCGCCGGGCTGCATCTCGCCGCTGAGCACCTCGGCGAGGATCTGTTCGAAGACGTTCTCGGGAACGGAGCGGCGGTGGACCGGTTGCAGGGCCATGCGCCCAGCATGGCCAACAACCGGCTGAAGGTCAAGTGGTCAGACCAATTACTTCGGGTAAGTCGCCGCAAACTGGATGGTGACCTCATCGGCCACCTTCATCGAACCCATCAGCAAGGAGTAGGGCTTCACGCCGAAGTCGGTCTGGGTGACCGTGGCCCGGGTCGACAATGCCCAACTGTCGCCGTTGTCGGCCACCTTGAGGTCGACCACCTGCGGGCGGGAGGTGCCGTGAATCTCCAGCGAACCGGTCATCGTGTATCCGCCGGCGGCCTTGGCGATATCGGAGGCCGTGAACCGGATCTGCGGAAACTTCTTGGCGTCCAACGACTTCAGCGCGTTGGAGCGCGCGATGCCCTTCTCCGGACCGGCCAACGGCGTCACCCCACCCTCGCCCTTCTGCACCTCGAGGGAGTCCACGTCGACCACCAGTTCAGCCGCGACCGGGGCGTCGTCCTGCCACTGCACGCTGGCCCGCCAGGTCTGCATTCCGATCGTCAGCCGGTGGCCCATCTTGGCGGCGGGGCCGGCGACGCCGGTCAAGATCTGCAGTTCACCGGAAGAGGAGTCGAGAGTCCACGTCGATTCAGCCATGCAACCGACTCTAGCCAACCCGCGGCTACCCTCGGGGGCGTGCGTACGCAGCGACTGGTCTTCACCGGACATATCGCCGGTTTCGGCACCGCCCTGGGCGTTCGGATGGTCGTCGGCAGGTGGGCGGAGTCGCCGTTCGGCGCCTTCGCCGACGTGATGGTCCAGACCGCCGACGGCGAACGCGTCCTGCTCGCGCCCAGTGCCGAGATCGCCGAATTCGTCTCCGCCACTTACCACTTCGATCGCACGGAGCTGGGATCGGTACACACGGAACTGTCCGATCGGCAGCTGAGCGTGTCCGCCCCGGGTCTCGACGCGACGGTGTCCGTCGGCGGTCCGGCGCCCATCGACCGACTATTGCGACTGGTCCCCGCGCCCCTGGCGGCCGCACCGTGGTGGTTGAGCGCGATCGACCCGGTCGCCTCCCGTCTCGTTCGCGGTGTGCACACCGCGGGCACCGCCGGAAACGGCCGGCGGGAGTACTACGGAGTCCGACGGTCGCGGCTGATCACCGCGGCCGAGGGCAGCTTCGGCGGGCGCGACCTGGGCGGACTGGCGCCACTGCTGCCGCCGGTGGAGTTCGGTTTCTCCTCGGCGCCACCGCTCCCGCAGATCGTCGCCGTGACGACGACCATCGATCTGCCGGCGTCAGTTGGGGTTTGACGCCGCCCCGGCGGCGTCAGTTGGGGTTTGACGCCGCCCCGGCATGGGTCAGAACCGCCCAGAGCAGCTGGGCCGCGCGGCGCGCAGGCTGGTCGGGAACGATGGGCGTCCCGACGGCCGGCTGTTCGGCGGGCCCCCCGCTGATGTGCTCGACCAGGGCCACCGCCAGCACCCGCAGCTTGACGTTGGACTCGTGGCTGGCCTGACGCAGCGTTCCCCACGCGGTGTCGGCATCACACCTCAGCAGGCCCATGATGGCGCCCTTGGCCTGTTCGATCGCCCCCCGGGACTGCAGGACCGCGAGCATGTCGGCGACCTCGGTGCCGTCCTGGGCGGCCGCCGTCACCATCGCCGCGGTGATCAGTTGCTCGTAGCCGATCAGGGTGATCACCGTGTCGGCGCCGGCGGGCGCATCGAGAACACAGGTCAGCACCGTCGTCTGGTCCCCCTCCCACACACCGGGCACGGCCGCCGCCCCGCGCACCCGGCTCCAGTCATGGCCGCCTTCCTGGCAGAAGACCTGCACACCCGACGATGTCAGCGCGGGCCAGCGGTCGTCGGCCCACAGGTCCGGGCTGATGACAGGCATCTGATGTTCGATCGCGTCGACCAGCGGACCACCGAGCCCGCCGAGTCCGCCCAGTTGCGCGTCGACGAACTCCTGTCCGGCACCGCAGGCGGTCAGCACCATGCGCGAGTGGTCGCGGCCGCGGTCGTGCACAGTGACGGCCAAGCCGATCGCACTGGGCAGGTCGTGGTGGACCCGGTCGAGGATTCGCTCGAACAGTTCCTGCTGGGCGGGGGAGTAGTGGCGTGGGTGGAATGCGGGAGCGGGCATCCGAATCACTCCTTGGTTACAACGGTCGCCACCCGGTCCAGACCGGAGATGCCGAGCAGCGTGGTGATGTGTCCGGTCGGGCTCACGATCATAGTCAGCGTGGTCGTTGCGGCCAGCGCGAAAAGTGAACGGACAGCGGCGCTGTCGCAGTAGCTCACCCCGGTGAGATCGACGACGAGTTCCTTGGATCCGTTCCTGGCGGTCGCCATCGCCGTCTCGAACTCCCCGACGTTGGCAAGGTCGACGTCGCCGGTCACCGTGACCAGCGGCGGATGGTCATCGGAAGCGACGGTGATGGCGAATCGGGCCTCGGTCACCGTGGCAACTCCTTGGACATGAGCGGCAACTCCTTGAACATTTCGACGGTGGTCCCGCGCTCACTGGCGGTGAGGTCTGCTGAATCGACGAGGGCGTTGATCAGCCGGATTCCATGTCCCCGGTGGCCGGGTGAGGCCGGCGGGGTTTTCCAGCGCCCGTTGTCGGAAACCTCGAATCGCATGCGCCCTTTCGAGATCGAGGCGAGGATCGACATCTCGACCGGATGCCCGACCCCGAGAGCGGCGTGCTCGGTGGCATTGGACGCCGCCTCACCCACCGCGAGGAGGACGTCCGCCGACAACTCTGGATCGACCGAGGCGAGGGCGAGCCACTGGCGCAGTTGCGCGCGGACGGCAGCCAGGTTGTCCGGTCGCGCCGGAATCTTGAGGTTGAGCGCTCCGGGCGGCTGGCGGTACAGCAACACCACCGCCCGCCCGGACCGATCCGCGGCAGCAAGTCGCGTGGCGACCCGTTCGACGGCCTGCACGGGGCGGGGCGTCGCGCAATCGTCCAGCAGCCCGGCGGTCGCGGACGCCCCGACCTCGAACAGCACAGTTGCGCCCGCAGGCAGCGTTTCGGCGACGAGCCGACCGGCCGCGGGGCGAATCACCCGTTCCGGCAGCTGTGGCCCCGCGATGATCACCGCAACGTCCCCGCTGCCGCCGAATTCCACGAGGGAGGCTTCCGCGTCGATCAACCCGCACAACAGGTCGGTGACCTCACTGCGTACCGAATCGAGAACGCGCAGCGGATCGGCGCTGTCCCGCAACACCTTCCGAACTCTCGACCGAAGCGTCCCCCCGGGATCCCCGGGGGATCGGCCGATGCACAGGGCGATCCGGCCACCGTCCATCGGGATGATCTCGTGCCACAGACCCGCGTCGCCAACCGGGTGGTGCCGCACTGCGAAACCGTGCGGGACGTCGACCCCCTCGTCGGCTACCCGCACCCGATCGGGATGCCTCAGCCCCTCATCCACCAGTACTCCCGTACTCGTACCCCACCCCCAGACAGCGATGATCGAAGCCTACCAAGGCAGGTGAGGGCCGGGTTTTCTGCGCGCCGCACGGTTTCGCCGAAGTCTGTGGCCGGCAGCGGTTAGGCTCTCACCCATGTTCCGCGAACTCGTCATCGCAGCAGCCGTCGCGGGCGGCGCGCTCTCCGTCGCCACGCCCGCCGTCGCCGATCCCTCCTACACCGGTGACGTGCCGGGCATGGCCTACAACGTCCGCCTCGGTGACGCGTGCAACCACTGGGATCGATTCATCTTCGGGCGCGGCCCGGGTGGCGAGGCGATGGCGTGCCACTGGATCAACAACCAGATCTACATCCCCGGCGGCTGGGACTCCCCGCCCGAGGGTGTTGGCTTCTGGGTGATCTCGCCGAAGCTCTACGGCGTTCAGACCCCCGGCAGCCCGTGCCCGGGTTCGCAGGCGGCTGCGCAGTCGCCGGACGGCCTACCGATGCTGTGCGTGGGTGCCCAGGGCTGGCAGCCCGGCTTCCTCAAGGTCGGCGCCTGGGGCAACGGAAGCGACTTCGTTCCGGCAAACTGAGTGTCCGGAGGCTGACGCTCAGCGGCGCTGAGTCTCAGACCGACGCCGCCTCGTTGAGTTCATTGAGCCGATTGGTGGCCTCGAGGTATTCCTGCACCCAGCGCTCGATCACCGTCGAACACTTCTCCACCTTGTTCAGCTGTCCGACCACCTGACCGACCGGGTTGAAGGCTACGTCGACCGTCTCGTCGGGGTAGCGGCTCGTCGCGGCGACCGCCATCCCGGACACCATGTACTGCAACGGCATTCCCAACGGCTCGGGATTTCCCGGTGTCTCCCAGGCCTGGGTCCAGTCGTTGCGCAGCATCCGGGCCGGCTTGCCGGTGAACGAGCGGCTGCGGACGGTGTCCCGACTGCCGGCCTTGGCGTAGGCGGCCTGCTGCACCGGGGTGTTGTGGGCCTCTTCGACCATCAGCCACTGCGATCCCGACCAGGCGCCCGCACACCCCATTGCCAGCGCGGCGGCGATCTGCTGCCCGCTGCCGATGCCGCCGGCGGCCAGCACCGGACGCGGCGCCACCTCCTTGACGACCTGCGGCCACAACACGATCGAGCCGATGTCGCCGCAGTGCCCGCCGGCCTCGCCGCCCTGGGCGATGATGATGTCGACATCGGCATCCGCGTGCTTGCGCGCCTGCGACGGCGACCCGCACAGCGCCGCGACCTTGCGACCCGCGGCGTGGATGCGGGAGATCATCTCGGCGGGCGGAGTGCCCAGCGCGTTGGCGATCAGCGTCATCTTGGGGTGGCGCAGCGCGACATCGACCTGCGGGGTGGCGGTGGCCTCGGTCCAGCCGAGCAATTGCAGCGCATGCGAATCCGCGTCGCCGGTCGGCACGCCGTGGTCGGCGAGGATCTTCTTGGCGAAGTCCAGGTGCTCCTGGGGCACCATCTTGCGCAGCATCTCGGCGAGTTCCTCGCCGGACATGTCGGTGTTCATGCCTTCGTACTTGTTCGGGATGACGATGTCGACGCCGTAGGGGTGGTCGCCGATGTGCTCGTCGATCCAGGTGCACTCGATCTCGAGTTGCTCCGGGGTGAATCCGACCGCGCCGAGGACTCCGAATCCGCCGGCTTTACTCACGGCGACCACGACATCCCGGCAGTGAGTGAAGGCGAAGATCGGGAACTCGATGCCAAGTTCGTCGCATAGGGGAGTGTGCATGGCGGGCTCCTGAAACTCCGAAAACTGGAACGTGTTCTAGTTGAACGCTAGTCTAGCCCGCGACCTCTTGCGACACTTGCCTGATGGAGTCGCGGCACATCAGTGTGTGGATCAACCGGTCGGCCGCCGACGTGTACCGCTATGCCGCCGACCCGACGCACCTACCAGCCTGGGCCGCCGGCCTGGCCTGCGGCGAGGTGACCAAAGTGGGCGACAACTGGGTTGTGCAGTCCCCGATGGGGACGGTCGGCGTCGAGTTCGCCCCGGCCAATGGCCTTGGCGTACTCGACCATGTGGTGACCATGCCGGGCGGGGAATCGGTGTTCAACCCGCTGCGCGTCGTACCCGCCGGCCCGGAATGGAGTGAATTGGTGTTCACCCTGCGGCGCCGACTCGGCATGTCGGAGGCGGAATACCAACGTGACGCCGATGCCGTCGCAGCCGATCTCGCCACCCTGAAACTCCTGCTGGAAATCTGACCAGGCTGCCCGATTCGGCCGGAGTACCGTTAGAGGTGAGGCCTTGGTTAAACGGGCCGGTGAGGAGGTCTCCGAAATGGCCACTTCAGGCAGAGCAGCACTCGTGGCTTTGGCTCTTCTCGCAGGTGCTTTCACCCAGGCGCTGCCGGCGTCGGCCAGCCCCTACCAAGCACCTGACGCCCCTTGCTACAACGGGGTGTTCCCGCTGAATCCGTACGTGGACAACTGCGCCATCACGCCGCGCCCGCCCCGGGTTCTGGGGTCCGCACCGGACCAGACGGCCCTGTTGAACTGCAGTGTGGGTAGCGACGCATTGCGCAGGATGTGCATTTCGCTCTACGTCAACGGCGGATACGGCTGGTATCCCGGGGCCGTCCTGGTCCCCGGATATCACCCCTGATCGAACAGCTTCACCGAACTCACGAGGGGCAGATCCAGCGTGGTGCGGATTCCCGGTGGAGCGGCGACGACGGCGGGAATCGCGTTCACGATCCGGCCCGCGGCCGCCGAGATCGCGGCGTGGTTGTGGTCGCCGTAGCGGCTGGTGGGGCAGATGTCGACGGCGTAGGACGGCTCGCCGGTGATCTCGACCCGATAGGAACCGCCGGGTTGGGCGGGCTGGGCCCAGTCCGGCCGCAGGTCGCCTCTTAGCCGGGTGACGTGCTCGACGACGATCGCCGGACGGCCGCCGAGCATGCCGGTGATCTGGAAACGCACCGCGGCCACACCGCCCTCCGGAATGTGACCGGCGGCGATGTCGAACGCCTCGGGAGCCGGCTCCCGCTCGTGGCTCTCGGAAATGGAGTCGATGGAGATGTTCAGACCCGCCGCAAGCTGGCGGATGGCACAACCCCAGGCCACGCCCAGCACCCCGGGCTGAAACAACAGCGGCACCTCGTCGAGCGGCTTGCCGAATCCCATGACGTCGAACATCACGGTGGCGCCGTCGTAGGTGGCGTAGTCGGCGATCTCCATGCAGCGCACCGTCTCGATACTGCGGCACGTGCTGGCGAACGCCAGCGGGATCAGGTCGTTGACGAATCCGGGGTCCACCCCGTTGATGTAGACACTCGAGTTTCCCTCGCGCGCAGCGACTTCCACCGGCTCGATGAACTTGTCCGGCAGCACCTGCCAGGGAAACTGCAGCACCCCGGGCGCCGAACCCACCACGTTCACCCCGGCGGCCAGGATGTGCCGGACGTCGTCCATCGCCCCGGCCAGCCGGGTGTCGCCCATCGCGCAGTAGACCGCGCACGCCGGCTCGCCGGCCAGCACCGCTTCCAGGTCGCCGACGGCGGCGACGCCGGTCCTCACATCGAGCCCGGCCAGGTCGCCCGCATCCCGGCCGACCTTGTCCGGGTCCGAGACGCAGACACCGACGAGGTCGAAAGCCGGGTTGCTGATGAGTTCGGCGAGTGCGAGCCGGCCGACATTACCGGTCCCGACATGGGCGACTCTGATGGCCATTTGATCAAGGTAGCCTCACCGGTCATGGGACGCGTTGAAGGCACTGCGGCCGAAGGCCGCGTTGAAGGCACTCCGGCCGAGGGCCGCGTGGATGGCAAGGTTGCACTGATCACCGGCGGGGCACGGGGGATGGGCGCGGCGTTCGCCCGCAGGCTGGTCGGTGAGGGCGCCAAGGTGGTGATCGGCGACATCCTCGACAAGGAAGGCCAGGCGCTGGCTGAGGAACTGGGCGACGCCGCCCGTTACGTCCACCTCGACGTCACCAGCGCAGAGGAGTGGAAAACCGCCGTCGACACCGCTCTGGAGGCCTTCGGCAAGGTCAATGTGCTGGTGAACAATGCCGGGATCGTTCAGGCTGCCCCGTTGAAGACCGCGGACATGACGCGCTGGCAGAAGGTGCTCGACGTCAACCTGACCGGGCCGATGCTGGGGATGAAAGCGGTGCTCGATCCGATGATCGCCGCCGGCGGCGGATCGATCATCAACATCTCCTCGATCGAGGGCATGCGCGGTGCGGCCTGGGTGCACAGCTACGTCGCCTCGAAATGGGGACTGCGCGGACTGACCAAGTCGGCCGC
This sequence comes from uncultured Mycobacterium sp., assembly GCA_964439315.1. Classification (GTDB taxonomy): domain Bacteria; phylum Actinomycetota; class Actinomycetes; order Mycobacteriales; family Mycobacteriaceae; genus Mycobacterium. The sequence continues at coordinate 45,356 of CAYTOD010000007.1, read as the reverse complement.
CCTGGAGTTGGCCCCGGAGAACATCAGGGTCAACTCGGTGCACCCCGGTTTCATCCGCACGCCGATGACCAAGCACCTGCCCGAGGACATCGTGAAAGCGCCGATGGGGCGCCCGGGTACCCCCGACGAAGTGGCGTCCTTCGTGGTGTTCCTGGCCAGCGACGAGTCGTCGTTCTCGACCGGTTCGGAGTACGTGGTCGACGGCGGTCTGATCACCGACGTCCCGCACCGGGCGATGTGAGCGCTCCGCGCAGGGCGATGTGAGCGTTCCCACGCAGGGCGATGTAGGCCTCAGCGACGTTGACGGCCGCCGCGCCGTGCCACCGAACCGAAGGCGGATCGCAGCGCCGCGCGACCCAGCGCCGGCAGGTGTGCCAACGCTGAGGCGGCGCCGCTCCGCTCGCCGGGCGCGGTGACATGCAGCACCGGCCAGCCCTGCGCGAGCGCCTGAGCCGCCAGTCCCGGGCGCGGGTTGACCGGGCGGGGATGTCCGACCAGTGCCATCAGCGGGGCGTCCTCGTCGCCGTCGGCATAGAAGTAACTCTGTCGTAGCTCCACGCCGCGATCTTCGCAAAAGCGTTGCACCGCAGTGGCTTTCTGCTTTCCCCAGACGATCGGGGGAGCTATCCGGCCGGTCAGGCGGCCGTCGTCGTCGAGTTCGAAGCTGTTGCACACCACGTTGTCGATACCCAGGGCGCGAGCCACCGGTTCAGCGTGGATGGTCAACGCCGAGGAACTGATCACCAAGGTGTGGCCGCGGTCCCGATGGGCCCGCACGATCTCGCGCATCAGGGGATAGACCTTCTGCTCGACGTATTCGGCGAACACCCGCTCGCCGATCTCGTCGAGTTCACGCAGCGATTCACCGGTGAGGTAGGTGACCGCCCGGGACATCAATCGCTCGAATTGCATGCGGCCCAACCGGTAACGCACCGACGCCTCGACGACGCCGAGCACCTCGCCGAGGCGGGCCTGGCCCCGCCTGATGCGGTCGCCGGCGTGCGCGGCGGCGGTGAAGCCCGCCACCAGGGTGCCGTCCAGGTCGAAGAACGCGCCCACCGCCGGCCCGGCCGGAGCAGCAGCGATCTGGATCAGCGGGTCCGACGGCACCATCACATCATGGCCGACGCTGCGCCGCGACCGCCTCCAGTTCGTCCTCGTAGGCGCCCTCATCGCGGCCCAGCGCGATGGTGGCCGCTGCCATCGCAGCCACGGCGATCCCGAGAGCGACGGCACTGCGGGTGCTCACCGCGAGGTGTTCGCCGAGCACCACCTGACCGAGCAACACGGCGACCACGGGTTCGAGCACGAGCATCGCGGGCACGGATGCTTTCAGCGAGCCGGCATGAAATGCGGCCTGCTGCAGCAGAGTTGCCCCGACGCCGAACAGGATGAGTGCGTAGGTGACCGGGGACCGCAGCGCCCGCAGCGCATTCTCCTCTCGGAGGATGTGCATTTCGATCTTGGTCAGCACTGCCACCACCCCGAACATCACGCCCACGCCGACTGCGAGCAGGATCGCCCGGCGCCAGTCGGAGAAGCGTTTCGCAGCGGCCAGGGCGCACGCCACCAGAGCCAGGCTGATGGCGGCGACGGATACGGCGGCCCATTCGGCGCCGTCGTAGTCGCCGGGCTTGGTGCGGGCCAGTGCCACGAATACCGCCAGCGCCGCCGTCAGCAGGATCGCCCAGCCCCATTCCACCCAGGTGACGTGCCGGTGCGCCAGCCAGGCGCTCAACGGCAGCGCGAACAGCAGCGCCGACACCAGCAGTGGCGCCACCAACAGCAGCGATCCGTAGGCAAGTGCGACCGCCTGGAAGGCGTAGCCGGTGATCGCCGCACCGGTGCCTGCCCACCACAGCGGCCGGCGGATCAGCGTGCTGACCATCAGCGCGCTGACGCCCCGGTCGGCCGGAACGTCCATCGTGGCGCGCTGCCGGACGACGATGCCGATTGCGGTGAACACCGCACCCGCCAGAGCGGCGGCCACGACAAGGGAGTGCTCGAGCAATGTCGGTCCCTTCTGGCGCCGGCGTCACGGTCCGCACCGAATGTAAGCCACCGGCCCCGCAATCGGGGCTAGTGCACGGGCTGGAGAATAGGCGCGCCGTTGTACCCGGTGACGCGCACCCACCGCGGGCCGGGCGCTCCGGCGGGCACCCGGCCGTGGATCTCGACGGTCTCGCCGGGAAACACGGTGACGTAGTTGTCGTCGTACTCGACGGGCAGGATCTCGTCGCCGTCGCGCTCGTCGAGCAGTTCGGCCCGCTCGAAGAAGGCGATCTTCGACGTCGGATTGTGCAGCGTGATCGCGACGGACCCGGCCGGGCCGTCGGCACGCGCCCCGACCTCGAGGGCAACCTTGGCCATCGAATTCAGAGCCGTCATGTCGGCCCAGCTGACCTGTTTGGAGTCGAACGCCGCATCGTTGGCGGGTGGACCGACGTCGTCGACGGTCTGCGATTGCCAGTAGATGTTCTCGGAGAGGACGGCGCCGTCGGGCCCGAGCAGTTCACAGCGGACGAAGAACACCGGGGAGTCGGCCGGGCCCGGCGGCAGCGTCATCGCCTGCGCGGCGCCTCCGGAGGGCACCGCGATACCCTCCGCGGTGCGGTCCAGCCGCTGGGTGCCGTTGAGGTCGTAGAGCCGCACGCGGACCCGCAGTTTGTCGGTGTCGTCCGGGCTCTGGTTGACCACCCGAACGGTGGCCTGGCGGTGGTCGCCGGTGGCGTAGGAGTCGAAGACCACCGATAGCGGCCGCAAGCCCTTCTTGGCGCCGTAGTAGGCGCCGCCGGGGCGAAGGTAGTAATCGAAGATGTTGCCGAAGAACGACGGCCAGTGGCTGTTGAGCATCCAGTAAATGGTCATCTTGTGGCCGTCCCAGCCATTGGCGGCGAACGCCTCGAACTGCGCGCGGGTGGCTTCGTAGTGCGCCAGTTGAGCCTTGTCGGCGAACATCTGGGCATTGGTCGACAAGCCGTAGCGCCGGTCGACCACTCGACGGATGTTGGTCAGGGTGGAGTTCTGCTGGTTGGAACCCGCATGGAAGTACCAGGTGTCGTTGATCGGCCACAGCTTGTCGGGCGGGATGAACCGCCGCAGGCTGGCAAAAGGCGGTATGTGCTCGTTGTCGCCCTGCTCCGCCGAGGATCCGCGGGCGGCCGGGTAGTCGCCGGCGAACCAGTACGTCGGCGGCCGCCAACTGTAGGGCCCGAACATCTGGATGCCGTCCCACAACGGCTTGCCGTCGGCGTCGCGGGCGAACGACGACACGGTGTCGACGGTGGCGTTCTGCCAATGGGCGTCGTCGAGGATGCGCCGGTAGGCGATACGGACGTTCTCCGGGGGTCGGCCGTCACTGCCGTTGGCCCAGACGAACACCGAGGGGTGCGAACGCAGCATGTCGATCTGTGAACGCAGGCTTTCCGCGGCGACGTGGCGGTCCTCGTCGTCCCACTGCTGCCACTTCTCCCATTGGTTGCAGCACATCCAGCCGTACATCAACGGGATGCCCATCTCGTCGGCCATCTCGACGAAGCGCGACGAGGAGATCTTGGACTCCAGCCGCAGCATGTTCACCCCGAGATCCCTGGCGTAGCGCAGGATCGTCGCGTCGCGGTCCGGGTCGTACTTGTAGAGCAGGTCGGGGGTATAGGTGGCGCCGCGAACCAGGAAGTCCCGGCCGTTGACCTTGAGATAGAAGTTGCCGCCGGGTTCGTCGGCGGCATCCTCGGAATCGCGTCCCTGGGTGACGGTCCTGATGCCGAATTTCCAGGCCGCCGTGGTGGTAACGGTGCTGTTCTGAGTGAAGTCCAGGGACAGGTCGTAGAGGTCCGGGCTGCCCATGGTGTAGGGCCACCACAGGTCCGGGTGTTCGACGGTGAGCTGCGGGAATTCCTCCGCGCGGAAACTGATTTCACGATCCTCGCCGGGGGCCAGGGTCACCGGGCTGCCGACCCGGACGGTGGGCTTCCCGGCGCGGGTGATGGTCGCCCGCAGCACCCCGCCGACCGGGGCGTCGGAGTAGTTGTGCACGGTGGCGTAGACGGTGAGTTTCGCCTGGTCGTTACTGGGCAGGTCGGTGGTGACCGTCGCGGTGCCGATGCCGATCGGCCCGAAGGCTTTGAGGTGCACCGGTTTCCAGATGCCGGCGTTGCGGTCGGGTACGAAGGAGGGCCCGTCGCCACCACCCCGGTAGCCCAGGAAGCGTGCGTTGATCCAGTCGTACCAGCTGTCGGCGAGTTCGACGCCGTCGACGTCCTGGATCTTGCGTTCCGGGGTGACCTTGACCGCCAGCGTGTTCGCGCCTCCCCGGACCACCCACCGTGTTACGTCGAGGGTGTGGCCGTTGTACATGCCGACGATCTGCCGGCTGTCGGCGATCCGGTGGCCGTTGAGCCAGATGTCCGCCCGGTAGTTGATGCCCGGGAAGTCCAGTTGGTAGGACTGAAAACCGGCCGGAGCGGTGAACGAGGTCCGGTACCACCAGTCCTGCTTGTAGAGGTCCTGGGGAACCTCGGTGAGCAGGTTCTTGCCGTAGTAGAGGTTCGGGTAGACCCCGGCGTCCTGCAGGATCTGCAGCACGGTGCCCGGCATCCGGCGGACCGGTACCCAGGCGGCGTCGTCGTATCCGGGGGAGGACAGCGCTGCGCCGTCGACCTGGCGATCGCCGTCAACCGGCGAGCCGGCCAACAGCGAGTCGGTGGTGAGTTTCCACCCGTCGGCAAGTTCGATGTCCTGCGCCGCGGGCGGCCGGGGCCCGGCGAAAACCCGGTAGTCGCCGGCGCACGCCAACACCAACACCACGGCGAAGATCCGCATAACGATCTTGGCCACGGTGATCAGGACTCCTGGTGGGCGCCCCGACCGGTACGGGTGCGGACCGGAGTTCATCTTGACAGAGCCGACAGTCACGAGCGTCACCGGCGGTAGCGAATGCCGAAGCGCAGACGGGGATCTAGGCTGGTCTGATGACGACCTCCACGAATCCCGACCAAGACCGCGCCGTCACCCGGCGGGCCATCGCCGATGCCCTGCTGACCGCCCTGGAACGGCGTCACGACGTCCTCGACGCGATCGTCGAGTCCGCCGACCGCAGCGCCGCCGTCGACGCCATCACCGAACTGCTGGGAACCCCGCGCGTCGGCAGCGAAGCGGTGATGGGGATGTCCTTCGACCAGTTGACCAAGGATTCCCGGCGCCGGATCGCGGCCGAACTCGACGACCTGAACAGCCAGCTGTCCTTCACCGCCTCGGAGCGGCCGGCCAGCGCCGACGACACCCTGCGCCTGCGTCTGTTCTCGGCGGACTCCGACCGTGACCTGTTCGCCGCCCGCACCGAGGACATGGGGGCGGCCGGCGACGGCTCGGGTTCCCCGGCGGGTGCGCTGGACGACGAGATCGCCGCGGCGCGGGAACGGCTGCGGGCTGAGGACGCCGCGTGGTTCGTCGCCCTGGATGGCGACGAGAAGATCGGGATGGTGTTCGGCGAACTGGGCGGTGGCGAGGTCAACGTCCGGATCTGGATTCATCCCGAGCACCGCAAGAAGGGCTACGGCACGGCCGCGTTGCGCCGGTCACGGACCGAATTGGCCGCCTACTTCCCGGCCACCCCGCTGGTGATCCGGACCCCCGGGGCCGCGGGCTGACGGTGGGCGCGCCCGGGGGAGTGCCGACCGCTTTCCGGTACCCCGAGGCCAGAACCGGGACATCGCACGCCCGGCTGCGGAACAGGGTGCTGCGCCTCACCGGCGTGGACCTGTTTCCGACCGCGGACGTCGCGACGGCCTTCCGAGAAGGTCTCACCACGGGCGACCCGGTCGCTGAAAGGTTCGTCGCCGAGACCTACCACGGCGAACTCGGTGCCCGGAAGGCGCGCGAACTCGTCGAACTGGCCCAGCGGGTCGGCATCGACAACGTCGGCGAGGCACCCGACTCGCTGCGCGCCCTGCTCGAGGATTTCGAGGCGGTACCGGCCTGGGTGGACCCCGCTCTGGTCGAGGAGGGTGCGGCGGTGTGGCGGCGATGGGCCTACGCCCTCGGCGCCGTCGGCAACGCCGGCACCATGGACACCTACACCGAAAGCTGGCTGGCGCTGCCGCTGTCACTGTCCGGCGGATATGCCGGAGACCGCGCCCTGCACCGCTACATGGAGACCTCGCGGTGGTGGATGGAGGTGAGCAAGCCCGGGGCCGTGCTCACGCCGGGATCGGTGGCGCGGGCCATCTCGCTGCACGTGCGGATCATGCACGTCAGCGTGCGTGCCCGGGTCGCGGAGCACCCGGAATGGGACTTCGAGCGCTTCGGTCTGCCGATCAGCCAGTCGGCGATGCTGCTCACCCTGCTGGGCGGCAGCGTCGCGCCGGCGCTCGGGCTGACCGCGCTGGGGTATCTCACCTCGCCGCACGAGATGCGCGCGGTGCTGCACTTCAACCGGTACTGCGGACACCTGGTCGGGGTGCGCTGCGACGAGTACTTCCCGGAGACGGTGCTCGACGGATGGCGGATCCTGTTCATGGCCGATGCGGCACGCAGTTACGACTCGGCCGAGGCCGGCACCGAACTGGTCCAGTCCTTCGTGCCGGCCTTCGCTCCACGGTCGGGCCAGCGGGGCCTGGACTGGCTGCGCGCCGAGTACCACCAGCGACTACAGGCCGGCTACACGGGCTTGTTCATGCTGCCGTGGAACCGGCGGCGATACGACCTGCCCTCGCCGCTTCCCGGGATGGCACTGCTGCTGGCCCGGGCACCGCTGATCGCCGGCGTCGAACTGGCGCGGCGGGTGGTTCCCGGGCTCGACGAGCGCTGGCAGCAGTTCGCCGTCGACCGCTGGGAAAGCTGGTACGACTGGCAGTCCGGCGGCCGGGCCGTGGAGTTCACCGCTGCGACACCGCTACGCCGTTGATCTACTCGTCGTTGATCTACTCTCACAAGCGATGAGTGCGCGCGCAGCGATCCTGATCACCGGGACCGAGGTACTGACCGGCCGGGTGGCCGACGCCAACGGGCCGTGGCTGGCCGACCGTCTGCTCGACCTCGGCGTCGAACTGGCGCACATCACCATCTGCGGCGACCGGGCCGCCGACATCGAGGCGCAGTTGCGGTTCCTGGCCGCCGAGAATCTGGACCTGATCGTCACCACCGGGGGCCTGGGCCCCACCGCCGACGACATGACGGTCGCCACCGTGGCGAAGTTCTGCGGCCGCGACCTGGTGCTCGACGCGGCGACGGAGGCGACGATCGCGGCCATCGTCGAGAAGTGGATGGCGCGGTTTCCCGACGTTGACCGGGACGCTCTCCAAACAGCCAACCGCAAGCAGGCCATGGTGCCCGACGGCGCGACCGTGCTGAACCCGGTCGGCACCGCACCCGGGGTGGTCGTCCCCGGCGAGCCGACGATCGTGGTGCTTCCCGGACCGCCGCGAGAGCTGCAGGCGATGTGGCCCGCCGCGATGGCGACCGAGACTGTGCAGCAGGCGATTTCGGGCCGGACCGACTACCGGCAGGAGACCGTCAGGATGTTCGGTCTGCCCGAATCCGGGCTGGCCGAGACGCTGCGCGAGGCCGAGCGAATCCCCGGTTTCGACGGTCTGGAGATCACCACCTGCCTCCGGCGCGGGGAACTGGAGGTGGTCAGCCGTTATGAACCGGGGAACGAGGCGACCTATCGCCGACTCATGGACCTGGTGCGCGAGCGGCACGGTGGCACAATCTTTTCCGAGGACGGGACGACGATCGACGACCAGATCGCCGGCCTGCTGAACGGCCGGCGCATCGCCACCGCGGAGTCCTGCACCGCCGGCATGCTCGCCGCACGACTGACCGACCGGGCGGGTTCTTCGGCGTATGTCGCTGGGGGAGTGGTGGCATACGCCAACGAGGCGAAGACAGCGTTGCTCGGCGTCGACGCCGGGCTGATCGCCGAGCACGGCGCAGTGTCTGCGGAGGTGGCCGAGGCGATGGCCAACGGCGCACTGGCCCGCTTCGATGCCGACACCGCGGTCGCCATCACCGGGGTGGCCGGCCCGGGCGGCGGTACGCCCGACAAACCGGTGGGCACGGTGTGGTTCTGCGTCAAGCTGTCCGATGGCACCACGGTCACGCGATGCGTGCAGGTGCCCGGGGATCGGGCCGACGTACGGGACCGTTCGACGACGGTGGCCATGCACCTGGTGCGACGGGCGTTACTGGGCGGTTAACGACCCGGGTTCGACCGGAAAGTCGAAGAAGGTGTCGGGGTAGGGTTCACCCTGGCCGGCGGGCTTGTAGGTGTAATGCCACCATTCCTTGTCGTAATTCGAGAAGCCCTGGCGCTCAAGACCTTCGGCGAGCAACAGCCGATTCTTGTGCTGATCCCCCTCGATCCGCGGATCCATGGTGTTGGCCAGCGTGTCGAAGCAGTCGAATCCGGTACCCATGTCGATGGAGTCGTCGGGGAACCGCAGTTGTTGCGGTGCAGCGCAATCCACCAGCGGCTGGCCCGGGAAGTAGGGCTCGACGGCAGGCGCCTGGGCGGGCAGAGCCACCAGGGTCAGGTCGACGGTGCTACCGCGGCTGTGACCGGAGCGCGCGGCGATGTAACCGTCGTCGAACAGCGTCGACTTGTCCACCCGTGGATAGAACTCGGCCTTCATCCGCTGATCGCCCAGATCCTCGGCCCAGGCCACGAAGTCGTCGACCGCCCGTTGCGGTCGGTAGCAGTCGTAGACCTTCAGGGTGTAGCCGCGCTCGACGAAGTCCTGCTGGGCGCGTTCCAGCGCCTCGGCGGCGGGCCGGGTGAGGATGCATCCGGTGAAAGGCGCTGCGGGCGATGGGTATCCGTTGATGGGCCGGCCGACGAAGTTGTGCGCACTGGCATACCGCATGTCGGCCAGGACGCTCGGGGCCACCGTGTGCAGGTCGACGAAATCGGCGGGCGCCGTGACCTGATCTGCGAGGGCCGCGCCGGGGATGCCGAGAGTCGAGGCACACAGCATTCCGACCACGACCATTCCGACCACGACCACCCGGCAGCGTTTCGACGTCATCTCCACTCCACTCCTCGGGACCACCACTTCTCGGACCACCACTCCTCAGACCACCAGATAGCGGGCCTGGTTCCCGCCGGCCTTGCGGGACTCGTCCATAGCCGCGCGGGCCCGATCGATGAGTTGGTCGAGCACCTCGCCCGGCGGACGGTCGGCCAGCGGACGCAATTGTGTGCTGACCACGCCGATGCTGGCGGTGATGCCGCACGGGGTCGATGCGATCGCACCCCGGAGTCGCTCGACGAGCGGGGACGGGTCGGCGGTGGTGAAGGTATCGGCGACGACGAACTCGGACTCCCCGGCATGGCCCACCACCGCACCACGCCGCACCGACTCGCGCACCGCCTGCGCGGCAGCCGTGCGGGCCCGGTCGAAGCCGCGACTGCCCTGCAGTTCGGCGATGGCGCCGAGCGCGTCGATGTTGATGATCGTCAGAGCCAGGTAGCGGTCGTCGTCGCGGTGCCGGGCGCCGAGCAGGGTCGCCGCCCGGTCGTCGAAAGAGTCCCGGGTCGGCAGGCCGGTGACCAGGTCGACCTCGGTCTGCTCGTCGGCGATCCCGCCGAGGTCGGGGAGAACCCGGCAGGTCAGGACGACGACGACATCGATCAGCACGAGTGGGATCAGAGCGGCGAGTGCCGAACCCACCCCGAGAACTGCCAGCCGCACCCCCAGCAACAGCAGCACGACGGCGGCGATGGCCGCGGCAAGCCCCAGCAGACGACCCCGGTGCAACAGTGCGGCATAGCCCAGCACCACGGCGAAGGACGCGGCCGCCGCCATCGCGACGGGGAGCTGCGCGGCCGCCAGGCAGCCCACCGAGAGCGCGGTCGCCCCGAAGACGACGACAGCCGCCGATTCGATTCGACTCGGCCACCGCGCCCGCAGCCATCCGACTCCCAAAACCAAGCAAGCCGACGTCAGAACCGCCAGGGCGAGCCTGCCCTCCGCCGATCGGGTCGCCGACGGCGTCAGGCACTCCAACGCTCCGGAGGTCCCCAGGCTCAGGATGCAGATCGCAACCACCCGCATGGTGGCGGCCTGTCTTCCGTTGGCGGCCAGCTGCGCGGTGGCGGCGTAGTAGCGGTCGGGAGTCCGGCTACCCATGAGCCTCGTCCGTCCGGCTCCCGGGCTCCGGACCACTGCGATGAACGGACACCGCGTAGTCCCCGCCGGTGAAGGGCGCCCCGTCCCAGGTGGACCAGCGGTCCAGCAGGGTGAGACCGGCAGCGGCGGCGAGATCGTCGTAGCCGGCCAGCGACAGCCTGTTGGGACGCAGGCTGAATCCCGCGACCAGGAGTCCGCCGGGAACAAGACGGGCCGCGAGGTTGTCCACGACCCGCTGCTCGGTCCCGGGTTCGAGGAAGATCATGACGTTTCCGGCCAGCAGTACCAGATCGAACGGTCCGGGCGCGAGTTCCATGGTGGTGCTCAGCGCGGCCAGATCCGCCTCGATCCAGTCCAGGTCCGGTGCTTTCGTCCGTGCCGCGGCCAGCATGGCCGGGTCGGCGTCGACACCGACCACCTCGACCCCCCGGCGGGCGAGTTCGATGGCCACCCGGCCGGTGCCGCAGCCGGCGTCGAGGACGCAACCGCCGCCGGGCACCAGCGACTGGACCAGATCGGCTTCGCCGTGGATGTTCTCCCCGGCGGCAGCCAGCGTGCGCCAGCGGGCGTCGTAGTCGTCGCCCCGCGGGGCGTCCGCCTGCCCCCAGCGCGTCGTCACGTCACGATTCTGTCAGTTCGCCGGTCACGCCGGGACGACGATGGTCAACGCCGTACCGTCCAATTCCGCCCGCATCCCGGCCCTCCGCGCGACGGCGGCCACAGCCGCGGCGTCGCCGGGCTCAGACCGGGTGGCGGCCAGCGCCCGGGCCAGTTTTCCCTTGTGCGCCTTGTTGAAATGGCTGACCACCGTCCGCCTGCCATCCGCATGCTCGGCGAGGACGTCGGCCCGAACAGCGCCGGGCAGCCGCCCGAGCCCGACGTAGCCCCCGGAGCGCAGGTCGACTATCAGTTCCCGGCCGGCCAAGTCGGCCAGCACGGGTTCGAGTACCGGACGCCACCGGGCCGGCAGTCCGGGGCCGCCGGGCAACTTCGAGCCGGCCGACAGCCGGTAGGCGGGTATCGGGTCGTCGGCCCGCAGCAGCCCGAACAGTGCCGAACCGACGGCCAGGCGAGCCCGGGCCCTAGCCGCCTCCGCCCCGCGCAGCGATTCGATGTCCAGCGCGTCGTACAGAACGCCGGTGTAGCGGTGGATGGCGGGCATGGTCGGGGAAGTGCGCAGAGCGGCATTGCGTGCGATCTCGGAGTCCTGAGCCGCTGAGATCCCCAACGCCCGTCTACTGGCCTCGGTGTCGGCAGCCAAGGCGACCAGCTCGTCGACAAGTTCGGTGCGCAGCGGCGTCAACTCCGGGTTGCTCAGCTTCGACAGGCACAGCGGGGGTCCGTCGCCACCGGCGCGTTTGGTCTCAGAGGGCGGCAGCAGCACGATCACAGTTCAGTACGGTAGCGCCGGGACGATCAGGGCGGGCCGAACCCCGCGGCGGCGAGCGCCGCCCGGCCGGCCGGACCGGTCACCTGGTCGACGAATCGCGTTGCCAGAGAGGGGTTCCCGGCGCTCTTGAGCGTCGCGATCCGATAGGTGTTGACGGCGGCTTCCGGAAATGGCACCGCGACGGCACGGCCGGCGGCGGCCAGGACGTCCGTGCGGTAGACGACTCCGGCGTCGGCCTGACCGCTGGTCACCTTGTTGAGGACGTCGGCGACCGACGACTCCTCGCTGACCGGCGCCAGATCCACTCCCATCGTCTTCTCCAACCCCGGCAGCGACGCACCGCACGGAACCTCGGGCGCGCAGGTCACCAGGCTGACCCGAGCGAGATCTCGGAATCCTCTGACGCCCTTGGGGTTTCCCGGGGCGACGGCGATGGTCAGGGTGTTGGTCGCGAAGTCCACCGGAGAGCCGGCCACCAGCCCGGCCCGGATCGCCTTGTCCATGGTCGCGGCATCGGCCGAGGCGAACACGTCCGCGAGTGCCCCGTGGGTCAGCTGGGTCAGCAGGTCGGCGGAGCCGGCGAACGAAAAGTCAGCCGGCGTATCGGGATTCGCTGCGGTGAAGTCATCGCCGACCATGGTGAAGACCTTCTTCAGCGAGGCCGCCGCGAACACCGTGACGTGGTGGTCCGGGCCGTGGGCGGATCCACAGCCGGTCAGCACCAGAAGTGCTGCCGCCGCGGCGGAGGCATGCGGTGGAATCCTCATCGGGGCCGATGCTAGCGGTCCGCCGTAGGCTGGGGCGGTGCGAATACCGTTCGGCCGCAGTCTCACAGCGTCAGCAGCCGTGGTTGCACTCGGAGTGTGCGGGACTGCCGGGGTGGCGCGGGCCGACGCGGACGCGCTGTGGAACCTGGTCAGCCAACAGTGCGTGGTCGATGCCCAGGAGTTCGGCAACCCGGAACCCTGCGCGAAGGTGGACCTCAGCGAGGGCGTTCAACGGGGCTACGCGGTGCTCAAGGATGCCGTGGGGCCGCGGCAGTTCCTCTTGATCCCCACCGCGCGGATCACCGGAATCGAAAGCCCCGAGGTGCTGGCACCAGACGCGCCGAACTATCTCGCCGCGGCGTGGCAGGCCAGGTCGTTCGCCGAGGCGGCCGCCGGGCGGGCCGTACCGCGCGAGTGGATGAGTGTGGCGGTCAACTCCGTGCTGTCACGGTCGCAGAGCCAGCTGCACATCCACATCGACTGTGTCCGGGCCGACGTCCACGACGCCCTGCGTCGGCACGCGGACACCGTCGGTCCGGCATGGGCCCCGTTCCAGGTGCCGTTGGCCGGCCACACCTACAGTGCGATGGCTGTCGACGGGGAGGACCTTCAGGTCAACCCGTTCCGGCTGGTCGCCGACGCCTTCGGCGAGCAACGCATGGGCGAGCAGACGATCGTGGTCGTCGGTCGTGACGGCGGTGGATTCGTGGTCCTGACTGATCACGCCGACGGCGAGAACGGCGACTTCGCCGGTGGCGAGCAACTCCAGGACCACACGTCCTGCGGACCGTGACCTCAGTAGGGCGGCAACTGGCCGTTGCCGGACTGACCGGCCAGGCCGTTGAGCACGTCGAGTTGGTGCCGTAGTTGGATCTGCGCCAGCCATGGCGGGGTCTGTCCGGGGGGCGCCCCGTCGGTCAGCTGCCAGGGCTGGCAGCCGCGCGTCTTGAACGCCACGTCCGTCGCCTCGATCTGCACCACCTGAGGCTGAGCGGTCAGCGCGTTGTCCAGGATCGCGTCACCGGCGCCGACCCGTTTCCAGTAGCAGCTGGTGCCCGCGACGGGCCCTGCCGAGGCGTACACGCCGGGGGCGATCTGCGAGCCGACGACGTAGAGGCCGTCGCGCGCGATGGCGGTCGCCGGACCGGAGGAGGGCGGTCCCGGTGCGGGGCCTGAGGCAACCGGTCCCGGGGCGGGGCCCGGCACTGGGCCCGGACTCGCGGGATCGGCCAGGGCGGGCCCGGCCGCGATCACCCCGCCAACAGCGAGGAGAACCCAGAAGAGGCGAGCGGGACGCACGATCCCAAGGGTACGCAAGCCCGTGATGCTCCTCCTGGCCGTATGCCTCAGGCCGTATGCCTCAGGCCGTATGCCTCAGGCCGTATGCCTCAGCAAGGGGAACGGCCCGCGGCGCCGAGTGCGGATGCCGTCGTCGAAGTGGTTCTCCGCTTCGGCGACCGAACGGGCCAGCAGGTGTCCGCGCGCGGATGCGGGGGCACCCCCGGTCGCCGTGGAGTCGCCGGCCACCAGCGCCCAGTCCACGCCGGCCTGCCGGCAGCGGTCGTCGACGGCGTCGAGCAGTCGCTCGGTATCGGGAGCCAATCCGGTCAGCCCGCTCAAATCCAGCACGAACGGCGAACCGGGGGAGATGAATCGCAGCGTGGACGCGGTCACCACCGCCGCGTTGGCGGAATCCACCCGGCCGGCGACGGCGACGACGGTCGCGGTGTGCCGACAGTGGCCCCAGATGTGGGCTCCCAGATAGTCGACTGCCGGGTCTCCGTAGCGGGAGGTGAAGCTGGTCATCGCGGGCCTCCAAGCCGCCCGGGCGGGCGTATCAGCCGACGCTAGCCCGCAGCGCGACGGCGTCGTAAGGCCCAACCCTCTAAGACTCTGGTAAGAAACCCGATTTCCGGCCGATCAGCGCACCGATATACTCCGGGGCATGTCGAATCGCACCTGGCGTGGCTCCGTCGCGGCCGTCGTCGCCCTCGCTGCCGTGCCCGCCGCCGTCGTCACCGTCGCGCCGAGTGGTGCGGCCAACGCCGACGTCTGCGCGAGCGTGGGCCGGCGGGTGTCGGTGAGCGGGTGCGCCAATCTGTCCGATGTGATGGCGCCCTATGTGGTGGGGCCGGACGCCTACGCGCCGATGCCGGGCGAGGCCGTCAACGGGTGTGTCGGCTGGAACGGCCGCTGGGTCAACGCCAACACCTGCGGCTAGCACGGGCGGACATCCAGAACCGTGCCACTGAACACCGTCGCCGTCGAGTTGGTGCCGCCCAACGTCGACCGCAGCCACGACGAGCAACTCGACGAGGCCCGCAAGGTTGCCAAACTCGCGGCCGAAACCGGACTCTCCGGCCAGATCCGACACGTGATGATCCCCGGCATGATCGAGGAGGACGGCGACCGTCCCTTCGAGTTGAAGCCCAAGCTTGACGTTCTCGACTACTGGCGGATGATCTCGCCGGAATTGCCGGGGGTGCACGGGTTGTGCACGCAGGTCACCGCATTCCTCGATGAGCCGGCGCTGCGGCGGAGGCTCACCGATCTGATCGACTCCGGCATGGAGGGCATCGCCTTCGTAGGCGTACCGCGCACCATGAACGACGGCGAGGGATCGGGCGTGGCGCCCACCGACGCCCTGTCGCTCTTCCGGGATCTGGTTCCCAACCGCGGTGCGATCCTGATCCCGACCCGCGATTCCGAACTCGGACGGTTCGGCTTCAAGTGCGACAAGGGCATCACCTACGGGATGACTCAACTGCTGTATTCCGACGCGATCGTGGATTTCCTCACCGAGTTCGCCAAGACCAGCGATCACCGCCCGGAAATCCTGCTGTCGTTCGGATTCGTGCCGAAGATGGAAAGCCGTGTCGGCCTGATCAATTGGCTCATCCAGGATCCGGGTAACGCAGCCGTCGCGGAGGAACAGGCCTTCGTCCGGACGCTGGCCGCCGCGGAGCCGGCCGTCAAGCGCCGGATGATCCTCGACCTGTACCGCCGGGTTCTCGACGGAGTCGCCGATCTGGGTTTCCCGCTGAGCATCCATTTCGAGGCCACCTACGGATATTCGGCTCCAGCCTTCGACACCTTCGCCGAGATGCTCGCGTACTGGTCTCCGTCGGCTTCTACCTAGATTCAGGACCTAGGGACACCATGAAGACCTGGATCGATTTCGACGCCGCGCCGGTCTTCGCGATCCCGCTCACCGACGCAGTGGGCGAACGAACCGTGTGCGAGGGCATGCTGATCGAGGGCCCGCAGGGGTGGGGCGAGTTCAGCCCCCCACCCGGCGTCGACGGGCCGCGGGCCGGGCGCTGGCTGACCGCGGCCATCGAGGTGGGCACCGTCGGCTGGCCCGATCCGATGCGGGGCCGGGTTCCGGTGGCGGTCACGGTTCCGGCCGTGGCCCCGGAGCGAGCCGCGCAGATCGTCATCGAATCAGGTTGCCGCACAACGTTGGTGAGGGTCGGCGAGGGGACGCTGGCCGAGGATCTCGCCCGCGTCGAGGCCGTGCGGGACGCGCTGGGACCGACCGGCGCGATCCGCTGCGACGCCAACGGCAACTGGGACTTAGACGCCGCTCTTGCCGCCGTGCGGGAGCTGAACCGGGCCGCCGGCGGCCTGGAGTTCATCGAGCAGCCCTGCGCGGACCTCGGCGACGTCGCCGCGCTGCGGCGGCGGGTGGACGTTCCGGTGGCCGTCGACCAGAGCATCCGGGACGCCGCCGAACCGTTGCGGGTCGACTTCGCCGAGGCGGCTGACATCGCGGTCCTGACCGTCGGCGCGCTCGGGGGAGTCCGCCGGGCGCTGCGGGTGGCCGAAAGCTGCGGGCTGGTGTGTGTGGCTGCGGCGGAACTGGAGAGCAGCATCGGGATCGCCGGGGGAGCGGCACTGGCCGGAGTGCTTCCCGAGAGCGGGTATGCCCACGAGCTCGGAACCGCGGCCCTGCTGACCGGCGACGTGGTCAGCAATGCTCGCGCGCTGATCCCCGATCAGGGCATGGTCCCCGTCGCCTCGATGCCCGCCGCGCCCGCTCGCGACCGGCTTAACGGATTCACGATGGCCGATGCCGATCGCGTTCAGTGGTGGCGCGACCGGCTCGTGGCCGCGCAACGCTACATCTGACTCACGCTCGATCTGATTGAGCTCACGCTCGATCTGATTGAGCTCACGCTCGGCCGCGCCGCAGCGCCGCCGACACCGCCTTCATCAGAGCCCGCCTGACCGCCGACCCCGCTGCGCCGATCGCCGTCGTCCGGTGCGCGGCGGCGTCGAGCCGCAGTGTGTCGCCCTCGGCGATCCGGCCCGGGGTCAGCACATTGCCGTACACGCCGAGACAGCGCCGGGCGTGCCCGGCGAGGGTCCGAGTGACCGCGGGATCCCGCTCGAGGCCGGGCTGCCGGTGGGACGGCATCACACAGCGAATCGTCGGAATCAGTGGCGAGAGAACGACATCCGGACCCCGAAGCACACCACCGCACCAGCCCACCTCGGGCTGGTCGGCCCCGGGCTGGCCGAACCCGAGCGTGTCGATCAGGATCGTCGGGCGGAACCGCCGGACGTCGAAGTCAGAGCCCGGAGCCAGCGCCGACATCGCCTGCAGCGACTGCTCGGTGAGCAGGTGGACCGGGTAGGCGTCGACGTAGCTGCCCACCGGGGTGGCGTACCGGGTGAGCTCGGCGAGCTTGCGGATCGGGAACATCGACAGATCGGGCAGTGGCTCGTCGGGGCGCAGGCCGAAGATCGTCCGCATATCGGCCTTGGTCGCCATCGGCGCCCGATACTCGTCCTTCTCCGACAGCGGCGGCAACGCCCGCAGTTCGACGTCGCGGTCGAGGTACTCCGACAGCGCCCGGTGGATGCCGGGGTCGGCACTCGACATCTCCACCCCGTCGGGAAAGCCGATGATCACCTCGGGGGCATTACCCGGCCCGGCATCCGGCCCCGGCTCAACGGCGTAGCGCGCGGTGCACAGCAACAGTCCGGGCAGTCGCTTGGCGCCTGTGGTGGCGCCCAGGGCCCGGTCGCGCACTGCCCAGGTCCGGTCGGCGTGTAAACCGAGGGACCCGATACGCGCTGCGCCGAGGCGCTCGCCTGCCATCGACTTCACCGGGTATCGCCAGATCGCGACGACACGACCGCCGGCGTTCATGACACCGGATCCTACGCCCGGCCCGGACTCCGTTTTGCCGCTCGCGCCCGCCGATGGGACTATGGAGCCCCGAACTTGAGCGGCAGGGAAGGCACCGAGCGCAACCATGTACGACCAGACCACAGTCACCGCTTCGGATTCCGCCACCGAAACCCCGGGTTACCGCATCGACCCGGTACTGGCCCGAAGCTGGCTGCTGGTCAACGGTGCGCAGTACGACAAGTTCGCCCCGGCCGCGCGCTCCCGCGCCGACATCGTCGTGCTCGACATCGAGGACGCGGTGGCCCCCAAGGGTAAGGCGGCGGCCCGGGAGAACGTCCAGCGCTGGCTGGCCGCCGGCAACACCGACTGGGTGCGCGTCAACGGATTCGGCACCCAGTGGTGGGCCGACGACCTGGCGATGCTGGCGAAGACGTCGGTCGGCGGGGTGATGCTGGCGATGGTCGAGTCCGTCGACCACGTCACCGAGACCGCCAAACTGCTTCCCGACGTGCCGATCGTCGCCCTCGTCGAGACGGCACGCGGCCTGGAACGCATCACCGAGATCGCTGCCACCAAGGGCACCTTCCGGCTGGCCTTCGGTATCGGCGACTTCCGCCGCGACACCGGTTTCGGGGAGAGCCCGGCCACCCTGGCCTACGCCCGGTCGCGCTTCACCATCGCCGCCAAAGCCGCCAGCCTGCCCGGCGCCATTGACGGCCCCACGGTCGGGTCCAGCGCCCTGAAACTCAGCGAGGCCACGGCCGTGTCGGCCGAGTTCGGCATGACCGGCAAGATCTGCCTGACTCCCGACCAGTGCCCGACGGTCAACGAGGGACTTTCGCCCTCCCAGGAGGAGATCAGCTGGGCCAGCGAGTTCTTCGCCGAATTCGAGCGCGACGGCGGCGAGATCCGCAACGGATCGGACCTGCCGCGTATCGCCCGGGCGAGGAAGATCATCGAACTGGCCCGCGCCTACGGCATCGAGGTCTCGGAGTTCGACGACCAGGCCGTGCACGTCAGCGCGCCGTCGGACACCTACCACTACTGACCTGGTCTGCCGAGCCCGCCCGGGCTCGGCGCCTTCAGAGCCCACCCGGGCTCGGCGCCTTCACAGGCCCACCCGGGCTCGGCGCAATCGCGCGCTTTTCCGCGTGCCCGTCGCGCCGGAGGAATAAGGTTGGCCGCACGATGTCAGCCCCGTCGCGCCCAGCCTGGCCGGCCGGTCAACCGGTCAGCCGGCGAAAGCTGCGCCGCCTGAGTCGCCACCTCGCTGCCGTCGGAGTGACCATGGCCCCGGCCCGGCTCCGATGCATCGCCGCCGGCCATCCGCCCACCCCGGCGGAGCTGGTGGACATCACCTTCGCCGAACTCGCCACCACCGTGAAGCGCGATACCCGCCGCACGAAAAGGGTTCGGGCGCAACGCTATTGCATGCACTGCATGGTGGTGCTCATCGCCGTCCTGGTAGCGCTCGGAGTATTGATGGGCCTCGGGCTGGCGTTCTTCGCGCTCGCCGCCCACTCGTTCTGAAGCCGCTTTTTGCGGACGACCGATCTTCCGATCCGCTAGCCGACGACGTGCTCGTCGGCGACGCTGAGCGCGGCGTCGAGAATGGCCAATCCCTCGGCTGCCTCGGCGTCGCTGACGTTGCACGGCGGGCAGACGTGGATGCGATTGTAGTTGGAGAACGGCAGCAGCCCACCGGACTTGCACGCTGCCACAACGGCATTCATGGCCGGGCTGGTGCCGCCGTAGGGCGCCAGCGGCTCGCGGGTGGCGGGGTTGGCCACCAGCTCCAGCGCCCAGAACACCCCGAGACCGCGGACATCACCCACCGAGGGATGCCGCTGCGCGAGCTCGCGCAGGCCGGGGCCGAGCACGTCCTCACCGATACGTGCGGCGTTCTCGACAATGCCCTCGTCCTCCATCGCGTTGATGGTCGCGACGGCGGCCGCGCACGCCAGTGGGTGGCCCGAGTAGGTCAGCCCGCCGGGGTAGGGGCGATCGGCGAAGGTGTTGTAGATCGCGTCGTTGATCGCCACACCGCCGAGTGGAACGTAGCCGGAGGTGACGCCCTTGGCGAAGGTCATCAGATCGGGCACGACGTCGAAATTCTGGATGGCGAACCACTTTCCGGTGCGGCCGAAGCCGGCCATCACCTCGTCGGCGATCATCACGATGCCGTACTTGTCGCAGATCGCGCGCACGCCGGCCATGTATCCGGGCGGCGGAACCATGATGCCCGCGGTGCCCGGCACCGACTCGAGGATGATCGCGGCGATGGTGGCCGGACCCTCATGGGCGATGAGGCGCTCGAGGTATTCCAAGGCGCGCTCGGACTCCTGCTGCTCATTCTCGGCGTGGAACGACGAGCGGTACAGGAACGGTCCGTTGAAGTGCACGACGCCGGCACTGCCGTTGTCGCTGGCCCAGCGACGCGGGTCGCCGGTCAGATTGATCGCGGTCTCGGTGCCGCCGTGATACGACCGGTACCGGGACAAAACCTTGCGCCGGCCGGTGTGCAGCCGGGCCATCCGCACCGCGTGTTCGACGGCATCGGCGCCGGCGTTGGTGAAGAAGACATGGTTCAGGTCGCCGGGGGTGCGCTCGGCGATCAGCCGGGCCGCCTCGGAGCGGGCGTCGTTGACGAACTGCGGGGCAATCGTGCACAGCTTGGCCGCCTGCTCGGCGATCGCGGCGACCACCTTGGGGTGCTGATGACCGATATTGGTGAACACAAGTTGCCCGGAGTAGTCGAGCAGTTTGTGACCGTCGCCGTCCCAGATGTAGGAGCCCTCGGCGGCGATGATCGTCATCGGCTTGATCTGAGCCTGCGCCGACCACGAGTGGAAGACGTGCTTGCGGTCGAGTTCGTAAGCCCGTCGGCCCTCGGCGATGGCGTCGTCCAGGTCCTGGCCGTTGGGCAGGGACGTCTCAGTGGTGGTCATGTGTTCAGTGCCTCTCAACCGCGGGTGCGACAGCGCAACGTTGCGCGGCCGAAGTTTACCTGCGACAGCGAAGACCCCCCGATGACCGGGGAGCGGCCTGGACAACGGTTCCGACAAGGTACGGCCCCACTTGGGACACCGTTGCGTCACAGTTGGGCAAAAAGCGCTGGTCAGCGACAAATGGCCTCTGGCGGCTGCCCGCAGGCTGTTGTAGAAGTGACTGTAGTGACCTTGTTTAGGAGGTGTCAGATGAAGCGTCTTACTTCGATGCTCAGCGCGATGGTTCTCGGCCTGGCGGTGCTGCTGACCGGACTGGTGACCGGTCCGGGCAGTGCGTCGGCCGCACCGGTGAGCCGGGAGCAGGCGGTGAACTACGTCATCGCCCGTGGACTTGCTCAGCGCGGCGTGCCCTACTCGTGGGCGGGTGGCGGAATCGACGGCCCGAGCAAGGGCACCGGCACAGGCGCGGACATCGTCGGTTTCGATTCTTCGGGCTTGATGCAGTACGTCTTCGCCGGCGTCGGCGCGAAGCTGCCGCGGTCCTCCGGTGCGATGTACAACGTCGGGCAGCGGGTCACGCCGGCCCAGGCGCTGCCCGCCGACCTGATCTTCTACGGGCCCGACGGCACCGAGACTGTGACGATGTTCCTCGGCAACAACCAGATGCTGGAAGTCGGCGATGCCGGGGTGACCGTGTCCGCGGTCCGGACCGAGAACATGGCTCCCTACCTGGTCCGCATCATCGCCTGAGGCGGCGCTCGGGCATCCTCGCCTGACGGCGATGCTCAGGCATCCTCGCCTGACGGCGATGCTCAGGCACAGTCGGTACAAATCGTCCCACCATCGCGGCCGGCGGCCAGCCGGCTGCGATGGTGAACCAGGAAGCAACTGCTGCAGGTGAATTCGTCGGCCTGCTTCGGGATAACTCGGACCAGGAGTTCGTCGGTCGCGAAGTCGGCATCGGGAAGGTCGTAGGAATCGTCGCCGTCGTCGATCTCGGGTCCGGCCGGCGTCGCCAGCAGGTCCAGGGAATCGTCCTGCTCCTCGGTCGTGGATCGGCGTCGAACGTCGTAGTCAACGGTCATCTCGGTGCGCCTTTCAGGGTCGGTCGCCGGCCGTTCACTCAGCCGAATGCCGTCTGATTCCCGGTCGCCGCGCGACTTAAACCTGTCGCCCCGAATCCACTGATCACATTCGCCAGAGCGACTCCTGGGCCACGCTGGCGACCAGCGTGCCTTTGCTGTCGTGAATCGAACCGAAGGCCAAGCCACGGGCATCGCTGTGGGAGATCCCGGCGGCGTCGTAGCAATGCCATTCGTTCGGGTCGATCGGACGGTGCAGCCACAACGCGTGGTCCAGACTGGCCGCGCCACCCGGTCCCGGCTCATTAGAGCCGGGCGGCCGGGCAGTGGAGACCACGCCCAGATCGGAGACGAAGGTCAGCGCGCCCGCCAGCACCAGCGGATCGTCCTCGACCCGGTCGCGGGACCGGAACCAGAACGGCTGCAGAGGCCACAGCGGCGACTCCCCGGCGCCCACCCGGGCCTCGAAGTACCCACCCCAACGTTCCGGGGGAATCACCACCGTGGTGGCCTGCTCCAGCGGTAACCGGAAGCTCGCCGGCTGCTGCCATTCCGCGCTCGGCTCGGGCCGGTGGAACGACGCCAGCATCTCGAAGATCGGCACGCCGGACTGGCTGGCGGTCACTCGCCGGGTGTTGAACGACCGCCCGTCGCGGGCGTTCTCCACCGTGTATTCGACATCCACCCCGACCCGGCCGCCTCTGATGAAGTAGGCGTGCAACGACTGCGGCAGCCGGTCCGAGTCGACGGTGGCGCCGGCCGCCGCCAGGGCCTGCGCGGCGATCAGTCCGCCGAAGAGCCGGGGGCCGGCGCCGAACGCCCTCGACGTCCGGAACGTCGGGTCTGAACCCTCGAACCGCACGAGGTCGGCGATCCAGCTCGGCATGCGCCCCACGATAACGGCGCGACTCGACCTGCCCGACGGTGCGTGCCCCGCTCTAGAATCACCGGATGCCGCAGGACGACGAGACGCCGTTCAGCGCGCCCCAGGGCCTGCTCGAGATCGGCGACTGCATCGACGCCGACGGCGAGATCGCATTGCCTCCGGGAGAGACGCTGGTCTCGCTGATCGATCGCAACGTGGCCAACGTCGGCGACACCGTGGCCTACCGGTATCTGGATTTCGCCCGATCCGAAGGCGAGGCCGTCGAACTCACCTGGGCGGAGTTCGACGTCCGCGTGCGGGCCATCGCCGCTCGCGTTCAGCAGACGGTCTCCCGGGGCGAGCGGGTGGCGATCCTGGCACCGCAGGGTCTGGACTACGTATGCGCGTTCTTCGCGGTGCTGAAGGCTGGCTCCATCGCGGTGCCGTTGTTCGCGCCGGAACTGCCGGGCCATGCCGAACGCCTCACCGTCGCTCTCGCCGACTCCGCGCCGGTCCTGCTGCTGACCACCCGCGCCGCAGCCGGGGCCGTGGAAGGTTTCCTGGACAAGGCCTCCGGTCCAGGAGATGTCCGGGCCGGGCAAGTTCGTCCCCCAGTCCTCGTCGTCGACGACATCCCCGACGCCGCAAGCGATGAGTTCATCGCGGTCGACATCGAGTCCGACGACGTCTCGCATCTGCAGTACACCTCCGGCGCCACCCGGCCACCGGTCGGCGTCGAGATCACCCACCGGGCGTTTCTGACCAACCTGACCCAGATGATCCTGTCGATCGACCTGCTCAACCGAAACACCCACGGCGTCAGCTGGTTACCGCTCTACCACGACATGGGACTGTCGATGATCGGGTTTCCGGCCACCTACGGCGGTCACTCGACGCTGATGTCGCCGACAGCCTTCGTGCGCCGTCCGTACCGGTGGATCCGGGCGTTGTCGGACGCCTCGCTCGAGGGACGGGTTGTCACCGCCGCACCGAACTTCGCCTACGAGTGGGCCGCCGCACGCGGCCTGCCGCCAGCCGGCGAGGACATCGATCTTGCCAACGTGGTGATGATCATCGGGTCGGAACCGGTGAGCATGACCGCGATAGACGACTTCAACAAAGCCTTTGGGCCGCATGGCCTTCCGGCCACCGCGATCAAGCCGTCCTATGGCATCGCCGAGGCCACGCTGTTCATCGCGAACATCCCCCCCGATGCGGTGGCACACGCGTCGCACTTCGACGGCGACCGGTTGGCCGGGGGAGATGCGGTGGCCGTCTCTTCCGACGCGCCCAACGCCGTCGCCGCGGTGTCCTGCGGGGTGGTGGCACGCAGTCTGCGCGCGGTGGTCGTCGACCCCGCGACGGCGACCGAATTGCCCGACGGTCGCGTGGGGGAGTTCTGGCTGCACGGAGACAACGTCGGACGCGGCTACTTCAACGATCCGGAGAGCACCCGGTTGACCTTCGAGGCGAAACTGGCTGTGCGACAAGCCCACAACAGCCACGCCGAAGGAGTCGCTGCGGACGCGAACTGGTTGCGTACCGGCGACCTGGGCATGTACCACGACGGCGAGGTGTACGTCGTCGGGAGGATCGCCGATCAACTGAGCATCGGCGACCGCAAACTCCATCCCCATGAGATCGAGACGACGGTCGCCGACGCCTCACCGCTGGTTCGGCGCGGCTACGTCGCCGCGGTCGGGGTTCCGGGCAGCGGGACATGGGCAGGTGAGCATGGCGATCACGAACTGGTGATCATCGCCGAACGGGCCGCCGGCACAGGCCGTTCCGATCCGCAGGCCGCCGTCGCCGCGATCCGCGAGGCGGTATCGCGACGCCACGGGGTCGACGTCGCAGACGTCCGGCTGCTGCAGGCCGGTGGGATCCCGCGAACCACGAGCGGAAAGCTGGCTCGCCGCGCCGCCCGGGCCGGATACCTCGACGGGTCACTGGGCGGAAGGATCGGATGATGCTGGATCGAATCGTGGAGATGTACCGCCGCACCGGCGCCGACGTTCCCTTCGGCAATCCGCTGCCGTCGCACGGCACCGAGATGGAGGGCTGGTTCTGGCGGGTCTCCGATGAGGCCAGTGGCCGATCGCTGATCGCGCTGTGCAGCGTCAACCGCCACCCTGCGGGGGACTGGTCGACGGCTGCGGTGGCGGTTCACCCGGGCCTCATGGTGAGCTCCGGGGCGCTCCCCAACGCACGTGCCGGCAACTCGCCGTTCTCGGTCAGCGCCGGTGACGGCGACGACAGCTTCACCGTCGGCACCGACCGGATCCGCTTCGCTCTGGGGGATGTGCGCCTGGACATGACGATCGACGATCCGGTGACCTGGCCCAAGGCATTCGGCGGCGGCGGGGTGTTCTCCGCGATCCCGTTCCTCAACCAGTACTGGCATCCCTACTATCTCGGCGGAAAGGCCAGTGGCACAGTGCAGTACGGCTCGGAGAGCTGGAGCTTCGACGGCGCCAAGATCTATGCCGAGCGCAACTGGGGTACGGGCTTCCCGCTGCGATGGTGGTGGGGCCAGGCCCATGACTTCGGCGATGACGACGTCTGTGTCGCGTTCTCAGGCGGACTGCTGTCGTTGGGTCCGATCGCCCGCGACGTCAACGGCATCGTGGTCCGGATCGGTTCCACTGTCATCCGGATGACCCCGCCGGTGCTGGTGCGCTCGGAGATCGGAGACAACCACTGGCTGCTGCGGGGCCGCTCGCCGCGTTATGAGATCGAACTGGAGGGCGACGGCACCCATCTGCCGCCGCATGTGCTGCCGGTGCCGCTGCCCGGCGACCGGCGCAACATCGACACCGACTTCGAGCACCTCGGTGCGCGGTTGCGTTGCACGGTAAAGCAATCCGGGCGGGTCCTCTTCGACGGTACCTCGGAGCTGGCCGGCCTGGAAGTAGGGACCCGGCCGAAGTGAACCTGCGATGACTGCGCACGAAGCCTTCCCGACGGTGGCCGGCCAGCTTGAGCAGCTGGCCTCCGGCGCTGTGACCTCGGTGGAGTTGACCCAGCGTTCGCTGACGGGGATCGCGGCCAGCCAGTCGACCCTCAACGCCTTCCGGGTGGTGCTGACCGAGTCGGCCCTCGCCGACGCTGCCGAGGCCGATCGCCGGCGTTCGGTGGGGGACTCCGCCCCGCTGCTGGGTGTTCCGATCGCCATCAAGGACGACGTCGATGTCGCCGGTGTACCGACCTGGTTCGGCACGCACGGCAATCCGAGCCCCGCCACCGAGGACTCCGAGGTGGTGCGGCGCCTGCGGGCGGCCGGCGCGGTGATCGTCGGCAAGACCAACGCCTGCGAACTGGGGCAGTGGCCGTTCACCAGCGGCCCCGGATTCGGCCACACCCGCAACCCGTGGTCGTCCGACCACACCCCGGGCGGTTCGTCGGGGGGCAGCGCCGCCGCCGTGGCCGCCGGACTGGTGGCCGCCGCGATCGGATCTGACGGCGCTGGCAGCGTCCGGATCCCGGCGGCCTGGACCCACCTGGTCGGCATCAAGCCTCAGCGCGGCCGGATCTCCACCTGGCCGCTGGCCGACACTTTCAACGGCATCACCGTCTACGGAGTGCTGGCCTGGACGGTCTCCGACGCCGCCCGGGTGCTCGATGCCGTGTCCGGAAGCGCCGAGGGCGACGTCCACCGGCCACCGCCGGTGCGGGCCCACGACGGTCTGGAGGTGCCACGCCGTCCGCTGCGGATCGCGGTGTCCACCCGGTTTCCCTTCACCCTGTTCGGGGCCCGGCTGCATCCGGAGATCCGTTCCGCGCTGAACACCACCGCGGTGCAGTTGGGCGAACTGGGCCACCAGGTCGTCGCCCGCGACCCGGCCTACGGGCTGCGGCTGACGGTGGACTTCCTGTCCCGCTCGACCTCCGGCCTGGCGGAGTGGGGAGACAGGCTCGGCACGGACGTCACCTGGGATCCGCGCACGCGGTCCAATATCCGCGTCGGGCGGATCCTTTCGCGCACGATGCTGCGCCGAGCCCGGGCCAACGAGGCGGCCACCGCTGCCCGGGTGGGACGGATCTTCGACGACGTCGACGTCATCCTGGCCCCGACGACGGCGCTACCGCCCCCGCACGTCAACCATTTCGACCGGCTGGGGTCGACGGCCACCGACCGGGCGATCATCGGGGCGTGCCCGGCGACCTTCCCGTGGAACCTGTTGGGCTGGCCGTCGATCAACGTCCCGGGCGGATTCACCGACGCCGGCCTGCCGATCGGGCTGCAGTTGATGGGCCCGGCCAACAGCGAGCCACTGCTGGTCGCGCTGGCCGCCGAACTCGAGGGCGCCAACTCCTGGGCCGACCACCGGCCCGAACCCTGGTGGGCGTGATGCATCCGGTCGCAGGGGCCGCGATCCGCGGCACGCTCGGCGCGATGACGCGCGGATTCGACAGCGGCACTGCGGCGTCCGCGCGCCCCTTCGACGAGCCCGCCGTGATGGTGCCCAATGTGGGCTCCAAGCGCTACGGCTGGACCCACTACGGGATCATGATCCCGGATCTTCCTGAGCCGCATCGTTTTTTCTCTGCCATGTCCCTGATCGGGGCCACCGGATCGCTGGCCTTCGACAACGACTTCGCCCTGGCCGACGAGCCCCGGCGCAACGCCTCCGTGGTGGCCGGAACCGCGGCGTCCTATCCGTCGCATTTCGGGAACTATTCCACCCGAAGCGATTTCGTCTCCCGTGCCGACGGCTCGCTGATTCGGTTCGGCTCCGACCTGACCCTGGAAGGCCGCTATCCGGAGTACCGGCTGACCGGCCTGCTCGGGGGAGTCGAGGCGGACCTGCGACTCTCCAATACCGACAAGGTGAACTGGTTCTTCCGCAACCCGGTCAACAAACACTTCAGTCTGCTGACCGAGTACAGCGGGCATTTCACCGAAAACTCCCGCCGTACCGACGTGTCCGGCCTGTGCGCCTTCGAGTACGGCGTCTGCCCGAGCCCCTATCAGTGGCGGTCCACGCCCTTACCGGACTCCCTGAAGGCTCCGCTGGACTACTTCGTCTACCAGATCGTCAACCTCGGCCCCGACGACCAGGTGCTACTGAGCCATTACTGCATCAGTGGCACGCCGTTCATGACCACGGCACTGCATCGCAGCCGCAGCTCGTACGGGCGGGCTTTCCGGCATGCCGAGTTCCGCATCGAAAAGTACCGTCCCACAACGGAACAGACTCCCTACGGCATCCCGATGCGGGTGCCCGCCGTCACCCGGTTCACCGCATTCGACGACGACGGCGTCGCCCTCGACCTGACGGCCGAACTGGACACCACCCTGACGTTCGGCCTGGGCAGCGGATTCGTCAGCGGGTTCCGGCACGAGTCGAGGTGGCGGGGGGAACGGATCTCCGGCCGCGGCTATCTCGAGTACATCGACCGGCGAACCGGCTGATATCGACGGATCAGCTTGTGGCACCGAGGATCTTGATCGCGAAGACCAGGGTGTCGCCGGCCTGGATGCCCGCACGCGGCTGACCGTTGGGGTAACCGTCGGCCGAGGTCATCGCGACCGCCACAGTGGACCCGACCTTCTGGCCGGCGATCGCCTTCTGGAAGCCCGTCACCACGCCGTCGAGCCGGAAATCGGCCGGCATGCCGCGCTGATAGCTGCTGTCGAACACCGCCCCGTCGCGTCCGTCGACACCCATGTAGCAGACCGACACCGAGGCGGTCGGAGCGACGACCGGCCCGTCGCCGGCGGTCAGAGTGTGAACCTGGGTCTCCGCCACGCTGAACGGAGTCTCCACCTTGACCATCGGAGCCGCGGTGTCGGTGGACCCGGCGACCGCAACACTGCCGGTGGTACCGGCCAGCGTCCATTCGGGGGCGGTGTCGCCGGCGGGCGCCGCCGTCGGGCATGCCGACACCGGCGGGCTCGCCGTCGACGTCGTCGACGGGGAGTCGCACGCGGCGATCAGCATCGAGGCGGCGGCCACAGTCAGGATCACGGGGGAGAGGCGGAAATTCACGCAGGCCACGCTACCGGCCGGCGGCGGTGAAATCCTAAACGGCGGGCCGGTCGGGATCCGGCAATCGCAGACAGCGGCAGGCCACCAGCGCAAGGTCAGCCGCCGCCTCCGAGGGCGCCTTGTTCGGCGTCAGGATGTGGCTTTGACACAGGCGCACAACGCTTTCTGCCATCAGCCTCACGTCGCCGTGATCGGCCGACGGCCAATGCTCGGTCACCCATCCACCGACGAACCCGACGGCCCTCTCGATGAGCGGCTCACCGCGGACTGTCAGTAGCGGCAACAGCGAGGCGTCGCCGCCATTGGCCGGCGTTCGGGTCAGGATGATCTGCAACAGCGGGTTGTCCCGGGTGGTCGAGAGCATGTACTCGGCCGCGTCGAGAACCCCACCGGCCAGGTCACCGGGATGTTCGCCGAGGCGGAGCAAGACGCCCTGGAAGAACTCCTCGGTTTCCCGCATGACCAGCGCATTGCCGAGGTCGTCCTTGGTGCCGAACTCCGCGTGCAGGCTCTGGCGGCTGATCCCGACCGCCGCGGCGATGGAACCCATCCGGACCGCCGCCCACCCGCTGTCCAGTACCACCTCACGGGCGGCGTCGACGGCGAGTTCACGCAGCCTCGACCGCCCGTAGGCACGGGTTTCGGCGCGAAGGTCGGCGACAGACATGCGGAGGAGTCTAGCCGCACGCCGACACAAAAGACCACATTGTCGGGCCTGCTTGACAGTTTTATAAAAATGTCGGATGCTCGTCGGCAAGAGCGCACCAGCCCAGGAGGACACCCGTGACCAGCGCAACCATGACCCGTGCCGAACGCCCGTACGACCCGGCCGACCTCTCGTCGTCGGAGTTCTGGTCCGGCACGTGGCGAGACCGGGAGAAGACGTTCGCCGAACTGCGCGCCAACCGGCCGATCTCCTGGCACCGCCCGGTGAAGAACGGGATGTTCGAGGACCCCAACGACCAGGGTTTCTGGGCAGTGGTGCGGCATGCCGATCTGGTCGAGGTAACCCGCCGGCCGGGGGACTTCCTGTCCGGCAAGGGCATCACCTTCGAGTCGCTGCCTCCGGAGGCCCTCGACGCCGCGCAGGGATTCATCGCCATGGATCCGCCGCGGCACACCAAGATTCGGCGTCTGATGGCGGCGGCGTTCACGCCCAAGCAGTTGGCCCGTATCGACGACCACATCGTGGACAACGCCCGCCGCATCGTCGATTACATCGCCGGCAAGGGCCGGATCGACTTCGTCACCGACGTGGCCTCGCTGGTGCCGATGCACAACATCTGCGACATGGTGGGGATCCCCGAGGAGCACCGCCGCACCATCGCCCACGAGTCGCAGTTCGCCGACGGTTGGCGTGACCCCCGACTGCTGCAGGGCACCGATCCGCTGGTGCGGGTGTTCCAGACCATCGCCACCGTGCACGGAGTCGCCCATGAACTCATCGCCGCACGGCGCAGCAAGCCGGAGAACGACCTGATGACCGCGATGGTGCAGGCCGAGGTCGACGGCGAGCGCCTCACCGACGACGACATCGCGTCGATCTTCGCGCTGCTGATCATCGCCGGAAACGACACCACCCGGCAGTCCATCGCGCACGGCATGAAGGCGCTCACCGACTATCCCGAGCAGCGGGCGTGGCTCATGGAAGACATCGACGGACGGCTGCCGCTGGCGGTCGAGGAGATCGTCCGCTACGCCACCCCGATCATGACCTTCCGCCGCACCGCCGCCCACGACACCGAACTGGGCGGCCAGCACATCACCGAGGGCGACAAGGTCATCATGTTCTACTCCTCGGCCAATATGGACACCGAGGTGTTCGACCATCCCGAGCAGCTGAACCTGTCTCGCTCGCCCAACAAGCACGTCGCATTCGGCGGTGGCGGCATCCACCACTGCCTGGGTGCCCAGTTGGCACGGCGCCAGATCGCGGCCATCTTCCGCGAGCTGCTGACCCGGCTACCCGACATCCACGTGGTGGGGGAGCCGGAGTTGGGTAACGGCAACTTCTTCCATACCGTGATGCACATGACCACAGAGTTCACCCCGGAGAAGTCATGAGAGTCATCGTCGACCGCAGCAAGTGCTCCTCGATCGGGCTGTGCGAGGCGACCGCCCCGGATATCTTCGAGATCGGACCCGACGGCGCGTTGCAGATCCTGATCGACGACGTCCCCGCGGACCGTCGTATCGACCTCGAGCAGGCCTGTGAGAACTGCCCGACTCAGGCCCTGAGCATCGAGGACTGAGCTCAGGCCGTCAGCGGAGGGGAAACCCGACGCTGAGTTTGGGGGCGGCGGACCCGTCGGCCGGCCAGGGCGGGCACCAGCAGGCCCTCGTCCGCGCACGCCCGGCAGAAGACGAAACCCGGCGATGTGATGACAGCTCCGGCGTGGGCCAGGCAGTGATCGCCCTCGCTGCATCGATCATCCGGCGAGCATTCGGGGTGGCCTTTCATCGCCCCCGGCGTACCCGCATCGGGCGTCGGGAACACACGCAGTTCGATCTCTGTGTGGATCAAAGCCTTGTGCACCCTCTGGGGAGTCGAGCGTCGGATCGGCCGATCCGGCGAACCTTCATAGTGTCGATCAAACCACGTCTTGGTAATGAATCGCTGGAACAAAGCGCGAACTAGATCGTCTCGCGGCAAAAGAATCACCGCAATTCACCTCGTGCAGCAGACCTGGACCGGCGCGTCCAGGCATTTAAATCGCGCCGATCCGAATTTCCGAATCCGGCTACGGCAGAACGCTTTTCGATCGCCGCATGTTGTGCACCGTTGCCGGGCTGCGCTTGCGGCAATAATCTTCCACTTTGTACAGCTGAAGCGATGAATATGTTTGCTGGGGGATTATTCGGCTATGCCGATTGAATTGGCGCACTAGCGGTAGCGCGGGGTTTGAGCCCGAATAGGGCCACTCCGGAGGCCTTTGCTGATGTAGCGGGTTCGGCGTGTGACCCAATTCGATCTTCAGGAAGCCTCGAGGATCTGGATCACGAAGATCAGGGAGTCGCCCGGTTCGATGCCGGCGCTCGGCTGGCCCTCGGGGTACCCGTCGCCCGGGGCCATCGCGACGCCCAGCGTCGAACCGACGTTGCGTCCGGTGATCGCCCTCCGGAAACCGGGGACGACGTCACCGAGATCGAAGGTCTCCGGGGTTCCGCGCAGGTAACTGCTGTCGAACACGCGCCCGTCCCGCCCGTTGACGCCCATGTAGCAGACCGACACCTTTGCCGTCGGTGCGACGACCGGACCGTCGCCCGCCCTGAGGGTGCGAAGGTGGGTCTCGTTCACAATGAACGGCTTACTCACCTTGACCATCGGCATCGTCGTCTCCGTGGGTCCACTCACCCCGATGGCGCCCACGGCGCCGGACAGTATCCACTCCGGCGCCCCGAGGTCGTGGGCCACCTGCGGGCACTCGGTGAGCGGGTTCGCCGCTGCGCCGGCCCCGGGCGACGAGGCCGTCGACGACGTGGTTGCTTGCGAGCCACAGCCGGACAGAGCCAGTACGGACGACGCAACACAGAGAGCAAGTGGGATGCGCGAGCAGATCACGAGGCGACGCTACCGGGTCTGGCCGTAATGCCCGGAGCCGGTTACCGACCGGAAGAAAACACAGGTCAGAATTGACGCGTACCCCGGAAAAGGACAATCCGTCCCGTTAGGTTGGGTCCATGTCCACCGCCCCCTTCCGCCCGCCGCTCGATTCAGACCTCCACAAGGTCCTGGCCGCGGCGCCGTACACTCTGGAGACCAACAATGGGGTGGCGGCCGCCCGCCAACGACTCATCGATACCCGCAACCCCGCGCCACCCCAACTGCAGGCGGTCACTACGGAGAACCGCGCAATCGACGGACCCGGGGGACAGATTCCGATCCGGGTCTACAAACCGGACCAGGCGCCGGCGGGGCCACTTCCGCTGACCATGTACTTCCATGGCGGCGGCTTCTGCGTCGGCAATATGGACACCCACGACAAGCAGGCGCGCATGATCGCCATGGGTGCCTGCACGGTGGTGGTATCGGTGGATTACAGATTAGCGCCCGAACACCCATTCCCGGCCGGGGTCGAGGACGTCTGGGCCGCCACTCAGTGGGCCTCCGCTAACGGAGCCTCACTCGGCGCCGACACATCGCGGTTCGCGGTGTCGGGCGATTCCGCGGGCGCAACGCTTTCCGCGGTCGTGGCACAGATCGCCCGCGACAACGGTGGACCGAAGATTGCGTTCCAGGCGCTCTGGTATCCGGCCACGATGTGGGACTTCACCCTGCCGTCGATGGTGGAGAACGCAGACGCCCCGATCATCTCCCGCGCGAATCTCGAGCAGCTGTTCACCTGGTACGCGGGCGATCTCGACATGAACGACCCGCCCGCCCGGATGGCCCCGGGGCGCGCGTCAAACCTCACGGGCTTGCCCGCCAGCTACATCTCCACAGCCGGATACGACCCGTTGCGCGACGACGGCCTGCGTTACGCGGCGATGCTGGCCGACGCCAACAACGATGTCCAGACCCACAACAATCCCACGTTGACCCATGGCTTCCTCGCCTACTACGACATCGTTCCCGCCGCCACCAAGACGGCCGATCTGGGCGTGGCCGCATTGCGAGACGCACTGCATCCGCAATGACGCGTTCCGATTCGCGGCAGATCTATCAGACGGGAACCATCAACTCCCTTGTCAACGCCGTGTACGACGGCGACAAGACTGTTTCGTCGATCAAGAACCAGGGCGATTTCGGCCTGGGCGCCTTGCCCATGATGGACGGCGAGCTCATTGTCTGCGATGGGGTCTTCTATCGTGCCGATGCCGAATCACACCTGAGCGTCGTGCCGGACAGTGCCGTTCTACCCTTCGCCGTGGTCAGTCATTTCACACCCGACCAGAGCTTCGATCTGCTCAACTCCGATCTGCAAGGGACTTCGGAGTACTGCGAGCGCTACTTCGCCTCCAGGAATCTGATCTACACCGTGCGGATCGACGGACAATTTTCGGCGATCCGGGTGAGAAGTGAACTCTGCCAACCGAAAACCTATCGTCCGATGAACGAGACCATGCCCGAGCTTCAGCGGATTCGAGATCTCGAGAACATCGACGGCACCCTCGTCGGCATCTGGTACCCGAACTACCTGAGCCAGGTCAACGTCGCCGGATTCCACTTCCACTTCGTCGACGCAGACCGAACCGTCGGCGGGCACGTCTTTGAATTCACTCTTGCCCTGGGGCGGGCGTCCGTCCAGACAATCACAAGCCTGCAGGTCGACCTGATCAACAACAACGAGTTCGCGCAAGCGAATCTCAACTCCGTCGCCGCTGGTGCCGTCGACCAACTCGAGAAGAAGGCCGACTGAGACCACATGCGCTACGCCCACTGGAGCGCCGAGGGCAGCACGTACGTCGGCCTCATCGATCACGAAGTCTGCCGCCCTTTTGATCTGCCTGCTGACGAGGCAGGGCAGGGGGTCACTGCGGTAATCCGCAGACGAGCGGCGGGCCTGTCTGCGCCTGAGTTGACCGGCACAGAGTTCAGGGTCGACGACGTCGAAATCCTCGCACCGATCCCGCACCCGCGCCGCAACATCTTCTGCATCGTGAAGAACTACTGGAGTCTCGTTCGAGAGGTCGGGGGAGACAACCCGAAAGCTCCGATCTGCTACACGAAGGTCCCCGAGTCGGTGGTGGGACACAGATCCGCAGTGGACTCGCACCCGCACCTGACAACGAGCGTCGACTACGAGGCTGAACTCGCGGTGGTCATCGGGCGCGAGGGCCGCGACATCAGCGAGGCCGACGCCGTGAATCATGT
The DNA here is from genome assembly GCA_964439315.1 of uncultured Mycobacterium sp. GTDB lineage: Bacteria > Actinomycetota > Actinomycetes > Mycobacteriales > Mycobacteriaceae > Mycobacterium. The sequence continues at coordinate 11,226 of CAYTOD010000007.1, read as the reverse complement.
CTTCGGCTACACGATCGTCAATGACATCGCGGCACGGGACATCCAGTACGCGGAGGGCCAGTGGGACTTGTCCAAGAGCCTCGACACCTTTTGCCCGATGGGTCCGGTGATCGTCGACAGGGAGTCGATAGACCTTGACAACACGTCCATCAGATTGTGGGTGAACGATCAACTGCGCCAGAACGGTAATACCAGCGACATGATCTTCAGCGTCGCCAACGTCATCGCGACACTGTCGGCGGGAATGACCCTCTACCCGGGCGACATCATCTCCACGGGCAGTCCGGCCGGGGTCGGGATGTGCATGACGCCGCCGGTATATCTGAAGGCTGGCGACACCGTCAGGGTGTCGATTTCGGGTATCGGGGACCTGATCAACACCGTGGTCTGATTCCGAGTCACCGACCCGCGAGCAAATCGCGAGCGGTCACTCACCGAACGCCCCGCTACGAACGATCGGACAGCCGTCATCAAAAACCTCCCTGACCAGGCGGTGCAACGCAGTCGGCGAGCCCGCCGGCCGGGGGGCGGCCGGGTGATTCATCTCCTGCGATAGGCAGTACTTAAGTTGACATAATGTGGCTTATCGGCACAAACCTTACCTGGAGATTCTCGACCGACCGGCCCGGCCGCCGAAAACCCGGGCACTAACGAGGCGTGCCGAATGCCCGGCATGCCGAATGCGCTGACACCTCCCCGGAATCCGCGCGTTCGCAGTGGACATCCCCGCGCCCGGATCGGATTCCGATTCCACCGCCAGCTGGAACCGATCGGCCGGCGTCGCCCGACGGAGATCGACCGTCGCCGCCCGGGACTCATGCCTGACCGCGCCCCCTTGCGGTTGACTCTCCCGGGCCGTTCAAAACGTCACAGTGACGAATTAATGGGTACAGCCCTGGACGGGACTCCAGACTTGCCCGATGGCGCGAATCGGCACTCCGGCGAATTTGCACGCAGACCATTGAACGGTGAACCGCGAAAACGATTGAATTCGGCCCCCCACCGCAGAAAGCGCGGCCAAACCAATTCGTCACTGTGACGAATATTGACGGCGCCGGAAATTGCGGCTTGCCTTTTCTATCTGCCGGCAATTTGCGACCACCATCCCTGTACTTGCCGCTTTACTGGCTCTATACAGAGACGACACCCGGATGGCCGCCGTCGCAAAGTTAGGAGGTGGCGTGGTACAGCTGTTCATCTCCTACGCGCGCGAGAACAAGTCCGACGTCGAGGCGCTGATCAAGGACCTCAACGCACTCGGACACCAGGCATGGATGGATTCGTCGCTGCGGGGCGGTCAGACCTGGTGGACCGAAATCCTGCGGCGCATCGCGGAGTGCGACGTATTCGTGGCCAGCATTTCCGATCAGACGTTGAACTCAGTGGCCTGCAAGCGCGAATTGGACTGGGCCCTCTCGCTGAACAAGCCGGTGCTGCCGATCGCGGTGGGACGCCGGCCCGACGTTCTTCCCCGGGCGCTGTCGATGCGCCAGGTCATCGACTATTCGCCGTCGGCCAGGGAGACGGCCTTCGCGCTCGCCGGCGCGCTGGGGAATCTTCCGGCCGCGCCGCCGATGCCCGACCCGATGCCCGAGCCGCCGCCCGCTCCGCTGTCGTATCTGCCGGACCTCGTCGATCAGGTCACCCAGACCGAACCTATGAGCCACGAACAGCAGCGCCAGTTGCTCGTGCAGTTGGAGCCGGCGCTGCGATCGGCGGATGCCGAGGAATACCGGGGCGGTCGCTACGTCCTGGAGATGCTCGGTAGACGGGACGACCTCTACTCCGACGTCGACCACGCACTATCGCAGCTGCGTGATTCCGGCCGTGGCGAAGTGCCCTCTCCGTCAACGCATCACGCCTCGGCGGCACCGGCCGTGGCGGCGGCACCGGCCGCGACGGCGGCACCGGCCGTGGCGGCGCCACACCAGTCGGGCGCTGGACGCTCTCGCGCGCGATTGTGGATCGCCGTGGCAGGCCTGCTGGCAGGCGTAGCGGCCATCGCCGGAGTGCTGCACCTTGTGCGTGCGACCCCGGATCAGGGGCCGTCGTCGGCGACGGCCACCTCGTCGCCACCGGCGTCGACGGCCACCTCGCCGCCGCCGACACCGCCAGGGGCGACGACGGCCCCGTCATCGCCGGCCGGCGGCGGGCAGCTGTACCGGGGCTACATCCTGCCCCCGATCGCCAAAGCCACCGGAGTCGACGTCCGGGCTCAGCCGAAACTGTCCGCGGCGCTGGTGGGGAACCTTCCCGTCGACACCGATGTCTACATCGTGTGCGTTGCACTCGGCGACTCCGTCGAAGGACCCGGACCGAACGCGACCCGGCAGAACTCACCGGTGTGGGACCTGATCCGCACCGGGGCCGACGAAGAGGATCTCGGCTACGTTCCCGACGCTTGGGTGAACACCGGCGGCACCCAAGCCCGTGCGGAGACCTGTCCGGGCCGGTGACTCAGCCCCGTCCGGCGGTCGATTCGCGCACGCACCCGGCCACGAGTTCGGCGAGCATGGCCCGTTCGTCCTCGGCGTCGCGGCCCGGCACGGCCAGCAGCGACGTGAGCCCACGGACCAGCCAGCGCGCCCATCTCTCAGCCGCTCCCACGTCGTCGTGGCCGAGCGAGAGCAGGAACCCCGCCGACATCGCCTGAACCACAGCGGATTCCTCAGCCGCCTCGGCCCCAACCGCTGTGCGGGCGAACCACGCTGACAGCGAGGGATTTTCACGCACCAGGGCGAGCGCAAGAACCATCGCTTCCAGCAATCGCTCGGCAGGATCGGCGATTCCGCCCACCGAGGCCGCGATCCGCCGGTTCACCTCTCGCGCCTCACGGTGGACGTACGCCGAGTAGAGAGCCTCGCGGCAGTCGAAATACCGGTACAGCGTGGCTCGCGAACACCCAGCCGTGCGGGCGATGTCGTTCATTCCGACCGAGGCCACTCCGCGGGTGGCGAAGAGTTCGCCGGCGGCGTCGAGGATTCGCTCGCAGGCCGCCTGCGTACGCCCGAGATCCAGCCATTCGCTCATGTCAGTTGCCGAACCGGATCGGCACAGACAGCGGCCTGCGCACGTAATTGCCGCCCGCCCAGAGGATTCCGTCTTCATCGACTTCGAAGTCCGGGCAGCGCGCCAGCAGTTCGGTCAACGCGACCCGCGACTGCATGCGGGCGGCCGCCGCGCCGAGGCAATGGTGAGCGCCGTGGCTGAAGGTCAGGATGTTACGGGGCCGCCGTGTGACGTCGAACTCCGCGGCGTCGGGTCCGTACTGGCGCTCGTCGCGGTTGGCCGACGCGTAGAGCAGCAGGACCTTGCGCCCGGTCGGAATCTCCCGTCCGCCGACGGTGACCTCGCGGGTGGTGGTACGGGCCAGACCCTGCACCGGAGAGGTCAGCCGCAGGAACTCCTCGACCGCATCCGGGATGAGGTCGGGCCGGCCGGCCAGCAGGCGGCGCTGGTCCGGGTGACGATGCAGCAATTGAGTTGCGCCGCCCAGCATTCCGGTCGTCGTATCGTTGCCGCCGGTGACCATGGTGAACGCGAACGCAAGGATGGACAGCAGCCCGGCCGGGTCGTCGTCGGCACCCAGTCCCGCCGACACCAAATGTGACACCGTGTCGTCGCCGGGATCGCGGCGACGAAGCCGGATCAGGTCGCTGAAGAACCCCATCATCTCCACGACGGCCTGGCTGGCGCCTGCCACTCCCCCGGCTTCGGTACTGGCGGCGACGATCGCCTCGGTCCAGCCGTCGAATCGCGCCCGGTCCGCCGCGGGCACCCCGAGATAGTGCGCCACCACCATCGACGGCAGCGGCTTGAAAAGTTCGGCGACGATGTCTCCCCCGCCCGCCGCCCGCAGCCGCTCGACGCGCTCGACGACGAAGGCGCGCACGGCGGGTTCGACCGACTCGACCTGCCGCGGGGTGAAACCGCGCGACACCAGCTTGCGGAACTCGGTGTGCGCCGGTGGGTCCTGCATGACCATCGGCGGGTTGTCCTTGAGCCCGATCAACTCCAACTCGTTGTAGTTGACGGTCAGCCCCTGCGCCGAGGAGAACGTCTCGTGGTCGCGGGCGGCGGCCCAGACGTCGGTGTGCCGAGACAGCACCCAGTAGTCCTGACCTGGGATCTCGGTGGTGACATGGTGAACCGGGTCGCCCTCACGCAACGCGGCATACATCGGCCATGGGTCAGCCCACGTCGGGCCGCTGCGCAGTTCGAACCTGGCATGAGACAGTGAAGCTGTCATGTCTCATTGCTAGGACATGAATCGCCGTCTGTCAATGCTCGCCCGGCTGACCGGCGGTGTTCTACAGTTCGAGATGTCTCCCGATCCGAAGGGCGGGCCCAACGTGCAGCGCAGGCAACGGACCCTCACGGTCACGACGTGGCTGGGAGCCGCCGCGGTCACCACCGGCCTGAGTGTGGCCGGCGCAGTCGCCGCGCACGCCGACGCCGGGGACGCAACCGGATCGGGACTCCAGACGAGGTCCGCGGCACCTTCGGCGGGCCCCAAAACGCCGAAGGCTTCCCGGTCTGCGTCCACCAGACTCCGAACGCCTGCCGCCGCGTCGGTGCGCCGGGCAACCGCGGCCGCCTCGAGCGTGCCGCCCGCGGGGCAGGCCGTCAGCCCACTGGGCACACCGGAACAGATCGCCGTCGAGAAGAACACCGGCCGAGTCGAGCGCACTCTCCCGGTGGCGGTGATGAAAACGGTGCTGCGCGCGTCGTGGCGTTCGGACGCCCGCAAGCTGTACTCCGCCGTCGGCGGCCCGGACCAGGCGAACACCGCGGCACTGGGCAACGCCGTCGACGAGTGGGCGATGGCATCGGCGTTCCAGGTGCAGATCCTGAACTCCAATCAGCCGACGATCGTCACGCAGGTCGCTCCCCCCCACCAGTGGTACGGGGTGGGTGTGAACGGTTCGCGCATCCTCCTCGACAATCCCGACACGATCTACCGCTTCACCGGTGTCAACTACGCCTCGCAGTACGTGATCACCGGACGCCTGCCCGAGACCGATCCGCAGACCAGCTTCAGCGTGCTGACCGGTTTGAAGGGCACCACCGCCGCCATCCTGGACGGCAGTCAGCTCGAACTCGGCCCGGACCGGACGTTCGTGATCACCGTCAGCTCCGACCCCACGCTGCCCGGCGAGAAGAACCACATCCAGCTGACCCCCGACACCACCCTGATCGCGATCCGGGATACGTTGTCGGACTGGACCGTTCAAGATCCGATGGCCCTGTCGATCCACCGCACCGCGGGCCCGCCCCCCAGCCTGTTCGGCCAGTTCGGCGGATTCGCCATACCGGTCATCGGGCCGACAGTCGCGAAAAGCCCGGTGCTGACCGCGCTGGTGTCGGTGATTCCGCCGCTGCCGTCCACCCCGCCGTTCGTCCAGGGCCTGCTCGCCGCCGCACTGATGCTCCGAGGGCTGTCCGAGGAGGCCGCCTACATCCGGGTGGCGACCACCGATGCCACCACCGGACAACCCAAGGCGCCCAACGTATTCACCGACCCGACCCGCAACGCGTCGTTCCTCGCCACGCAGCTGCAGAGCGCCGGGTACTTCCAACTCGGCAACGACGACGCGCTGGTGCTGACGGTCCGCCCTAACAATGCCGGGTATTTCAGCGTTCCGGTGACCAATGACTGGACGATCACCGGCGACTACGCCACCCAGCAGACCAGCCTGAACAACAATCAGGCGCGCGCCAACCCCGACGGCTCGTACACCATCGTCGTGTCTCCGACCGAACCACAGCTCGCCGACGGCACCAGCGTGTGGAACTGGGTCTCGACCGGCGGACTGAACCAGGGCACCATGGCGATCCGGTTCCAGCGCATCGACGCGGGCGATCCGAACACCCCGAAGGTGAGCTCCCAGGTAGTCAAGATCGCCGACCTGGCCTCGGCGCTTCCGGCGGGCACACCCGTCGTCACCCCTGCCGAGCGGGATACTCAATTGGCCACGCGCACAGCGGGATACGACAGGCGGTTCGCTCCCTACCCCCAGACCGCGACCGCCGGCGCCCTGGCATCCGCCACGGCGGCGGCCGCAGCACGCGCTCCCGGGCCGGTGATGACCGCGATCCTGGGTGCCCAGGCATTCATCTACGGATATCCGCTGGCGGAGTACGAACGGGTTCGCGCTACTGCGCCCACGCTGAACACCATCATGAATCTGACGAGCTTCGCCAACCCCGATGTCGAGCCGATCTGGCAGGCCATCGGTGGCGGCAAGCGACCCAACGTGGACACGTTCTACTCGGTGGCCGAACTCGACCTGACCAACGGGCCGGTGGTGCTGTCGATTCCCGACATGGGCAGCCGTTACTACAGTTTTCAGCTGACGGACCCCTACACCAACGTCTCGGGTTACATCGGTTCGCGCACCACCGGACCCGGCCCCGGCACCTACGCGATCACCTGGGCCGGCGGACCGCAGGTCGACGTCCCGGGCGCGCAGACCGTCGTCGTCCCGTACGCCAGCATGCTGATGCTCGGCCGCACTCTGGCCGGCAACATCGCCGACCAGCAGAGCGCTATCGCACTGATGAAGCAGTACGCCCTCACCCCGACGGGTGCGACGGGACCGAACGACGCGATCGTCCCGGCGTCGTCGTCAAGCATCGACGTCCTCGATGCGATGAGCGCCGCGATGGCGCAGAATCCGCCTCCCTCGCAGGATGATCCAGAATTGGCAAAGCTTGCCCGCATCGGCGTCGGACCGGGCTTGCAGGTCGCCGACGCCCACCTCGGCCTGCTGTCCCGGATGTCGCTGGCCGTCTCGGTCAAGGCCACGGCGGCACTGCTTCCCGCGGTGGCTCAGCTGACCCAGTCGATGTCGGCCCGCCAGCACCACGGATGGGCGATCCCCAGCCCCGATATCGGCGACTACGGCACCGACTATCTACTCCGGGCCGGGGTCGCCGAAGTCGGCCTGGTGGCGAACACCCCGGAGGAGGCGATGTACGAAGGCGGCCTGCTGACCGCAAAACTGTTGCCGCTCAAGGGCGCCAAGTCCTACACGCTGCACTTCGCCCCGGGCCAGGCACCGCCGGCGGACGCCTTCTGGTCGGTCACGGTCTACGACGCCGCCGGACAGCTGGTGCAGAACTCCGAGAAGCGCTACAGCGTGAGCAGCAGCCGCCCAGAGGAATTGGTGTACCGGCCGGACGGGTCGATCGACATCGTCCTCTCCCGTCGCGACCCCCAGGATCCCGGCGTCAATTGGCTTCCCACGCCCAGAGGCGGTTTCAGCGCCTATCTCCGGATCTACGTACCCGAACAGTCCGCGCTGGACCTCAGCTGGCTACCGCCGGGAATCAAGATCCTGTCGCGCTGTTCAACGACGGTCTGACGGCGTCACCAATTCTGACAGGGAAGGCCGCCGGCCGGACCGAAGCCGCAGGGCACCGCCGGATTCCCGCCCTGGACGTTTGGAGCGACCGACATGGGTGGCCGAGTCACGTTGGTGCGAAGCCCTTTTTCCGTCGGGCTCGGGTGCACGTTGGGCGCAGGAAATTCCGCGGGGACATCCGAAGGCTTCTCGGTCCGGGGCGTACACGCCACCGTCGTCGCCCCCATGGTCGCGATCGCGACGGCGCTCAGCACCAATCCGCGGATTTTCAGTTGCATGGCAGCCCTCCAGCCGGTCCGAAACCAGACTGATAGTACCGCCGCCCTCAGCCGCCGGACAGGTGTTGGGCCACCGCACGCAGTGGCGCCAACGGCAGTCCGCTGCGCAGCGCGAACGGAAATGCCAGCGCCAGCACGACCGTCAGCGACAGGGCCGGGATCAGGCACCAGACATAGACGAAGACCATCGACGGCCGGCCGTAGGTGACCGTCGAGACGCCCATCACCGCTGACACCAGTACCGCGACGATGAGCAGCAGGATGAACAAGGGACGCGGCAGGGCGCGATTGGCCACCGCGGCCACGGTCGCCGAGGCGGACACCAACTCCGAGGTGGCGGTATCCAAGTGGGTGGGTCGGCTGGATTCGGACCGGGCGGCGATGTAGGTGTGCACGGCGTCCTCCAGGCTTTCCAAAGGAGCGGAGGACGGCAGTTGGACCGTGATCCCGCGGGCCAGATAGTCGTCGTCCTGGTCCGCGGCAACCGTGGCAAAGGTCTTGAGCCTGTCCATCAGCGCTGCCGACTCCGCCTTGTCGGGAACGTTGTTGATCGCCCAGGCTGTCTGCGAAACCGCCGCTGCCTGTTGTTCGACGGCGTTCTGCGCGGCGGTCACGGCACCCCAACAGATCGAGATGGCGAAGCCCACGAAGAAGGCGAACGTCGCGGACACCCCGGTCAGAAGTCCTATGGCCTGCTCGGCCAGTTCCTCCCGGCTGTCCTCATCGCAGAGCCGCATCACCAGTCCGCGCGCCGCGAAACAGACTCCGCAGAAAAAGGCGAAGAGCACCGCGATGCCCGCTATCGGCGGCAGCGAGATGACCAGACTCCGCATGCTCACCTCCCGGTTCGGCCGCGCATCGGCAGAGGCTCCACCGACGGTTCGCTCAGAATCGGCGCGCCGACACGCTGAGCCCAGTCACCGTAAGCCACGGAGAGCGGGCCGGCGGTGAAACCGTGCGCGAAAACGCTGAGCAGCACCGTCACGGCCAGCGGCCCGGTGACGTCGTCGATGTAGGGCGAGTGCTCGCCGAGTTCCTCCAGTGCCAGGAGACCGAACACGATGGTGGCGAGTCCACGGGGACCGAACCAGCCGAGGAAAGCCTTTGTCTGCCAACGAAGTCCGGTCCCGATCATCGACAGGTAGACCGGAACCAGTCGCAACACCGTCAGGGCCAGCACGGCCAGCACAAGCCACTGCCATTTGAAACCGTCGGCGAAAACCCAGAGCAGCAGCCCGCCGAAGAGGAACCAGACCAGGAATCCGAGCAGATCCGCCGCGGTTTCCAGCAAGCCGGCGGTCTCGTGGTCCTCGGCCAGTGTGGTCGAGGTTCCGCCGAAAACGAGGCCGCCGACGAACGCGGCGATGAACGGGTTGGCACCGATGAGTTCGGACACGCCGAACAACAGCCCGGGAAGGGCGAGGGTGGCGACCTGGCGCCCGCGCCTGCCACTGAGGTCTCGCTCCCGGGAGCGGTCCATGCACCAGGCCAGCGCCGCCCCCAGCCCGACGGCGCACACCAGCGCCAGGACGACCTGCATGACGCCGACGCCGAGCAGGCCTGGAATTGGCGCGTTCTCGTGCTCGGCCAACACGCCCAGTGCCACCAGCACGATGGGCGTCGCAAGACCGTCGTTCAGACCGCTCTCGACGTTCAGCCCGCGCCGCACCCGAAGCGGAACGACCGGGTTGAGCACCGTGGGCGCGCCGAGTCCGGCGTCGGTCGGAGTGATGGCGGCCGCGATCACCCAGGCGCCGGCCAGCCCGAGCGCCGGTAGCAGCACGTGCGCCACCAGTGCGGTGATCAGCAGGGCCAGCGGAAAGCCAATCGCCAACAGCCGCAGGGCGATTCCCGGATCACGGCGAAGATGGGTGAGCCGGACCGTCGACGCGTCGTGGAACAGAATGATCACCAGGGTGATCTCGGCCATGGAGTGCACGAAGTCCGCGTCGATGTCCACGTGGCCGGTGGAGAACACCAGGATTCCGGCCACGATGCTGAGCATGGGCGCGGTGACGTTGGCAAAGGTCAGGCGCCGGGCCATCAGCGCGTAGCAGAAGATCAGCCCGGCCACCACCGTGATCGCTTCACCGGTCACCGGTGCGCCATCCTCGACTCCCGTCCTCCGTCCGACGCAACCGTGAGTTTAGAGATCGATGCTGCTCGGCGAAGGCGATACAGTCGTGACCGTGGCAGACCCTATGCAGACCAAGGTGGTGCTCGACGAGAGCGAAATGCCGACCCACTGGTACAACATCGTCGCCGATCTGCCCACGCCGCCGCCACCGCCGTTGCACCCCGCCACTCAGCAGCCGCTGGTCCCCGAGGACCTCACCCCGCTGTTCCCGATGGGCCTGATCGAGCAGGAGGCCTCGACCGAACGCTGGATCGAGATCCCACAGGAGGTCCGCGACATCTACCGGCTGTGGCGGCCGTCGCCGTTCTTCCGGGCCCGGCGCCTGGAGAAGGCCCTGGGCACTCCGGCTCGGATTTACTACAAGTACGAGGGCGCTTCCCCGGTCGGCAGCCACAAGACCAATTCCGCTGTGGCGCAGGCGTATTACAACAAAGTCGCCGGCCGCACCAGACTCACCACCGAGACCGGCGCCGGACAGTGGGGGTCGGCACTGGCATTCGCCTGCCAGGTGTTCGGCCTGCAGTGCGACATCTGGCAGGTGCGTTCCAGCTACGAGGGCAAGCCCTACCGTCACGTGCTGATGGAGACCTTCGGCGCCACCGCGGTCGCCAGCCCGTCAGAGCTCACCGAGGCCGGTCGAGCGCTGCGTGAGCAGTTCCCCGACACCACCGGATCGCTGGGCATGGCGATCAGCGAGGCCGTGGAGGCCGCCGCCAAGGATCCCAATGCCAGTTACTCGCTGGGGTCGGTGCTCAACCATGTCGCGCTGCACCAGACCGTGATCGGCCAGGAAGCCCTCAAGCAACTGACCATGTTCGGCGAGGGACCGGCCGACTACCTGTTCGCCTGCGCCGGCGGCGGCTCCAACCTGGCCGGGATCAGCTTCCCGTTCCTGCGGGAGAACCTCGAGGGCAGGGCCCAGACCAAAATCGTGGCCTGCGAGCCCAAGGCCGCCCCGTCGCTGACCGAGGGCGAGTACCGCTACGACTTCGGCGACACCGCGCACCTGACTCCGCTGATGAAGATGTACTCCCTCGGAGCGGACTTCGTGCCGGACCCGGTACACGCCGGCGGACTGCGCTACCACGGCATGGCGCCACTGGTGAGCCACTGCTACGCCGAAGGCCTGATGGACGCCATCTCGATCAAGCAACGCGAGGCCTTCGAGGCCGGGGTGCTGTTCGCCCGTTCCGAGGGGATCGTGCCCGCCTCGGAGTCCAACCACGGCATCGCCGGAGCGATCCGGCAGGCCCGGCAGGCCGCGGCGGAGGGCTCCTCCCCCGTGATCGTCATCGGGGTGTCCGGTTCCGGCCAGCTCGACCTGCCCGCCTACGCCGACTACCTCGCCGGGACGATGCCTGACAGCTGATATGTAGGCACTCTTTGTCGAGAGGCAGGTGAAAGCCGCCCCGGTTTTGGTGCCGGGGCGGCTTTCGTTTGATCG
>CAYTOD010000006.1:29164-97730 GCA_964439315.1 uncultured Mycobacterium sp. | reverse complement strand
GCTAGTGCACGGTGGCTGTTCAGGCGCGTTAAACCGCAGATCGACCGGCGTTTCGGGGCTCCTGCCAGCGTGGGCTCCCGTGATCACACCAGCCACATTGTTAACATAACCAGGTGCAGGCTTCCTCAGGATCGCGTCCGATTTCGCGGCGAGACGCCCTCCGCTACGCCACCGCCGCCGCGGGAATGGCCGGGCTCGGGGCGGCATCGGCAGGCGTTGGCGCCCCCACTGCGGCGGCTGCGGGTTCGCAACTGATCGATTACGCGATGCGCCAGATTCCGGCGGCGGACATCAAGGCCGCGGGCTACGCCGGCGTGGTCAACTACGTCTCGACCTCACGCCCGGGATCCAACTTCGGCGCCAAGCCCATCACCCGGCCCTATGCGGAGTCGTTGAACGCCGCCGGCCTTGTCATCGTCAGCAACTACCAGTACGGAAAGCCAGGCGGGACAGCACCTTCGGACTACACCCGCGGCTACGCCGGCGGTGTCGCCGACGCCCAGACCGGCTGGCAGCTCCACACCGCCGCGGGCGGGGCGCAGAACGCGCCGATCTTCTTCACCATCGACGAAGACATCAGCCACGACACCTGGAATGCCTTTGCACTGCCGTGGTTTAAGGGCATCAACTCGGTTCTCGGCGTCCAGCGCACCGGTGTCTACGGGGGTATCGATGTGTGCCAGTGGGCCGCCGCCGACGGCGTGATCGGCGCCTCGAGCACCCCTGGCTTCCGGTGGGCCTGGCAGACCCGCGCATGGTCCGGCCACAAGATTCACCCTGCCGCTGTCCTTTACCAGCGCATCGTGAGCACGGCGTCGAATCCGGGCCCGTTGGTCGGGGGCATCGAGGTCGACGTCAACGACGTCATGGCCCCCGACTGCGGCCAGTGGAACCTGCACCCCTAGTTTGTCGGGTCCCCAGGGGGTGTGGGCTTCGGGACCACGAACCCGTCCGAGAACTGTGAGGTGTCACCGCTGGCCGTCGTCGCCGTCACGGTGATGTAGCCAGTCGCGGTCACCGCTGAGGAGACGGGGATCGTCACCGTGACCTTCTTGGTGGTCAGATCGGGCAGGGTCGCCAGCAGCTGCTGGCCCTGGGCCGGCAGGGTCGGGGTGTAGAACACCTGTGCCATGTAGTCCCCGGCCGGCAGCGGATCCAGGGTGAATTCGACGGTGAGTTCCGTTGCCGCCGTGTTCCATTCGACTGAGTCGACCTTCGGGGCGGGCTGGGAGTTGTTGCCGCCGCTCTTCAACGCGATGCCCAGGGTGTTGTTGCCGCCGTTGCTCGAGATCGAGGTGTTCAGCACCTGGTTGCCCACGCCGGTGTCGATGACCACGCCGATATCGGCGTTGTTGAGGATCGCGTTGTCGTTGAAGGCGCCGTTGTAGGTGCCCCTGGCGTCGATCCCGTAGCCGCCGTTGCCGCTGATGGTGTATTTCGTGATCACCGGCTTGTCGACGTTCGGCAGGGGGATGGGCAGCTGCTGAGGCGGGCCGATGGTCACTCCGTTGCCGCTGAAGTTGCGGATCAGCCCGCCGCCGGTGAAGGAGGCGTTCACGCTGGGCCCGATCGACAGGCCGTCTGTGTTCGAGTAGGGCAGATCCCCGGCCAGCGCGATGTAATGCGGTGCGGTGACGGTCGCGGTGCCGCTGCCGGCGGGGAACACGACAAGGCCACCAAGCGGATTCGTCAGCCCGATGTCACCTCCCAGGCTGGCGGTCTTGCCCGCACCCGGGGTGAGGCTGAGCGGGTAGCCGCGGTTGGGGGCGGAGTCGATGGTTGCGGCGAAGGTGATGTCCTCGCCCGAGATCGCCACCGGTCCGGCCAGGGCCGCCGGTCCGGCGACCGTGAAGGCGCCGCTGCCGATGGTGTACTGGCCGTTGAGCGACGTCGGGTCGTTGTAGGTCTGGCTGTCGGTGGTCTGCACCATCGAGGTCGCACTGGATCCGCCGGCGTCGGTGACCAGGCTGGCCAGCTTCTCCAGGCTGCCGACCGGACGCACGAATGTGGTTGTGCCACTGGAGTTCACCACCAGGGAACGGTTGTGGCCGGCGGCGGAGTCGACGGTGCCCGAGAATCTCACGTCGCCGTCACCGGCGTCGATGACCGTTCCGCCCAGCAGAGTGGTCACCCCGGCGACGGAGAAGTCGCCACCGCCGGTCGTGTAGGTGCCGACGAGGTCGGCGTTCTGCTGGTAGGTCTGCGACCCGGTGGTGGTCACCGACTGCAGGCTCACCGTCGACTCGCCGCCGTTGGGCCGCAGCCAGATCACCTGCTCGGCAACGTCGAACATGACGTCGTACTGGTTGTAGAGATTCAGACCGGTGTTGACGTTCTGAGCCCCGCCGAGCACGCCCTTCTCGTAATCGACTTGATTGACCGAGCCGTTGTTGCCGGCGGTGAACGTCCACTCCAGCGTCGGGCGTCCAGCGGTGGTCGGGAACACCGCCTTGAACGTCGTGCCCGACTCCAGTTGTCCCGGAACGCCTCCGGTGGAGCTGTAGGGGTAGCCGGTGCCGCCCTTGATCCGCACCCCGGTCGACGGAGCCCCGCTGTCGATCAGCGAGGGCAGCGTCGACGTCCCGCCGATCTGCTGTTCGCCCTGCGCGCCGTCGGCGGTGTAGGCGGGAGCGAAGCCGAACCAGCTCAGCACGTCGTAGCCGGAGATCGGGTACGTCCCGCCGTCGGGCTGCACCGTCACCGGAACCGCATAGGTGAACTGGTCGCGCAGTGCGTCGGTGACGCCGACGGACAGCTGCGGGTCTACCCCGATTGGCCCGAGTTGCACCAGGAATCCGCTGGAGAGGTTGCCGGGCAGCTGGAACAGCGGATTGGCCATCGGTGTGGTCTGGCCGGGAACCGGGGTGGTGGCGAAGGACGCCCCGAAGTCGCCGAAGAAGTGGTTTTCCACCGGTGGAGCATCGGGATTGGTGAAGTCGAAAACCGCTCCGTTGTTGGAGTTCCCACCGGCGAGGATGGCGCCGATCTGGATGGGCTGGGCGGTCGACACGGTGTGCGAGCCCTGTCCGAGCGTGATGGGCGTGTTGGCGACGACGCCGTTGTAGTAGTTGCCCGACGAGTAGATCTCGCCGATCGGTGTCGTGGTGAGAGGCGTGTTCCTCCAGAAGTTCGGGCTGTAGCCGGCGAAGAAGCTGACTCCGCCGGTGTCGAATTCGTACACCTGGGAGGGGTTATCGCCGATGGCGACGTCGATGCCGTACTTCACCTGGGGCTGGCCGCTGGTATTGAACTCCGGAAGGTAGTGCAGCGGAATGGTTTTGGTGTCATTGCTCTGCGTAATGTTCAGCGGCGCGATCCCGCGGGTGAGGAGGGTGGCCAGCGCGGCCTGGCCTCCGACTGCCGCGTCGAAGGTCGTGGTCTTCAGCGCGGTGACGGTCAGGGACTGCTCGCCGGCCTCGGCGGCGTCGACCGTCCCGCCGAAGGTGGCGTCGCCGTTGCCGGCGTCGACTTCGACGTCGTCGGCGAGCACCACGGGGGCGTTGAGCGTGACGCCGCCAAGGCCGCGCACCGCGTCGCGCAGGGTGAGCGTCCCGCCGGTCACCGTCGATGTCACCGTCTCGGTGAACGCGGCGTCCCCGCCGAATCGGATCGCGTCGATCTGGGTGGTGGTGAGGTCCGCGGCGATGGTGCCGGACTCGACGACCAGCCCTGCGCACCCGGTGCTGCCCGGGTTGTTGGCGACGTCGACTTTGGTGATCCCGGTGGCATCGAAGGTCTTGGCGCCCCAGAACCCCGGGTCGCCGGACACCTGCAGGGTGGTTCCGTCCTGGCGGAAGTAGGCGACGCTGCCGGTGTTGACGTCGATGGTCAGCGAGTCCTTGTCCTGGGTCGCCGTGACGCCCTCGGGGCTGAGGAACAGGCTGCGCCGCACCAGAACCAGTGCACCCTCGAGGAGGTTGGAGATCGGGCTGCCCGGCAACGTCGACAGCACGTCGAAGGCCGAGTTGAACAGGTGGTTGATCACCGTGTTGATGGACTGGCCGATCGTGGGTGCGCCGATGCCCCAGCACGCCGCGCATCCCGAATTGCCCGCGGTGGCGGCCGCGGCCGGTCGCGCGACGGCGGCTAGGGGGGTGACGGCGACAGCCGATGCCCGGGGGGCGATCGCGGCAGCCGCTGCAGCCGGCACTGGCGCGGACGGAAGGGGCTGGGGGCGAGCGGCATTGGCGATCGACGGCGACGTCCTGTCCCGGACCGCGGCGGCCGGGGAGGGCGACTTGGTGCGGTTCGTCGACGCGGGGGAGCCCCCGGTGCGGGTGCTGCGTTTGCGGTCAGCGGTGCGCGGGGCGCGGGCCGGGGTGGCGCTGCCGCGGGCTGTCGACGCCGAGGACGACGAAGCCGACTCGCTGTCCGGACTGTCGGCGGAGGCGACACCGGCCGCATGCGGTCCGGCCAGGGACAACCCCACCGCGAACGCCGCCGCCCCGACCTGCCTACCCAATTTCGACATCGCAGGATCCCCTTCGCTCCCGACCGAACCGAATGTGGTCGCAAACATTACCGAGGGCTGAAGCTCTGTTCTCCCTAAAGCGCCGGGATCGGGATAGTCTGCGCTGATGAGCAAACGAGGAACACGCACGACCGCCGTTGCTGCTGTCGGCCTCGCCGTCGTCGCGACCTTCGTCGCCGGATGCGGCAAGACCAAGGAAGCCACCAAGGAGGTGGCCTCGAGCGCCACCAGTGCGGCCTCGTCGGCGGCCAGTTCGGCGAGCAGCGTCGCCAGCAGCGCCGTCTCGGCCGCGGGCATGACGACGCTGTACTACCCGACCAAAGAGGAAGCCCTGTTCTCGATCGAGGCGCCCGCCGACTGGACCGTCAGCAAGATCGACAACATGGGCGAATTCGGCTCGCTGGAGAGTAAGGACGGCTCGGTTCTGCAGTTCCGTGCGCAGAACTTCGGCAGCGACGCCGAGACGAAGAAGGAGATCGACGACATCGTCGCGTCGACCAAGGATTTCCTCGACGAGAACTACACCGACATCGTGCTCGATGATCCCCACGATGTGGAGATCGACGGCCAGCCCGGCTCCGAGCTCTCGGGTGCCGGCAAGGACAAGGCCGGCAACGCGGTCAAGTTCCTCTCCGCGATGGTCATCTTGGGCCCGACGTCGCTCGCCGAGATCTGGGCGGCCGTCTTCCCGGAGGGCAACAACGACCTCGACGTCGCGACGAAGGTGCTCGACTCTTTCAAGCCGACCAAGCACCAGTAACCCACGCCCGCCCGCGGCAAATTGGTGCAGTCGGCCTGACTGCGCCCTGGTTAGGATTGAGCGAAATTCTGACCGGTGAGGGGGTGTGGCGCGCGTGACGGAACCGTTGATCGTCGATCCCGAACGGCTCGACAGCGCCAGCGCCATCCTGGGTGCCGCCGCGGGCAAGATCCCCACGGAGTTGCCGAAGTTCTCGTCCCCCGGCAAGGACCCGCTGTCGCTGGCGATCGCCGTCGGAGCGATCAAGGTCGAGGAACCCATGGCAGCCCTGCCCGGGATCAAGGCCGAGGCGACGACGGTCGCGCAGAACATCGGCATCGCGGGCCAGCGGTACACCGCGACCGATCAGCTGCTGGCCGAGCGGGCTGCGCAGCATCGGTTCGCGCCGACCGAGTTCAAGCAAGATGGTGGGACGCAAGGTCCGCCCGCTCCTTCGGAGGCAGACAAGCCATGGTGGGCGTTGGGTAAGACCGATGCCGCTCTGGGCGGCGCTGCCGGGGCGGGCGGGGCACTTTTCGAAGACGTGGCCAAGCGAACCCGAAGGGCGATCGCGGCTGGTGCTGAGACAGGTCCCGGCGCAGCAAGCCCCCGCGTAAAGCAGCTGGTGGAGGAGATCAAGACCCCCTTCAAGGTCTTCGGGAAAGAGATTCCGCTCGGAACGCGGATGGGTGGGGTTTTTGGTCTGGCTCTGGCCGTTCCCACCATCGCGAAAGAAGTAGCAGACGGGCAGTCTGCAGCCGAGGCCATCGTCCGGGAGGGCGCCGGATTCGCGGTGGGAACGGCGATCGGTGGAGCTGTGGGAACTCTGATCCCAATTCCTGTCGTGGGAACGGCTTTAGGTGTGGTTGTGGGTGGCTTTGTTGGCTCGGAAGTTTCGAATATCGTCGATAAAGCGTGGGATCCTGCTGCCCACGTGGTCGGTAAGGTCGTCGATGGCCTGGCATCGGTGTTCCACTTTGGATAGCGTTGGCAAACCTTGAGATTCGATGAGTTCGTTGAAACGCACAATGTTACTTTGGCGCCGGCTGATGAGTTAGACGGCCTTGTTGTGGATGTTGCCGTACCGCCCGGATGGGAACTTTTCGAATCCACTCCCGGCCTCAGCGTATGGGTGTGGCGCACCGATCCTTTTGTCCAGCAGTTTTGCGCCAACGCGGTTCTGACAATGACACGAGTGGAAGCGAATCTGGACTCTGCCAACGCTTTCGAGATGCTGAGCGAGTGGCAGATTCATATGCTTTCGGGCAGCCGAGAATCTCACCGTGAACTGACTTCGGCTCGTGAAGGTCCCGGAGCGCTAGGCGCTCTCGGAATGTATGTCCCGACCGAATTCGGCCCTCTCATAAGCATTTCGCAAACGCGCATCATCCCTGCGGAACACCACACCTCGATCGCGCAATTGACAGTCAACGCGCTCAGTCAGTCGCCGGTCGAGTGGGCGGCCGTAGGACTCTCGGCGAAGCCAGCCATAGCTGTCGGACCGGATCCTGTCGACTATTGCGAGGGCGGCTGATGGCGAGAGATCGCGCTCCGAAGGCGGCCGTGCGATACGGACTTGGTGTGGGAGTGCTTCTCCTGCTGGGTTTGGTGTTCCTGGTTGGCGTGCGTCTGAGTTTGTACACCGTGGTGGCACTGGTGGCGGCCGCCCTCATTCTCGTCGTGGGTACCGGTCGAATCTTCCGCGCGGCTGTCACACGTGAAGCCGATAGCATCACCTGCCGCTACATTCCTTGGTACGAGGGCAATCCGTATCTCGCGCTCGTGGCATTGCCGCTCATTGGGATCGCCGCGATCGGTGCGCCTCCCGCCAACCACGGAGGTCCTGGATTGTGGCGGATCCTGGGCATTCTCGTCGTGGCAGTGACACCGATATCGCTATTCTTCTTCCTGCGCGAATGGCGGCGGTGCTTTCTGCGCATTACGCCCTCTGAACTCAAAGCATCTGACCCCTCTCATGGATACGCGGTGAAAGCCGTTCGCAGAGAGCAGGTCCAGTCGATTGCGTCCACCACAGGCAGCCTTGTGGATAACGCGGACGTGACCATGACCCAGATTGTCTATCGCGAAGTGGGTTCAAGCGCTGATGCTGCTGAGGTATTGCTTATCGGCCCATCGAATAGCCGGAATGCAATCTGGCTAACCATCGAACCGGCTGATCTGCTTGCCGCCCTGCAGGTCTGGAAAGACGGCGATGTGAACGACCCAGGCCTCATCGACCGCATTGAACTGATTCTTCGGGGTCAGCAGCCGCCACTTGCTTGAGGGCGACCAGTGACACAGGATGGCAAGTGCCCAGCGAAGTGGCGGAGCAAGGCCTTTTACTACGTGGTGGCCGCAGGGATGCTGTTGCTGGCAGCGATCGGCATTCCGCTGCGCATGGAATGGTACGAGAGCACCTTCCTTGGGGCGGCCGGAGTTTTGGTCCTTCTTGGGGTGGGCCCGCAGCTCTACCGGGCTGCGGTGTATCGGAAGAGCGAGCGGGAAGTCCTCTGCCGCTATGTCCCCTGGTATCAGGCCAATGCGATTGCGATTACGTTGACGTTCCCGCTCATGGGAGTTGCCGCCATCGCGGGGGGACGTGCGCCGGGGAGTCCATTCTGGATGTACTACGGCGGGTATTTCATCTTGGTGCTGGGTGTGGTTTTCACCATCATGTTCGTGTTCCTGAGCTTTAACCGTTTGTGCTTCACCCCATCGGCGTTGGTCGTGCGAATGCTGCATCGTCGATTCAACCTCCCCCGTGAACGCATCTGCGGCTTCCCGCCGAGGAACTACACCGTGGCGACCACGGGTGAGCTTTCGAGCCATTTCGACGTCGTGTACGACCCTGCCGACGGTCGCACCAATCGAATGATGATGTTCTTCGACATGCAGTTCAGTGTCGACCGCACCAACCTCCTCGCCGCCCTGCAGGCCTGGAAGGACGGCGACGCCGCCGACCCGCAGCTGCTGGATCGCGTCGAAGCCATTCTCAGAGGTCAATCCCGCGCAGGTGCGTGAGACTGCCCGCTGACTTTGCTGGCGAGGGGAAGTCCGTCGGAAATTAGTGCGACGCCGGGCGTTGAACCGCACTTAAGATTAGATCGCGCGACAGCGGAGCGGGATGGTTCACGCGGCAAGATTCACCAACGGCCGTCCGTGAATTACCCTGCTATGCAGGCACGATCGCGTCGATGCGGTGAGCGAGAGGCTCATCGCGGGTAACGAACGAGGACGACGAGAGGGACGGGTATGCATGCGCGAACATCCAGAGCCGCCGCCGCGGCGTCGCTCGGACTGGCGTTGCTGCTCGGCGGTTGCCAGCTGTCGCTGAAGGCCGGAAGCACCGAGACGGCCCCGGCAGCCCCGGAGGCCACCCAGTCGGTGGTGCCCAAAGCCGATCTCGAGCGTCAGACGGCCACGGAGATGAAGCAAGCCGGCGGCGGCGAGCCCGTCTCGCTCTCCTGCTCGAGAGATCTGCCCATGCAGGTGGGCGCCACCACGGACTGCATGGTCACCCGCGCCGGCAAGCGCTACACGGCGAAAATCAAAGTGACCGAGGCCAATCCGCCCACCGACGCCAAATGGGCGTGGGAAGTCGGCACCGAAATCGGGCCGGCGAAGTAGCCGCAAGCGCTCCCGTCGGCCGCGGGCAAGGTGCCGCCAATTCAGTCCGCGCATAACCCGGCTTTTGTTACCGTCACCCTCGATCTCGCTTCACCTGGGAACAACGGAGGGGTACATGGTGACGACCAGCAGAAAAATCAGCGCCGGGGTGCTGATCGCGGCCGGGTTGCTCAGCGCCGGGCTGTCCGGCTGCTCGTCGAAGGGCGACAGCGCCAAGAGCGACAGCAAGGGCAGCTCCAGCAGCGCGGCGTCGATGAGTGCGGCGGACCTGCAGAGGAGCCTCACCAGTCGGATCTCCAGCTCCACCCCGCCGAAGTCGGTCACCTGCTCGGGCGACCTGGCCGGCGAGGTCGGCAAGACCGACACCTGCGAGGTCGTGGTCAACGACAACACCTCGGTTCAGGCCAACGTCACGGTGACGAAGGTCGACGGCACCAACATCGACTACGACTTCACCCCGGCGATGACCAAGGAGCAGCTGGAGAAGGCCTTCTCGGCCAACGCCTCGGCCCAGGTCACCTGCGACGGCGGACTGGACGGCAAAGTCGGCTCGAACACCACGTGCCATGTCACCAAGGACGGGACCACCGACGACACCACAGTCTCGGTCAGCAAGGTCCAGGGCCTGTACATGAGCCTCTCCACCGGCTCGTCATGACCCGCCGCTGGCTGCGCGACTCGGCCGCGGTGACCGCGGGCGTGGCGGCTCTGGCGGTGATCTCCGCCGCGCCCGGGCATGCCCTCGACGACTGCGGGGTCGGGATGTACTACAACAACGTCTACAGCTCGTGCGAACCGTGGGCGCCGGTCGGCGTGAACTTCGCCCCCGGGCCGCCCATTGTCCCGGGTATCGGGATCCCAGGCCCGATCTTCGACCCGGTCCCGTTGGGCATCGGGTTCGACCCGCTGCCCGTCGGCATCGGCTTCGACGCGGATTTCGGCTGGAACGTCCCCAACATCGCGCCCTATATGCGCCTGCGGGGCATCCCCGGCGTTCCGGGTATCGGGATCCCGGGAATCCCCGGGGTGCATGTGCCCGGTATTCCAGACGTGCGGATTCCCGACGTCCGAGTGCCGGTTCCCGATGTGCGCATACCCGACGTCCGGGTGCCGGATGTTCGTGTCCCCGAGGTCCACATCCCCGAAGGCCACCGCCGCTAGCCGCGAGGGCCGTTCATTGCCTGAACATCTCGGTTTCGCCGGGTTCGGTGTTGAGATCATGAGGAGGCCTCCAAGGCAAGCAGCAGGCGTTTTGCATCGGCGCCGCCGAGGTAGTCGCCAATTGCGCCGTCACTGCGAATAACCCGGTGGCACGGCACGACAAGCGGTAGAGGGTTGGTCGCACACGCGGTGCCTACAGCGCGCACGGCTCGCGGATTGCCCGACAGCATCGCAACAGCGGCGTAGCTGGCGGTGTGCCCATAGCCGATTTCCGGTAGGTGGTGAAGCACGGTGCTGCGAAAGCCAGCTGTGAGCTGCCAGTCCAGTCGTAGGTCGAAAATGCGCCGCGCGCCGGTGAAGTACTCGTCGAGTTGCCGAGCGGCGGTGTCCAGGCGTGTTGGCGCCTGCAGGATGCGCGGGCTCACCTTGTCGGCGAGCTGCTGTAGGACAGCGTCGTGATCTTCGCGGGCATAGGCGACGCGGACCAGACCCTTGTCGGTAGCAGCCAACAGCAGCGGTCCGACCGGGCTATCGACCCTCCGGTATGCGACATCGAGGAGATCGTCACGCTGGGCAGCGTCGGCGAGCCGGGTTCGCAGCTCGGCCAACTTGTCAGGGTGGGGGTCGGTGATGCGCTCCAGGCCGCGACGGATGTCGTCGTTATTCATCGGTTTCTCCTTTCCGGGCCGGCACGGCCTTAGCGCGGTCGACGGCGTAGGTGCGTCGCAGCGCTGCGATGCCGTCGGAGGCTGCGCGGCGTGCAGCCGCTGCTGTACCGCCCAGGATCTCGGCGACCTCGTTGTACGGCAGCCCGGCCAGGTAGTGGTAGGCGATCGCTTGCCTCTGTTTATTCGGGAGGCGGTCGACCGCCCAGTGCAGATCGCTGAAATCGACCGCGTCGCGGGGACCCGCTGCTTCAGGAACAACGTCGGTCAGGACCGGCTGGCGTTTCCGTGACCGAATGATGTCCACCGCCTTGCGATGGGCGATCGTGACCAACCAAGCTTCGAGATTGGCGTCCGGCGGGAGATTCCGATAGGCGTTCATCGCCGCCAAGAACGTCTCCGACCAGGCATCGTCGGCATCGCGTATGCCGACGACAGCACAACAGACTCTGAACACGGTCGGGCCGTAATCGCGGACGACGCGATCAAAGGGCGGTTGGGCTGTCACATTCGGTAAACGCTTCGTGGCCAGGTTTTTGTGAGGTCGACGCCATGATCAAACTTTGTCGCGGCGCTTGGTATGGCCGGAGAAGAAGTCGATCCGGAACTTTCGTCAATCCTCATCTGGGGCTGGCAAGTAGAGCATCCACCGCGGCACCCAGAGGCTCAAGATCGTTTGCAATGACTTCGTCCACGACTGTCTCGTCGATATTGAAGTATTCGTGGACAAGGAAATTGCGCATCGCGGCGATCTGTCGCCACGGTATCTCGGGACGATCGGCGGTGGTCGCCTCGGGAAGTGCATTCACGGCCTCGCCGATGATTCCAATTTCACGAAGGATCGCTGACACGGTCGGAGTGCTCGCCTCGCAAGGATTTTCGGTAGTTATGAATCTTGGCGATGGCGGTCTGAATGTCGGTGAGTCGGTCGCGCGCCGATCTGGTCACAATGCGATGGCCTGCTTGCGAGCGGATTCCGATACGCCATTCTTCAATAGCTCTTCGCAGGCGACATCGACAGGCATCATGAGCAATTCTTCGAGTTCCAAACGGATGCCTGACAGCCGAGAGAGCCGACTGCCACTGGCACCGCCGGCGGCGAGATCGAGCAATATATCGACGTCGCTGCCAGGCCCTGCGGTACCTCGCGCGATCGACCCGAATAGCCGGGGATTGCTGGCGCCGTACCTGTTCAGCACATCGCGGATCGCCTCGCGATTCTCGGCCAGGCGGGCCAGGGCCCGACTGCTGTATGTGCTGGTCACCCTGCCCATACTAAGGCTGATTTCGGATAATCCGAGAGCACTGGAGGACTCGCAAACGTCTGGGGTCGTAACAATCCTCGAGAGTCTCGACTTGCATTCCGGCGCCAGTGGCGCCAAAATGGCGCCATGACGAGCGTGCAGATCAAGGATGTACCTGAGGAGACTCACGCGGTGCTTCGGCAACGCGCGGCGCGTGCCCACCAGTCGCTTCAGGAGTACTTGCGTAGCCGGTTGATTGAGGAAGCTGCGACCCCGACTTTGGAAGAGGTGCTTGAACGGGCAGGTAACCGCACGGGTGGGTCGGTGTCTTTCTCGGCCGCAGCGAAAGCGGTCCGGAGCGATCGTGATCGTCGTTGACGCCAGCGTTCTAGCTGTCGCTCTGGGGGACGATGGTCCGGACGGTGCCAGTGCTCGAACTGCCCTTGGAGGCGAGGCGCTCACTGCGCCCGAGTTGATTGATCTCGAAGTTCTGTCGGTATGGCGCCGACAGGTCGCTGGCGGAAGCATGAAGGCCGGGCGGGCGAAAGTGGCTTTGTCGGACCTGGCCGCTTTGCCGGTGCGCCGGATTTCGCACCGCCCGCTGGTGGAGCGTTGTTGGGAATTGCGGCATGCAGTCACCGTTTACGACGCGGCCTATGTCGCCTTGGCCGAAGCTCTGGAGATCCCACTGCTCACCGCCGACGCTCGGCTCTCCCGTGCGCCGGGGCTGCGTTGCAGAGTCGACCTGCTCAGCTGAGGGTCTGCGCATAGGCTGCAGTGAGGGTCGCGGGATTCCGTGGATCGAGGACGCCATGCCCGTAACGCATCCGCTTCGCGCAGCACTCGCAACAGTGGTGTTTGTGGCCGGGATCGCCTCGGCGCCGCCAGCCGCCGCCGACCCGATGGACCCCGTCCCGGGGAACGGCTTCTTCCTCGTCGGACCTGACATCGCGCCGGGCCTCTACCGCACCGGCGGGTCGGGATCGACCTGGGGAGTCTGGATTAACGGCGTGCCGACCGAGGACTCGATGTGCGTGTGGTTCACCTACAGCACGCCTGATGCGAACAAGGACCACGTCGTGGAGACGAACATCTCGATCGGCCCGATGTACGCGAACATCAACTCGCGCGTGCAGGCGTTCGAGTCGCGGAACTGCCAGCCATGGACCCGGGTCAACTGAGGTCCTCCCTAACGCGTTTCCCGTCCCGGCGATGCCCTGACGTGGAACAATCCGTCGGTATGAGCGAACGACACGGATTGCTGTCCAAGGTGTTCGGGTCCAGGGGACTCAAGGGCATCTCGGAGATTCGCACGTTCTTCCGAACCAATGAGCAGCCCATCTTCTTCGTGGGCCCCACCGCGTTCAACCTGCTGGGCATCGACCGCTGGGTGCGCGGTTTCGAGTACATCGTCTACCACGACTCGTGGGACGGGGCTCATCCGCGGGTGTTCGCGCCGCGCCAGCGCCCCTACGTCGAGTTCGAGAGCAGCGAACAGATCATCAACTATCTGCTGCGCGACCCGGAGGTGCAGCAACTCATCGAATCACGCTGCAGTGCAACGGGTCTGCGGCCCATGGTGGCGATGGTCTTCTTCGACGCCGAAACCGAGAAGATCTGCAAGGAACTGGACTACAACCTGATCCTGCCGCCGCACGAACTGCGCAACCACCTGGATTCCAAGATCGTCACCACCCGCCTCGGCGAGGAGGCCGACGCGCCCTCGGTGCCCAACGTTCTGGGGCGTGCGGACAGCTACAGCACCCTGATCGCACTGGCCGAGAAGAACAAGCTCGGCACTGACCTGGTGGTGCAGACCCCCTACGGCGACTCCGGTAAGACCACCTTCTTCATCGCCGCCGAAAGCGACTGGGACCGCGACTGCGAGAACATCGTCGGCCAGGAACTCAAGATCATGAAGCGGATCAATAACCGCGCACTCGCGGTCGAGGCCGTCAATACCAGCCACGGCACCGTCGTCGGCCCCTTCATGACCGACCTGACCGGCTACCCAGAACTGACGCCCTACCGCGGCGGCTGGTGCGGCAATGACCTTTTCCCCGAAGCACTTTCAGAGGCTCACCGCACCATCGCGATCGGCCACGTCCGCCGGCTCGGCGACCGTCTGCGCCAGGAGGGCTACCGCGGCTTCTTCGAACTCGACGTCCTGGTGGACCTGGATTCCGACGAGGTGTACCTCGGCGAGCTCAACCCGCGCATCTCCGGTGCCTCGTCGATGACCAACGTCACCGCGGGGGCCTACTCCGACATCCCGCTGTTCCTGTTCCATCTGCTGGAGTTCATGGGCGTCGACTACACCCTCGACGTCGACGAGATCAACGAGCGCTGGCGCGAGCTGGCCGCCGTCGACGTGTGGGCGCAGCTGATCATGAAGGAGCCCGGCGAGTCCGTCGAGCGGATTTTGGCCGCCCCGGAGACCGGCCGCTACAGGCTCGGCGAGGACGGCACGCTGACCTTCATTGGAGTCACCAACGACTGGCATGAGATCACCCACGAGGACGAGTGCTTCTTCATGCGGGTCTACGGCCCCGGCGACTACCGGTTCAAGGGGGCCGACCTAGGCATTCTGGTGACCAAGGGCCGCATGCAGACCGACGACGGACTCACCCAGCGCTGCCGCCGCTACATCGAGGGTGTCCGCGCGCTCTATGTCAGCGAGCCGTTGCCGCAGGCCCCGACCGTGGTGCCGATCAGCTTCGTGAAATAGCGGGGCGGTTTCCTGAAATAGCAGCGCGGGTCAGATGCTGTGCCCGCGCTCGCGTCCTTCGACGACGCCGATCGGACCGGTCACCGCGCCCCGGTCGATGGTGCGACTGTTTGTCAGCCCGGCCAGGTGCCGGCCCGTCGCGGCGAAGGCCCTGATGGTGTCGACGAGGTTGGGGGCCGCCTGGGCCGTCGGCCACGTCGACATCTTCACCGACACCGTGCGGGTGGCCCGGTCGACGAGCACCATCTGGCCGTGGATTCCGAGGCAGACCTGTAGATCGCCCACGGCACCCGGGACGAACCAGAACTGGTTGCGATACCACCCGCCGGTCAGCACCGACTCGGAGTTCGACGACGCGAATGCGCCACGGATATCGGGGTCCAACGTGCGGGAGGCGCGCAGCCAGCGACTCGGTATCACCGGGTTGGTGCCGGCGTAGCCGTCGTCGAGCAGCAACTGGCCGAAACGGGCGATGTCGCGTGCCCGGGCTGACATGCCGCCGTCGTGAATGGCCGAACCCACACCGTCACAGGTGATTTCGGCGTCGAACTCCGCACCCATCGGCTGCCACAGCAACGTCGACACCAGATCTGCCATCCGGACGCCGGCGGCGCGCTCGCAGATCCAGCCGAGCATGTCGGTGTCGGCCGAGCGGTAGACGAAGGTGCCTCCGTGCGCGGACGCGGTGCCCAGCGTGCACAGGTAGGCGTACATGCCGCCGTTGTCGCCCGGGCTCAGCCCGGGACGCCACCCCATGTAGCGCTCCATGACCCGGACTTCGGCATGCGGATCGGTGTACTCCTCGCGGAAGGCCACCCCGGTCCGCATGTCGAGCACATCCCGGACCCGGGCCCCGCCGTAGCCGGAGCCGGCGACCTCGGGCACGTAGGCCTCGACCGGGGCGTCGGGGTCGAGGCGGCCGTGCTCGGTGAGGATGCCGGCGATGCAGCCGACGACCGACTTGGTCACCGACATCAGCAGGTGCGGGGTGTCGGCGGCCATCTCGTTGTCGTAGCTCTCCAGCACGATCTGGCCGTCGTGCACGATGACGACCGCATCGGTCCAGGTTTCGGCCAGCACCTCGGCGAGCGTGCTGGCCCGGCCGTCCATCCGGTCCACCTGCACCGCAGCCGGGTCCAGGGCGGTCGAGTGGTGGGGGAGTGCACGGGCCGGCCAGGTTCCGCGAGAGATCCGGTGCGTCGGGATCAGCTCGCGAAGGTGCTGGAACGACCAGCGGTTGAACGGCGGATCCTGCCAGTTCACCAGGGTCACGCGGGAGCCGGGCTCCGACGGGAAACCGGACATCAGTGGCAGTTCCGACATGGGCATGACCATACCGGGGGCCGCCTGCGGAAAACCTGACACTGAGGTTTCTGTCGGTGCCCCCTGTTAGAGATACAGGCACACACAGAGGGGGGAAATCATGGCGGATACGCCAAGCGTGAAGATTGTCAGGGACCAGTTGGTGTTGGGTCCGGTGCGGGTGGATTTCCAGCGGACGTTGCGGATTCCCGAGACCGGGCTGCATCCGCTTCCGCCGGGTCTGGGGCGATTCCCGTTGCGGAGGGTGGAGGACTATCCCGACACCGTGCCGGCGGAATGGTTGGCCCGCGGCGGGGTGATGCTGCCGATCTACCAGCGGGAGGCGATGTGGCTGTCCTTCCATGCCGACGAACCTTCTGCGCTGCAGATCGGTGTGGGCAAGGTGTGTGCGGTCAGCGGATTGCCATGGATCGAGCACCTGGTCAAGGAGCCACAGAATTACGTGGCCTTGCCCGACCAGCCGTGGCTCGACGGGATTAACGCCGGCGACGGTTTCATCCGGCAGTTCGTCGCAGTGCCGCTCGGTTCCGGGGCGACGGTCGAGGGACAGGTCACCGGTGAGGAGACCCACGGTGGGGTGCAACTGAGGGCCATCGGCCTGACCGAGGAGGCCCTCGCGGAGTGGCGTGCTGCGCGACAGATGCGAGCCGATGTCTACGCGGCTGAGATGGTGCTGGGGTGCTCGCCGGCCCCAAGTTCGGCGGACATGGGCCTGGGCGCCGGCGGCCGGATGCGGCAGGAGGTGTACACCGACGATCGGCCGCTCGGCGACTACGACGAGAGCGGCGCCCTGCGGGTGTTTGTTCACCTGTGCTCGGCCGCGCAGTGGACCGCGATCACCGGCGAGGTGCCGCCCCCGACACCGGTCGACCGCGGTGCGTACGTTAAAGCCGGTCTGCCGTGGTTCGACTACTACGACGCCGATGCCCAGGACCTGGCGCCCTCGCCGATCTTGGCAAAAGTCAAGACTGTCGGCGAGAAGCTGAATACTGAGGACGGTCCGTTCGTGCCAGTGGACCCGAAATCCGTCATCATGCTGGGCGGAGCCAGCCCGGACCCGGTGACTGACGGCACCTGGTAGCCGGTCCAAACTCTGGAGCGACGCCGGGCTCAAGGGAAGGGGGCCTGAGATGAACTGGTTCGAACGATTGACCGGGTTCGCAGAGGCCGACTACGCCACCACCCAGAGCCAACTGCGCGTCGACGGCGACGAACTCGTCTCGACCGTCAACGACAAGCGCTACGGCATCGGGAATCTGACCCTGCCGACGCTCGGCGAACTGCGAGCCCGGGTCAATCCGGACCGGGGGCAACGCAGTTCGCTCGGCGTACTGGTCGGTGACGTCCGTGCCCTCCACGCCGACCCGGCATACGAAGGTGCGCTGTTCCAGGTGGCGTCGCAGTTCAACCTGTTGGAGATGATCTCCGAGCGCGTCACCCCGGAGCGCGGGGTGGCCGGCTATGCCCATGACTTCACCCAGGGGCCGTCCTGTGCGATGGCGGCCGGTGCGGCCACCATCTACCGCAACTATCTCGTTCCGGTGGGAGATGGCGTCGGGCAGACGGCCCATCGTCAGTTGGACGCCCTCGCCGGCGTGGGGTCGGCGCTGTCTGAGTTGATCGGCCTGCCGGTCACTGCGCTATGGCAGATGCAGAACGGGTACGCGCTCTGTACGCGTGAGGGTCTCGCCGCCATCACGTCTCTGCTCGACGGTGCCACCGAGGACGTTGTCGACGGCATCCGTCAGCAGCTCGCCATCGGGCTGCACCGCGACGTGGAAGTCACCGACGTCGACGCGGGGGAGCGCCGGCTGGTATCGCAGGCCTTCTGCTCGGCGCTGCCCGTCGGTTACTCGCCCTTGCCGCGCCAGGACTGGGAGTCGTTCGCCCGCTTGGTGTTACAGGCCTCCTACGAGGCGACCCTGCTGGCTGCGGTGGAGCAAGTGAGTGGCGGTGGCTCCAACAAGGTTTTGTTGACCCGGATCGGTGGGGGAGTCTTCAGCAATTCCGAGGAGTGGATCGACGACGCGATCGTCCGCGCAATGGGTGTCGTCGGAGACGCCGGGCTCGACGTCTCCATCGTCTGCCATAGTTACGTCAGTCCAGGGGTGAGGGCTCTTGTCGAACGAGTCACGTGAGCGGCGGTCGCCGATACTGCTGGGCGGCTATGCGGCCAAGCAGTGTCCGGTGCGCACGCAGAACGACTTCTCCCCGGTGGTTCCCGTCGTGGAGTGGGTGCCCTCGGTGGAGGTGCAGGCCAACCTCGATGCCGGCAGGCAGTTCGAGGACGAGGTGTTCGCCGAGCTGCTGAGGATTCACCCGGACGCGGCCGTGCTGATCGATCCCCGACTGCGGCACGCCGACGCTGTGGGCGCCACGATGGAGGCCATGCGAAGTGGGGCGCCCCTGGTGCTGGGCGGCTGGCTTCCCGACGACGTGGCAGGCGGACGCAAAGGCAGGCCGGACATCCTCGTCAGATTCGCCGGCGGCTACCTGCCCGCCGACGTCAAGAACCACAAGACCATTGACGAGGCCAAGACGGTCAGCAAGCCGGTCTCGTCCCTGGTGCAGCCTGACCTCTGGTGGGACGCCACGGGAGTGACGAAGTCGTCGCACTACTTCGAAGACGGCCTGCAGTTGGCGCACTACACCCGGATGCTGCAGGCCTGCGGATTTCATCCCGGGCCCGACTGGTTGTTCGGGGCGATCCTCGGAACCAGCCAACTCGCACTGCCCGGCATGGAACCCGAGCACGTCTTCGTCTGGTACGACCTGGCCGAACCCAGCCGCTTCACCTTCTCCCGAAGCCGGGGCAAGGTGCGGCGGTCCTTGTTGGAACGCTACGACCACGAGTTCGGCTTCCGGGTGAAAGTGGCTGCGGTGGCGCGGCAGATCACCGGATCGGCCGACGATCCGGAGCCATTGGTCGTGCCGATCGGGCAGGCGGAATGCACCGACTGTCCCTATGCGCTGTGGTGCGCCGAGCAGATGGCGCCCGACGATCCCTCGGTTGCCATAACCCGTGGCCGTCTCGACACCCGCGAGTGGATAACGCTGCGCAGCATGGGGATCACCACCACCGAAGCCCTCGGTGATCTGGACCCTGACGATGCCGAATTCTTCGACGACTACTACCCAGAAGTCAAGCACTGGACCCGCAAGCAGGCCGCCAGCCGACTTCGGGAGGCCGTGCGGCGGGCGCGGATGATCGGCGAGGGCATCTACTTCGAACCGAAGGACGAGGGCCCGATCGAGGTTCCTGCCGCCGACGTCGAGATCGACTTCGACATCGAGTGGGACGCGGCGGGCCGGATCTATCAGTGGGGCATGAGGATTCGCGACGGTCAGGACGACGCCACCGCGTGCTATGAGCCGATCGTGTCCTTCGCGGATCTCGACGAAGCCGGTGAATTGGCGCTGGCCGAGGCCTTTGCGACGCGCATTCGACTGTTGCGTTCAGACGCCGAGAAGGCCGGCAGGACGGTGGCCGTCTACCACTGGCACAACGTCGAAGTGAGCATGACCCGACAGTTCGCCAGCGTCGCAGCCGCACTGGAGGGCATCACCGTCGATCTGCGCGCCTGGTTGGAAAAGACCTTCCATGTCCAGGGTGATTCGTCCATCAAGACGATCGCCCGGCTGTTCGGGTTCGACTGGGGCGTGGACGATCCCGGCGGTCGGATGTCGCAGCTGAAGATCGAGGCGGCGCGGGGTAGTGGCGGCGACGCTGATGAGGCCCGGGAATGGTGCCTGCGCTACAACGAGTCCGACGTCGCCGCACAGGCGGCAATCCGGGATGGCCTGCGGGCGATGTTCCCGCGGCGCAGTGGTGACTAGAGTCCGGCGGCGAAGCCCAGCCTCGCCTGTTCGGCTCGCACCAGGTCGTCCTGGCTCGGGTGTTGTGGTGACCAGGCTGCGTCGACGGCGTCGGCGTTGGCCTCTTTGGCGGCACTCTCGCGGGCGTATTGGTCAAAGAGGCCGGCCTTCTTGAGTACCAGCTCCCGCATGGGCTCGTCCACGCTGTCTTTGGCCAGGAGTCGGTGTACCTGAACCGTGCGCAGCTGGCCCATCCGATGAGCGCGCGCGATCGCTTGTTGCTCGGTGCTCGGCTTCCACTGCGGCTCAGTGATGACCACGACCGATGCCGCCTGGATGTTCAATCCCACACCGCCGGCTTCGATCTGGGACAGCAGGGTTGCCGGGCCGCGGTGTTCGGTGAACGTGTCGACGAGCGCTTGGCGCCCGGCGCTCGACACCGATCCGGTCAGAGGGCCGAAAACCATTCCGGGGATTGCCTTCTGGACTTCCTCGAGCACCCTGAGGAAGTAGGAGAACACAATCACTTTCGCATTGTTGTCCCTCGCCTCGTCGACGATCTCGATCAACCGCTCAAGTTTCGCGGTCGGTGCATTGCCTCCGCTGATATAGGCGGCCTGCCGTATCGCCATGAAATTGCCGCTCTCGACGGCCCGGCGGTACTCGCCGAATTCCGCTGATCCCAGCCAAACCCAGTCCTCCATCTCGATCAGTTCGGGAAGTTCGGTGAGGACGTCGACCTGGTTTCGCCGAAGATACGCCGGCGCAACGGATTTCCTGAACGCGGTAGGACCGCGGCCGACTCCATCGACCACCAGCCTGGCGGCGACGTCCGGTTGCAGGTAGGACACCAGGTTCCGGAATTCCTCGAGTCGGTTCTCCATGGGCGTCCCAGTCAGGAAGACGGCGCGATCGGCATAATCCAGCAGGGATTGAAGAGCCTGCGACCTTTGGGCTTCCGGATTTTTCGCGTAATGGGCTTCGTCGATGATGAAGAGGTTCGGGCGCGTTGGCAGCCAGATCTTCCTGACCATGCCGTACGTCATGATCGCCACACCGCCCTCGGAAGCCCAGGTCTCGAGTTGCTCGTCGCGGTATGAGCCGGAAATCTCGTAGGGCCGAAGATGGGTGTGCTTGGCGACTTCGTTGGACCAGTTCACCACGACGCTCGCCGGGCAGACCACCAGAAAGTGCCTCGCGCCTTCGGTTGCGGACAAGTGGGTAGCCACGGCAAGCGCCTGGACGGTTTTGCCGAGCCCCATCTCGTCGCCGATGATCACTCGCTTGCGAGACAGCACGTATTGAGCCCCGAATGCCTGGTAACCCCGCAGTCGCGCTTTCAACTGGGAAGTGTCGAGTGAGAGCGCTTCGGCGGCGCTGGCGATCTGTGTCCCGACATAACCGTGCGCAGCATCGACGTCGCTCGGCGCCGAAGCGAATTGGCTCAGAAGGGCATTGAGCGCTGCGGCATCCCGTTCATAGGCGGCCCATACGTCGTTGGCGGACACGGTCCTGGCCGCACTCGCACTGGCGATGCCGGAGATGAGGGTTCCGATTCGTGCAGCATCGGGGCCGGAGGCGATCTGGTCGAGCCGCGCGGCCGCTTCCGTCGCGGCACGTTTCTTCTTCGGGCCGGAGAAGAACATCTTGAGGGGGCGGTCATAGCGGGCCGCGTCGTCGACGAGTGGCTCGACTTCGCTGCGGACCTTCGCGAGGAGCCATTCGAGTTCGTCGGCCATCGATTCGGTGCGTTGCAATGTCTGCAATTTGAGGATGAGGCGTGCATCCCGCTGGGGGCGGCGATCGGCGTCCAGACGAAACCTGACTCTGGATCGCTCCTCGTCTGCCTTGGCCTTGGCCGCGGAGTGGATCGCGCGAGCGGAGATCAGACCGATCCCGGGCATGTCGGCCAAAACCTGCGGATGCGACCGGTAAATGTCTGCGGCGGTTGAATATCGCCCCTTCAGCGCGGCGACCCGGGTGCCCTTCGGGAAATACGACCGGATGTCGTCGACCGAGGACTTCGCGAGCGCCGCGATGACCGCGGTCTCGACGGCTGCATCGACCTCGCCGGCGATCTCCTGCCTGAGCTTCCGAACCTGGGCGACCGTGCTCTCAGCCTGGCGCAGAACATCGATCAGCTCAGATCTGCTCATCGCACCCCCCGAATGTCGCGAATGAGCTGAATCGTATTCCGGCGGCTACCTCAATCGACGCAGGGAATGTCCCGGGCGTTGAGGGTCGTCCCCGAATCGGGCAGGGGAGGGGCAGGTGTGCTGTCGTCCGTCTCGGAGGGCTCCGGTGAGGCCGTCTTCGGTTTCAGGTCGGGCGGCAGGATGTAGCTGGGACCCAGCGTGAGCCGGACGTGTCCGGGCTCCAGGCTGCTATCCGGTTGAGGATCCGCGAGGATCCCCGCCAGGGCCGCGACGGACTGGGCGCCATCGCTGGCCCCCTGACCATAGTTCACCTCAGTCTCGGACGAATCATCCGTTGCGGCGCTTCGTGTTTCGACTTTTTTGAAGCCGCGTTGCTGCAAGGCGTCGGCGACGGTCCCCGCCAGTCCGTCGGTGTCGGAGGCGTTGACCACCTCGACGGTGCCGGTGTGGACTGCCTGCTGGTCGGAGCCGCTGAAAGATGCCCGGACCTCGGCCCGGATGGCGGGCGGGTCGACGATGTTGACGTCCTGGCCGTCGATGGTTTCGTAGCGGACCACCGGCAGGGTAGCGAACCGGATGTGTCTGCCGTCGAGGCCGGCCAGTCGCCTCATGAGCTGGTCGCTCCAGCCCGGCGAGAACACGATGTCGCGGTGCGCGGCCTGGACGAGCTTGGCGAACGTGCCGAGATCACCTGGACCCTTGTTCGCGAGCTGGTGCAACACCGAGACCATGAACGCCTGCTGGCGGTGGGTGCGGTCCAGGTCGCCGTTGGCCAGACCGTGGCGCTGGCGGACGAACGCCAGCGCCTGCGCCGCATCGAGGGTCTGGCGTCCTGCGGGGAACACCGCCCCGGAGTACTCCGAATCGTCGACGGCGTTGTTCAGGCACACCTCCACACCGCCCAGGCTGGCCGCCAGGTCGTAGAAGCCGGCCAGGCTCACCTCGGCGAACAAGTCGATCGGGACGCCGGTCAGATCTTCGACCGCACGCAGCGCCGCAGCCCGCCCAGCCTCGCGGCCCGCGGTCTCCAGCTTGTGGGGGTCGGTGACGCCCTCATTCTCAAGGGTGTCCTCGACCTCACCCTTCGTCAGCCCGTAGGCCTCCTTGATCTTGATGTGGTCATAACCGGGGATGTCGCTGACAGCGACATAGTCGTCGCGGGGGATGGAGAACGCCTGGACGTGGTTATCGGGACTCACATGCACCAGGAGCAGGGTGTTGGTGTTGTATCCGCCGGTCTCGGAGTCGCCGGCATGCAGGGCCTGCAGAACCTCCGGAGGCAGGTCGTCGCCGTTCTGGTCCTTGCGGGAGTCCAGGCCCATCAGCAGGATCGTGATCCCGTCCGAGGCGTCCAGCTTCACTCCCGGCGCTTTCGAGACGGTGAATCCTCCCGTGACCGCACGCACGGTCGTCCAGCCGGCGCCCGTCGCCATCAGCACTGCGACCGACGCCGCGGCACCCAGCACCTGCAGGGTGCGTCGGGCACGGGGCTCGGCTCGGCGGTGGCGGTGTCTCGTCACGGCCCGCCTACAACTCGGTCTGCGGGGTCTCCACGAGTGGATAGTACGGAGGCCGAGCCGTTGCGGAGGGGTTGGCGCGCGCCCGCCGGGCAGATGCGATCGATGGCCCGTTCGATCAAAGGCCCTTTGTCGGAGGGGCGGAATATCCTTGTTTCATCTCTCGGCTGCCGCCTCAGCCCGGGGATTTCGGGGGTGGAAGGCGGCAACGGGGGGAAGAAGCAATGTCGGCACGACGGCGCTCTCAGAGCGATTCGGGTAGTGGCTTCGTCGCGCTGCTTATCCTGGGCGCCATCGCCTGGCTGGTGCTCTTCATCATCCGGCACATCTGGGTGATCCTGGGGATCCTCGTGGTGATCGGATCCATCTACGCCGCGAAGGCCGTGGTGCAGGACAACCGCCGCCGACGGGATGCCTACGCCCGCTACTGCGCCGACATCGCCGCGAAGGCCGAACAGCAGGACGACTGGGTGGCCGCGGGCGATGAACGCGGCATCTACGGGCCGGGCGCCGTCGACCTGATGCGCTACATCAGATCGGGTGGCGCGACGGCCCCTCCGACACAAGGGCCATCGCCGACTGCCGTTGTGCCACAGCCTCTGTCGACCGCCCGCAAGGCGGCCGCACCGGCGGTGGTGGCCGGCGGCGTCGGTATTGCTTTGCTGCTGGCGCAGATTGACGGGCCGATGTCTGATCCGGCACCGGCGCCGACGCGGTCCACGCCGACGCGGACCACCGCTCCGGCCCCGGCCAGGACGGTGCTGCCGACCTACGAATCGCCCACTCCGACGACGACGGCCCCACCGGTTCCGACCTACACGCCGCCCCCGACGTCGTTCCTCCCGCCTCCGACGACCTATACGCCCCCGCCGACCTACGAACCACCCCCGACGACACCGGCCGCGCCGGTGCATCAAGCACCGCCCCAGAGCGCCTACTACCGGAACTGCAAGCAGGCGCACGCCGATGGCCGCTACAACATCCCCGTCGGGGATCCGGCCTACCGGCCCGGCCTCGACCGCGATGGCGACGGGTTCGCCTGCGAGTAACGTCGGGCCGATGAAATACGGAATTTTCAGCAGCGCCTTCAACGACGGAACGCTGGAGGACGTGGTGGCGGAGGCCGCCGCAGTCGAGCGCGACGGCTTCGCAGCCTTCTGGACCCCGAACATCTTCGGCCACGACGCGTTGACCGCCCTGGCCGTGGTGGGCACGCAGGTCCCGCGCATCGAACTGGGCACCGCGGTGGTGCCGACCTTCCCCCGCCACCCGCACGCGATCGCCCAGCAGAGTCACACGGTGGCGGCGGCATCGGGGAACCGATTCACCCTCGGCATCGGCCTGAGCCACAAGATCGTCATCGAGGACATGTTCGGCCTGAGTTACGACAAGCCGGTACGGCATCTGCGTGAGTACCTGAGCGTTCTGATGCCTTTGTCGCGCAACGAACTCGCCAACTTCGAGGGCGAGATGTACCGGGTGCACGCCGGCATCAACGCCAAGGGCTCGACCGGTTTCAGCGTGGTGGTCGCGGCCCTGGGTGCGCAGATGTTGCGCGTCACCGCGGCGCTGGCCGACGGCACACTGACCTGGTGCACGGGTCCGGTGACACTGGCGGAGCACATCGTCCCGACCATCACCAAGGCCGCCGAGGAATTCGGCCGTCCCGCACCCCGCGTCATCGCCGCCCTGCCGGTGTGTGTCACCGATGACGCCGAGGGCGCCACGGCCCGCGCCGCGGCGATCTTCGCGGCCTACGGCGGGCTGCCCAGCTACCGCGCGATGCTCGACCGCGAGGGAGTGGCGGGTCCGGCCGACATCGCGATCGTCGGCAGCACCGCCGAGGTGCAGGACCGCGTCGGCGCACTGGCCGACATCGGGGTCACCGAGTTCGCCGCCGTGGAGTTCGGCGCGACACCGGAGGAGACCGCCAACACCCGCGAGGCGCTGAAGGGTCTGCTTTAAGGCGTTAATCGTTCGACTCGGCGCGTCCGATCGGCAACCATGGACCAGTGAGTGCGCCGTTCGAAGTGGAACAACTCGCGGGAGTACCGCGCGGTTGGCGCGTGCTCGCACCGTTTCGCGTCCGCGAGTTCCGGCTGTTGATCGCCGCTGTGGCGATCTTCATCTTCGCCGAGGGCATGTGGACGGTGGTGATGGCGCTGCAGGTCATCGCACTGGCCGACGACCCCGCCGCACTGTCGATGGTCGCGACGTGCCTGGCCGGGGGAATGCTGGCCTTCATCCTGGTCGGCGGGATCGTGGCCGATCGGGTGTCCCAGCGCGCCATCATCGTCACGGTTGAGGCGGTCAACGTCGCGGCCGTCGGTGCGGTGGCGGCGCTGGGCATGCTCGGCTCGTTGAGGCTGTGGCACATGGCCGTGGCATCCGCGGTACTGGGCGTGGGCGCGGCGTTCTTCTTCCCGGCCTACAGCGCGTACCTGCCGCGGATCCTGCCGCCGCAAGATCTACTGGCGGCCAACGGGATTGAGGGAATGATCCGTCCCACCCTCGGGCAGGCGATGGGGCCCGCGTTCGCGGGCGTACTGGTCGGCGCGACGTTCCCGGCGCTGGGCAGTACGGCCGTGGCGGTGCTGTTCGCCGTCGGACTGGTCCTGATGGTTGCCGTACGGCCCGAGCGGGCCGTCGTCGACGACGATCGTGAAAAGTCCCATCCACTGGTCGATTTGCGCGACGGGTTCCGATTCGTGCTGCGGACCCGGTGGCTGCTGTGGACGTTGCTGTTCGCCAGTGTCTGGGTGCTCCTGGCGATGGGGCCGATGGACGTGTTGCTGCCGTTCATCGCCCGCCAGCGTTTCGTTCACGGCGGACAGATCTACGGTTTCGTGCTCGCCGCCTTCGGTCTCGGCAGCGCACTCGGGGCGCTGGCGGTATCCACACGTTCGCTCCCGCGTCGGTACCTGACGTCGATGATGATGCTCTGGGGACTGGGCTCGCTGCCACTGGTGGCCGTCGGCGTGACGTGGTCGTTCCCGGTCATGGCGATCGCCTTGTTCGCGGTCGGCCTGGCCAGCGGTGCCGGCATGGTCATCTGGGGCACGCTGCTGCAGCGCAGGGTTCCGTCGCAGATGCTTGGCCGGGTCTCCAGTCTCGACTTCTTCGTCTCGCTGTCGTTCATGCCGCTGTCGATGGCACTGGCCGGACCGCTGTCGAAAGTGGTTCCGGTGCAAGCCATCTTCGCCGCGGCCGGAGTCCTGCCGATCGCCGTCGCTGCGGTCGCGCTGGCCGCGGCCCGGATGCCGCACGACGAGATCGCACACCCGCTGAGTTGAGGCGCTGTCAGACCACCTGCGCATCAAGGGCCCGGCGCAGGCCGGCGGCAGCACGGTCACCGATGCGGCCGAACATCAGACGCAGGCCCAGATCGCCGACGCGCAGTACACCGTTCAGGCGGAGGTCTGCGTCATAGGTCACGACCGATCCGGCGCCGTCCGGTCTGACGGTGATCCGGTCGATCGAGGTGAACACCAGGCTGCGGGCCACGACGAGAAGGCTCCCCGGGGCGTTTTTTCCAGGGGCCTGGTGTTCCTCGGTCACGTACCGCAACGTCAGATCGGGGGCAACGCCAATGCCGGCGACGGTGACGTCGAAGACGCTCTTCGGCCCGCCGCCCGAGCCGTCCACCTGCGTGACGGCTTTGACACCGGGATCCCACTTGGCGAAGTTGCGGAGGTCGGCCATGTAGGCGAACACCTCCTTCGGAGCCTTCGCGGTCTTCATCGTCGTCACGTAGCGCGCCATGGCCTCCCCTTTCGATGGAGTCCAGTGTGCAGGCAAGATTGACGCGATGGGAAATGGGACTCGCGCCGCCACCCCGGCAATCGCCGCCTTGATCGCCTCCGGTGTCTCACACGAGGTGCTGACCTACCAGCACGACGCACGCACCGCTTCCTACGGCGACGAGGCGGTCGCGGCCCTGGCCGCCGCCCACGGCCTGGTGCCCGAGCAGATCTTCAAGACGCTGATCGTCGCCGGACCGCCCGGGCTGGCGGTTGCGGTGCTGCCGGTGCCGTACAAGCTTTCCCTCAAAGCTGTTGCGGCGGCGTTGAGTTGGCCGAAGGCGGCGATGGCCGAGAGCCGCGATGCGGAGCGCTCCACCGGCTACGTGCTCGGGGGAATCTCGCCGCTGGGGCAGCGCCGGCGGTTGCCGACGGTCCTCGACGCCTCTGCACTGGAGTTCGACCGGGTGCTCTGCAGTGCCGGCAAGCGCGGGTGGGACATCGCGTTGGATCCGCACGATCTGGCACGGCTGACCGGAGCCGTCGTCGCGAACATCCGGGCTCTCTGAACGCTAGCGACGATTCAGCATCGCTTCCTCGAGATCGAGTCCGCGCATCACCGTGCGCAGTACCTCGTCGTCGATGCGCCCCGCGTCGCGTTCGGCGATGAACGTCTGGCGTTCGGCGTCGAGCATCTCGAGCCGCAGTCTGCGGAATGCCGACGCCGGGCCCTCGCCGATCTCGTCGTCGTTGCGGCCCAGCTGTTCCCAGGCAGAGTTGCTGCGCCGGGTGTTCCAGATGCGCAAGAGCTCTGCCGCGCGCTCGTGAACGTCGCTGGACCGTCCCGCGGCCTGCTGCTCGTCGAGCACCTGCTCGAGGCGATCAGCGGCGCTGCGGGCAGCCCGCTGCTGGGCGGCCGCCATCGCGACGGCATCGGTGTGTGCCTCGTTGCCCCGCACATCGAGCCGCTCGATGAGCCACGGCAGCGTCAGCCCGTGCAACAGCAGGGTGCCCAGCACGACGACGAAGGTCAGGAAGATCACGTGCGCCCGACCCGGGAACGGCGCACCGGAGAGCGTGGTCAGCGGCACACCGAACGCCGCCGCCAGCGAGACCACGCCCCGCATGCCCGCCCAGGCCACGATCAGGACCTGCGCCGGGTTGGGCGCCGGTTCGCGCTCGCGGATCCGGGCCGACAAGCGTCTCGGCAGGTACGCGAAGAGGTAGACCCACACAATCCGGACCACGACGACGGTGAGCAGGACCGCGGCAGAGGCCAACAGCAGCACTGCGGGCGATACGCCTTCCTGCTTGTCGAGCACCATCGGCAGTTGCAGTCCGATCAGCAGGAACGCCAACGATTCCAGAATCAGCTGGACGGCGTTCCAGACGGCCTCGTCCTGAAGCCGGGTGACCGGGCTTGCGGTGGTGGAGCGCCGGCCGAGGATCAGTGCCGCGACGACGACGGCCAGCACCCCGGAGCCGTGGATCTGCTCGGCGGTCAGGTAGATGACGAACGGCGCGACGAGGCCGATCGCGATTTCCACCGTCGGATCATCCAAACGCCAACGGACCCAGACGATAAGTGCTCCCAGCGCCGCGCCGACAGCGACGCCGCCCACGACCGCGAGCGCGAAGGTGGCCAGCCCGTGTTGCCAGCTCGCCGCCGCGCCGATCGCAGCCCCCAGCGCCAGTTTGTACGCGGTCAGCGAGGTGGCGTCGTTGAGCAGGCTCTCCCCGCCGATCAAGGTCATGGTCCGGCGCGGCAGTCCGAGCCGGCGGCCGATGGCGGTGGCCGACACCGCGTCGGGCGGCGCCACGATCGCGCCGAGGGTGAGGGCAGCGGCGAGGGTCAGCTGCGGCACCGTCTCATAGGCCACGACGCCGACGGCGATTGCGGTGGCCAGCGGCAGGCCCACCGCGAGCGATCCGATGGCCCGCTTGTTGCGGCGCATGTTGACATAGGAGCTCTCCAGGCCGGCCGACCACAGCAGTGGCGGAAGGAGCACGAACAGCACCAGCTCGGGATCGAGGGCGATGTCGGGGACGCCCGGCAGCAGTCCGATGACGACGCCGGCGACGACGAGTACCAGAGGCGCCGACAGGTTGCGG
The DNA here is from genome assembly GCA_964439315.1 of uncultured Mycobacterium sp. Classification (GTDB taxonomy): domain Bacteria; phylum Actinomycetota; class Actinomycetes; order Mycobacteriales; family Mycobacteriaceae; genus Mycobacterium. The sequence goes on along the minus strand of CAYTOD010000006.1, from coordinate 68,431 downwards.
CGGCGCGCGACCGCTGCCACCACGACCGCCATCACCAGGGCGAGTAACAGTTCGGGCTCCATGCGCCGAACCTCCCTTCTGCGCCGCACCTATTCTTGAGCCAGCATTCAGGATCGCTCTCGGAGGTGCCCAGGTGAGACGGAATCGTCGCGGCCAAGCCGCAACCCCGGCCCCGGTGTGTGAGCATCTCACGGCCTCGGTCGAGGCCGAGGGCCCGACGCCAGGGTCGGACGGTTGTGCGGAGTGCATCGCTGCGGGTGAGTCGGTGTGGGCCCATCTGCGCATGTGCCTGGACTGCGGGCACGTCGGCTGCTGCGACTCCAGCCCCCATCAGCACGCCACTGAGCACTTCCGGCTGACGGGGCACCCGGTGATGCGGTCCATCGAACCGGGCGAGACGTGGCGATGGTGCTACGTCGACAGCGAAATGCTGAACGAGGGGTGACAAAGCCGGCCGATCGGCGGTGACTGGGCGAATTCGGGTGCATAACGAATGTGCCCGCCTTGGAGCGACAAACTCGGGTCCCCAGTGGTTTTGAGGCGCGGGATATGGTCTTAGTCGCTCGGAGGCGGGCAAAAAGCAATGGTGGTTCACATCGGGAATGCTGGCGGTGCTCACCCCGATCCGCCGAATGTGAAAGCCAGGAAATGGAAACGCTTTCCGTCGGCTTCGAACTCGGCGAGCACCTGGGCGCCGAGTTTGGCGGTGGTGGTGTGCAACGATCGCGGATTGTCTGCAGAGACGAACAGCACGCCCACTTCGTACCGGTCGCGGTAGGCCTCAGCGGTGACGGCGTTGAACCTCGAGTACACCCCTTGGCCTCTCGCCTCGGCTGCTATGCAGACCGGCCCGCGGAACGCATAGCGCTGCAGGGCGATCGGCGCGCCGTTGAACTCCAGCGTCTGTGCCAGCTCCTGCATCGCCGCGAGGATCGGCGGCAGGCCGGGCGCGGGCTGCTCTGGGGGTGCGGTGACGACGATGAAGCCGACCACCTGGCCGTCGGGTGTGACGGCGACGTGCACCCCGCCTTCTTCTACTGCGCGAGCGAACCACCCCGGTGAGTGCTGGACCGAGATGAACCCGTTGGCGTCCTCATTCGGGTCGAGATTGCCGATGAAGTAGCGGCTTTCCAGCACCACTAGGCCGTCGACGTCGCCGCGGTGGGCCAGTCGGACCTCGGGTGTCACGGCTTCTGATCTCGCCTCAGCCCGCCCGATGCGGCGGACCGAGGTAGGGGAACTCACCCAACGTGTCGGAGTGCGGCGCGAGTCCTGAGGGCGGGCAGTCGCCCTTGGTCAGGAACGCCAGCCGGTAGTCGATGACGTCGTCGGTGAAGGTTCGTCCGTTGGGGTACTTGGCCGGCTTGGCGGGGTTGTAGGTCAACATGTCGGGCAGCGTGCCCTCGGTGTCGATGGCGGCGATCGCCTCATCGCGGTCGTAGCCGCCGGTGTGGCCCATCAGATGGATGAACTGTTCGAGCCAGAGCTCCCGGTCCTGCCGCGGTTCGCCGGCGTTGTAGGCCTCTTTGGTGTCATCGGTGTTGAAGAAGCTGCTGACCGAGGGATGGCCGGCCCGGTCCACGTGGGCCAGCGTGCCGTCGTCGCGGCGCAGACTGCAGCGTCCCCAGATCCGGATGTCGGGGTCGGCGCCGAGTGACGTCGTCGGCATCTCGATCGCGATCGAGAACACGTTGGCCGCCAGGTTGGAATCCACCCCCGTCCACGGGGACGTCCCGCCGAGATGCGGTGCGGTGAAATTCCGTCCGCCGGTGATGTCGAACAGGTTCTTGATGCCGTCGAAGTCGAAGAAGAACGCATCACTGCGGGGGCCGGCGAAGAAGGTGATGGATTCCGTGCGGGCGATGACCGGCGTTGCGCCAGTAGACACTTCGACCGCGTCGAAGATCTTCTCTCCGACGGCCTCGGGGGATTCGGCCTCGCTGTCGTGAGCCAGGAAGACGTCGACGGTCTGCCGGCCGTCGCGCGGCTCGGAGAAGACGAAGCTGAACGCGATGTCGTTGCGCAGATCGCCGTCGTTGTCGATCGCCAACCGGTAGATCGCGCCGGGATGCAGCGCGTCGGCGTTCGGATTGGCGTTGAGGATCAGGACCGTGTTCTCCGGATTGGCCGGTGAGGGGAACGCATATAGGTCGCAGAGATCCAGGCGCTGATCGCCCATCGGCGGTCCCAGGCTCAGTCCGGTGAAATGGTTGGACACGTCGCACTCCTTCACTCCATCCCGACCCGTATCTACCTTAGGGTTCGGGACGAAGGTCGGCGCGCTATTGCCGTCGACCCCGACGAGGGGAGCCGCAGGTGCTCAGCAATACCCGCGTCCGGGTGTATCTGGTGGTCGCCCTCATTGCGGCGGGGCTGATCGGTTACACCGCGTGGCACGACTCCGACGCCCAGCGCCTCAAACGGTGTATCGACGCGTCCATGAGTCAGATGAAGGAGGACGCCCCTGCGCTGTCCAAATTCGACGAGGCCCAAATCGCGCTGGAGGCGATGTCACGCACGAGCTGTATGAGGCTTCTCGGGATCACTCCGCAGCAGTGAGTCATGCCTCGGCCTCGGGGAATTCGTCCCCATCGAGGACGTCACCGTCACGCGGGGACAGCCAGTGCGCGAAGGCCAGGCCCAGGGCGACGGACTGACCCACCAACAGCGCGAAGATGGCAGTTCCGACGCCGACGATTCCGCCCAGCAGCCATCCGAGGACCAGGACGGTCACTTCGATGAGCAACCGGACTCGCCCCACGGGCCAGCCGGTCACGCGGTGCAGGCCAGTCATCCAGCCGTCGCGCGGCCCTGGGCCGTGGCCGCTGGTGAGGTAGAACCCACTGCCCAGGCCGATCAGGCCAACCCCGAGGAATGCCAGACCGAGTTGCCCGATCAGTGACTGTGGCGTGCTCACCCTCGGATAGGTGACGCCCAGGGCGAGCGCGATTACCGCGATGTTCATCACCGTTCCGAGGCCGGGCCGCTGCCGCAGCGGGATCCACAGCGCCAGAACGCATATCGACACACCGAGAGTGGTCCACCCGATTCCGAGTCCGGTGCGCATGCTGATGCCCTGCGCCAGTACCGACCACGGGGCGGCACCCAATTGGGAAGCCAGCATGAGGGCCTCGCCGGTGCCGAAGAGCCACAGCCCGACGATCAGTGCGGTCAGCGATGCCGGCGTGGGACGCCACACCGCCGGTGCGGTGAAGCGGGTGCGGGGAACGGTGTGAGATCCGCGCAGCAGGGCGCGTATGTCCACGACTACCTCGCTGCACCCGGCGACTGCGCTTCGAATCCGACGTCGCGGCAGCCCTCCAAAAGCCGATGGTCGTAGGTCACGAAGGACGTCAACTCGGATTGAATCTGGGCAGCCGATGCAAGGTGAATCGCGTCGAGTGAGCGCAGTCCCGCCGGTCCGATCGACTCGGCCGCGGCGATCACGGCGGCGGTGACGGGCAGGATGTCCAGTCCGTCGAGCAGGAAGCGCGCCCGATCGGGGAGGCCCGGCCCGCCCTGTCGCACAACGACTCTGAGTAGTTCGACACGGCTCATCGCACTGGTCGCCATGTACCGGTCCCGTTCGCTCTGGTCGAGCAGCCAGGACCGCAGCTCGGCTGTCTCCGGCTCTGCCACCAGGAGTTTGGTCAGGGCCGAGGTATCCAGGTAGATCACTGCTCGTCGCGCATCTCGGCGAGGATCTCCGACAAGCTGGGCTTGCGCGCCTCAGGCGGCGTGGCGGTGAGGTCGAGGATGTTGCGGGCCCGGCGCGCCGGAACGAGCACTCCGGATTCGATGAGGGCTTCGCGCGAGCGCTCGGCTTCCCTCACTGGGACTAGCCGCGCGACGAGACGTCCGTTGTTGGTGACCCCGAGCTCCTCTCCGGCCTCGACTCGGGCGAGGTAGCGCGACGCGTGTTGCCTCAACTCCCGCACTCCGATCGACTCCACCCTCGTGAAGGTAGCACAATGTGTGCTACACCAGAACCTTGCTGGCCTCCGCCCTCCGCCGAACCACCGACAGAAACCCGCAGTAGCGTCCTCTGGGTGCGCGAATTCGACTTCGTCATCGTGGGCGCGGGCAGCGCGGGGTGCCTGCTGGCCAACCGGCTCAGCGCCAACCCCGACCACCGCGTGCTGCTGATCGAGGCCGGCGGCGACGATGACTGGTTCTGGATCAAGATTCCGGTGGGCTATCTCTACACGATCGCCAACCCGCGAACCGACTGGTGCTTCACCACCGAACCCGACCCGGGTCTGGCCGGCCGCAGCGTTCATTACGCGCGCGGCCGCGTGATCGGCGGTAGCTCGTCGATCAACGCCATGATCCACATGCGCGGGCAGGCAAGCGATTACGACCTCTGGGCGCGGGCCACCGGCGATGAGCGATGGCTCTGGGGCGGGGGCGACCGTCCCGGGCAGACGCTGGCGATCTACAAGGACCTGGAGGACTACTTCGGCGGGGCCGACGAATGGCACGGCGCCGATGGAGAGATCCGCGTCGAGCGGCCGCGGGTGCGTTGGAAGATCCTCGACGCCTGGCAGGCCGCCGCGGCTGAAACGGGCATCGCCCCGATCGACGAATTCAACCGGGGCGATAACGCCGGCAGTGCGTACTTCCATGTCAACCAACGGCGCGGCCGTCGCTGGTCGATGGCCGATGCCTTCCTGCACCCCGTCGCGCACCGGCCCAACCTCACCGTCTACACCAAGACCCAGGCCGTGCAGCTTCTGATGGACGACCAAGTCGCCGACCATCAGCGTCACGGCGCGTGGACCACCGCACAGCACCGAGTCACCGGACTGCGGCTCCTCAAAGACGGCCGACTCGTCGACGTCGCAGCCCGGCGCGAGGTGATCCTCAGCGCCGGGGCCATCGGCTCGCCGCACCTGATGCAGGTCTCGGGCCTTGGCCCGTCCGCTCTGCTGACCGGGCATCAGGTCCCGGTGGTCGTCGACCTGCCCGGCGTGGGGGAGAACCTTCAGGACCATCTGCAGCTGCGAACGATCTACCGGATCAGCGGTGCCCCGACGGTGAACACGTTGTACCGCAACTGGTTTACCCGCGCCGGCATGGGGCTGCAGTATCTGCTGACGCGATCGGGTCCGATGACCATGCCGCCGTCCACACTGGGGGCGTTCGCCAAAAGCGACCCCTCGCTGGCCTCGCCAGACCTGGAATGGCATGTGCAGCCGCTGTCTTTGCCGAAGTTCGGCGAACCGCTGCACAAGTTCGGTGCGATTACGCCCTCGGTGTGCAATCTGCGGCCCAGCTCGCGGGGCCATGTTCGGATGGCGGGTGCGGATCCGTTTGCCGCACCGACGATTTCCTGCAACTACCTGTCCACCGAGGCTGACCGTCGCATCGCCGTCCGGGGACTGCGGATGACCCGGCAGATCATGGCGGCCCCGGCGCTGGCCCGCTACCGTCCGGACGAGGTGCTTCCCGGCCCGCAGGTGGCCACCGACGAACAGCTCGACAAGGCAGCCGGTGAGCTGGGGACGACGATCTTCCATCCGGTGGGCACGGCCGCCATGGGCGCCTTTGACGCACAGGGCAATCCGCGCTCGCCCGCCACTGTGCTCGACACCGACTGCCGGGTCTACCGCGTCGCCGGCCTCCGCGTGGTCGACGCCTCGGCGATGCCCACCATCACCTCCGGCAACACCAACGCTCCGGTGATGCTCATCGCGGAGCGGGCATCGCGCGCGATCCTCGCGTAGACGATCACCTGAAGCGCTGCACTGGTCTACATTCGGCGGGTGAGCCGCCGCAGCATCGAATTCAGTTGCGCGGTGTTGATGGTCGGTGTGCTGGCCGGGGTCGCGGGGGCGGCGACGACGGTGTTCCTGGACTTCGTCGAGCACCTGACCTACCACTACAACCTCGGCAGCCTGCTCGACGCAGTGTCCGACTCGACGAGGGTCCGAAGGGCGGTCGGGCCGATGATCGGCGGGGCGCTGGCCGGCTGGGGGTGGTGGCTGCTCCGGCGGCGGACGCAGGTGCCATCGGTCGACGAGGCGATCCTCCGTCCCGCGCCACTGCCTCGCGGCGCGATGTCGGTCGACGCCCTTCTGCAGACGCTGTTGGTGGGATCGGGGGCCTCGCTCGGTCGGGAGAACGCGCCGCGGCAGTTCGCCGTCGCTCTCGCCGACCTGGGGACGTCACGCTGGGCGCTGACTGCGCGGGACCGGGAGATCCTGCTGGGCTGCGCCGCCGGTGCCGGGCTGGGCGCGGTGTACGGCGTGCCGATCGGGGGAGCGCTCTTTTCCCTGCGAATCGTGTTGCACACCTGGGATAGGCGTGCCGTCATCACTGCGCTTTCCACTTCGGGGATCGGCGTCCTGGTGGCCGCACCGTTCACCCATGACGAACCGGGGCTGGTGTGGCCGCACCCCCACCTGTCCTACCTGCTGCTCGCCGCCGCGGTGCTGCTGTCGCCGTTGATGGTCGTCGTCGGCGTGGCATTCCGCCGGTTGATGGATGCCGCGCGGGCCCGATCGGTCGCACGCGGCCCGCGCAACACCTGGCGGCTGATCCCTGCCATCGCCGCGGCGGGCCTGCTGGTGGGCTTGTGCTCACGCCGGTTGCCCGAACTGCCCGGCAACGGACAGAGTGTTCTGCTGACCAGCGTGGACCGCCATCTGACCATGCTGGAGGCCGCCGCGCTACTTATCCTCAAGCCGTTGTTGACGGCGGCGTTCCTGCGCGCAGGGGCAGTCGGAGGCCGGCTCACGCCGGCGCTGGCCACGGGTGCGGCGCTCGGCGCGCTAATCGCGATGGCTGTGAGCACGTGGACGCCCCTGCACCCTCACGTCTCGGCGGTGGCGCTGGCGTGTGCGGCCGGGGTACTGGCCGTGACTCAGGGCGCACCGGACTGGGCGGCGATCTTCGTCTGGGAGCTGGCCGGCCCGCCGTGGTGGCTGCTGCTGGTGTTCGCGGCCGCGGCGTTCAGCGCGCATCTGCTTCACGTCCGAGTGACAAGGAGATTTGCCCACCTCTGAGCGACAAACGCCGCAGCGGCCCGGACGGGGACACTGGTGTGATGGAGTTGTCGCTCGGAGGCGGGCGACAGCACCATCAGTTCCACGAGGGGAGCGATGCCGGAATGGAGCCCGACGGCGGCCTCACCGCCCGGCGCAAGAACATCATCCTGGCGTCGTGCTGCCTGAGCCTGCTGATCGTCTCGATGGACGCCACGATCGTCAACGTCGCGATCCCGGCCATCCGCGCCGACCTCCACGCCTCTGCCGCGGAGTTGCAATGGGTGGTCGACGTCTACACGCTGGCCCTGGCCTCCCTGCTCCTTCTCGCGGGAGCCACCGGTGACCGGTTCGGCCGGCGCCGGGTGTTCCAGACCGGCCTGAGCGTCTTCGCGCTGGGATCGCTGCTCTGCAGCGTGGCCCCGACCATCCAGCTGCTGATCGGCGCCCGGCTGGTGCAGGGAATCGGCGCGTCGATGATGAACCCGGTTGCGCTGTCGATCGTTTCGCAGATCTTCACCGAGAGGGTCGAACGCGCCCGGGCCCTGGGCATCTGGGGCAGTGTGGTCGGCATCTCGATGGCGCTCGGCCCGATCGTCGGCGGTCTGCTCATCGAGGGCGTCGGCTGGCGGTCGGTGTTCTGGATCAACCTCCCGATCTGTGCGGCTGCGCTGATTCTGACCGCGGTGTTCGTTCCGGAGAGCAAGTCGTCGACGATGCGCGGCATCGACCCGATCGGACAACTGCTCGCGGTCGTGGCACTGTTCGGTCTGGTGTTCGTCCTGATCGAAGGACCCGGGCTGGGCTGGTCGGACCTCCGCATCGTCGCGGTCGCGGGCGTCGCGGCGGTGTCGTTCGTCGCGTTCCTCCGCTACGAATCGCAGCGCCGCGACCCCTTCATCGACCTGAGGTTCTTCGGCAGCATCCCGTTCGCCTCGGCCACGGTGATCGCGGTCTGCACCTTCGCCGCCTGGGGGGCGTTCCTGTTCATGATGTCGCTGTATCTTCAAGGGGTACGGGGATATTCGGCGATGCACACCGGATTGGTTTACCTGCCGATCGCCATCGGCGCGCTGTTCTTCTCCCCGCTGTCGGGACGGCTGGTCGGCCGCTACGGCAGCAGGCCGTCGCTACTGACCTCGGGCATTCTGATCACCGCCGCGTCGGCGATGCTGGCCTTCCTCACCGAGACGACGCCGGTGTGGGTCATCGTGGTCGTCTTCGCCGTCTACGGCATCGGATTCGGGATGGTCAACGCTCCGGTGACCAACGCCGCGGTCAGCGGAATGCCGCAAGACCGTGCCGGCGCCGCCTCGGCGGTGACCTCTACCAGTCGGCAGGTCGGAGTGAGTATCGGTGTGGCTCTGTGTGGTTCGCTCGCGGGTCCGGCACTGGCCGGCACCGGCGCGCAGTTCACCGAAGCTGCCCGGCCGCTGTGGTGGGTCAGCATCGCTCTGGGACTGTGCATCGTCGCTCTGTCGATTGTGTCCACCTCGGCCCGCGCCCATCGTTCGGCGGAGAGGCTCGCGCCGCTTATCGCCGAATGAGGCGCTCAGCGCAGCTTCACCAGCCGGGTGGTCGAGGTCTCGTCGAGCTCGACCACGTCGGCACGCGAGCGCAGGAAGTCGCTGAATGACTTGAAGCCCAGGGCTCTTTCCGAGAACGACGGGTCCATCCGCTTCATCTGCGCCTTGATCTCCGAGTTGTGCTGCCACTCGGCGTCGTCCTTTTCCAGACTGATCTCCAGCGCGCGCGTGAGCAGGGCCGTCGCCTCGATCTGCGGATCCTGCGCCGCCGGCTCCGCGGACTTCCGCCCTCGCCTGGGTTGCGCTGCAACGGCGGCCGGCGCGAAGGCGGGAACGCCGGGCAGCGAGTCGTAGATGACGAAGTTGTCGCAGGCCGCCGCGAGCGCCCGGCTCGAGGACCCGGCCACCCCGATGCCCACCACGTAGCGGCCCAGCCGCTTGCACCGCTGTGCCAGCGGGATGTAGTCGGAATCGCCGGCCACGATCACCACGTGGGTGAGATCGGGCAGCCGGAACATGTCCTCCACCGCGTCGACCGCCAGCCGGATGTCGGCGCCGTTCTTGCCGTAGGCCGCCGCCGGGAACAGCTGCACCAGGTCCACCGCGCGGCCCACCAGTTGTTCGCGGTACTCGGCGTTGACGCCGGCTGACCAGTCCGCGTACGCCCGGGTCAGCACCACCGTGCCGAACGACGACGCGAAGTCCAGGATCGCGCCGACGTCGACCCGCGCCTTGGTCAGCCGGGCCGCTTCCAGACCCTTGGCTTTGTCGCGTTGAAAAGAGCTGCGGCCGTTGACCTGGTCATACCGCGATATCACGATGTTGTCGAAGTCGAGGTACACCGCGACACGGGCCGCACCGGGTTCGGTCATCTGCCCAGTGTTGTCGATGGCGCGCGACAAATGAGGGTGCAACGCCCGGCCGCGCGCATTTCCGGCCGCGCGAATTTCGGGCCGCGCGAATTTCGGGCTACGAGGTGAGCACGACCAGGTACTGCCCGCCTCCGGCTTGGATCTTCGATTCGAGCCGAAGGCCGGGAGCGAGTCGGCTCATGCGGTCCACCAGCCACTCGGCGGCGGCGACGGCATCGGCTTCGTTCGGGCAGCGGCACATTGCCTCGCTGCCGCGCTTCCGGGCCAGCCGCTCGGCGCTGGTGACGATGACAGCGGGGTCCGAGACGAACAACTCCTTCGGCCACTCGACGACGGGAGCGACGGCGCCCTTCTTGGTGTTGCATCCGCGATGCGCGAGCCGCTCGGTGCCGAACAGCGAATCCGCACCCTTGCCTTTGGCCTTGCTCCGGCTGGTCATGCTGTCGATGCTCGGACCGCGGTCGTCGTTGACAGACATTTCAGGATCGACCGCTTCATCGCACAGCCAGCATCGCCAACCGTCGGCTGCGCCAACCTCGTCAAGCCGACTCATCGTGCCTCTATTCGTTGCTCCGGTTACCGGCCCTCAACTGTAGGAGACCCCTCAACTGAAGGAGACGGGGCGGCCATCCGGCTCTTGGTGATGATCACGACCGATCGCCCAAGGAGCACGGCGCCGAGGCCGATGACCAGCGACCAGGCGCCGACGTTCTCGATAGCCACGGTCATGAGACCACCTCGTTCCTGACTTCGTGACGGGAGCGCGGGCCATCCGCTGCTGCGCACAATGTTGGCGGCTTACTTCGGGATGCGACTGAGTAGTCGACTACCCGATTTCCGGAGCGGGAGTCTTGTCGGTCCCCTCCTCTACCGTGCGCCCCATGGAATCCGATGACGTTGTTGCCCCTGGCGATGCCGCCCTCCAAGCGCTGCTGAGTGCTTTGGCCGAGCGTGCTGGTACCAACGCCCGGCGAGACCGGATCGTCGACTTCATCCTCACCGCGCCGCCGCTGTCGCAGTGGCCTACCGAATCCATTGCGAGGCTGGAGGCGGCGTGCCGATCAGCGGGTCGGTCCGCGAAAGGTCGAGGCTGATTTTCTGTCGTACCCCGCCGATACCGTGGGCGCACAAGGGCTTCGGAGCCGACAGACGACACACCAGGGGGCGGGCGAGATGGCACATTCCATCAACATCAGTGACGCGATCATTGTTCTGGGCGACCGGGACACCACCGAACGCGGCGACCTGGCCGATCGGGCCGCTGCCCTGGGCGCGACCATCACCGAGAGCTACGGCTTCGAGCCGGGGCAGGCGGCCGCGCACGACAACATCAGCGAGGTGGAGGCGGTGGTCACCGCAATCAGCCGCGCCATCACCACCCATACCGACGTGTGGGTTCCCTTTCCCTTCCCGGACTTCGGACGCGAACAGCACGTCCGGCGGATCAGTTTGGTGCTGCAACGCCACGGGGTGAATATGCTGTTGGGCCAGGACCTCGAGCCGTGCACGATCGACGGCGGGTTCAACGCCATCGACTATGCGATGCGCGAGGAGGTCCGGTCGGTCGACGAACTCGACCACGCCGCGGTCGCTGGCGCCGGGATCCGGCCGTTGTTCGACGAGATCGAGCGTGAGCTCGCCGCCCACCGGCCTGCCCCGGAACCTGTCGATCCGGAACCGGTCGGTGAGCGGTGTTTCAGCACCGCCGAGGTGGCGCGGTTCTTCGGCATGTCGGTGCAGTGGGTCGACCGCGGCCTGCGCAGGGGCATCTTCACCGACCGTGACGGCACCCCGATCGAGCCGATGCGAGTCGGTAAGAGCGGCCGGCGCCGCTTCACTCTGGCTGTCATGCGCGCGATGGCCCTCTCCTGCTACCGGAGCGGAGTGGTCAGCGAGCAGGAGCTCTCGGATCTGCTCGCGGTGCTGGACTTCGAAGGCGGCGACGGTACGCTGCGCGTTCCGGGAACCAACGAGGGGCGCACATGAACGTCGGACAGCAGACCATCGACTGGCTGTACACCACGCAGCTGCAGGTCGACGACGAGTGGGCGCTCCGCGGGCCTGACGGGTTCACCTGGTGGGCCGCTCAGAACGCCCAGACCATCGAGATCGTCGCGGAGGAGCAGATCCCCGACGGCACGACCGGCTACGTGATCAGTGTCCGGACTCAGATGGTCGACGGCCTCGACCTCACCGACGCCGCCGCCGCGGCGATCAACGCCGGGCCCATGCGCACGGCGGCGCTCGCCGGGCCGGTGTACGACGCCGAGGCGCGCCGGTTGAGCCTGTGCTCGATGGCGATGGTGCATGCGGACAACGCCGACTGGATGCGGGTCGTACTCAGCTCGGCGGCGGCCATGCAGCTGACCGAGGCCATGCTGCTCGGGCCCGGCCTGGCCGAGCAGTTGGGGGCCGAGCCCGCACTGACTGCTCATCCCTCCAGCGGAACGCGCGAACGGCCCGATGAGGTGATCGGCGCGGTACGGCTGTTCCTCACCGAGGGCAGCAAGCCGTTGCAATGGGAGGCCTCGGAGTTCGAGGAGACGTTCAAGCAGTACGCCAACCAGGCTCCCGCGCTGGAGTCCAGCGCCGGCGACGATTGCCTCACGGTGGAGTTCCCGCACGGCGAGGGATCGTCGCTGTGCCAGATCATCGGCGACCAGCCGCACCCCCTCTATGGGAACGGTTTGCTTGTGCTGCAGCGGTTTCCCTTCTCGGCGGGCTCGCCGGAAAACGGGGCGAGGCTGGCACTGGCGCTCAACGCCGACGACCTGGCGACCCGTCCCGCGGGGTACGGATTCGGCAGCTTCGCCTACGTCGACAACATGATCTGTTTCGGCGGGTTCATGCCCAACGCGTTGCATCGCCAGATGAACCTGGGCAATCTGTACTTCTCCTGCGCCACGCGGGCGCGTGCGGTGTCGAAGCGGTTGCTCGACCGCGATTGGGACGCCAACTCCTTCACCTTCGAGCACACCGCGTTGGGGCACATCATGCGCGAGGCCGGCGAGGAGTAGCGCCCTCGAACGCGATATCGCCGGCGATACCGCGTTCGGGAAGAACACATCCCTGCCGTCGTGTGGCGGATGAGTTTTGAGGGCGAAGCAAAGACTGTCGGTACCCCCGGCTAATCTCAGAAGTGGCTCCGGAGTGGGGATTCGGGCCAAGGGGGTTAGACATGGAATTCCGTCTTGCGATCATTCCCGCGGGTGAGGCCGACTCGCCTCAGACCGCCAGGGAACTCGTCGCGACAATGCGCCGGGCGCCGGAAGCCCGGACGTCGAGGGCGGTCGACGAGGTCCTGGGCGCTCTCGAGGGGAGTGGCGCCCAGGGTTACTACCGGCTCCGGCACCTCAACCGCCGGGGTGCGATGCTGGAGTCGGCCCATCCGGAATGGGAAGTGCTGCAGCCCCTGCTGATCCTCGCCGAGGGGCACGGCTTGGCCGTCTACGACATCGCCCTCAACCGGTTGTACGACCCCACGGGTGCCGTCGATCTCGAGGTGTCACTACCCGGGCTCGGGCTGCCCTTCCTGACCCGGGAGTTGTTGGCGGACTTGGTCGCACGCCCCGAATGGCCCGACCCGCAAGCGCCCTACCTGATCGTGAGCCGCGCCGAGGAGGACTACATCCAGGCGTGGTTGTGCGACGACGGAAACTATCAGCTGGAGTACCGCGAAGGCGGCCCGGAGTCGCACTTCATGGCCCGCAGCGTCGAGGCCGGCGTCGTGGTCGACGCGATGTGGGCATGGGCGACGCAGGATCCGTCCTGGCGCAACGAAGTCGACTGGTGGTTCGTCGACCTCGATGCCGAGAGCAGTGATAAGGAAGACGAATGAGGGAGGAAAAAGTGAAGTATTACGACATCATCGGTGACGTTCACGGCTGCGCGGAGCAGCTGAAAACACTGCTGGGGGAAATCGGCTACGCCAAGAGCGCAGAAGGGGTCCATCGGCACCCGGAGCGCACCGCGGTGTTCGTCGGCGATCTCGTCGACCGCGGCCCCGGACAGCTGGAGGTGCTCAAGCTGGTCAAGGCGATGGTCGACGCCGGCAGCGCGCACATCGTGATGGGCAACCACGAATTCAACGCGATCGCCTGGGCGACAATCGATCCCGCCACCGGAGAGCCGGTTCGGCCGCACTCGGCCGGCAACCACAGGCAGCACGAGGCCTTTCTGGAACAGTTGAGCGCCGACGAGCGGAGGTACTACCTCGACTGGTTCAAAACCCTGCCGCTGTGGCTGGACCTCGGGGACATCCGCGTGGTGCACGCCTGCTGGCATGAGGAATCGATGAAGGTGGTCAGAGAAGCCGCCGGGTCCGACCGGCTGTCCACCGACGAACTCATCGTCGAAGCCGGTCGCAAAGGCACGGAACTCTACGACGCGGTCGAGGTTCTCCTGAAGGGCCCCGAGATCCCGCTGACCGACCACGGGATGGTGCCCTACTGGGATCACAAGTCGGGCAAAGAGCGCAAACAGGCCCGCATCCGGTGGTGGGACCACGACGCCTCGACCCTGCCGGAGTTGGCCGAACTGACTGGGGCCAAGCTCCAGGACCACAGCCCCTACCCGTTGCCCACGACCAAGATCGAGGTGTCACCGGACTTCCGAGGCTTCGTCTACACCGATCACGTCCCGCTGTTCTACGGCCACTACTGGCGCACCGGGGAACCGGTCCACAAAGACGACTGGACCACCTACACCGCGTGCGTCGACTTCAGCGCGATCAGTGGCGGCACCCTGGTGGCCTACCGGTGGAGCGGTGAGAAGGAGATCCAGGTCTCCCACTACGTGCCCCAGAATCCGGCGATCGTCTCCCCGGAGCCGGCCGACGAGACGGTCTGATCGAAGATCAAACGCAATGGGGGAACGTGGGTAATTCATTGACTGGCAGTGTTTTTCGTTTCGTCGCTCTTGCTGTGGCGGCGGTCGTCGCGGTGCTGTGGACGGCGCCGCCTGCGGCTGCCGACGATGGGTGGGTTGCGGTTGCCCACTCGCCGAACCATGAGCAGCAGGACTTCGGCTACGGGCCCGATCAGGCCACCGCGGTGCTAAATGCTCTCGCACAGTGCGCCCAGCTTGAGCGTGCGGGGGACTGCCGTGTGCTGGCGTCGAGTCCGGATTGTGTTGCGACGGCGTGGGATGCCACCGAGCCGATCAACCAGCTGTATGCGGCTTCGGGAGGCGGACCGGAGGTGGTTGCACGGGCGGCCGTCGCGCTGGCCGGTCCGTACTCCAATGACGTTGCGGTGCGGTGCACCTGGTGGCCGCGCGAGGGTATGTCGATTCAGTAGAACAGCGATAAGGAGGGGAACCGGGGGATTGAGTGGGGACACAGGGGGGGGAACCATGATTCTGAATTCGAACCCTGCGCAGGATCGGCGCCCGGCGTTAGGGTGATGAGATGTCCAGAGGTGGTCGGTGGCTTGCGTTGCTCACCGTGCTGGCACTGGCCGGTTGTGATTCAGCCGGCAAGAGCGCACCGGGCCCAGCTCCGACCTCAGCGCAGGGTTCGACGTCGGCGGCACCCACTCCCTCGGCGCCGGCCGCGCTGTTCTACACCAAGGCGGGGTCGTTGTACGTCAGCGCACCCGCCGGCACCCCCGGCCGCAAACTGACCGACGGGCCCGCCGACGCACAGCCCGCGCCGTCGCCCGACCTGACGAAGGTCGCCTTCGTTCGTGACTCGGCGCCGGGCGGCGGCGAACTGTGGGTGCTCGACCTGTCGCCGGAACTCACCGCGGTCGGTCAACCCCGCCGATTGGTGGACCGGGCCACTCTCCCGCGCGGCAACAGCAAGGCCACGCCGGCGATCGGCAGCCCGCGGTGGTCGCCGGCCGGCGACCGGGTGGCCTTCGTCGCCAACCCCACTGATGGGGCAGTGGACGGCGGCTATCTGCTGGTCGCGGCGGCCGACACCGGTGCGCTGGTCCCGGGGGACCAAACCTCCTTCGCCGCGTCGTGGTTCGCATGGTCCCCGGACGGCGGTCACCTCGCCTGGCTCAACGAACGCAGCGATGTGCGGCCGACCAACGTCAACACCCTCGCCGTCGGTGGGGCGTCCACGCCGGTGGTCACCGGGACGAACGCCTTCGCGGTGGCCTATGGCAGGGACGGGCAGACGCTGGTGTTCGCCAACGGCGACACCGCCGCGGTGGGCGACGAGGACAACCCGTTCACCGTCCGCGATGGCGGCATCTACTCCGTTCCCGCGAGCGGTGGCGGGGCGACGCCCACCTCCCGGTACAGCAAGCGGGGTTCGTACTTCAGCGATCTGGCGGTCCTGGGCTCCGGAGCGATCGCGTTCGTCACGCAGGAGAACGCCAGGGGCGGCCCGCAGCCGAAGACGATCCAGGTTCTCGATCAAGGTGCCTCGGCGCCGCGGACGGTGGTCACCGACGTCGGCGACGCGGTGTCCTGCCGCGAGACCGCGAACGGCAGTGGCTGGTGCAACCCGGCTCAGGAACCAGCCTGGAGTGCAAGCGATCTCGTTGCGTACGTGGACTCGTCGCCGGAACGGTTCCTGGTGGTCACCGACGCCGACAACCGCGATCCGCACCGGGTGGACGCGGGCGTGGAGACCTTCGGCTGGGCGCCGGCCGGCCGCTAGGACGGCTCAGCCGGCCGGAGCGGTCAGCTGCGCCGCCGCCGCGGCGATCACCTCGGTGTTCGAGGCATACGTCTTCAGCACGACCTGCTCGACGATTCCGGACATGTTCTCGCCGGCGTCGAGTGTGTTCACCTTGTCGATGATGCGTTGGGCCATGGCGACATTGGCGACGACCTGCTTCTTGGCGTCGGTGATCGCGGAGGCGGCGGTGGCCGCCTGCGCGGCGGCGGCACGCAGATGCTCCTGAACGGTCTGCATCGATGCGGTGCGGGCGTCGACCTCGGCGGCGGCAGCGGTCGCGGCCTGTCCTGACCACACCGTCTCGTCGCCAAAGAGCATGTGCCGGTGGCGCTCCCAGTCCTCGCGGGCGCCGCTCAGCGCGGCCAGGGTAGCGCCGAGCTCTTCGGCGCGCTGGTTGAAGGAGTCTTCGTCGGCGGTCGGCCAGGCCGCGCCGGCCGTCATCTCCAGCGCGTACGGTCCGCCGGGGCGTTCGATGCCCATACCGGTCAGCCCTCGGCCTTCTCGCGGCGGTCGGTCTGCGTGACGCCGCCGTCGACCGGGGCGCGCTCGCCGTCGCCTCCGGAGACGCCGGGCGTGGCGCCTCCCGTCGCGCCCGTCATTCCCGTCAAGCCACTGACCTGACCGACCGCGGAGGTGGCCGCGCCGACAAGGCTCTGGGGGGCCGATGCCAACGGCCCACCCAGCTGAGCCGGCCCCTGCCCCGCCTGGGAGGCCAGCTGTCCCATGGTGCCCAGCATCGAATCAGGGCCACTCGCCGGTGAGGCGCTGCCGCCCGTGGAGGCGGCCGTCGCTGCGGCGGGCACCGCGCCGTCCCCAAACTGAGCTGCCCCGAACTGGGCGGAGTTGAGCCGGCTGCCGAGATCGGCGTCGGCGTCCTCGTACATCCGGGCGGCCTGGGTGGTTTTCGCCGCGGTCGCGGCGCGGTGGGGCTGCACCAGGGCCAGGCCCCCCAGCGCCAGCAGTTAAGCGGTCTGCTGGTGTGCCCAGACGGCGGCCGACAGCGGGTCGCCGGCCGGGACGGCGGGCAGAGCGGGAGGCGCGCCAGGCACTGCCGCGGCTGCGTTGGCCAACCCCTCGCCGCCGCGGGCCACCGCGGCGGGGTTGACCCGCAAGTGCCCCGCCATCCCCGTCACCCCGTTCCCGTGATTTGCGCCCTTATGGCCCGCTGCGGCGCTTCCGAACAAAATGCTATCCCGGCTCCCGGGCTGCTCCGTGCAGGAATTTCGGGTGGCGCGATAGCGCGGGCGATCCCGCCGGCGACGGTAGATTCGACCCCATGCCGCTGATTCAGCTGGTGTGCCACTGATGGCCGGGCGGCCCAGCCGGCTGGTGGCGCTGACGGCCGCGGCTGCCGTCCTGCTCTCCGGTTGTGCCCGCCCCCAGCAGCGGGCCGCCGAGTCGTGGCCGCCGGCCGGCGGGCGAGGGCCGTGCACGGTGGACAAGCAGACCGACGTCGAAGCCCGGATGCGCGACGGCACTCTGTTGCGGGCCGACGTCTACCGCCCGTCGTCGCCGTCGGTTCCGGTGATCCTGATGCGCACGCAGTACGGCAAGTCCGGCGCGCAGGTGCAGCCGTGGCGCTACCAGAGCCCGAACTGGTTCGCCTCGCACTGCTATCTGGTTGTGGTGCAGGACGTTCGGGGCACCGGGACCTCGAGCGGGGTGTTCGAGGAGTTCGCCCACGACAGCGACGACGGCTACGACTCGGTGGAATGGGCTGCGGCCCTGCCCGGTTCGGACGGCAAGGTCGGCATGTACGGGTCGTCCTACGTCGGCGCCACCCAGTGGCTGGCGGCCGTCACCGCGCCGCCGCACCTGGTGACGATCGTCCCGGCCAACACCGCGTCGGACTACTACGACGGCTGGACCTACCAGGGCGGCGAGTTCCGTCTGGCGTTCATCCTGCCGTGGGCACTGGGCCTGGCCCACTCGGCGGCGGAGAACCGCCGCGATCCGGCCGCGGCTGCCGACCTCAAATCGGCCCAGTCGGACGTCACCCGGTGGATGGCTTACCGGCCGTACTCCCAGCTTCCGCCGATGCGTCCCGGCGACCAGGCAGTCGCGCCATGGTACTTCCAGTGGATCGCTCACTCCACCCGCGACGACTTCTGGACCCGCTGGAGCATCCGTGACCGCTATCCGTCGGTGCGGGTTCCGGTGCTCGACGTCGCCGGCTGGTACGACGCCTTCCTCGACGGCGCGGTCGGCAACTTCGCCGGGATGGCCGCTGCGGGCGGCACCGACGAAGCCCGCCGTCACCAGCGCCTGGTGATCGGGCCGTGGGATCATCTCGCCTGGGGCAGAACGGGGTCCACGCCTGCACCGCTGCTCAAGGATATCGGCCCGGTCGCCGACAACCCCATCGACGAACTGATGCTGGCCTGGTACGACCACTTCCTCAAGGGCGCCGACAACGGTGTCTCGGCCGGCCCACGGGTGGACTACTTCCTGATGGGCGCCAACCGGTGGAAGTCGGCCAAAGCCTGGCCGCTGCCGAACACCGCGTGGACCCGCTACTACCTGTCCGGTGACGGCGGAAGCGGCTCGCGCACAGGCGCATTGGGGATATCGGGACCTGGTGCCGACGAACGTCCGGACCGCTACACCTACGATCCGGACAATCCCGCGCCCAGCCTCGGCGGGCACTCGTGCTGCAGCGCCGGCTCAGGTCCGCAGGGCCCCTACGACCAGAAGCCCGTCGAGCAACGCTCTGACGTGCTGGTCTACAGCAGCGAACCGTTGACCGCCGACACCGAGGTCACCGGGCCGGTGACGGTCGACCTGTGGGCGGCGTCCTCGGCCGTCGACACCGACTTCACCGCGAAACTCGCCGTCGTCAAACCCGACGGCGCGGTGATCAACCTCAACAACGGCATCCTCCGTGCGGCGTTCCGCGATTCGCTGTCGGACCCGAAACCGCTGGTGCCCGGGGTTCCCTACCGGTTCCGGATCGCGATCTGGCCGACCAGCTATCTGTTCGCCGCCGGCGACCGCATCCGGGTGGAGATCTCCAGCAGCGACTATCCGCAATTCGCCCCGAACCCGAACACCGGTGCGCCGTTCGGGAGTGACGCGCGGGTGGCGACGGCCGAGCAGACCGTGCTGCACGACACCGCCCACCCGTCGTCCATCGTCATCCCGGTGATCCCCGGCGGAGGCGGGGGATCGGACCGGTTCCCGATGCAGGACCGTTAGTCCTGCAGGCGCACCACCGCACTCCACGGCTTGTTGCCCGGCCGGCGCGGATCGGGCTGGGGGAGGCGTGCCACCAACCGCATCAGCCGCGGTAACCGGTTGAATCGGTAGGCCGCGGCGAGCACCGATTCGGCGAAGCTCACCCGCCAGCCCAGCTTCTCGAAGAAAGCAAGGCCGTTGTCGGGGGCGAAGCGGAACGGGGCGTTGCGGAGCAGCCCGCCGGAGCGCTGGTTCATCGTGCGCATCAGCCCGGGGGAGGCGAGATCCAACACCCACCAACGGATCTCGGGGCGGTGGAAGGCCGCCGACAGCGCGGTGACGTCCGCCTCGGTGAGATACATCAGCAGGCCCTCGGTGAGGACGAACGCCTTCGACGCCCCGGACAGGGCCTCGTCGAGGAACGCGTCGCGTTGCGCCGGGTCGCTGAGGTCTACCCCGCGGCGCGACAGCCGGCAGCGCGGGGTCTGGTCGGCCAGCAGCCGGTCCTTCTCCTCGACAAGCGGGGCGAGATCGCCTTCGATCCAGAGCAATTCGGGCGGCAGGTCCAGCCGGTAAGGCCGGGTGTCCAGGCCGGCGGCCAGATTGAGCACGCGGTCGCAGCCGCCGGCGATGGCCTCGGCGATGAGGTCGTCGATCACCTTGGTGCGCCCCACCAGCCACCAGCCGTCGCGCAGGCGCTTGGGTGCCGCCGCGACGATCGCCCGCCCGCCGGGGCCGGCCAGCCGTTCGGCCAAGGTGTCATGGAACAGCGCGTCGGGGCGTGCCGACTCGTCGGCCCGGTATACCGCCACCCAACGGGCGGTATCGGAGACGTTGGAGACCGGTTCTGCGGGATGTGCCACGGTCGTGATTCTCCCAGAACGGCTTCCGCTCACTCGACGGTGATCACCGCACCGTTGGGTCGCCGCGGCTCACCGGCCCCCCGGGCGCGCGGTCTTCCAGCTAACCCACAGTTAGCGGGGGGTCAGGGGATAGGGTCGCAGGTAGAGCGGGAGGAACCATGCCGGAAGCAATCCAGGCAAGTGTGGCGGGAAAACTGGCGCGCGCTTCGGTGATCGCCGGGGCCGTCCTCGGTGCCGCTGTCCAAGCCGCAAACCCGGTGACGGTCCCGGTTCAACTCGACGCCACCACCCTGATCATGGGCGGCACCCATCAGGTACTCAGCGTCGGACCGAAGACCCCGGAGTTCCTGTTCGATTTCGTGAACGGGATCTACACCGACTTCGTCGGGCCGTCCGGACTGTGCGCCGGGGGATCCGCGGGGTGTGCGCTGACCGCCGTCTACACCCCCGAGCAACTGCGGCCCTTCACCGGCTTCGATGACATGACGCTGGATCAGTCGGTCGCCGCCGGCCTGGCCAACCTCGACGACTGCGTTCGGGGCAAGCCCTGCACCGTCACCATGTCGCCGTACACCAGCACCGCGGTCCAACCGGTCGTCGACTCGTCGAAGATCGTCTACGGGGTGTCCCAGAGCGCCATCATCTCCGGCCACGAAAAGGCTGGCCTGATCGCGCACCCGACCACGGGGACGGTCAGCTTCGTCCTGGTCTCCAACCAGAACAAGCCCAACGGCGGACTGCTGGAGCGCTTCGTCGGCGCCTACATCCCCTATCTCGGAATCACTTTCAACGGCGCGTCACCGACCGACTCGCCACGGGACGCGCCGCTGCTGACCGTCGACATCGCCCGGCAATACGACGGCTGGACAGACTTCCCCCTTAACCCGCTCAATGCCCTGGCCGACGCCAACGCACTGATGGGCGCGCTGTTCCTACACGCCGCCAATCTTTATGACGACGGACCTGCCCAACTGCAGGGCATTTACCAGGACACCACGTACTACCTCGGGCCCAGTACCCTTCTGCCGCTTCTCAAACCGCTGTCCTTGGTGCCGCTGATCGGCATGCCGTTGGCGAAGGCCCTCGACCCGTCATGGCGAGTTCTGGTGGAAAGCGGCTACGACCGGACCATCAATCCCGGCCAGCCGACTAAGGCTCGATACCTGTACTTCCCCAACCCGTTCAAGACCGCGGTCAACTTCGTCGTCGCTATCCCGACCGGATGGGACGACGCGATCTCCTACATCACCGCTAACCCGTCGAATCGGCCGTTCCACACCAAGCCGCAACCCCTGTACGGCGTCGGGGGGCCGCCGGTCTACGCCGGCGCCGTCGATCCGTATGTCCCGGCGCCTCCCGAGACGGTGGGGCCTCTGGTCGCGAATTCAGCGAAAAGCTTTCCCGCGCAGAGGTATTCGACGGACGCGCATCGGCGTTCCGCAGGGAAGGCGAGAGCCGCTCAGCCGGTGGAGGGCAGCTCGTCGACCACGTGGTCGAGCCGGCGCATCACCGCGATCACCTCGTCGCGGCGCTCGGCCAGCCACTCCGGGACAGTGCGGCGCCAGTCGTCGGCCGACGGCACGTAGGCGTGCGGGGGCTCCACACCCCACCCGCAGGAGAATGCGAAGGAGCGCTCGGTCTCATCGGTGACGACGAGCACCTCTTTCCACTCGGTGTGCCCGGTGAGCGCCACCGTCAATGGCCCAGCCAGGCCAGGGCGGCGGTGACCAGAGCCTCGGTGCCGGTGTTCAGAGTCGGCTGGATCACCGGGGCGTAGTGCGGGGAGTGGTTGCTCGGAATGTCCGTGGCCAGGCGGTCTTCGGATTCGGCCTTGCGGTAGGCCTCCGGGTCTGCGCCGCCGAACAGCCAGAAGCTGTATGGGGCGTTGACGCCGTGGGCGAGATCGCTGAAGTCTTCGCTGCCCAGTACCCGTGGCGGTGCGATCAGCACGTCCTCGCCCATGGCAGCAGTGAGCGCGTCGGTGACGCGGGCCGTCACCGCGCGGTCGTTGTCGGTCAGCGGTGCCTGCTCGTACACCTCGATCTCCGGGTCGCGCGGCGATCCCGATGCCGCGCACTCGGCGGTCACGATCCGCCGGATGGCGGCCAGCAGGGCATCGCGAACCTGCTCGTTGTAGAAGCGGATGTTCATCAGCAGTTCGGCGCGGTCGGCGATGATGTTGGACTTGGTGCCGGCCTGGAGGCTGCCCACCGTGAGCACGGCCGGTTCACCCGGTTCGATCTCCCGGGCGACGACGGTCTGCAGGCGCATCACGATCGCCGCTGCGAGCACCACCGGGTCGACGGAAGTCTGCGGCATCGAGGCGTGCCCACCGCGGCCGTAGACCGTGACCCGGATCGAGGCGCCCCCGGCGAACGCGGGGCCGGGCATGGTGGCCACCCGCCCGGCGGGAAGGGGCGCGACGTGCTGGCCGAGGGCGACGTCGACCGGGCCGGTGATGGTCGCCAGGCCGTCGTCGACCATTCCGCGCGCGCCGTTGATGGTCTCCTCCGCGGGCTGGAAGACCGTGATCAGTGTTCCCTGCCAATGCTTTTCGCCGTCGGCCATCAGCTGGGCGGCTCCGAGCAGGCAGGCGGTGTGCATGTCGTGGCCGCAGGCGTGCATCACCGGGACTTCGGCGTCCCCGTCGACCGGGGTGGCCGTCGCGGTGCTGGCGTAGGGCAGGCCGGTGTCCTCCTTGACCGGCAGGGCGTCCATGTCGGCCCGCAGCAGCACCGTCGGGCCTTCGCCGTTGCGCAGGATGCCCACCACTCCGGTGCCGCCGACTCCGGTGGTCACGGCGAAACCGGCCGAGGTCAGCCGCTCGGCGACGGCGGCCGCCGTGCGGTGCTCCTGGTGTGACAGCTCGGGATGCTGGTGGAACTCCCGGTAGAGGTCTTCCTGCCAAGGGCGGACATCGGCGGCGTTCGCCATCACGGCGGCGACGGAATCGGCAATGGCCATGGGAACTCTCCAGAGTCGGCAGTCTCATCCGTCACACGGATCTCGCCGTCGAGACTAACCGCGGTTGCCCACCTCCGAGCGACAATGCTGGTCTCGCGAGGCCGGTTGCCGCCAGCTGGCCTGGGCCGGGCACGTTGTCGCTCGGAGGTGGGCAGAACCCAACACCCCTGTGAGCGGGACTGATGAGGCGGACGAGAAAGCAGGACGGTCTGGCCGTCTCAGCACTCGCAGGCGTAGCCGTCGCCGTCGCGGTCGAGTTTGGCCGAGTAGTACGGGCTGTCCGAGGGGATATCGCAGTAGCCGGCGGACTTGGCCGTCTTGCAGTTGGGGAAAGGCGCGGCACTGGCCGGTGCTGCGAGGCCGATCGCCACGGCACCCGCCGCGGACGCGAGCAACAGGACGAGGGATTTGGTCTTGGCCGTCGCGATCATGCTCCGGTGCTCCTGACTGACGTGGTGGATCCGGCTACCCGCCGGTGAGCACCATGTTTCCCGCGCTGCAGCGGGACACACCGAGTAGCGCACTACCTCAATCCGGCGCACTCAATCCGGCGGACTCGCCCGCGTCGCCGCGGCGCCGGAGCTTGCGCGCCACCACCTCGCGCAGGGTTTCGTCGGGGGACTTGCGCCAGCGCTTGCGCTGCCAGCCGTGCACGCGATCGTCAGTGCCGTCCTCGGTGTCGGAGTGGCGGGCACCCGTCGAACCCAGCAGGGCCTGGCGGTCGTGGCGGCGGTTGGTCTGGTTGGCATTGCGTTTGTTACGTCGGATGGCGCGCCGGGAGCCCTTGTCGTGCTCGCCGTAGGTGTTGCGACGGTCCCTGTCGTAGCTGAGTTGCTTCTTCTCCTGCGGAGAGCGACGTTCGGCCGTCATCGCGTCAACGCTATCCGCGATGCTCCCAGGTGTGAAGTCCTACCATTCGACGGTGAGCACAGATCGCTACGAGAGCGCCCGAGACCTCGGCATCATGGTGGGTTTCCCGCCGCCTCCCGACAAGCGGGTCAACCGCTCCAACGCCCTGATGGTCTCGCCCTACAACCGCTGGGCTTATCAGCACATGCGCACCATCTTCCCTTCCGCCCCGGTGCGCACGGCCGACGCTCCCCGGCCGCTCGGCGCCGAAATCGACTCGGGCATAACCCGACTCAGGGTTCCCCGGGCCGACGGCTCGGTCGCCGATTTTCCCACCTTCCTGCAGGAGACCTACACCGACTCGTTTCTGGTCGTCGCCCCCGAGGGGCTGGTCTACGAGTACTACGACAACGACATGCACGGCGCCCAACCGCACCAGATGATGTCGTGCACCAAGTCTTTCGCCGGACTGTTCGCCCTGATGGCCGCTCACGACGGACTGCTCGACGAGAACGCCCCCGTCACCGACCTGGTGCCCGAACTGGCCGCCGCGTCGGCGTTCGGCGGCGCCACCATCGGCCAGGTGATGGACATGACCAACTCGTTCGACTTCAGCGAGGACTACGCCGATCCGGCATCGGGCATCTGGCGCTACGGCCTGGCCCTGGGCTGGCTGGAGGTCCCTGGTGCGGCCGCCGCCGAGAGCCTCTACGACTTCCTGGGCACCTGCGAGAAGGACCCGGCCCACGAGCACGGCGAGATCTTCCACTACCAGACCCCGAAGACCGACGTCGTCAACTGGATCACCAACCGGGCCACCGGAAAGTCGTTCCAGGACCAGATGTCCGACGCGCTGTGGGCCAAGATCGGCACCGAGGCGGAAACCTATGTGCTGCTGGATCGCTGCGGCACGCTGGTGGCGGGCGGTGGGCTGAACGCGGCGCCGCGCGACCTCGCGCGGTTCGCCATGATGCTGCTCAACGACGGCACCGTCGACGGCCAGTCCGTGGTCGCGCCGGAGATCATCGACACCCTGGAGCGTGGCGGCAGCCTCGAGGCGTTCGCCCGCGGCCCGGAGGCGGTGAGCCCGATGGCCACCGATTGGAGCTACCGCGCGCAGTGGTGGATCCGGCACACCCCGGGGCGGCAGGCGATCACCACGATCGGCGTGCACGGGCAGTGGATCTACGTCGACCGCGGCCACCGGCTGGCGTTCATCAAGCAGTCCTCCCAACCGGTTTCGGCCGACTGCGCCATGGACGGGTTCATCCTCAACGCGTTTGACGCGGTCGTCGATCACCGGGCCGGGACCTGACCGACCACCACGACGCCAGCAGCAGAACCGACCCTGTCCAGGCGGCGCCGAGCAGCCAGCCAGCCAGCACGTCGGTGACGAAATGCACGCCGACGTAAGGTCTGGAGAACCCGATCAGGCCCACCATCGCGATGGTCGCCGTCCACACCGCGACCTGAACCGACCACCGGTGCACCACCCATCGGCACAGCATCCACGCGCACAGCAGACCGACCGTGGCGGCACCGGTGGCATGGCCGGACGGGAACGAAAAGCCATGGGGCTCAACCAGAGCCGACGTCAAATGCGGGCGCTGACGGCCGACCAGGTGCTTGGCGATGACGATCACCGCCGCGATCCCGCCGCCACCGGCCAGGCCGAGCAGAATGGGGGCCCAGGACCGGGCCCGCCAGGCGGCCAGCAGGCACACCAGGGTCAGCCACACCGCCTGCGCATCGGCGTTGCCCAACCGGGTGATCACCAGCAGAACCCTGCTCAGCCATACCTCGCGGTGCGCGACGAGCCAGTGCGCGGCGGGTTCGTCGACGGCGGCGAACCCCTCGCCCTCGAGGACGTCGTCGAGAAGTGCGGTGAACCCCAATGCCAGCGCTCCCACCACGATGAGCCCGACGAGGCCGGCGACCACGGTGACGGTCTGCACCCCGAACCTCTCCCGCAGCGGGGACAGCGCATGATCGAGCAGGGTCACCAGGCGGCCGGGTGTTTCGGTGCGCCGAGTCCGCGGATGCCGGGCCAGCCACACCGCAGCCAGCACCAGAGCGAGCAGGAGCAGCGCCAGACCGACGCTGATCGGCCCGACCCGGTGGGTTCCGAGGTCCATGGGCGATGATCCAACCAGGACCCCGCACCCGGACCACGCAGCCGGACCGCTAAAGGTCGGCGAACGGACTCAGCTGGTCTGCGGTCTGGATGTCGGCATGCTCGAATTCGGCCAGCAGCTGACGGATTTCGCGCTCCAGCGACAGCGCCATCACCATCACCTTGAGTTCGGCGACGGGCGAGACGGAGCCGTACTCGCGCAGCATCGGCCCGGCGCTGACCGATCCGTCGTCGCCGATCTCCCAGAACTGCGTCAGCTCCCCGGTGACCAGAGCGGCCAACTGGGAGCGGATCTCATCGAGCCGGGCTCCGCCACGGGCCAGGATCTGATGCATCGCGACCAGCGTGGCCCGGTGCCGTCCCTGGGTGGCGAGCACCGCGGCACCGCGGTCCTGGGCGGCGTCGGAAGCCGAACCGGACCACCGTTCGGCCAGAACGGCCAGGTGGGCCCGCTGCTGCGCGATGCTCTCCCCGGTTACGTCCGCCGAACGTCGCAGCGTCGAGGCGGCCTCGAGGAGCGCCGCGGGGCGCGCGTCGAGCACCTGGGACACCGTGACGGTCATGAATCACCCCTGCTGATGGCTGGAATTCCATTATCGGTGTGGGTCGCGGTACCCCGATCACCAATTTCATGGAGCCCAACCGACCAACGGTGTGCCAGACTTCCGGCATGTCGACGGGTGGCCGGGTTCGCGTGGGAGTGACATTGGCCTTGGCGGCGGTCGCGGGATCCGTCGCTGCACCGGGGCTCGCCTCGGCCGCGTTGCCCGTCGCCGAGACCGTGTTCGTCCTCCCGTCGGCCTCGATGGAGGCCTGGGCCCCGAACATCATTCCGCGGATCGATCCGTGGTCCTCGACCGGCGCCCTCACCCGCCGGATCGACTCGAACTACTTCACCTGCGCTCCCGGATGCTCGACGACGATCGTCGATTACCCGCGGACGGCAGGGGTGATCTACGGCCCGCATGCGCCGTCGGCCGACGAGTCGGTCCGCATCGGGACCGATGCCGTGCTGGCCGGCCTCCAGACTGCTGGCCAACCGGTGGTGGTCGCCGGCCTGTCGCTCGGCTCGCTGGTCTCCGACTCGGTGCAGGCCAATTCGCTCGGTCTCGCCCCGGACCAGCTGAGCTTCATCGTCGCCGGTGACCCGTCCCGGGTGACGCCGATGACCGCCGGGGTCGGCAGCTACTTCTCGCCCGGGTGGACCATTCCGCTGATGGGCTGGACGGTGACCCGCCCGACGGCGGAGTCGCCGTACAACACCACGGTGGTCGTCGGCGAATACGACGCCGCCGCCGACTTCCCGAACCGCCCGTGGAATCTGGTGGCCGATCTCAACGCCATCCTCGGGTTCGGCTACGGCCACGGGAACTCGTCGCTGACCAGTCCGGCCGACGTCCCCGCGCAGAACATCACGGTCGTCACCAACTCGCTGGGGGCGACCACCACCACGTACCTGTATCCGCATGCCGAACTGCCGCTGCTGACGCCGCTGAAAGGCCTGCTGCCGAGCCGAACGCTGGCCGCACTGAACACGGCGCTGACCCCGGTGGTGCAGCGCGCCTACGCCCGCTACGACTCCGTCACCGGCAACCACGCTCCCTACCTCCAGGCGACCGCCGGCGCGCCGAAACTGGTAGTGCCGCGCGCCGCCGCGGCCGCACGACCCGCGAGCGCGAAGGGCGTTAGCAGTGCCGATGGCCGGGTTCACCGGTTGGGGTCTTCCTAAGACTCACCGGCTGCAGTTCGTCATCATGGCTGCATGGATTCCCTCCGCAGCAGGATCGCCGAACGCTTCCGCAAGCCCGTCCCGCCGGTACTCGCCGCGCCCGACCACTACGACCCCGCCGACGTGGCGGCGATGCTTCGCGAGATCGGCATCGCCCTGGTCGAGGCGTCCCAACCCGTGCAGGTGGTCGAGGAGAGGCTGCTGAACATCGCCGCCCGCTACACCACCCAACCGGTCCAGGTGGCGGTGCTGCCCACCATGCTGTTCATCCAGATCGGCTCCGACACCCACGAGATGGAGGGCTGGGCGCAGGCGTCGAGCGTGCTCGACACCGCGGCCCGGGTCGACGAGATCGCGGATCTGGCCGGGGCCGGCGCGATCGACCCGACTGCCGCGGTGGCCGCGGTGCGGGCCGCTCGAACCCGGCCGCCGCGGTTCGGTCCGGTGGTGACGACGCTGGGGTATGCGGTGACCACCGTGGGGTTCGGCATGGTGATCGACCCGACCTGGAAGGCGCTGCCGGCCCATCTGTTGCTCGGCCTGGTGGTGGGTCTGATCGTGCAGATCGCGCGGCCGTACCCGAATCTGTCGCCGATCCTGCCCACGCTCTCGGCGGTGGTCGTCACGGTCCTGGCGACGTGGTTCGTCGCCGATGTCGCCGGGGACGGGTTGCTGCGGGTGATCAGCCCGTCGCTGATCGCCACCCTGCCGGGCATGGCACTGGTGGTAGGTGCGATCGAACTGGCCGCCGGGCGGATCGTGTCGGGCGCCAGTCGCACGGTGTACGGCATGGCCCAACTGGCCCTGCTGGTCTACGGGGTGGTGCTGGGCGTGCGGATCGCGGGACAGGTGCCGCCGCAGTCCCCGTCGGCGGTGATGGGGCCGTGGTCTCTGTGGGTGGCGATCCTGGTGATCTCGGTGGGGCTGTACTTCTACCTGTCCGCGCCGAAGGGGTCGTGGCCGTGGCTGCTGGTGGTCATCGGGGTGTCGATGACGGTGCAGACACTGGCCGGGATGGTCGCCAACAACGCCCACTCCGGCTTCGTCGCGGCGATGGTGGCGATCCCGTTCGCCATGCTGCTGTCCTACGTCAGGGGCGCCCCTCCGGCCACCGTGCTGACGCTGGCGGCGTTCTGGTCGCTGGTGCCCGGGCAGTTGACGTTCATGTCGGTGAGCCAGAAGGCCGCCGGTGATTACACCAACTCCGCGGGCCTGGGTGTGGCCGGGGCTGCGATCCTGTCGATCGC
The DNA here is from genome assembly GCA_964439315.1 of uncultured Mycobacterium sp. Lineage (GTDB taxonomy): Bacteria > Actinomycetota > Actinomycetes > Mycobacteriales > Mycobacteriaceae > Mycobacterium. The sequence goes on along the minus strand of CAYTOD010000006.1, from coordinate 39,453 downwards.
GCTGGGCACCGTGGTGGGGTGGAGCCTGGTGCGCACCGTGACCGGTCGTCCGCGGCGGCCGGAGGCCGCGGTCGTCACTGCCGGCTGAATACGTCCGTCAGTACCGGAACGATCTGCTTCTTGCGCGACACGACCCCCTCGAGATGGGCGCGGTTGTCCTGCAACCGGACTCCGTAGGCCTTCTCGACCTCCGCGGTACGCCGGCCCAGCGCCACTCCGACCGAATTGCTGTTGAGGATGTCGGTGATGACGAACAGGAAGAGGTCGAGGCCGTTGGCGTCGATGAACTCCTGCATGGACCTCTCCAGCTCGTCCTGGCGTGACAGCACGTCGTCGACGTCGATCGTATTGACCTGTGCGATCTGGACTTTCGCGTCGCCCATCGTGAACTCCTTGGAGTCCATGCAGACCAGCGTGGCTATCGGCGTGTCGAGCAGGTTGGCGCCGGCCTTGAGCATGTCCAGGCCGTAGGTGTGCAGATCGACGCCGGCGATGGCGGCGAGCCGCTCGGCGGCCGCGACGTCCTCGGGTGTGCAGGTCGGCGACTTGAGCAACAGGGTGTCGGAGATGATGGCGGACAGCATCAGTCCGGCGATCGGCGCGCTGATCTCGACGCCGTTCTCGGCGAACATCTTCTGCACGATGGTCGAGGTGCAGCCGACCGGTTCGCCGCGGTAGTACAGCGGTCCGGCGGTCTCGAAGTTGGCGATGCGGTGGTGGTCGATGACTTCGGCGATGGTGACGTCGGCGATGTCGGTGGCGCTCTGCTGGCGTTCGTTGTGGTCGACGAGGATGACTTCGGAAGCTTCGGCGGCGACGGATTCGACCAGTCGTGGCGGCTCGATCTCGAAAGTCTCGAGCGCGAAGCGGGTCTCGGCGTTGACCGACCCGAGCCGCACCGCCTCGACGTCGGCTCCGATCCTCGTCTTGAGGTCGGCGTACGCCAGAGCCGAACAGATCGAGTCGGTGTCTGGATTCTGATGCCCGAAGATCAGCACGGTGGCCATAGTCGGAACCTAGTGGGTGGCGCTCGCCGCGGCCAGCCTTTCGTCGCGGCGGCGGGCCTGTTCGACCGTGAGCGCTCAGCGTGGGAGTTCGGAGAGAGTCCCGCCGCGATAGGACGAGCCCAGTTCGGCGATCGTCATCCGGATCAGGCCATCACGGGAGTTGGCGTCGGCATAGCTGACCGGACTGCCGAGGCCGCCGGTGTCGGAGCCCCACGGGTTTCTGAGGATCACTGCCGTCACCTGGTTGTTGACGGTTTCCACCGCCCACACCGTGTAGACCATCGGAATGCGGGTCGAGGCGTCGTTCGGGCTGGTACCGAGGAAGGTGATGAACTTGCGCCCGAGCGTGCCGTCCGCCGAATCGGCGAGGGACACGTCCAGATAGGTCTGGCCGTTCCTGAACCGGTTCAGCGCATCGGTCAGGCCGGGAGCCGGATTCGCGTCGAGTCGGACGTTGATTCCCGTCGTGGAGGTCGGCAGATTATCGCCGAACTGGTTGAACACGTAGGTCTCGGACATCTGACCCCCGGCCTGCTGGTGTTTGAGCGCGGTGTAACTCGATGTCGGCAATTTCGTTGCGAGAGCCTTCTCGGCGATGGCGACCCAGATCGAGTTGCCGGCCCCGAAGTTCGCGTAGTACGGGCTACTGACCCCGAAGGGGTTCGTCGCCGGCATCCGGCCGTCCACCCGGTAGAAGGACCCGCCCAGTTTCACCCCGTAGGTGCCGTCGCCGAAGTCGACCATGGCGCGGCGGATCAGCCAGGAGTTGGCGGGGTCGCCGTCACGGGCCAGCGCTGCCAATTGCGCACCCACGGCGGTGTAATCCTTCTTCGGGAAGTTGCCGAGGAAGGCCGGCCCCTGCACGACTTCCGATCCGCGCGGTCCGGCCGTGGAGAACAGCGGATTGCCGGAGAAGTCCACCACCGGACTGCCGGACGGATCGGCCGGACCGGCGATGCGGTCACCGTCGAGCGTGCGGTCGGCGCCGTTGGCGAATTGGGCGACCGCGTTGTCGACGTCTTCGGCCGCGACGTACTGGCTCAAGTAGTCGGGGTCACCGTTGCCCACACCGAGGTCGCGCCAGAAACTGTCCCGGCCGGCGTCCCCGTAGAGGAAGTCGAAGCCTGCGTTGTCGATTCCGACCAGCCAGTCGTCGCCGTCGCCGCCGTAGATCGAATCCATTCCGGTGCCGCCGTTGACAGTGTCGTTGCCGGCGTCACCGCGAACGGTGTCCGCGCCGGCCCCGCCGAGCAGGAAGTCGACGCCGGTGCCGCCGTTCATGGTGTCGCTGCCGTCGCCGCCCTGGAGTCGGTCGTTGTCGGCATCGCCGTTGACGGTGTCGTCACCGGTGCCACCGCTGACGTTGTCGTCGCCGGCGCCGCCGTAGAGGAAGTCGTTGTCGGCCCCACCGTCGATGGTGTCGTTGCCGGCTTCGCCGTAGATCGTGTCGTTGTTGGCGTCGCCGTAGAGGACGTCATTACCGTCGCCGCCGTAGACGGTGTCGTCGCCGACTCCGCCGTGGATGGTGTCGACACCGGCGTCGCCGTAGACGGTGTCGTTCCCGCCGCCGGCAACGATGTTGTCGTCGTCCTCGTTGCCGCGGATGGTGTCGTTGCCGTCACTGCCGAGAAGGGTGTCCAGCCCTCGGCCTCCCAGCAGGATGTTGCGGCCTACGCCCCAGTCCTCGAGCCAGTCGTTGCCGTCGCCGCCGGCGAGGGTGTCGTCGCCGCTGATGTCGGTGATCCGGTCGGTGCCCGCATCGCCGTAGAGGAAGTCATTGTTGGCGTCACCGCTGATGGTGTCGTCGCCGTCCCCGCCGTTGACTGTGTCGTTGCCGTCACCGCCCTTGATGGTGTCGTTGCCGGCGTCGCCGCGCAGCACGTCATTGCCCAGACCGGCGACGTTGACGCCGTTGGCGTTGATGATGTCGTTTCCGGCACCGCCGTTGACGGTGTCGTCGCCCGCGTCGCCGTTGATGGTGTCGTTGTCGTTCCCACCGGAGAGGGTGTCGTTGTCGGCGCCGCCGTAGACGGTGTCGTTGCCGCCCTCGCCGTCGATCGTGTCGTTGCCGCCCTCGCCGTTGATGGTGTCGGCGTCGGCGCCGCCGTAGATGGTGTCGGCTTCAGTCCCGCCGTTGATGGTGTCGATACCGGCCCCGCCGCGGATAACGTCGAGGCCCGCGTTGCCGTTGATCGTATCCCGGTCGGACCCGCCGGTGAGCGTGTCGTTGCCGCCGTTGCCGGTGATCGTCATGGGCTTACTGACCGCTGACCCGTTGAAGGTGTCGTTGCCGGCACTGCCGATGTACTCCACCCGGTTCACCGAGCCGAGCAGCCAGGTGCCGAGGACCTGCTTCGTGGCGCCGTCCAGGGCGCTGAGTTGGCTGATCTGACCGGACACACGCAGTTCGATGTTCGTGGCAAGGCCCGCCCGGATGGTCAGGACGCCCTGGCTGAGGTTCGCCGACGATCCGGCCACGACTGCCGCTGGCCGCACACCCGCACCGTCCCCGCCCGCGGCCAGCGCTGTGGTGGTCGCCGACGCGACCGGGACCGCCGGGACCGGTGTGCGGCGGGCCAACAGCATTGCCCCCGAGAGCAATTCGCCGGTCGAGTTCGGCAACAGGTTGGACAGCAGCCGCGACACGGTGTCCAGCAGGCCGGCCGGGGTCGACCTGAGCGCCTGCGGCGATTCGGTCCGGACCGTGGTGGTGGCCGCCGGCGCGGGGACCGGGTTGGGCGTCTCGACAGTGACGGCGGCTGGGGCCACAACGGCCGAGACGTGGGTGTCGACCGCGCCGGTCGTCGGGTCGGGGAGGGCCGGCCGTTCGCTGCGGGCGACCGATCGCCGGGGGAGCGTTGGTGAATCCAGATCGGTCCCGCCGAAGACCGGGACTTTGTTCGGCCCAGAGACCGGGCCGGTCGAGGCTGCGCTGCGGGGTGCTCCGGCACCGCGGCTCGCAGCGGCCCTCGGGGTGCGGGTACGGACTGCGCCGGCCGTCCGTGACGCGGAACGGCCCGTTCTGGACCCGGTCGCCTCCGAGCCGGTCGAATCCTCGGCTGCTGAGTCCGGCCTGTCCGCGGTGGCAACAGCCTGCGGACCTGCCAACGACAGACCGACTGCGAAGGCCGCCATCCCGAATCGCGCCGCGATATTCGTCTTGGCCATAAGAAACCTCCTGCTCCGCGGCGTCGTTGCCGAGTGGACAGATGTTATCCGTCGGATAGGGGTCTTGACTCGACGTAACAAGAAGAAGTGACAGAAGACCCTCACCCTGCGGACGAATGTCCTCCCGCCTGAGCCAGCCGCGATTCCCGCCGCCGGGCCTGCTCGACCGGGTCGGGCACCGGCACCGCCGCGATGAGCCGCGCGGTGTAGGCCTCGGCGGGGTGGTGAAGCACAGTCTCGGTGGGGCCGCACTCGACGAGCCGCCCGGACTGCATGACCGCGATGCGGTCGGCGAGCTCCTCGACGACGGCCAGATCGTGGGTGATGAACAGGCAGGCGAAGCCGTGCTCGGCCTGCAGTTCGCGGAGCAGGCGCAGCACCCTGGCCTGGACCGACACGTCCAGGGCGGAGGTCGGTTCGTCGGCGATCACCAGCGCGGGGTTCAGCGCCAGCGCCCGCGCGATGCCGACCCGCTGGCGCTGGCCGCCGGAGAGCTGGTGGGGGTAGCGGTTGCGCAGCGCGCGATCCAATTGGACGTTGTCGAGCAGCTCGTCGACGCGGGCCGTGCGCTGCGCCTTCGACATTTCGGTGTGCAGCGCCAGTGGTTCGGCGATCGCCTGACCGATGGGCCAGCGCGGGTTCAGCGAGGACCCGGGATCCTGGAACACCACGCCCACCCGGGTGCGGGGGCCGCGCAAGCCGCGCTGGGACAGCCCGGTGATGTCGGTGCCGGCCAGGTGCACGGTGCCCGAGGTCAGCTTCACCAGGCCGATCGCGGCCTTGCCCAATGTCGACTTGCCCGAACCGGACTCGCCGACCAGGCCGACGACCTCGCCGGGGCCGACCTCGAGGCTGACGTCGTCGACGGCGCGGAAGGCGGACTTGAACTCGATGGTGGCGTGCTGCAGCGACAGCGCGGGCACCGGCCGGGCGGGCGGCGTCTCGGTGTCGGGCTGTGGCTCGGTGACGGTCAGCCGTCCGCTCCCCAGGTGCGGGACGGCGCCGAGCAGGGCGCGGGTGTAGGGATGCTGCGGATCGGTGAACAGTGTTTGGGCAGAGGCGGATTCGACGACTGAACCGTCCTTCATCACCATGATGCGGTCGGCCAGGTCCGCGACCACCCCCATGTCGTGGGTGATCAGCAGGATCGCGGCGTCCACCCGGGCCCGCAGGTCGCGGATCAGGTCGAGGATCTCGGCTTGAACGGTCACGTCGAGTGCGGTGGTCGGTTCGTCGGCGATCAGCAGCACCGGGTCACAGGCCAGTGCCTGGGCGATCATCGCGCGCTGACGCTGCCCACCGGACAATTGATGCGGGTAGTAGTCCATCCGGTCCGCCGGATCGGGCATGTCGACCAGCTCCAGCAATTGCACTGCGCGGGAACGGGCTTCATCGGCGGTGACGTCGCGGTGCATCCGGATGGCTTCGATGATCTGCCAGCCGATGGTGTAGACCGGGTTGAACGCCGTCATCGGTTCCTGGAACACCACGCCGACCCGGCCGCCGCGGATCTCGGAGAGCGTGCCGTCGTCGGCTCCCACCAGTTCGGTTCCGGCCAGCCGGATGCTGCCGTCGACCCTGGCGTTGCCGGCCAGCAGACCGGGCACGGCCATCGCCAAAGTGGACTTTCCCGAACCGGATTCGCCGACCAGTGCCAGGACCTCGCCCTGCGCGAGGTCGAGGTCGACGCCGCGGACGGCGGGAATCCACTTCCTGTCGACGGCGAAGTCGATGGTGAGGTCGCGGATCTGCAGCAGCCCGGCAGTCGGTGATGTCGTCATCGTTCACTGCCGCTTCGGGTCGAGGGCGTCGCGCAGGGCGTCGCCGAGCAGGATGAAGCCCAGCACCGTCACCGACAGGAACAGCGCGGGGAAGAGGAGCAGGTGGGGGGAGGTGCTGATCAGCGACTGGGCGACGTTGATCTGCAGGCCCCAGGAGATCTCCGGCGCCTGCAGGCCGATGCCCAGATAGGTCAGTGCCGCTTCGGCGGAGATGAAGGTGCCGACCGCGATGGTGGCGTAGATGAGAACCGGGGCAAGCGCATTGGGCAGGATGTGGCGCACCAGGATGCGGCCGGGCCCGGCGCCGAGCGCCTGCGCGGCCAGCACGTAGTCCGACTCGCGGATGGACACCACCGAGGACCGCACCAGGCGCATGGCCGTCATCCAGCCGAAGACGATCAATGCCAGCGACACCGTCCACACCGACCGGTGCGCGGAGACCGTCAGCAGGATCAGCGCGCCGAGAAACAATGGGATGCCGAAGAAGACGTCGGTGACGCGGGCCAGCAGCGAGTCGATCCAGCCGCCGAAGTAGCCGGCCAGTGCGCCCACCACCACGCCGATGGCGAGCACGCCGATGACCGTCAGCACGCCGATGGCCACCGAGGTCCGGGCGCCATAGACCACGTTGGAGTAGTAGTCGCAGCCCTGTAGGTCGATGCCGAACCAGTGCGCGGCGCTGGGGGTTTGGCGTGACATCGACAGGTCGCAGTCGGTGGGGTCGATACCGCGGGCGAAGAGTGCGGGGAACAGCGCCATCGCGACCATCACCACCATGATGACCAGCCCGATCAAGAACAGCGGGTTGGTGCGCAGGTAGCGCCAGGCGTCGGCCCACACGCTGGACTGGCCGATCAGTGCGGCGGCTTCCTCTCCGGCGCCGTCGATCCGGTTGTCGGCCGCGATCTGGGCCACGGATTGGGCCACCGGGCGGTTCTCCGAGCTCTCAGTCATAGCGGATCCTCGGGTCGATCACCGCGTAGAGCACGTCGGCGACGAGGTTGAAGAAGATGTAGAAGAACACCATCAGGGTGACGATCCCGACCACCACCGGGCCCTGCTGGGAGCGCACGGCGTCGAAGATGGCCCGGCCCAGGCCCGGCAGGTTGAACACCGACTCGGTGACGATCGCGCCGCCGAGCAGGGAGCCGATGTCGGCCCCGATGAAAGTGACCACGGGGATCAGGCTGTTGCGGAAGGCGTGCCGCAGAACGATGCGGCGCCGGCCCACACCCTTGGCCTTGGCCGTGCGGATGTAATCGGCCGAGAAGGCTTCCAGCATCGCTGATCTGGTGAGACGGGCGACGTAGGCCATGGACAGCGAGGCCAGCACCAGTCCGGGCAGCAGATAGCTGCGCCACCCGTCGGCGACGCCGGCGATCGGAAACCAGCCGAGCTTGAACCCGAACAGGTACTGCGCGAGGAAGCTCAGCACGAAGACCGGGATGGACACCAGCACGGTGGTGGAGATGAGAACGAGGTTGTCGAAGAACGAGTTCCGGCGCAGCGACGCGAGAATGCCTGCGGCGACGCCGAACAGGGTCTCGAACACCACCGCGACGATGGTCAGTTTGACCGTCACCGGAAGCCGGTGGCCGATGGTCTCCAGCACCGGACGGCCGGAGAAGTCGCGGCCGAAGTCGCCGTGCATCAGAGCCCACACGTACTTGCCGTACTGGACGGGCAACGGGTCGTCGAGGTTGTAGTCGGCCCTGATCTGCGCCTGCACCGCCGCGCTGAGCGGGCGGTCGCCGGCCAGTGCGCGCACCGGGTCACCGGGCAGCGCGTAGACCATCGCGTAGATCAGCAGCGAGGCCCCGATGAGCACGGGGATGGTGAGCAGCAGTCGGCGGATGATGAAGCGGGTCATCACAGCGCCTGACCGTCGACGACGACATCGGCCAGCGCGATCTCGCCGACGATGTCGTAGCGGACCCCCGAGACGCGCTTGGTCCACACCGCCTGGTCAAGGCCGTGGAACAGCGGCGCGGCGGGGAGGTCGTCGACGAGCACATCCTCGGCCTTGCCGTAGGCCGCGCTGGCGGCCTCGATGGTGGGCGCCCGGTTGCCCGCGGCCAGGGCGGCGTCGAAGGCCGGGCTGCTGTAGAAGGTGGTGTTCGAGCCGGCGGGAGCCAGTGCGGCAGTGGCGAATTGGGGGGCCAGGAAGTTCTCCACCGACGGATAGTCCATCACCCACGCCAGCCGGAACGGCCCGGTCATCTCCTTCGCGTCGCGTTTGGAGAGGAACTCGTTGAACTGAAGGTTGCCGCGCAGTTTGTAGGTCAGCCCGATCTTGCGGAACATGTTGCCCACCGCGGTCATCCAGCCGTCGTGCCCGGCGCCGGCGTTGAACCAGATCTCGACGGGCGCCGAGGTGTCGAAGCCGGCGTCGGCGAGCAACCGTTTCGCTTCGTCGGGGTGGTATTCGCACCAGTGTCCGCACGCCCCGGCGCGGTAGCCGACGACGGTGGGCGGGGCGAACGAGTCGGCCGGCACGCGGGTGCCGAGGAAGATCGCGTTGACGATTGCCTTGCGGTCGATGGCCATCGACAGCGCCCGGCGCACCCGAACGTCGGAGTAGCGCTTGTCGTACATCGGGAATCCGAGGCTGGTGATGTCCGGGCTGGACTGTTCGGCGTAGCGGTCGCCGAAGACGTCCTTGGCGCTGGCGTAGGCGTCCGGTGGCAGGCCCTTCATGATGTCGAGGTTGCCGGCCAGGACATCGGTGTAGGCGGTGGAGATCTCGGTGTAGACCCGCAGCACAACGCCTTTGGATTTGGCCTTGTCCTTGCCGGCGTAGTTGTCATAGCGGCTCAGGGTGATGCCGTGGCCCGGCACCCATTCGGTGTCGGCCTTGAACGGGCCGTTGCCGACCGGCTTCTTGCCGAACGCTGTCGGGTTGTCATAGAACGCCGCGGGCAGCGGATCGAAGGCGCTGTAGCCGAGGGTGAGCGGGAAGATCGCGAACGGTTCGGTGAGGGTGACCTCGATGGTGGTCGGGTCGGCGGCGCGGAGACCACTCAGTGCGGTGGCCGTCGGCTCCTTGCCCTCGTCGGCCTGCAGCGCGTCGTACCCCTGAACGTTGGCGAAAAAGTAGGACGCTCCCTGGGCGTTGGAGCTCAGTGCGGTGTAGTTCCAGGCCCGCACATAGGACTCCGCGGTGACCGGGGTGCCGTCGTGGAACGTCCAGCCCGGTTTGAGCTTGATGGTCCAATGGATGTTGTCAGGGGAGGTGACCGACTCGGCGGCGCCGTCATAGGTGACCGCCCGGCTGCGTTCGTCGAAGGTGACCAGCGGGGTCCACACCGCGCCGATGATCTTGGAGCCCTCGGTCTCGGTGGTGTTGCCCGGGACCAGCGGATGCTGCGGTTCGCCGAGGTAGGTGCTGAACATGCCCGGCGGCGTGGGCGGTGTGGAGGCACATCCGGTGAGAAGGTTGCCGGCGAGTGCGACGACGGCGAGCAGGGCCGCAACCGGGTGCCGGTGCGGTGTCGTCGTCGGCATCGCGCCCTCCCGTCTGCTGCGGCGATCGGTCAACAATGGCACAAACCGCGGGGTCCCGCGCGGCTTCGCGGCGGAGGTTTTCGGCGGCTGATCCGGCTCAATTCGTCCGCTCCGGAATTCGAAAACTCATTGCGTTCAGGGCCGGATAATCGCTGAACGTCCACAATGTGGGGGAGGACACACTGCAAATCAATGATGGCTCATAGCAAATGGTTTGCACACTAAATAGTGCTGGCCAAGGCGATTGGGATAAACCAATGGCAAAATTCAGCGGCATGGCTCAATGAATGCGATCCGCGTGTTGCGGCTTTTTGTATCGCGGTGGCCCCCGTTAGCCTTGATCGCATGATGAAAAAAATTGCACTAGCGACGATTACCGCCGGCTTGGTCGCAACTTCATCGGCCACCGCGTCGGCTGTCCCCCTGGTCGGGACCGGCGGTCTGTGCCCCAACGCCTGGAGCCTCCTGCAGTACGTCTCGGCCACCTATCCGGGTGTGCAGTCCATCGGCGGCGTCCGCGCGGACTCGCGCCCCGATCACCCCAGCGGCCACGCCCTGGACATCATGATCGGTTCGGACATGGGCCTGGGTGACGCCATCAACGCCGACGTTCAGAGTCAGGCGGGTCGCTTCGGTGTCAAGTACACGATGTGGCGGGTGGCCGGTCACTACAACCACGTCCACGTCACTGTCGTCTGATCGAGAGCAGTCTGATCGAGGCTGGTCTGATCGGGGTCCCCCTCAGAACCCTTCCGCAAAGGGGGTTCGGCATGGAAAACACCGCCCGCCGCCGCCCACCACTGTTATAATATTCAGCCAACTCCCGAAA
>CAYTOD010000006.1:0-29154 GCA_964439315.1 uncultured Mycobacterium sp. | reverse complement strand
GGGGGGCCGCCCCGCTCCCCCCCGCGGGTGTGGGTGGCGCGCCCCCCCCCCCCCGGCCCCGGCGCGGCCCCCTGCAGTGGACCGTCGCAGTGCCCGTCGGGGCCGTCGTGGTGCTGCTGGCCACCTGGGTCAGCCATGACAATCCCGTTGTTCTGGGTCTGGTTTCACTCTTCCTCGGCGGGGCAATCTTCGCCGCGGTGCACCACGCCGAGGTGGTGGCCCACCGGGTCGGCGAACCCTACGGGTCGCTGGTGCTCGCGGTGGCGGTCACGGTGATCGAGGTCGGGCTGATCGTCATGCTGATGACCGGCGGTGGCCCCCACGCCTCCACCTACGCCCGTGACACCGTCTTCGCCGCGGTGATGATCACGCTGAACGGCATTGTGGGCCTGAGCATCCTGGCCGGCGCCTGGCATCATCGGCTGGCCACGTTCAACGCCTCGGGTTCTGGTGCGGCGCTGTCGGCGGTGGTGGCGCTGGTCGGTCTGTGTCTGGTGCTGCCCGGTTTCACCGTCACCGAGGCCGGCCTGGAATACGCCCCGGCGCAGCTGGCGTTCGCTGCGGTCGCGTCGTTCGTTCTCTATCTCGCGTTCGTCTTCACCCAGACGGGGCGTCACCGGGACTTCTTCCTACCCGAACCCGGAGTCCCCGACGGGCACCACGATGCGCACGCCGAGCCGCCGTCGGTACGCGAAACATGGCTCAGCGTCGTCCTTCTCATGGTCGCGCTGGTGTCCGTGGTCGGGCTGGCCAAGTTGCTGTCGCATCCGATCGAGAACGCGCTGAACGCGCTGGGCCTGCCCTACGCGATGGTGGGCGTGGTGATCGCCTTGCTCGTGCTCGCGCCCGAGACGCTGGCGGCGCTGAACAACGCCCGGCGCGACCGTGTGCAGATCAGCCTCAACCTCGCCTACGGCTCGGCGCTGGCGTCGATCGGGCTGACCATCCCGGTGGTCGCGGTGGCGATGATCTGGTTGACGGGACCGTTGACCCTGGGCCTGGAACCCATGCAGATCATGCTGCTGACACTCTCGGTCGTCATCTCGGTGCTGACCCTGGCCGAGGGTCGCGCCATGATCCTGCAAGGTGTCGTGCACCTGGCTCTGCTGGCGACGTTCATCTTCTTCTCGGCGCTGCCCTGACGCCCCGTCGCAACTCCGCCAGCGTCACAAGGAATTCGCGTCACGGCAATCCTGAGTTCATTCACCGGGTGCGATAGTTGAGCCCGGCTGGGGGTTCGTTCGACCGGAGGTAGATCATGGGCAAAGGCTTCGAAATCGACCTCGGTCAATGGTTCACCGAGAACAGGGACACCGTCCGCAAGGACCTGGACAGGTACTTCGACGAGGCCAAGCCGAAGTTCTGCGGACGGGCGTTCGAGAAGCTGAGCGCGCAGGGCGACCCGAACCGGTTCGAAGCCTCCGACATCATCGCGGCGGAATCGGTATCGGGTGAGATCGCCGGCGAAACCGCTGTGCGACTGCTCTTCTCGGATGCCGACCGGCTCAACCGATGGCTCAAGCTGATCCCCTCCGGCAGGGACCTGTGGGAGGTCGAAGAGTCTGTCGTCGGTCCCGACAGCGCCGCCTTCCATCTGTGTACCGCGCTGGACGAACTACCGGACATCGGGTGGATCACGGCCGGCAAGCTCCTGGCGTCCAAGCGTCCGCGTTTCATCCCGATCCTCGACAAAGAGGTCAAAGACCACTTCGGCTTGTCCAAGCGCCGATTCTGGGGTGCGATGCACGATCAGCTCAGCGACGACGAACGGCGTAGCCTCATCGCCGGGGTCTGCGACAACGCTCCCGCTGACGTCAGTCTCCTGCGCCGCATCGAAGTCGCTCTGTGGATGTACGCGCGCCACATGTGATCGCGCCGCACGTGATCGGGCCGCACCTGACCAGAACGGAGGGTTCCCGACATGCTCGATCCGATTCGTGACCTGTCGCGGGTACTCGAACGCGGGATGGCCGGAATCAATGAGGTCGCCCGCTTCAGCAGCGACATCCTCCTGGCGGCATTGCTGGCCCGGCTGGGATGGACGATCGGCCACGACAGCGAGGACCCGGGAGCCGATGCCGTGGGTTCCGACGGCGGGGGTGCCGAGGGCGAACCGGGGGAGGATCAGTCGCCGGCGGAGCTGATCGCCCGGGGACTGCTGGCCGGTAAGGGCCGCTACACCCGCCTCGAGGTCGCCGAGCGGGCGGGTATGGCCCCGGATCAGGCCCGACGATTGTGGCGGGCCCTCGGATTCGCGGAGGTCGACGACGACCAGGAGATCTTCACCGGCGCGGACGTCGACGCCCTTCGGGCTGCGAACGCACTCCTCACCGCCGGCCTCGTCGACGACGACACGATGGTGGACCTCGCCCGCCCGTTAGGGAATCTGATGTCGCGACTGGCCGCGGCGCAGACCAACTTCATCTCCGAGGTTCTGGGCGCCCGGATCGCCGACGGCTTCACCGCTGAGGACCCCGAACTGTCCAGCAGACTGGCTTCCCACGCCCTCGTCGTGACCCAGGAGCTTCTGCCGACGCTGGAGCTGACCACAACCTACGCATGGCGCCGGCATCTGGCCGCCGAGATTCGACGGGCGCTGATTCCCGAGGCGGCCGAACTCGAGGGCGGCGTGGAGAGCCGTCCGGCGGCAGTGGGTTTCATCGACATGACCGGCTACACGCGGCTCTCCCGCAGTATCGGTCTCACCGGTCTCGCGGACCTCCTCGATCAATTCGAAACCGCCGTTCTGGACACCGTGGTCGCGCACGGCGGCCGGGTGATCAAGAACCTCGGCGACGAAATCCTCTTTGTGGCAGACGATCCCGTGGCCGCGGCGGAGGCGGTGCTTGAGCTCATCGACCTTTCTGACGCCGAGGAGTCGCTACCGCTCTTCCATGCCGGCCTGGCTTTCGGGCCGGTGCTCTCCCGGGCCGGCGACGTTTACGGCCCAGTGGTGAACACCGCCGCCCGACTGTCCGGTCTGGCGCGCAAGGGGACCGTTCGGGTCGATCAGGGGATGGCTACCGAACTCGCCGATGCCGAACAGTTCACCCTCGCGGCGCGCGCCCCGCGCCACGTCCGCGGCTACCTGCAGCTCCCCAGTTACCGACTGCGGTGGTCCAAGAAGGACAGCCGGGACAAGCAGGACGAGTAGCGGCGAGGGTGCTTCCCAATCAGCGGTGATGCGGCACGTGGCCCGGTGCCACCTGCCGGTACAGCCCGCTGCCCCCGCTGTTGGCGAACTGCCGAAGGATCCACCACGCGCCGCAGAGGTTCGACGACAGGATCGGCACGCCGTGCCGGTTGCCGAACCGGTAGATGCTGGTGATGCTCACCAGACCTGTTCCGGTGAGCAGGACGGCGGTGTCGGGGTGCGGTTCCAGGGCGTCCAGGTGGCCCATCACCTCGTCCGAGGAGGTCTCGTAGGCCCGGAACTGTTCTCCCTCGCCGAGTAGTTGCTCGACGGCGACGACGGTCATCCCGGCGCCGGTCCAGTACTGCACGGCCTCGTCGGTGAGCCAGTCCGGGTACGGCGACATCAGGTGGATTCGGTTGATCCCCAACGCGACGAGCGCGTCGTGAATGGCCAGGCTCGCCGTCCGAACCGGAGCCCCGAACGCCGCCGACAGTTCGTCGCACAACTCCCGGTCGCCGGCCAGCCCGAGGTGGTAGTTCGGCCCCGTCATGGCCACCAGCGCGCACTCCAGGTCCAAGCCCTCCAGCCGGTCGAGCGCTTCGGCGTAGGCGGGGACGTAGAGCCGGTTTCGGTCCTGCAGGTTCGACGCGGTGAAGCGCGGCAGCCGCGAGGCGTACACCAGGATGTCGTCGCCGACGAGTGCGTCGAGTTCGCGTTCCACCACGGGATTGGACGGCGGCACCACCACCCCGACCCGTCGGCATTCGTCGGCGAGCCAGGCGAGTTCGGGGAAGCCGCCGGAATCGTCGTCGCCGCCCGACATGGCGCACCTCCACCGTTTAGACTTCGGCGAATCCACCCGCCGACGAGTACACCGTAACGAGGTCACCCATCTTGGCCGCCCATAGCCCGACCCGGCACGCCGTAGTGATCGGCGCCGGGCCGGTCGGGGCCGTCTCCGCGCTGCTGCTGGCGCGGCTCGGGATGTCGGTGACCCTCGTCGAGCGAAACCCGGTACTGGCCAGTGTGTCGCACGCTTCCACGTTCCACCCGGCGACGCTCGACCTGCTGGGCACTCTGGGGATCGACCTGGCCGCCGATCCCGATGCCGTTCGGGTGGACTCGGTGCAGTGGCGCGACGCCCGCGGCGAGATCCGCGCCGAGGTGCACTACCGACTGCTCGAGGGGCTCACCGCCCATTCGTTCCGGATCCACCTGGAACAACAGTCGCTGCTCGACCGCCTCGCGATGCTGATCGCCGCCGAACCCGAGATCGACTTCCGGCCGGGGCTGACGGCTGTCGACCTCGACCCGGCTCGGCCTGCCCTGACCGCGGTGTCCGCCGACGGCCGCGCCGAACGGTTCAGCGCCGACGTCGTGATCGGTTGCGACGGCGCCCATTCCACGGTGCGCGGCCTGGCCGGAATCGACTTCCCCGTCCGGGATTATCCCACCGGGGCGGTGCGGGCCCGTACCGCGGCCGACCTCGACGCCATGACGGCTTCGTCTGGGCGACAGCCACTTTCGGGACTCTGTTACTTCCGGGGCGGGAACGACGGGCTCAGTGCGTTGCGGATGGCGGGGGACACCCGCCTGGTGGTGCGAACCACCCACGCTGTCGGCGACCGGGAACGCGTGGCGCAGGCCGTCGCGGCGGCCACGCCCTGGAACATCGAGGATCTGGCCATCGGGGACATCGACACCTACCGCTTGAGCCGCGGGGCCGCCGACCGCTACCTGTCCACCGATGCGCCGGTGATGGTTCTCGGCGACGCCGCCCACGTGATGTCGACCGCCGGCGGTCTGAACATGAACTCCGGGATCATCGACGCCTTCGCGCTACTGCCGGTGCTGGCCGACTGGCTGCACGGGCGGGTGAGCAGGCAGGTGGTGGAGCAGTCGGCGGCGACCCGGCGCGCCTACATCGTTGAATCGGTGATCCCGCGCAGCGAACAGCGGGTGGCGGGGTTGCAGGACGGCGACCGGACAGACCCGCTGGCCGGCATCGTCGCAGTGGCCGAAAAGCCCGACCTGGCAGAACGATTCCTGATCGAGGCGTCGCTGTTGGACTATCCGGTCGGGGCGGCGGTGGCGGCCTCGTGAGGATCTGGCTGCAGAAGCACGTCATCGAGGGACGGATGTCGGCACTCGACGACTGGTACCGCGCTCACATCGACGCCGTCGTCGCTCCCGGCACCGAGGTGTCGATTCGCACCCTTCCGCGGCGCACCTACGAGACGGACGTCCCCTATCAGTACGTCAGCTACGGTGCGGTGGCGCTGCGGTTCAACACCTACTTCGCCGAGACGGCCGTGCAGGCCGAGCGTGACGGCTACGACGCCTGGGTGATCGCGGCGGGCCAGGACCCCGGGCTGCCCGCCGCCCGTACCCTCGCCACCATCCCGACGCTGGGATACGGCAGCACGGTGTTCTACTACTGCGCCCGCAATGAAATACGTTTCGGGATAATCGGATTCGCCCAGGGGCTTCGCGAACCGATCGTCGAGAACGTGCACCGCTACCGCGCCGACCAGTTGCTCGCCTGCTACCGGCTGCTGCCCGGCAGCAAGGAGCCGGTGACCGAGGCTATCGCCGGCAGGCCTGAGCAGTTCGTGGAGCAGTTCGAGGCCGAAGCCGCCGCGGCTGCGGCGGCTGGCGCTCAGGTCCTGATCCCCGCCGAGGGTCTGCCGGCGGAAATACTGTGGCACTACGGGATTCGCGAGGCGGCTGGGCTTCCGATACTCGACCCGCTGGGCCTGCTGCTCGCCACCGCCGAGACCGAGGTGCGGCTGCGCCGGCTGGGCTGTGTGGCACGCCCCGGCACCGGGTTCTGGTACGCCCGCCCCGAACCGGGCATGCTCGAGCACGTCGAGTCGGTGTTCGCCATCAACCCCATCGAGCAGGAAGAGCCCATCGAGCAGGAAGACCCTTCGTGACCGCCGGCGGATCCATGCCGCACCGGCCGCGGCGACTGCGCCGGACGCCCGCGCTGCGGCGGCTGACCGCCGAGGTCAGCCTGAGTCCGTCGATGCTGATCCAACCAATCTTCGTGCGTGACGGCATCGACTCACCTCGCGAAATCGTCTCGATGCCCGGTGTTTTCCAGCACTCGGAGGGCTCGGTCGCCGCGGCTGCCGCCGAGGCTGCCGCGGCTGGTGTAGGCGGAATCATGCTGTTCGGCATTCCATCGGTCAAGGACGACGTGGGTGCCGAGGCCTCCGATCCGGACGGCATCATGCAGCGGGCTCTGCGCAGGGTGTGCGCCGAGGTGGGTGAGAACATCGTGGTGATCGCCGACATCAACCTCGACGAGTACACCACGCACGGGCACAGCGGCGTTCTCGGTCCGGACGGCGATGTCGACAACGACCTCAGCATCGCCCGGTTCGCCGAAGTCGCTGTCGCGCAGGCCGATGCCGGTGCCCACATGGTTGCACCGAGCGGCATGATGGACGGCCAGGTCCGTGCGATTCGCGAGGCTCTGGACGCGGCCGGGCATCAGACGGTGTCGATCATGGCGTACGCGGCCAAGTTCGCGTCGAACTTCTACGGTCCCTTCCGCGATGCCGTGGAATCGTCGCTGGTCGGTGACCGCCGCACCTACCAGCAATTCGTCGGCAACTCCCGTGAGGCGATCCGGGAGGTGCTTCTCGACGTCGACGAGGGCGCCGACATCGTGATGGTCAAACCCGCGCTGCCGTATCTGGATGTCATTGCGCGGGTGTCGGATTCCACCCGGCTGCCGGTGGCCGCCTATCAGGTGTCCGGCGAGTACGTCATGGTCGAGACGACGGCGGCGCAGGGGCGCTTGGACCGCACCGGGGTGATCCTGGAGACCCTGCTCGGCATCCGTCGGGCCGGGGCATCGATCATCATCACCTACTGGGCCACCGAGGTGGCCGGTGGCTTGATGCGTGAGATGCGATTTTGACCTCGAACCGGATACTCCCACTGCTGGCTCTGGGAACCTTCGCACTGGGCATGGATGCCTTCATCGTGGCCGGACTGATTCCGGACATTGCCGAGCAGACCGGCGCCGAGGTCGCCGCCGTCGGCCAGTTGGTCACCGTCTTCACCCTCTGCTACGCCATCTCGGGACCGCTGCTGTCCTCGGTGCTCAGGGCTGACGCCAAGACCCTGCTGCTGACGGCCATGGTGGTGTTCACGATCGGGAATGTGGCGAGCGCGCTTGCGGTTTCGCTCCCGCTGCTGCTGGTCTCGCGTGCGGTCGCCGGGATCGGTGCCGGGCTCTACTCGCCGACGGCTGCGGCGACCGCTGCGAGTCTGGTGCCTCCCGAACAGCGGGGTCGCGCGTTGTCGGTCGTGCTCGCCGGTCTGAGCATCGGGACCGTCGTCGGCGTTCCGACGGGTCTGCTGCTGGCCGGGCACCACGGGTGGCGTGCGGCGTTCTGGTTCGTCTCGGCGGTGGGACTGGTCGCGGCGGTCGGCATTGCGCGCTGGGTGCCGCGCCTGGACCTCCCCGGCATCGCCGGGGTGAGAGCGCGGCTGGCCACCTTCGTCGACCGGCGGGTGACCCCGCTCGTGGCGGTGTCGCTGGTGTTCAACATCGCCAGCCTCGGTCTCTACACCTACCTCGCCGAGATTCTGCACGCCGCGGCCGGGGTCACCGACCCGACGCTCTACCTGTGGATCTGGGGCATCGGCGGGATCATCGGGGCGTTGACCGTCGGCCGCGTGATCGACCAGGTGGGCAGCGCCACCCGGGTGATGCCCGCGGTGCTCATGGTGTTCATTCTGGCCGCGGCGCTGCTCATCCCGGCGGGCTCGACGCTGGCCCTGGTCGCTCTGGCGCTGGTCGGCTGGGGCGCAGCCGGATTCGCCTCCCCGCCGCCGCAGCAGCATCTGTTGCTCGAGCGTGCCCCGGACCGCGGTGCTGTCGCGGTTGCTGTCAACGGGTCGGCGATCTATCTGGGCAGCGCGATCGGGAGCGGTCTGTTCGGCTACGCGCTGCATGCCGGTCTGCGGGTCGAGGACCTGCCGCCGATCGCCGCGGGCGTCTGCGCCCTGGCGCTGTTGATCTACCTGACGGTCGTGGTGCGGCGCGGGCAGTCGTCCGGGTACATCTAGTCGGCGGCGAGAAACGCCGCGACATCGGGCCACGCCCTGGGGTCCTGGACGAGGAAGAGATGGCCGCCGTCGTAGACGTGCAACTCGGCGCCCGGGACGCGCTCGATTATGGCCTGCGCGTTGACCACCGGCGCGATGTCGTCGTACTGGCCGGCACCGACGAACGTCGGGCATGTGATCCGATGCAGTCGGGTCAGCACGTCGTGGCCCTTGCGGGCCTGCAACTGCAGGGCCCGGCCGCGCAACTCCACCTCGGTGCCCCCGCCGTCGTGGCCGGCTGCGAAGCCGGCGGCCAGAACAGCTTGGGGGGCATGTGCCGCAAGCCATTCGGGAGTCCAGCGCCGGTCGGTCAGTTCCGGCGTCCGGGCCGTGCGCTGCTCGGCTGGTAGCGCGACCAGCTCGTCGAGGGGATAGGACGAGAACGCCCCGCCCGGCGAGGTCGCCAGCAGCGCGAGTCTGTCGACCCGATCGGGAAAGGTGACGGCGAACTCCTGGGCGACCATGCCGCCGAAACTCAACCCCGCCACGGCTGGTCGCTCCCAGCCGACCGCGTCGAGCACCCCGGCGACGTCGGCGGCGATGTCGGCCATCGTGTAAGGCGCGGTGGCCGGTGCGCTGGCGCCCAAACCGCGGTAGTCGAAGGCCAGCACGTCGAATCGGGAGGCGAACATCGCCAGTAGAGGGCGCACCGAATCGAGGGTGGCCCCTGAGCCGTTGCAGTACAACAGCTTCGGGCCCACCCCGTGGCGCTCGTAGTGAAGTTCGACGCCGTTGCTGACGGTGGAGGGCATGGCAGGGGAGACTACCCCTGTCGGCGGTGCACAATAACCCGCATGAACAGCGCCGCAACCGGCATGACCAGCGCCACCGAAACGTTTCACGCCGACGTCGCCGTCATCGGCGCCGGGCCGGCCGGGATGGCCGCGGCCTCCTCGGCAGCCGACGCCGGCGCCGCGGTGATCGTCGTGGAGTGCGGTGATCGGATCGGCGGCAACGCGATCCGCTCCAACGGCTACCTTGCCTTCGTCGGTGACGACGACTCGCGGGACGCTTTCGTCGCCGACGCCTACGCCGCCTACGGCAGTGCCGCGCAACGATACGGGCTGGTGTGGGACGAGCCGGCGGTCCGACTGTTCGCCGACCACAGCGCAGAGACCTACCGGATCCTCACCGGGCGCGGAGTCCGGTTCAGTCGGACGGTTTCCCGGCCGGAGCACAGCGTCGAGCGAATCCATGCGGTGGTCGACGCGGCGATGTTCGGAGCGGCCTTCGAGCCGGATTTCGACAGGCCCGCCATCACGACCGCGTTCGGGGTGCGCGCCGACAGGCTGATCGTCGAGGACGGCCGGGTGGTGGGACTCAACGCCCACCGACTCGACGACGGGACGCCGCTGGAGGTCCGCGTGGGCCGGGGCGTGGTGCTGGCCACCGGCGGATTCCAGGCCGGCTATCGGTTGCGCGAGCATTACGAACCCGTCAAAGACGCCCACCTGCCCTATTACGGAACGCCGAACTGCCGCGGCGACGGGCACGTTATGGGTTCGGCGGTGGGCGGCGACCTGGTGAACATGACCTATCTGCCGCCGACCGTGCTGGCCCCGTCGACGGTGGCGGAGAACGCCATCGCGATCAACGAGGCGGGCCTGCGCTTCCACGACGAGGCCGCGACGTTCGCCCAGCGGGTCGCCGCCCTGCACGCCGCGGGCCACGCGTGGTACGTGCTCGACCGGGCCGCCGCCTACTCCCAGTCCCGACTGATCGACCAGATGCCGCTCCCGCACGTCCACGCCGACAGCGTGGCCGAACTGGCCGGCGTCATCGGTGTTCCCGTCGAGGCGCTGACGGACACGATCGAACAGTGGAACGACTTCCTGGGCTCAGCGGCGACGGCCGACCCGCAGTTCGGGCGGACCGCGCTGCCGGAGGGCCGTCGTCCGATAGGCGCGTCGGTGGTGGCGGTTCCGATGGTCGAGGGCGTCAACTTCTCGTGCGGCGGATTCCGCACCACCGGGCGCATGCAGGTGATCAACGTGTTCGGCGAGGCCATCCCCGGCCTGTATGCCGCAGGCGACACCACCGCCGGCCTCAACGCGGCCGCGGGCTTGATGGGCCTGCACATCAGCGGGGCGTTCACCCAGGGCCGGATCGCCGGGCGGTCCGCCGCAGACCCGGTACCCGACACCGCCGATTACGGGAGCGTGGTGGCGGATTCGCCGGAAGGCTGAGCGCCGAGAGCCCGCGCCGACGTCGACACCACGCCGAGCACGGTCACCATCACCCCGATGAGGGCGGTCGCCAGCCACAGCGAGCGTGCCGACTCGGTGAAGGTGCTCTCGACGCGTAGCGCACCTCCGGCCAGCAGGCCGCACAGCGCCACCCCCAGGCTCACCCCGACCTGCTTGGCGGTCGAGTTCACCGCCGCGGCGGCTCCGGCCCGGTCCGGCGGCATGCCACTGAGAGAGGTGGTGATGACGGGAGCACTGGTCATCGAGAACCCGGCACTGAAGATCGCGAAGATGACCATCAGGACCGGCGCCGGTGTGGTCGGCGTCAGCGTCATCAGCATCACCGAGGACACGGCGAGGAGCGCGCCGGCGATCATCAACGACGGCCGACTTCCCCGCGCGGCGACCATGCGGCCCGACAGCGGCGAGAACACCAACGCCCCGAGCGCGGTCGGCATCAGGAGCAGGCCGGCGTGAATGGCCGAATAGTGGCGCAGCCCTTGCAGATACAGCGACATGATCAACAGGAACGCACCCCAGGCCGCCATGGTGCCCACCGTGATCACCGTCGCCGAGGAGAACGGGATGCTGCGGAAGAACCGAACGTCCAGGAACGGGTCGGCCAGGCGCGATTCGCGCCGCAGGAATGCCGGGAAGGCGACGACCGTCACGGCCGCCGAGGCGAGCACCGCAGGGTGGGTCCATCCCCGGTAGGGCCCCTCGATGAGGGTGAACACCAGGCCGAACAGCGTTGCCATCGCGAGGAGTTGGCCGGGCAGGTCGAAGGGCCCGATGCGCGACGCCCGACTCTCCGGCACGACGACGACGGTCATGAGCAGGGCGACCGCGCAGATCGGCAGGTTCACCCAGAACACCGACCGCCATCCGACGGCCTCGATGAGAAACCCACCCAACGGCGGTCCCAGCGCCATCGAGGCGCCCACCACCGCGCCCCACACCCCGAGGGCGCGGGCCCGTTCGGCACGCTCGGCGAACACCTGCGAAATGATCGACAGCGCAGAGGGATTGAGCATCGAGCCGCCGATTGCCTGGACGAATCGCGCCGCGATCAAAGCCCCGATGGTCGGAGCGAGGCTGCACAGCAGCGATCCCACCGCGAAACCGACCAGGCCGATGCGGAAGATCCGTCGGCGGCCGAAGCGGTCACCGGCGACACCGGCCAGCAGCAGCAGGGAGGCGAGCACCAGGGTGTAGATGTCGATGACCCATTGCATCTGTGCCTCGCTGGCCGACAACGCAACCCGGATGGCCGGGATCGCCAGGTTCACGATCGTGACATCCATGGTGACGATCAGCATGCTTAGACAGCAGGCCACCAGAATGGCGGTCTTCCGCGGCGGTTCGCCCCCCGCGAGCGTGGAGTTCCTGGCGCCAATTCGCCGTAGTCGCGGTAACAAGTCGACGCTCGGCGGCCTCAGAAGCCCGGGGTCCGCAGCTTGTATCCGCGGTCGATGACGTCGTCCGGCAGCGGTTGGCTCTCCTCGTCGGGGATCATGATCTCGACGTAGGCGGCGCCATCGTGCTTGTCGATGTCGTCGAGCACCGCGTCCAGTTCGGCCACTGTCGTCACCTTCGCCGTCAGCCAGTCCTTGCAGCCGAACGCCGCCGGCAACAGGTGGTACTGGACCGGGGCGAGGTCGTCGTAGGCGTGGCCGCGCTCGCTGATGACGTCCTCGATTCCGTAGAGGCCGTTGTTGAGCACGAAGATCACCGGTTTCACGCCGTAGCGGCCCATCACTGCCAACTCGTTGAGGGTCAGCTGATGGGAACCGTCACCCGTGACCAGCCAGGTGCGCCCGGAGGTCTTGGCCATCGCCACGCCCATCGCAGCCGGGGTGGCCCAGCCGATCGATCCCCACAACCCCTGGCCCTCGGCGCCCACGCCGGCGGGCAGCAGCATGCCGTTGAGGTGTGTCATGCAGGTGCCGGTTTCGATCACCAGGGTGTCGCCGGCTTTGAGTCGCCGTTGTAGCCGTGGGTAGAAGTTCTCCGACGACGTGGGCTCATCTCCCGATCCGTTCATCGCCAATTCGGTTGGAGCGGGTACCGGTTCGCGGGACACGGGTTCGACCCTGGCGATCAGGGCATCGAGCACGTCGCCGATCGCGACGTTGAGGTAGACGTCGGTGCCGCTGCGGATCCAACGGTCGTGCAGGCAGACCGCCCGGCTGGTGTCGAGGACCGCGCTCCACAGCCCGGTGTTCAGTTCGTGCAGGAAGACCCCGCCGATGTCGAGGATCAGATCGGCATTCTCAACGGTGTCGCGCACCGCTGGGGGCTTGGAGGAGGTCCCCGAGTACAGCCCGATGAACTGCGGCAGGGATTCGTCGACCGCGCCCTTGTCGTTGGGCGCCACCCCAACCGGGAGGTTGGCCTTGGTGACCAGTTCGGCGGCTTTGTCGGCGACGCCGTAGCGGGCGGTCAGGGTGGTGATGGCGGCGACGGGACGTTGCGCGGCGGCCAGTCTGGCGGTGATGGCGTCGACGGCTGCGGCCAGTTCCGTCGGGTCGCTGCGCTGGCGGGTGACCTCGCCCAACGGCACTCCGGCGACCGGGGTTCCGATCACCGGCATGATTCCGTTGACCTGGGAGATCACGATGTAGGCCGGCATCGACTGCCGCAGCGCCTCGCGGATCACCCGCTCGAGTTCGTCGATGCAGTTGTCCGGTTTCAGCACCGCCGATACGCAGCACGCGGACTCCGAGATCTCCTGGAAGCGGTCGTATCTGGTGTCGCCGAGGTTGTGGTGGGTGATCAGCTTCAGGTGCTGGATGCGCTCGCTGGGCATGCCGACGATGTGGAACACCGGCAACCGGTGGGCTTTGGCGCCCATCACCCCGTTGAGTGCGGACAGTTCGCCCACCCCGTAAGTGGTCGACAGGATCGCCGCCCCACGGATGCGGGCGTAGCCGTCGGCGGCGTAGGCGGCGTTGAGTTCGTTGGCGCACGCCACCCACTCCAGGCCGTCGATCACCTCGACGGCGTCGTTGACGGAGAAGGCGTAGTCGCCGGGCACCCCGAACACGCGGTCGACGCCCAGGGCGGCCAGACGTTGGAGGGTGTACTCGGCCACGGTGGGGTTGCTCATGGCCGCTGACCGTACCCGACCCGGGTGGCCATCCGGATGAACAATCGGCCAACCAGGGCCGCAAAATCCGCCACGGCGGTAGCCTCGTTTTCCAGCACGAACACGCCAGCGCACGAAGGAAGATCAATGGTCAGAACGACGGAGGACGGCGAACGCCACCGCGTCGTCGTCATCGGTTCCGGATTCGGCGGACTGATGGCCGCGAAGAAACTCAGGCGGGCCGACGTCGACGTCACCCTGGTGGCCAAGACCACCAGCCACCTGTTCCAGCCACTGCTCTATCAGTTGGCCACCGGCATCCTGTCGGCCGGCGACATCGCCCCGACCACGCGACTGGTGCTCAAGCGCAACAAGAACTGTCAGGTGCTCCTGGGCGACGTCGAGGAGATCGACCTGACCGCCCGGACCGTCACCTCCCGGCTGATGGCGATGGAGACCGTGCTGCCCTTCGACAGCCTCATCGTGGCCGCCGGCGCACAGCAGAACTACTTCGGCAACGACCACTTCTCCACCTACGCCCCGGGCATGAAGACCATCGACGACGCCCTCGAACTGCGCGGGCGCATCATGGGCGCGTTCGAGGCCGCCGAGGTCACCACCGACCCGGCCGAGCGCACCCGGCGTTTGACGTTCGTCATCGTCGGCGGCGGGCCGACGGGTGTGGAGTTGGCCGGCCAGATCGTCGAACTGGCCCGACGGACGTTGCCGGGGGCCTTCCGCACCATCGACCCGACCGAGTGCAAGGTCATGCTGTTCGACGGCGGGCCGTTCGTGCTGTCGCCGATGGGGGAGAACCTCGGCAAGAAGGCCACCCGCCGGCTGGAGAAGATGGGTGTGGAGGTGCATCCCAACTCGACGGTCACCAACGTCGACTACATGGGAATCGTGGTCAAGGACAAGGAGACCGGCCAGGAGCGCCGCATCGAGTGCGCCTGCAAGGTGTGGGCCGCCGGCGTCGAGGCCAGCCCGCTGGGGAAGATCATCGCCGAGCAGGCCGAGGGCACCGAGGTGGACCGCTGCGGCCGGGTCGTCGTCGAGCCGGATCTGACCGTCAAGGGCCACCCCAACGTGTTCGTCGTCGGCGACATGGCGTTCGTGCCGAATGTGCCGGGCGTGGCCCAGGGCGCCATCCAGGGTGCTCAGTACGCGGCCAAGACCATCAAGCGGATGGTCAACCAGGAGGACAATCCGGCGTTCCGGGAACCGTTCAAGTACTGGGACAAGGGCAGCATGGCCACCATCTCCCGGCACCATGCCGTCGCCAAGGTCGGCAAGCTGGAGTTCGGCGGTTACCTCGCCTGGCTGGCGTGGCTGTTCCTGCACCTGCTGTATCTCGTCGGGTTCAAGAACCGCATCAGCACCCTGCTCAGTTGGATGATCACCTTCACGTCCAACAGCCGGGGACAGTTGGCCACCACCAGCCAGTGGGTCTACGCCCGCCTGGCGATGGGGTTGTTGGAGCAGCAGACCCACGAGGACATGGAAGAGGTCGAGCGGGACGCGGTGGAATTCGATCCGGCTAAGACCGTCTAGCGGTCGTCGATCAGTCGCATGCGGACGTCGAGCAGCGTGCGGACGGTCTGGTCGGGGAGTGGGGTCGACGCGGTGAACCGCAGTGTTCCGCGACTCTGCGAGTAGCCGGACAGCTCCGCGGCGAGTTCGGGCAGTACCGATCCGCTGAACGGGTACCAGGCAATGTGGTTGCGGCGCAGGATCACTGCCGCGACGGGCGTTGCGCGGTAGGTGTAGCACGGCATCGCGTAGCTGGTGGTCTGCCCCACCTCGGGCACGTGCTCGGAGATCAGCCGGTGCAGCCGTTCGAGCTCGGAGCGCGCCGGCCCGTCGGGCAGGGTGGCAAGGTAGTCGTCGACGTCTCCCATGTCGCGCCCCGCTCAGCCGAATCGGCCGATGACGCCCGAGGCCCTGCGCCAGTCGCGGCGGCGGGCCTCGAAGGTCGCGCCGATCCACATCAGCAGCACGCCGACCGCGCCGAGGGTGATCCAGCGCGGCATGCGCACGATCTCGTCGCCCCACTGATCGATCGCCAGGGCGAGCAGAGCGACGGCGCCGAGAACCAGGGGAGCCTGCAGTCGCAGCACGGCACCGGCGAGCACCGCAGCCAGCGAGAGCAGTGCTGCGACGATCAGGCGAGGGCCGTCGTCGTCGGCCATTCCCAGGATCAGCGTCGGACCGATGCCAAGGATCAGTGCCGGGCCTAGAGTGAGCCAGGAACGCCCGTGGCTCTGCCCCAGCGAACTGTCGGCCCTGCGCCACAACAGTATTCCGGCGGCAAAGGCGACTGCGGCGGCCGGTGCGGTGTATGCCTCGACGACGCCCACCCGGGCGGCGGCCAGCCAGGCCCAGACCGCCGCCAGGGCCAGTGCCGCGGAGGCGATGCCGTAGACGCGCCGTCGGGGGGAACGCAGGGCTGCCAGTGCCGCGACGGGCGCCATTGCCGTGAGAGTGCCTGCCAGCCAGGTCGGTGAGTCTGCCGCGGCGACGACCGAAAACGCAACGGCCACAGCCCCGGTCGCTTCCAGCGCCGTGCCGGTCACGGGCTGATCGCCCAGCAGGTAGACGCCGAACAGCACCACCGCTCCGGCGGCCAGGGCGGCGGCGAATCCGGCGGCGGGCGGTCCGGCTCCGGCTGCCCGGGCGGCGATGCCGACGAACGCCACCGCGAGCAGAGCGGTCAATGCAGCCGAGAATCCGCGGGCCGCAGGCGATCTGGCGATGACGGCGGCGCCCGCCGCGGCCATCGTCGTGGCGGCCAGGGTTGACACCGATGCCGCGGGGGAGACCGCGGCCCACCCGGCGGCGGGGACGGCCGCGACCGCGACCCCCGGCAGCAGCGGCCACCCCGGGTGATTCCGGCGATCCCACCACGCGGCGCCTAACAGGATCAGCACGGCAGTGCCGGCGGTGGCCACAAGCGCGACGAGAACCGACGCCCGGGCGGTCACGGGTGCCAGCGCGACCGCGAATCCGATTGCGGCGCTGGCAACCACGGGCCAGAGCGGCCGGTGACGGCGCCCGGCGATGATTCCCCCGACGGCGGCGGCCGCCACGAGCGATCCCACCGCCGCCCACGAGCCGGTTAGGCCCG
Organism: uncultured Mycobacterium sp.; assembly: GCA_964439315.1. Classification (GTDB taxonomy): domain Bacteria; phylum Actinomycetota; class Actinomycetes; order Mycobacteriales; family Mycobacteriaceae; genus Mycobacterium. The sequence continues at coordinate 12,490 of CAYTOD010000006.1, read as the reverse complement.
GCCAGGTCCGAGGGCCCATGTACACGTCGGCGGCAAGCTGATCGAGCGCCCCGCTCCACGCGTCCAGCAGCCACTCCGGCGGGCCGAACACCGCCGGCGCGGCGACCCCAAGGGCCCACAGGGTCCCGGGCACTGCGCATGCCGCGCCCGCGAGACGCGTGCCCGACGAGAAGGACGCCGGCAGAACGGCGGCCACCACCATCGTCAGGCCGCCTGCCACGACAGCCGTGGTCAACGCGCCGTCGACCCCGACCAATGGTCCCACCAGAGTCAGCACCACCCCGGCCGGTACCCCGGCGGCCAGTGCAGCAGCCCCCATCCGCAGCGGGCGGTCGGCTAGATGCCGGTGGGCCAGAGTCGGTGCTGCGGCGAGCGATGTGACCGCGAGAGCGGGGAGCAGCGCTGCGGCCCCGGTGTCCGGTTGCGAGGCGGCGACTGCGGCCAGGCCGGCGGCGGCCAGCCACGACCCGGTGGCGTGCAGACCGAGGACCACCCGGCCCTCGGGGTAGAACAGCCGCGCCCACCGGATCAGGCCCCAGACGATCGCCGCCGCCACCACGGCCAGCGCCATCGCGGCCGCCCACTCGGTGTCGGCGATGCGCAGGGCCAGTAGCCCCGGGGCGAGCGGCGTCAGGGCCGCGACCGCGAACCGGGTGGTTCGCCGCCCGACGGCCAGGCCCAGTACGGCGGCGAACCCGGCCGCGACGACGGTGCCGACAGCCCACCACACCTGCCAGGACACCCCGGACCCGCCGAGGAAACCGGCCCGCCGGGCGGCATAGACGTCGATGAGAAGCAGGACGATCGCCAGACCGGCGAACGCCTCGGCCGTCGCGGGAAGCCGCCGGCGCAGACCGAGGGCGAGTGCGGTGACGACCACGGTGAAACCGGCCAGCAGTGCCGCGCGGCCGCCGTCGCCCAGCCTCGACCACGCCACCGCGGTGAACGTCAGGGCCGAGATGCCGAGCAGTGCGGCGCCCAGCGACAGCAGCAGTCCGCGCACGCGGGAACCCGACCATTCCTGGCGTTCGGGGGCGGCGGGCACCGGACCGGGGAACGGGGCGGTGGGCGTCGTTCCCGGCGTGCGGCCGAGGATGGCGAACCGGTGGCGTTCGTATTCGTCCACCAGCGCCCGGCGCCGGGTCAGCAGTTGCGACATCTCGGCGTCGACACCGACGATGCGCTCGCGCAGGGCGTCGAGCGCCTGCCAGTCCGGGTCGGAGGCGCGGGCCGGATCGCCACCGATTTCAGCGTTCATTGCCGCAATCCTCCCACCGTCCGGCCATGATCACCGTCGATGACGATGTGCACCGGTGGCGGTGGATTTCCCGGCGGCTACTTTCCGCTGATCGGGTCCCCGATCAGCACGTCAGGTCCGATTACCTCCTTGAACCCGTGCTTGAGGCTGTCGATCAGTTCTGCGCGGTCGCTGACGGCGGCGTCATCGGAGCTGATGCCCACGCTCGCGCTGTCGCAGTAGGTCAGCATCGTGACGTTGATCGCCGCGCCGATGGTGCCGACCAGTGGGTACATCCGCTCCACCTTGGCTCCGGCCAGCCATACCGGCACCGGGACGCCCGGCACGTTCGAGGCGGTCAGGTCGGAGGTCTGGGCGGCTGCCGACACCAACTCCGGCGGGAGGAACCGGCTCAGTTCGGCGAGGTAGTCGGCCAGCTTCAGCGCCGGCTCGGCGCGCCAGCTGCGGACGGTGTTCGCCGCGGTCTCCAGAACGTCGTCGATCGCGTTGCTGACCGGGATCTCGAACCGGGCGATGGTCACCGCGTTGGACTGGTCGGCGTCGGTCCGCAGCGAGATCGGCATGTTCATCCGAAGCTCGTCGATCGGATGACCCATCTTCTCGTGGTAGCTGTTCATGCCGACGCTGATCGCGGCCAGGAACAAATCGTTCACCGTCCGGTCCCGCCTCTTGGCGGCGGCCTTGAACTTCCCGAAGTCCATATCGATGGTGTCGAAGTGGTAGTTGATACTGCGGCCCTGCAGGATCGGTGACAACGGCTCCAGCGACACCTTGGTGAAACGGGCCACCGAACCGGCCGTCTCCTTGACCCGGGCGAACAGCTTGCGCGGGTGCATGAGGGCCGACATCGCCAACGGGCCGATGCCCTTGATGGCGTCTTCGGCGGTCTTGGCCACCCACCCGACGTTGTTGCGAACCACGGCCTGCACGAATCCCTTGGTGTCCAGCACGACGGGTTCTGGCGCCTCGGGCATCGGGCCGAGGTCGTAGCCCTCCGGAGCGAAGTCCAGCAGCGCCAGACCGAGCTGCACCGCGCCCTGGCCGTCGGCGATCGCGTGGTGCAGCTTCTGGATCAGCACCGACTTCCCGCCGGGCAGGCCCTCGAGGAGGGTCACCCGCCACAGTGGACGGTCCTTGTCGAAATCGGTCATGCTCTGCCGGCGCGCGTCCTCGAGGACGTCGGTCCAGCTCGCGCCCTCGGGGGCCCGGAACCGCAGCATGTGATACGAGAGGTCGAAGTTCGGGTCGACCACCACACGCGGTGTCTCCAGCCCGGTCGGGCCCTCGACGACCTTCGACCGCAGTACCGGCGCCAGGCGTGTGGCGCGCTCGTAGCGTTCGGTCAGCCGAGCCCAGTCCGGCGTGCCGTCCATCACCAGCACGCCCAGGATGGTCGAGCGCATAACCGGGTCGTCGGTGGCCATGCGCCACGTCGCGAAGTCCCAGCCGCCCATCCGCCTGGCCTCTGTGACGGTCTCATCGCCGCGCAGGGTCTTGGGTGCCGGTGCCTTCTTGGCGGGGACCTTCTTCGCCGGGACCTTCTTGGCCGGGACTTTCTTGGCGGCGGCGGCCGGAGCGACCTTCTTGGCCGGAGCCTTCTTGGCCGGAGCCTTTTTGGCGACCGCCTTTTTGGCCGGTGCCTTCTTGGCGGGCGCCTTCTTCACAGGGGCTTGGTTCTCCGGGCTGTCCGCCACACATCCTCCTCATTGGATCGGCCGACTCATTGGATTGGCCGATTGGTTCGGCCGCCACACGACCGCAGTGCTGGGGGAATCCTGTCACTAAGACCGGCACGCGTGCGCCACATTGCCGAGGTCCGTTACTGACTCGTGCCCGGGGCCCGACGGCAGGGCCCCGCTGCGGTCCGGGAACCTACATCAATGAGTTTGGGGCCCAACGGCACTCGCCGATCCGGGCCCGGCGGTGGGGTCGACGGATGCCTCCACGATCTGGTTCCCGACCATCAGTTTCAGACGGTCTATTTCGTCGCGCAGCGTCTGGATGTGCTGCACGGTGGCGGCCTGGCTGGCGGCGTCCTCCTCGTTGACCTGGCTGACGATCCAGTGCGCGACGGTGGCGGTGATGACGCCGATCAGGCTGATGCCGCCGAGCATCACCAGAACGGCGATCAACCGGCCGGCCTTGGTGACCGGGACGTAGTCCCCGTAGCCGACCGTGGTGATGGTGGCGACGGCCCACCACAGCGCGTCGTCGAAGGTGTTGATCCGGCTGCCGGGTACGAACCGTTCGGCTTTGAATTCGGCCAGTGAGGCGCTGTAGATGATCAGCAGGGCGCCGAATGCGGTGAAAGCGATCAGGCGGCCGCGGACGGCGTCCCCGAATGCTCGTTGCAGCACCTTGACGATGGCGACCAGACGCAGGAAGCGCAACGGTTGGAGGAACGGCAGCGTCACCACCGCGAGGTCCAGTGGGTGCCGGAGGAACCAGCGGGGCGAGTTCTCGGCGAGCGACAGCCGGGCGACGTAGTCGACGATGAAGGGCACGTAGAGCGCTGTCGTCACCCACGACGCGATCCGTGTGAAGGTGCTGCCCGGCTCGCCCAGCACCTCGATCGAGTAGGCCGCCAGGAAGAGCACCGCGCACAGCGCGAGTGGCCATTCGGCGCGGCTTTCCCAGCGCTTGAGTTGCGATTGGCCTTTTTTCACCCTCTACCCCTCGGCGCCGGTCAGGTGTCCGGCACGTGGGGCAGATTACCCTTCACCTCATGACCGACGGTGCCGCGCACATTGGCCCGACGCCCGCTGATCTGCGGCGTTGGCGCCGTTACCTGGCCAACGAGCGTGCCGAGGCTGCCGTCTACCGGGATCTGGCACTCAAACACGAGGGCGAGGAACGCGAGATCCTCGCCGAGATCGCCGTCGCCGAGGAGCGTCACGAACAGCACTGGCTTTCCCTTCTCGGTGAACAGGTCGGCGAACCGGTTCGGGCCGACCTCGGCACCCGGGCGCTGGCGTTCATGGCGCGCCATTTCGGGTCGGTGTTCGTGCTGGCGCTGGTTCAGCGCTTCGAAGCCCGCGCGGCCTACGACGACGACGCCGACGCCACCCCGACGATGGCCGCCGACGAACAGATCCACGAGGAGGTCATCCGGGCGCTGGCCGCCCGCGGCCGCGCCCGGTTGTCGGGCAGCTACCGGGCGGCGGTGTTCGGCGCCAACGACGGCCTGGTGAGCAACCTCGCGTTGATCCTCGGCGTCAGTGCCAGCGGGGTGTCCAGCCACACGGTTTTGGTGACCGGCCTGGCCGGACTGCTGGCCGGCGCGCTGTCGATGGGCGCCGGGGAGTACGTGTCGGTCAGTTCACAGCGCGAGCTGCTGGAAGCCTCGGCGCCCAGCCCGAACGTCGGCACCGCGCTGACCCAGCTCGACGTCGATGCCAACGAGTTGCAGCTGGTCTATCGGGCCCGCGGCATGACGGCGGAGGAGGCCAACGCCCACGCCGCCAACGTCCTCAGCGAGGCCGGTGGAACCGGCCACGACACCGCGGGGCAGGGCATGGAGCGCCACGAGGCCATCGGCACCGGACTCGGTGCGGCGGTGTCGAGCTTCCTGTTCTTCGCCACCGGCGCGCTCATCCCGGTGCTGCCCTACCTGTTCGGCCTGACCGGGCCGACGGCGGCGGTCACCGCCGCGGTACTGGTCGGTGTCGCCCTGTTGGGCACCGGTGTGGTCGTCGGTCTGCTGTCCGGGGCGCCGCCGGTACGCAGGGCGCTGCGGCAGCTGTTGATCGGATACGGCGCGGCGGCCATCACCTATCTGCTGGGATTGCTTGTCGGCGGCGGCGTGGGATAGCCGGGGCGTAGTACCGGCACTGTTGGGTGTCGCGTTCTAACAGGGGCAACAGCAGCACCGATTTCCCGCCCGGTGGGACCTTCCCGGAAGCGATACCGCCGGTGCTATCGGCGTGGGCGCGGCCTCTCCGGCACGGTGAACTCCTGTTCGGGACGCCCGGTCGTGCCGTAGCGCAGGCCCACCGTCACTTCGCCGTTGGTGGCCAGTCCGGCCAGGTACCGCTGAGCAGTGGCCCTGGAGACCCCGATCGCGGTGGCCACCTCCGCCGACGACATCGGGGAAGCGGCGGTGGACAGAGCATCCAGGACAAGGGCTTTGGTGGGCGACGGCACGCCAGCCGTGGGCTGCGGCGCGGCTACCCGGGGACGCAGGGCGTCCAGGGCGGCATCCACCTCGGCGGCTCCGATGGCGGTGCCGCCCAGGATGCGGCGGTATCGGGCGTATCCGGATAACCGGGCGGCCAGCTCGGTGGGGGCGAACGGCTTGACCAGATAACTCAGTGCCCCGGCGGCCATCGCGGCCCGAATGGTCTCGGGCTCGGTGGCGGCGCTGAGCACCATCGAGTCGCCGTGGCGTTCGCGGACGAAGTCGACGCCCGACCCGTCGGGCAGATACACGTCGACCAGTGCGAGGTCGACCGGCGGGGCCTTGCGGGCGGCGGCCAGTGTGGTGGCGGTGCCTGCCACCGCGAACCCGGGCAGGGCCCGGACGATTCCGGCGTGCATGTCGGCGACGCGGAAGTCGTCATCGACGACCAGGACCGTGAACTCCGGGGTGCTCACCGGTTCTCCTCTTCGGTCGGGGGCCTTGCATTCTCGACCGTTGCCATGACGCCGGGCAGGCGGGCGATGAATTCGGCGCCGGTCAGTTCCGTGCCGGGGTCGCCCGGACTGGACAAGCGGAGATCGCCGCCCAAGGCACGGCTGATCCGGCGGGACAGCGCCAGACCGATGCCCCGGCCGCCGGGCAGGTCCCCGGCCGGCTTGGTCGACGCGCCCTCGGTGAAAAGATGGCCGACGAAGTCCGGCGCGATACCCGGGCCGCTGTCGGCCACGGTGATGTGCAGTGTCGAATCATCCTGCAGAAGTTCGACTTCCACGATCGCCGCGCCGGAGCCTCGGACGGCGTCGACGGCGTTGTCGACCAGGTTGCCCAGCACGGTGGTGACGTCGACCGGCAGGGTGAGCCGGCCCGGCACCCAGGTGTTCTCCCCGATCCGCAGCGTCACACCGGCTTCCCGTGCGGCCGCGGCCTTCGCGGCCAGGAACGCCTGGAGAAAGGGATCCGCGACGGCATCCATCCCGGGCAGCGCCGAACCCAGCGGTCCCGAACCGAGCAACTCGGTCAGGTAGTGCGAGGCCTCCTCGGTACGCCCGGCATGCACCAGTCCGTTCAGCAGGTGCAGCCGGTTGGCGAACTCGTGGCGCTGGGCCCGCAGTGCCGTGCTCATCAACTGCACGGCATCCAGTTCCCGGGTCAGCGATTCGACATCGGTGCGGTCGCGAACCACCAGCACGGTGCCCAGATCGCGTCCCTCGCGCGAGACCCGGCGTGCCGAGACGACGACGATGCGGTCGCCGACCCCGGCGATCGCCGGAGCCGGGTCACCGGATTTGAACACTTCTAGAACCCTTGGCGTCAAACCGATTTCATCGACGGAACGTCCCATTGTGCCGTCGATCTCCAGCAGCTGGCGGGCCTCGTCGTTGACGAAGGTGGTGCTCCACTCCGGGTCGGCGGCCAGCACGCCCTCGCCGATTCCGTGCAGCACGGCATCCTGCGTGCGCACCAGTTCGGCCATCTCGGTCGGTCGCAACCCCAGCGTCAGCCCACGCCAGCGGCGGGCGAGCAGCAGGGAGGCGGCCGTGGCGACCGCGAGCGCGGCGGCGACCACCAGGGCGGCGGCCCGCAGGTCGCGGCGGAGCTGGGCGTGGATCGACGCGGTCGACATCCCGACGCTGACCTCGCCGACGATCCGGTCCGAATCGGGTTCCAGGACGGGAACTTTCGCGCGCACCGACGGACCCAGCGTGCCGGTCTGCCGGCTGACCTCCTCATCTCCGGCCAAGACCCCGGAGGGGTCGGTGCTCACCGGCTTGCCGAGTAGGTCCGGTTCGGGGTGGCTCAGCCGGATGCCCCGGTCGTCGGTGATCACGACGAACAGCGCGTCGGTGCGCTGCCGCACCTCGCTGGCGATGCGCTGCAACGGGCTGCGGGCCAGTTCGCCGGGGCCGGGTGTTGCGCGATCGTCGAATCCCGTGACACCGGAGCGCACCGCGGGGGTGTCGGCCACCACACGCGCCACGTCAAGCGCGCGGGTGCCGTACTCGGTGATCAGCCGCCGGTGTCCGACATAGGTCAATAGGGCGAATGCGATCCCCAGGGTCAGCGCCACCACCGCCAACTGCAACAGCAGGATCTGCGTTGCCAGCCGAGCGCCGATGCGGACCTTCGGAGCCATGGCCGCAGCCTAACCGCCCGTTCCGGGCGGCTGCGACGAACGCGGTGCGCAGCACCACCAAGTAGCGGTGGACCGAATTCCGCGCCTCGTCGTTGTCCGGGTAGGAGACGGTGACGGTGGTCCGCGACTCCTGCCGGTTGACCCACAGATTGATGCCGCCGTAGGACAGATTGTCGCCGTAGACGCCGAAGCCGGTGTCCTGCCACAGCCCGGAGACCGGGATTCGGCGGAAGTCCATGTACGACAACATCATCGGAGGCTGATCGGGCACTGGGATCCGGGAGTCGGCCGCCGCCAGTTCCAGGGCTCGTTGCACCGGGATCGCAGCCAGGCTGCGGTTGGCGTCGAACGACTCCTGTGCCGTGCGCGCCGCGGTGGAAAAGTCGCCGTCACCGATCGGGACACTGACGGGGAAGATGCTGCCGAACCACCCCACGCTCAGCGATTCCTCTTCGCCGGTCCGGGTGTCCGACGGGGTGAACCCGTGGAAGGTGTCCTTACCGGTGAGTCGGTGATCGGCGAGCGCCGCGCACGCCATGACGCCGCCGCTGAAACGTGCTCCGGCGGCGCGGCACGCGGTCTCGAAGGCCGTCGTCTGCTCCGCGTCGAGGAGGTCGAGCGTGACCCACCCACCCCGGGTGCTCCGCGACCTATCGCCCAGCGGCAGAGGGAAATTCGGCCAGCCGCCGTCGGCGAGGAAGTCGATCCACCCGCGGATCTCCGGGGAGTCCACGGTCGTCGCGCTGATCTGCTTCTGCTGACGTGCGGTGTGCTCCCGGTATCCAGTGATCGGCGGCAGCGGGTTGGGTACCTCGTGCACCAGAGCCTGATAGGTCAGGTGGATGTCGAGAAAGGTCAGGCCGGCCGACACGAGATCCAGGTGTAGGTGGTCGATGCTGGTGTAGACGGTGAAGTGGTCGCGATTCTGGATCACTCCGAAGGTGAAGCAGTCCCACTCCAACGTCCCCGGCGTCGAGGTCAGCACGTGCTCGCGGATCTCCTCGGCGCTCATCACTCCCAGTACCGACGGGATCATGTCGATGTGTTCAGGATCTTCGATGGTGCGCCGCTCGATCGTGTGCGCCTCGGTCACCGTGAAGGTGCTGCGATAGGTGTCGTGGCGACGGACGTGGACGTTGATCGCCTCGGTCATCGCCGCGATGTCGCAGACGCCCTCGATGTCCCACGCGGAGACGATCAGGCGGGGCATCTCACGGTCCACCGCCGCTCCTGCCTGGGCGATTCGGAGGTGCTGGGCCTGCTGCGGGCTCGGCGGTAGCTCGTCCAGGGGCGCTGCGGCCGCGGCTGTGCGACTGGCCGGCGATGCCGCCCACCTGGTCACCGTGCCCGATCCGGGATTCCAGGTGGCGATGGGTCCGATGCTGGTCATGTCCTGCTCCTCACGCGGGCTGTCGATTACCGATAGCTCTGAACGTAAGGACGGCGAAATGCGCTGTCGCGCTTGTGCGCGCTACCCGCGAAGTGCGCAAATAGCCCACTTGTGCGCATTGTGCGCAGGGGGCTGCTGCAGGTTCAGGCCGGTGCTGGCGGCATCGGTGCCGCCCGCCGCGCTCGCACCCGGATCCTCGCGCCGCGGTGCGGCTGGTGGATGATCCCGCGCACCCGTCGCCGCTCGTCGGGGTCGGTGGTGGTGGCCAGTTCGACCCGGCGCAGCACTTCCCGCAGCACGATTCGCATCTCGGCCAGGGCGAGACTGGCGCCGAGACAGCGACGGCTGCCGCCGCCGAACGGCAGCCAGGTGGTGGGGGACAGGGTCGCGCCGAGCATGCGCTCCGGGCGGAACGTCTCTGGCTGTTCGTAGATCGCCGGATCGGCGTGCACCAGCCCGATGGCCGGGACGACGGTGACCCCGGCGGCCAGCCGGTATCCGGCGATGTCGACGGGTTCCTTGAGCACCCGTCCGACATCGAACACGACCGGCCGGATGCGCAGGGTTTCCCTGGCGATGGCGTCGAGGTACTCGTCGCCGGCCGGATCCCCGGCGGAGGCGGCGTCGGCGGCCTGCACGGCGCGGGCCAGGATCTGCGGGTGTCGGGTCAGCCGCTCGAGTGCCCAGGACAGCGACGTGGCGGTGGTGTCGTGCCCGGCCAGCAGCAGCGTCATCAACTGGTCGCGAAGCTCGCGATCGGTCATCCGGCCGGTCCGGATCATCATGGCCAGCGCGTCGGGCCGGTCGGCGAGGTCGGGATCAGCCCGCCGCTCGGCGATCTCGGCGTAGAGCAGGGCGTCTGCCTCCTCGATGCGGCGCTGCAGCGAGCGCCAGGGCCGGAGCCGCTGTAGCCGCGGGCGGGCGATGGCCAGAGTGTCCAACGGGCCGAGGGTCAGCAGGCGCGGCATCAGCGCCCGCAGCGCGGCCAGCCGATCGGGGTCGCTGGCGCCGATCGCCGTCCGCAGGATCACCTCCAGGGTGATCTCGGACATCTTCGGGATGACCGGGAAGTCGGCGCCGACCGGCCAGCCGGCGATGTTGGCGGCGGCGATCTCGGCGATCAGCGGCATCTGGCGCGCCACCGCGTCGCGGTGGAACGGGGCGATCATCAGCCGTCGTCGCTCACGGTGCAGATCCTCGTCGAGGACCAGCACGGAACTGCGGCCGAGCATGCCACTCAGGACCGAATTCGCTTCTCCGGCATGGTAAATGTGCGGATCGCCGGCGAACACCGTCTTGATGTCGGCCGGGTTGGCGAGATACACGCCGGGGCCCAGCCCGGCCAGCCGGATGGTGAACACGTCGCCGTAGCGGCGGCGGCAGGCGAACGCGAACGCCGACCACCACCGCAGCATGAGTGCGGTCTGCACGCCGGCCGGCAGCGGCGGTCCCGGCGGCAGGCTCATGCGTGCAACTCTACGAGCCGCGGGCAGCGAGGCTCAGGCGTCGCCGTCGGCCCAGCGAGGCTCAGGCGTCGCCGTCGGCCCAGCGAGGCTCAGGCGTCGCCGCCGGCCCCGCCCCCGCCGCCGGTGCCGCCCTTGATCCCCGGGCCCAGGCCCGAGGTGCCGTTGCGCCCCTGCTTGCCAGGGTAGGTACTGCTGCCGCCATGGCCGCCGTCGCCGCCGTTGGCGGACACCAGCAGTGAGCCACCGCCGGTGCCGCCGGTGCCGCCCTGCGCCCCGGGCGATGTTCCCGGGGTGCCGTTGCCTCCGGTGCCTCCGGTGCCGCCGAGTCCGGCCTCGAACCCACCGAACCCGCCCTTGCCACCGTTTCCGCCTAGGCCGGCGACGGTCAGCCCGTTGCCGCCGGTACCCCCGGTTCCGCCGTTGCCGCCGATGTTGGCCGACGGGCCGCCGCCACCGGCGTTACCGCCGCCGCCCGCGGCGCCGCCCGTGGAGTTGCCTCCGTTGCCCCCGTTGCCGCCCCGGCCGCCCTTGTTGCCGGACAGACCGCCGAGGCCGCCGGCACTGCCGTTGCCTCCGACGCCGCCGGTCCCGGTTCCGGCGTTGCCGCCGTTGCCGCCGTTGCCGCCGTTGCCTCCGTTGCTGGCCACCAGACTGCCGTAGCCGCCGGTTCCGGAATTGCCGCGGGCGCCGCCATCGGTGGAGCCGGCGCCTCCGTTGCCTCCGTTGCCGCCGAGGCCGCCGGGCTCGGCGCCCCAGTAGCCGCCATGTCCGCCGTTGCCGCCACTTCCGCCGTTGCCGCCGGGCCCGCTGGTGTTCTTCCAGCCGTTACCGCCGTTGCCGCCGACATGGACCGCCGCGCCGGGATCGAGGAGGGGGAACGGGGCTGAGTGCCCGCCATGGCCGCCGTTTCCGCCGTTGGGATGCTGCTGGGTGCCGTCGCCGCCGTTGCCGGCCTTGCCGCCGGTGCCTGAGAACAGTCCGGCGTTGCCGCCGTTGCCGCCGTTGCCGCCGTTGAAGCCGTTGCCGCCGTTGCCGCCGCCGGCCCGGAACGGGGTGCCGCTGGAGTCTGTTCCGCCGAAGAGTCCCCCGAATCCGCCCTTGCCGCCGTCGACCGGCAAGCCACTCTTCAGAGCGTCCAGAGCATCGCCGCCGTTACCGCCCTTGCCGAACATGAAGGCGTTGCCGCCGTTGCCCCCGTTGTAGCCGTTGCCGCCGTTGCCGATCACCAGTCCGGCGCGTCCGCCGTCGCAGGATTCGCCGAAGACGCATTTGGGAGTGACCCCGACGTCGTTCTCGGTATAGCTGTAGCCGTTGCCGATGAAGATCCCGGCGTTGGGGTGGTCCGGGGTGCCGTTGCCGACGAACAACGAGTAGATCTTCGTGATCGGGTTGGCCCCGGCCGATGCCTTCAGCAGGGCGGTAGGTGCGGGTGCCGACCCGATCAGAGTCTCCGTTGACGTGAGCGTCACGTTTGGATCAGGCCGGTGAGCGACGGCGGTGCTCAGCAGACTGGTTCCCACCAGTGCGGCGCCGGCGACGCCGCTCGTGAGGAGCGGGACGACTCGCCGTCTGGAATCTCCGCGGTGTGTGGGCACGTCTCAGGATCCCCCTTCGCGGAATGGCGCTTCGGTCCAATTCGCTTCGGTCCAACTCTAGGTGCGGCGGCCACGGCGCCTAGGTCGAGGAAACCACCCTCTGGCGCATGCCTGTGTGGTTACGGTGAAGTCGGCCCAATGAAGCCCTCGCGGAAGACATCGCGAAAGGATCGCGCACGACGGGGAAGGAATTCCGCCATGCCTAATCGCCACCGACCCCGCCGCTGGATGACGCTCACCACGGGATGCGCCGCGATCGCCATCACTCTTGCCCCGACCGCTCTTGCCGATCCCCCCAATATGCCCCAACCCGGGTCGGAGTCGGCCGCTGAGACGGTCGGTGCCCTCGAATCGGCCGGGTATGACGTGCAGGTCGAGTACGCGCACGGAGAAGGCGGCCTGTCGTCCTGCTCGGTCACCGATATCGACAAAGGCCGGGCAGGCAGCGAGCGAGTCGCGTACGTGACCGTGGACTGCCCGGACTGATCGACCCGGTAACGACAACGGCG